>NZ_JBICTO010000016.1:0-140325 GCF_043197715.1 Streptomyces sp. NPDC049040
CCGGTGGCCGTCTCTCTATGCGGGCACCAACCCGGACACCGGGACAAACCCCCGGATCAGGTCCAACCCGCTACACCACTTCCAAGGACGCAACCGCGGCCCGTCAGCCGAAGGACAGCAGCTCACCGCAGACTTGCGGTGATCGCTGCACGGACCATCACCACCGGACCGGACATGCGCCGGTCCTCCCGGACGGGCAATCCACAAGTGCGCGTACGGAGCGATCCCGTAGCTTCGGTTGGCACCTCGGCCCCGGTCACCTGGTGGCCTGAGTGAGACAGCCGTCGAAGACGCGCTGGAAGGCGAGGAGGGGGCGCCTTCCAGCGCGTCGCTTTGACGATGCGAGGCCCTGCGGCCTCCCGCCGCGACCAGCCGCGTCGGCACGGACGGCGGCCGTCCGACGCTCGCCCGGATCCGCTACACCGGATTGCCGAGGCCATCGGCAAGGACGGGTGGACGGGACTGTCAGGCGGTGGTCGGGGTGGTGAGCTGGCCGAGCCCGCTCGCGCTGGGAGAGATCCAGGTGCTCCAGTCGGTCACGTCGTAGTCGGCGTAGCCGTTGTCCGCCGGGGCGGCGGGGCTCGCGGAGCCTGTGATGGTGACGGGGTCCCCCTGGCGGGCGAAGGCAAAGAACCATTGCGCGTCGGCCATCGACAGGTGGACGCAGCCGTGCGAGCCGGCGCTGTGGCCCGGCTGCGGGTCGCCGTCGGAGTAGTGCACGTACGTTCCGGAGGTCGTCAGTTCCACGGCGAAGGGGTAGTAGTCGTGGTAGTAGTCCGGATCGCTCTTGCTGCAGGCGATGTGGACGCTGCACGAGTCCATGAGCACCTTTCGTGCCTTGCCCATGACCGCCATCGTCCCGGTCCACGAGGGGTACTTCGCGCTGCCGGCGTCGATCGGAAACGTCTTGGTCACCGCGCCGTCGCGATAGACCTTCATCAGGTGCTGGTCCGCGTAGACGTGCACCTCGTCGTCCGAGCCGACGGTGAAAGAGTGCCGGTAGGAGTGGACGCCGTAGCGTCCGTTCCCGTCGCCCACTCCGGCGAGTTCCGCGTCAAGGGTGACCTTCGTCCCGGTGGGCCAGTACGCCTTGGGGCGGAAGTCCACCCGCCGGGAGCTGAACCAGTGCCAAGCGCCGGTCACCGGGGTCGAGGTGGTGAGTTCCAGGTGCTTCTCGATGTCCGCGCGGGCCGAGACGGCCACCGCCTTGCTGAAAGTGACGGAGATCGGCATCGCCACCCCCACGGTCGTACCGCTCTGCGGTTCGATGGTGTCGAGCAGCATCTGCGGCCGCTGCAGCGTCGCCGATCTCGTCGGCAGCGAAGGCTTCGACGCGGGGCCGGTGCTCGCCTTCGCCGTACCGGAGGAGGCCGCCGATCGGGACCCGGAGGAGGGTGAGTCGCCACCACAGCCGCTCACACCCGCCACCAGCGCTGCCGCCAGCACAGCCACACTGATGATCCTGTTAGCTCGTTTCACGGTGCCGCCCGCCCCTGCGCTCGCACTGTTGTACCCCACACGGACCTGGACACCATCCGCGCCACTTCGGTTCCGCACCAGCCTCACCCGTCGAGTCGGAACGCATTCGGGGCGCTCCCGGCCTGCGGTGGATCGCCGGTCGCAGGCAGAACACGGCTCCTTCACCCCGGAAGAAATCGCCGCCGCCCGCGCGGACTTGGCCGGCGCCGACGCCGAGTACCTCAGCAGCCCGGGAGCCACCATGTACGGGCCGAGCAGGTACAACCAGAATCGCAGGTTGGGATCGGTCACCCGGTAGCGGCGATCCTTCGACGGCCTCAGCGAAACGGGCAGCTCTGCGGCGACGATCCGCTTGTCCGTAAGCAACTCCATTGCTCGCCGCAGCGGCGTGGCCCCGATTCCGCCGGCCGCCCATCGCGCACTCGCACCGCCGGTCGCAGCGCAGGCAGCCCCACTGCGCAACGGTCCGCACCCAAGACGCCGGGCGGATCCGACATTCTGCGGACCACTGCGGACCACAGGGCAGCACAAATCGCTTCCTGTGCAGGTCAGGCCTCCGCCGAGCACACGGTCAGACGTTGAAGCGGAACACATCCGGGCCGGACCTGACCTGCGGCGGAGCGCCGATCATGGCTCCGACCAGGTATGTCTGTGCTGGCGTGCGTTGGCTGCCGACGGTGGTTTACGGGCGTCCTGCGGACTGTCTGCCGGACTGGCCGAGGTGGACCTTCGAGGGAGGACGATCAGTAGTGGTAGCGGGCGGCGAGGATGATGACCTCTTCGTCCGTGACGAGGTAGACGAGGCGGTGCTCGTCATCGATCCGCCGTGACCAGGCGCCCGCCAGGTGATACTTCAGCGGCTCGGGCTTGCCGATTCCCGTGAAGGGATCACGCTTGACGTCCTCGATGAGCTTGTTGATCCGGGCGAGCATCTTTCGGTCGTTCTTGAGCCAGGACGTGTAGTCCTCCCAGCCCTGGTCCTCGAACACGAGCCTCACCCGGCGCCCTGCCCCGCATCCGCCGCGTCAGGGTCGATCAACTCACGCTCGGAGAGGTTTATGCGACCGAGAGCGTTCTCGTAGGCCTTGAGGAGGCGGCGGGCATTCGCAGGCGAGCGAAGAAGGTAAGAGCCCTCACGCAGGGCAGCGTAGTCCTCAGCGGAGACGAGCACGGCATTCCCGTGCTTGGAGACGATCTCGATGGCCTCGTGATCGTCGTTGACCTTCTTGATGAGCGGGAACAGATCCTTGCGAGCCTCGCTCGCGGTGATGGACATGACAGGAAACCCTTCGATGAGTGGTACTGAATAACGTACCACTCTCGGGGTCAGTCGAGCAGAGGGAACAGCTGAACAGCACCGCAGAGAATCCAGTACAAGGCACCACGCGAACGACTGGGCGTTCTGTCCGGGGAGGCGTAAGGCAGCTGCCGAGCGCCAGCCAGGGCGACGTCATTCAGGGTGCGCATGCCACACCTCGGTCGTGACCCCATGGACACATTCACCCAGCGGTCCATTCACTCAGCGCGCGCCCCGGTATCGGCCACGGCGCCAGGCGAATCTGAAATCCTGCGGACCGCTGCGGACTGCAAGGCAGCACAAATCGCTTCCCCGCAGGTCAGGGCACCCGTAGGTACTCGATCACACGTTGAAGCGGAACACATCGGAGCTGGGCCTGACCTGTGGCGGAGCGCCGATCATGGCTCTGACCAGGCGTTCCGTCGTTGGCGTGCGTCGGCCTCCGATGGGGGTTTACGGGCGTCCGCGTCCTGCGGACTGCTTGCGGACTGGTCGGGTGTGCCGCTCCAGAGAAATCCGTGGCACACCGGCCGGGTGTTCACCGAGACTGCGTTGGTGAGAGACCGCCACCCCTGTCCCTGCTGCGGGCACCGCGTGCTCGACGAGATGCCTGGCTCCTACGAAATCTGCCCCGTCTGCTTTTGGGAGGACGACGGGGTCCAGTTCCGCTGGCCGACCACGGCCGTCGGCGCCAACAGGGTCTCCCTGATCGAGGCCCAGCGGAACTACCAGGACTTCGGTGCCTGCGACGAGCACGGCCGCCGGTACGTCCGTCCGCCGGCCGAGAACGAACCGCTCGACCCCGCCTGGCGCCCCATCGACCTGACGCGTGACTCCTTTGAGGACTGGGACGCCGAGGACCGGGCTCCGTGGCCCGACGACCGCTCGGTTCTCTGCTGGTGGCTCGCCACATTCTGGCGTCGCGGCCGCCCTCTGCCATGACGCCGGCCTCACGTCCACACACAAGCTCGCAGCCAGCACGACACGGACCGTCTTCAACACCGTCAACGCCGTCTTCCGTGCGGCCGTCCGCGACCGCATGATCCCCGACAACCCGTGCAGTGGCGCGAAACTGCCCGCCGTCCCCCGAACGCGCATCGTGCCGCTGGCCGTCGAAGAGATACGGACCCTGTCCAAGCAGATGCCCGGGCGCTACAAGGCCCTGGTCCTGCTGGGCGCCGCGACCGGCCTACGGCCCGGCGAACTCTTCGGGCTCCAACTCCGTCACATGGACCTGCTCCACGCGACCGTCTCGGTTGACCAGCAGATCCAGCAGGCAGCGGGTCACGGCGTGTACGTCGGGCCCCCGAAGACCACGCGCTCGCACCGCACAGTGCCGCTGCCGAAGATGGCCGGGGACGCCCTCAAAGCACACCTGCGAGACTTCCCCGTAGCCAGCGCGGAGGGCTGGCTCTTCACGGCACCGCAGGGCGGACCCATCGTCTACACCCACTTCATGGACCACGCCTGGCGGCCCGCCTGCGCCAAGGCCGGCATCCCGAAAGGCACCGGCCCCCACGCGCTACGCCACCACTACGCCAGCCTGCTCATCAAGCACGGCGAATCCGTAAAAACCGTCTCCGAGCGCCTCGGCCACACCAACGCGGCCATGACGCTGAACACCTACACCCACCTATGGCCCGACTCCGAGGAACGGACCCGGGCCGCTGTCGACAAGGCGTACGCGGACCGCCCCGACGAGGGCGACGCGCAAGCCCCCGAGGCGGCGTAGCCACTCCCCCGTACTGACGACGCGTCAGTGCGCTTGCGGACTCGGCGCGGACCGCAAAGCCCGCCCCACACCTCCGCCGCAGGTCAGACGGCCTACCGCCCGCGCAGCTACACGTTGAAGCGGAACTCCACCACGTCGCCGTCCTGCATCACGTACTCCTTGCCCTCCATGCGGGCCTTGCCCTTGGCGCGGGCCTCGGCGACGGAGCCGGTGGCCACGAGGTCGGCGAAGGAGATGACCTCGGCCTTGATGAAGCCCTTCTGGAAGTCCGTGTGGATGACGCCGGCCGCCTCGGGGGCGGTGGCGCCGCGCTTGATGGTCCAGGCGCGGGATTCCTTCGGGCCGGCGGTGAGGTAGGTCTGG
Organism: Streptomyces sp. NPDC049040; assembly: GCF_043197715.1. Taxonomy (NCBI): domain Bacteria; kingdom Bacillati; phylum Actinomycetota; class Actinomycetes; order Kitasatosporales; family Streptomycetaceae; genus Streptomyces; species Streptomyces sp. NPDC049040. The sequence goes on from NZ_JBICTO010000016.1 coordinate 4,872, forward strand.
AGGCCGAGGGTCTCGAAGCCGACGCGGGCGAGGGTGGCGAGGCCGGGTTCCTGCTGGCCGACGGACTGGAGCAGTTCGAGGGCCTCGGCGTCGTCGAGCTCGGCGAGGTCGCTCTCGAGCTTGGCGTTGAGGAAGATCGCCTCGGCCGGGGCGACCAGGGCGCGCTGCTCGTCCTTGAAGGCCTCGTCGGTCAGCTCGTCCTCGTCGACGTTGAAGACGTAGAGGAACGGCTTGGTGGTGAGCAGGTGCAGCTCGTGCAGAAGGGTGCCCTGCTCGGTGCCCTTGGTGATGCCGTGCGAGAAGAGGGTGTCGCCGGCGGCCAGGATGGCCTGGGCGGCCTCGGCCGCGGCCAGGACGGCGGCCTTCTCCTTCTGGAGGCGGGCCTCCTTGGTCAGGCGCGGGATGGCCTTCTCGACGGACTGGAGGTCGGCGAGGATCAGCTCGGTGTTGATGGTCTCGATGTCGTCCTTGGGCGAGACCTTGCCGTCGACGTGGACGACGTTCTCGTCCTTGAAGGCCCGGATGACCTGGCAGATCGCGTCGGACTCGCGGATGTTGGCCAGGAACTTGTTGCCCAGGCCCTCGCCCTCTGAGGCACCGCGGACGATGCCGGCGATGTCGACGAAGTCGACGGTGGCGGGCAGGACGCGGGCCGAGCTGAAGATCCCGGCGAGGGTGTCGAGCCGGGCGTCGGGGACGCCCACCACGCCGACGTTGGGCTCGATCGTGGCGAACGGGTAGTTGGCCGCCAGCACGTCGTTCTTGGTCAGGGCGTTGAAGAGCGTCGACTTGCCGACATTCGGCAGACCGACGATTCCGATGGTGAGCGACACGTGGCGACTTCCCGTAGCTTCCCGTAACGAGGCCGGCGTCCGCAGCCCGGATGCCGGCCGCCAGTCTACGGGGCCGGGGCGCACCACCCGGCCCGGCTTCGAACACGGGCGCCCAGCCGGGCGAAATTCCGGGTCGGCTGCACGGTTTCCCGGAGCCGGGCGCCTACGTTGGGTGAGTGGATCAACACAGTGCGCGACCGAGCGGCTCCGCTGCCGCTCCTGCCCCGGCACCAGGCGGGGAGGCGGCCGCGGGGGTCTACCCCGGGCCGCGGGGCGCACCGGGAAAGCCCGCGCACCCGGTCACCGCCCTGGTCCGCCGGTTGCGGGCCGCCCAGCCCAGGCCGCGGCTGACCGGCCTCGGCACCGGCCTGCTGGTCACCGTGGTGACCGTGCTGGCCGGCACCGTCGACGCGATGCTCTTCGACGGCCCCGGCGTCTTCTTCGGCGTCGCCTTCGTCGCGGTGAGCGCGACGGCGGCGTTCTACGTGCGGCCGTACGACCTGGTGGCGGCCCCGGTGGCGGCGCCGATCGCCTTCGCCGTGGGCATCGGGCTGACCGGCGACAGCGGGGACGGCAGCCTGGCCGGGCACCTGCTGGGCCTGTTCACCGGGCTCGCGCTGATGACCGGCTGGCTCTACACCGGCACCGTGCTGGCCGCGCTGATCGTCGGGGTCAGAGCTTTGCGGCTGCCATCGCGGCGCCGACGATCCCGGCGTTGTTCTGCAGCTCGGCGGGGACGATCTCCGCGCTGAGCCCGTGGCCGTGCAGATACGGCAGGAACTTCTCGGACTTGCGGCTGATGCCGCCGCCCAGCACGAACAGGTCGGGCGAGAACAGCATCTCGACGTGCGCCAGGTACTTGCGCAGCCGGTGCGCCCAGTGCTCCCAGCTCAGGTCCTCGTCCTCGCGGGCCTTGACCGAGGCGCGCTTCTCCGCGTCGTGGCCGTGCAGCTCCAGGTGGCCGAGTTCGGTGTTGGGCAGCAGGCGGCCGTCGACGAAGACGGCGCTGCCGATGCCCGTGCCGAGCGTCAGCACGATGACGGTGCCGCCGTGCCCGCGCCCGGCGCCGAAGGTCATCTCGGCGACGCCCGCCGCGTCCGCGTCGTTGAGCACCATCACGGGCAGGCCGAGGCGGTCGCTTATCGCCTTGCGGGCGTCGAGGCCGACCCAGGCGGCGTCGACGTTGGCGGCGGTCCTGGTCACGCCGTCCCGCACGACCCCGGGGAAGGTCACCCCCAGCGGTCCCGACCAGCCGAAGTGCGTCACGACGTCGTGCACGCCGTCGATCACGCCCTCCGGGGTGGCCGGATGCGGCGTCAGTACTTTGTACCGCTCGTCCGACAGGTCGCCCTTGTCGAGGTCGACAGGGGCGCCCTTGATGCCCGTACCGCCGATGTCCACACCGAACACGTTCATGACCTCCAGGCTAGAGGCGGGCCGCGGGCCGCACCTCTCGTAGCTCCCCCCGTGGGAGGCGCGCGGACATACTCACCCCTTGGCAGATTCCCCGGTCAGCGCTTCGGCACGCAAGTCCCGGCGCAGTTCCTTGGGCAGCGAGAACTGGATGGACTCGCGCGCCGAGGTGACGATCTGGACATCCGCGAACCCGCGCACCGCCAGCCACTCCAGCACCTGGTCGACGAGGATCTCCGGCACCGAGGCGCCCGAGGTGACGCCGACCGTGCCGACGCCTTCGAGCCAGCCCTCGTCGCACTCGTCGGCGAAGTCCACCAGGTACGACGCGCCGGCGCCGGCCTGGAGGGCGACCTCGACCAGCCGGATGGAGTTCGAGGAGTTGCGGGAGCCGACCACGATGACCAGGTCGGCGTCGGCGGCGATCTGCTTGACCGCGACCTGGCGGTTCTGGGTGGCGTAGCAGATGTCGTCGCTCGGCGGCGAGAGCAGGTTGGGGAAGCGCTCCTTGAGCGCGTCGACGGTCTCCATCGTCTCGTCCACCGAGAGCGTCGTCTGGGACAGCCAGACGACCTTCGACTCGTCCCGGACGCTCAGGTCCGCGACGTCCCCGGGGCCGTCCACCAGGTGGGTCCGCTCCGGGGCCTCGCCCATGGTGCCGATGACCTCCTCGTGGCCCTCGTGGCCGATGAGGAGGATGTCGTAGTCGTCGTTCGCGTAGCGGACGGCTTCCTTGTGGACCTTGGTCACCAGCGGGCAGGTCGCGTCGATCGAGGCCAGCTTGCGGCGGTCGGCCTCCTCGTGGACGACCGGGGCGACGCCGTGCGCGGAGAAGATCACGATCGCGTTCTCCGGCACCTCGGCGGTCTCGTCGACGAAGACGGCGCCCTTCTTCTCCAGGGTCTGCACGACGTACTTGTTGTGCACGATCTGCTTGCGCACGTAGACAGGGGCGCCGTACTGCTCGAGCGCCTTCTCGACGGTGATCACGGCACGGTCCACGCCTGCGCAGTACCCGCGGGGGGCGGCGAGCAGGACGCGGCGGCTGGTTTCGGTCGTCATGCGGTCCATCGTACGGTGGGTGCCCGGCGCGTTCGGGGGCGGTCGGGGGGCGTGTGGAGGCGGTCAGGAACTCGCGCCGATGAGGTAGGTGTCGCCGCCCAGCTGGACGGGCTTGCCCGCGGCGGGCACCGAGATCACGTCGAGGCTCGCGTAGCGGCTGCGGACACCGGTCTGGTCGCCGTGCAGGTAGGCCGTGGTGGCGCCGCCCGGCACCACCGTGCAGGTGTCGGGGCGGGTGGAGAACTCCAGCTTCACGAAGTAGGAGGTCGAGGCCACCAGGGCGCCGCCGTCCGCGGCCTTGAGCGCGTAGACGTCGGGGTACTTGGTGTACGCGCTGTCCCACTTGTCGCCCGCGGCCTCGTAGTCGGTCCGCAGGCAGGTCTTGTAGCGGCCCCAGTGGTCGTTCCGCGTCGTGTGATCCTTGACCGCCGCACGCCTGACCGCCGAGTCGGCGAGTCGCCCGCCGGCCTTGGCGCCGCCGGAGGCGCGCAGGTCGGCGACGGCGCCGCCGAGGCCGGACAGGTCGGTGGCGCCCACGGTCGCGTCCGGCGCGACGACGACGGGGGCGCCGTCGGAGCCCTTGGCCAGGGCCGGCAGCGTGCCCTTGTAGTTGTCGGCCACGACCATCTTCCAGTGACCGCCCGACTGCTGCTGGAAGACGATCACCTGGAGGGTGTTGCCGGTGTCGGCGCTGGCCATGAACCAGGAGCCGGTGGAGGGGATGAAGAACTGCCGCCGGGAGTAGGTGAACGGCTCGTAGTAGCCCTTCCTGTCCTTGGCCGACAGCTTCGGATACTGCTTGTAGGCCGCCGAGTCCTCCTGAAACAGCGCGCCGGCCTCGATCGTGCCGAGCTTCGCGGTGTCCTGCGTCGTGTTGGCCTCGTTGTTGATCTTCTGGTAGTTGTCCAGGACGGCGTTGGCCTGCGCGACCGTGATGATCGGAGCGGCGGCCGCCTTGTCGCCCTTGTCACCGGTCCTGGCGTCCTTGGCGTCCTTGCCCGAGGCGGTGGCGGAGGCGGCCGGCTTGTCGCCGCCGCCGCTCCCCCCGCAGCCGGCTGCCAGCAGGCCGGCGGCGGCGAGGCCGACGGAGATGGTCACGATGCGCCTGTTCATGGTCGTTCCCCCGGAAGATTTCGTACGGGCGTCGTAGCTTGTACGACTGTAGTCCCGGCGTCCCGCACGGTTGCCCCCGGGGTGTCGGGGGGCGGCGCTATGGTCGGGGAATGGCTCTCAGCACCTCGGCGGACACGCCGATCCCGGTCGGCGAGGTGTCCCGGCTGATCGGCGGATGGATCGACCGGCTCGGCGCGGTGTGGGTCGAGGGGCAGATCACCCAGCTGTCCCGGCGCCCGGGGGCGGGCGTGGTCTTCCTGACGCTGCGCGACCCCTCGCACGACGTCTCGCTGAGCGTGACCTGCTTCCGCGGCGTCTTCGACCAGGTCGCGGACGTGGTCGGCGAGGGTGCGCGGGTGGTGCTGCACGCGAAACCGGAGTGGTACGGCCCGCGGGGCAGCCTGTCGCTGCGGGCGGTGGAGATCCGCCCTGTGGGGGTGGGCGAGCTGCTGGTGCGGCTGGAGCGGCTGAAGAAGCAGCTGGCCGGCGAGGGGCTGTTCGCGCTCGACCGCAAGCGCCCGCTGCCCTTCCTGCCGCAGCTGATCGGCCTGGTCACCGGGCGCGCCTCGGCGGCGGAGCGGGACGTACGGGAGAACGCTCGGCTGCGCTGGCCCGCGGTGCGCTTCGAGGTGCGCAATGTGCCCGTGCAGGGCGCGAGCGCGGTGCCCAAGGTCGTCGAGGCGGTGCGGGAGCTGGACGCGCACCCCGAGGTCGACGTGATCATCGTGGCCAGGGGCGGCGGCAGCGTCGAGGACCTGCTGCCCTTCTCGGACGAGCAGCTGGTGCGCACGGTCGCCGACTGCGTCACACCGGTCGTCTCGGCGATCGGGCACGAGCCCGACTCGCCGCTGCTCGACCTGGTGGCCGACCTGCGCGCGTCCACACCGACGGACGCCGCCAAACGTGTGGTGCCCGACGTTCGCGAGGAGCTCGCCAAGGTGCAGCTGGTCAGCGACCGGGCGCTGCGGGTGATCCGCGGGCTGCTCGACCGGGAGGAGCGGGGCCTCGAAGCGGCGCTGAGCCGGCCCTCGATGGCGGCGCCGCACCGGATGATCGACGACCGGGCCGCCGAGGTGGCCGACCGGCTCGACCGGGGCCGCCGCTCGCTGCGGCACGCGCTCGACCGGGCGGACGCGGACCTGTCGCACACGCTGGCCAGGGTGGTGGCGCTGTCCCCCGCGGCGACGCTGCGGCGGGGCTATGCGGTGCTCCAGCGCGCGGACGGCGCCGCGGTGCGCGACCCGGCCGACGTCGCCGAGGGCGAGACGCTGCGGGCGCGGGTGGCGGCGGGCGACTTCACCGTACGGGTGGCCGGCGGCGGGTGAACCGGGCGGCCGGGCGCGTGCAGCGGGTGGGCGTGCGGGCGCGGGCCGCCGGCGGGGGCGCGCGCACGGGCGCGGGCTGCCGCCCGGGCGGGTGTGCGGGCCGGGGTCCTGCGGCTGAGCGGGGCTGTCGGCGGCCGCCCGTAGGCTGGGCGCCATGGCAGCAGACCAGGACACCACCACCGCCGCGCTGGGGTACGAGCAGGCCCGCGACGAGCTGATCGACGTCGTGCGCCGGCTGGAGGCGGGCGGCGCCACGCTCGAGGAGTCGCTCGCGCTGTGGGAGCGGGGCGAGGAGCTGGCGAGGGTGTGCCGGCACTGGCTCGAGGGCGCGCGCAGGCGGCTGAACGCGGCACTCGCGGCGGAGGAGGAGGCGGACGCGGCGGCGGACGCCACGGGCGAGGAGGGCGGGGATCCGGACGGCGCGGAGGCTTAGCACCCGCCGGGGGGCGTAAAGTACCAGCTCAAAGCCCTGGACCTGGTCCTGGACCTGACCCTTGGACCTGTGACTTGGTTCACAGTTGAAAGCGGAATGGTTGAGCTTTCACGGAGGTTGGATTCGTTGTCCCGCACACGGGACTGTGTACCGATCCACTCCCCCCAGAGGTATTCCATGACGCTCGCACTCGACCCCGCCGCCCAGGACCTCCTCTTCCGCGAGGCCCGCACCGCGAACACCTTCACCGCGGACCCGGTGGCCGATGAGCAGGTCCAGGCGATCTACGACCTCGTCAAGTACGCCCCCACCGCCTTCAACCAGCAGCCGCTGCGGGTCGTGCTGGTCCGCTCCGCCGAGGGCCGCGAGCGCCTGGTGCAGCACATGTCCGAGGGCAACCAGCCGAAGACCTCGACCGCCCCGCTGGTGGCGATCCTCGCCGCGGACAACGAGTTCCACGAGGAGCTGCCCGCGCAGTTCCCGGTCTTCCCGCAGGCCAAGGACGTCCTCTTCGGCGAGCGCCCGGTGCGCGAGCGGTCGGCCGCGTTCAACGCCGCGCTCCAGGTCGGCTACTTCATCATCGGCGTGCGCGCCGCCGGCCTCGCCGCGGGCCCGATGACCGGCTTCGACGCCGACGGCATCAACAAGGAGTTCTTCGCGGACGGCGAGCACTCGGTGCTCGCCGTGGTGAACATCGGCAAGCCGGGCGAGAACGCCTGGTACCCGCGCAACCCGCGGCTGTCCTACGACGAGGTTGTCACGACCGTCTGAGTCGCACCGGCCGGGCGAAGGCCCGGCCCGGAAACCGGTCTCACCGGCCGCCGCGCTCGCGGAGCGCGGCGGCCATCTGCGTGAGCTGGCCGTCGGGCCCGGTGCCGAGCACGATCGTGGTCACACCCTGCTCCTTGCGCACCAGCGCGTCGTACCGCTTGCCCGCCCAGCGCTCCCAGACCTGGCCGCCGGCGGAGACCGTACGCGTGCCGTCGCGGTGCGCGCCGAGCGTCACCTCGGCAATGAACGCGTCAGGGTCGCCGTTGCTCTGCTCGATGGCCACGTACTGCTGCTCGGGGTCGACGAAGCCGAGGTGCCAGGTCACCTTGTGCGGATCGGCCGCGCTGTAGGTGACCGAGGTGGGCCGCCACCGGGCGCCCAGACCCTCGGGCCCCGCGACCTTGTACGGCGCGTCCCGCCTGGCCTGCCCGAGCTCCACCGAATAGGTGATCGGCTTGACCGGGTCGGCCTTGGAGTCATGCGGGATGAACAGGTAGATGACCGCGACGACGACACTGAGAACCGCCAGGGACAGGAAGAGGTCCTTCACCGTCTTGTTGCCACGCTTGTCTGCTGCCACGCATCCATGGTCCCCCATGCCCCGCAGTGCCCCGACCACCGGGTCGCGGGACCCCGACACCCGGCCGCCATCTGCTCATGTGACAAGCACCCTGCTCATATTCGCGCGAACCAGATAGGGTCGCAGGACCCTCATATCCGGCCGTCCTCGTACAGAAAGGTGCGCTGCGATGACCGAACAACACCTGCCCCCCGCGCTCGAAGTGAGCCCCGAGGCACCCGACCGCAACCTCGCCCTCGAACTCGTCCGCGTCACCGAGGCCGCCGCCATGGCCGCCGGGCGGTGGGTCGGGCGCGGCGACAAGAACGGAGCGGACGGCGCCGCGGTCAAGGCGATGCGGACCCTGGTGCACACCGTGTCGATGAACGGCGTGGTGGTGATCGGCGAAGGCGAGAAGGACGAAGCGCCGATGCTCTTCAACGGCGAGCGGATCGGCGACGGCACCGGTGCGGAGTGCGACGTCGCCGTGGACCCGGTCGACGGCACCACGCTCACCGCCAAGGGCATGCCCAACGCCGTCTCGGTGCTCGCGGTCGCCGACCGCGGCACGATGTTCGACCCCTCGGCGGTCTTCTACATGGACAAGCTCGTCGCAGGCCCGGAGGCGGCCGAAGTCGTCGACATCACCGCGCCGCCGTCGGTCAACGTCCGCCGGGTCGCCAAGGCCAAGGGCAGCGCGCCCGAGGACGTCACGGTCGTGGTGCTCGACCGGCCGCGGCACGACGCCATCGTGCGGGAGATCCGGGAGACCGGCGCCCGCATCAAGTTCATCGCCGACGGCGACGTGGCCGGCGCGATCATGGCGGTACGCGAAGGGACCGGCGTCGACCTGCTGCTCGGCATCGGGGGCACACCGGAAGGCATCATCGCCGCCTGCGCGGTCACCTGCTTGGGCGGCATCATCCAGGGCAGGCTCTGGCCGAAGGACGACGAAGAGCGGCAGCGGGCACTGGACGCCGGGCACGACCTGGACCGGGTGCTGGAGACCAAGGACCTGGTCAGCGGTGACAACGTCTTCTTCGTGGCGACCGGCGTCACCGACGGCGAGCTGCTGCGCGGAGTGCGCTACCGGCGCGAGACGGCCACCACCTCATCACTGGTGATGAGGTCCAAGTCCGGCACCATCCGGCAGATCGACTCCGAGCACCGGCTGTCGAAGCTGCGGGCCTACAGCGCGATCGACTTCGACCGGGCACGCTGAGCCCCGTCCCCGCGCTACCCCCTGCCCGGGTGGCCGCGCCCCGAGCGCGCGGCCACCCGGACAGGACGTGAACCGCCGCCCCGTCAGCCCGCGACGGCTATACCGGCCGCGGGGCGCTGGAGTTCGACCTCGCGGCGGCGCCTGCGGGCCAGGACCACCCGGCGCTCGGCCGCCGTCATACCGCCCCACACGCCGTACGGCTCCGGCTGGAGCAGGGCGTGTTCGCGGCATTCGAGCATGACGGGGCAGCGGGCGCAGACCCGCTTCGCCGCCTCCTCCCGGGCCAGCCGGGCCGCGGTGGGCTCCTTCGACGGTGCGAAGAACAGCCCCGCCTCGTCACTGCGGCATGCCGCCTCCGAGTGCCAGGGACCGCCCAAGTCGCGTGGATGACCTGGTGGAGTGGCGGGGTCCATGACGGGCTCGATCGGTTGAAGCACGGGAAACTCCTGACGACGGCTCGTGGTGTCACGCTGGCCCGCGCCGACTGCTCCCCGTGCGCAGCGTGCGGCGGCGGCAGCGCGGCGGCGTGTCCCGTTCCCCTACCCGCTGTGCGCGACTTCATGCGCACCGTGTTCACCTACGGTCACGCACCGATACCCCCGCTGACCTGGGCGTGGCGTGAACACGCAGCACAGGTGGCGCACACACGCCACACTCCCCCCTCCCTCCCCAACCGCCCCACACCCCCCGCCACGGGCGCGGCCCGGCTCCCCTCCAGCGGGGGTTCACCCCTCCCCGCCCGCGGTGCTGCCACGGCTCCCCTCCGGCAAGAGGTCAACCCTCCCCGCCCGCGCGGCTGCTGCGGCTCCCCTTCAGGGAGGGTCAACCTCCCCGGGCGCGGGGGTGCTGCGGCTCCCATTGCGGAAGGGGGCAGCCACCTAGGGGCGCGGGGAACTGCGCGCGCAACCGGCCACCGGCCGGTGGTCCGTGTACGACAGCAACAGCCCCTTTGGGACGGTGACGACCCGCACCCCCGGTGGGGGCTGGTCGCGCAGTTCCCCGCGCCCCTGGGGTGGCGGGGGTCCGTCACCACACGACTGCCGTCCATGGCTTGGCGCGCCGTTCCTCGCGCCCCTGGGGTGGCGGGGGTCCGTCGCCACACGACTGCCGTCCGTGGCTTGGCGCGCAGTTCCCCGCGCCCCTGGGGTGGCGGGGGTCCGTCGCCACACGACTGCCGTCCGTGGCTTGGCGCGCCGTTCTCCCCCAGGGCTTCGCCTGGGGGTGCCCCCACGCGCCCCTGGCGGTGGTTGCCGTACCTCGTCACACGACGGTGGGTGGGGGTTGCCCGCACCCCCGGCGGGGTTGCCGTATGTCGTCGCAGGACGGCAAGCAGGGGGTCGCCCGCGCACGCAGGGGCCTGGCCGTCGACGGCGAAGGGCCGCGGCGCACCCGGGAAACCGGGCCCGGAAGGCCTATTTACGGGTCCAGTCTTTGATCTTCTTGCCCCGCTTCGCCTTCGCCTCGACGCCGCCCCAGAAGGCCACTCCGTCCACCCGGACGACGGGTGCGCCGGGGTCGGTGGACTCGTAGGCCTTGATGTCGGAGCCGCCCATGATGCCGATCACGCCGCCGCCGCGCAGCGTCACGTTCTCCGGCAGCCTGATGCTGACTCCGCCCATCACGGCGGTGCAGTGGATGACCAGTTCCGGCGCGGTGAAGGTGGCCTCTGACAGGTCGATCTCGACGCCGCCCATGATCGCCACCGCGGTGATCTTGTGGCCGACGCGCCAGCGGCCCTTGCGCTCGGCGCCGCCGAGGATGCCGACCAGGTTCGGGTTCTCGCCGCTGCCGTCGCCGGCGTATCCGCGGGGCAGGGGGGCGGGCGCGGGGGACGTCGTACGCCCGGACGGCAGGTCGCGTACCAGCGGCTCCAACTCGCCGAGGGTCTTGGCCGCGTAGACCCGGTCGAGGCGCTCGGAGTGCTCGGTCGAGTCGAGCCGGCCCTCGGCCAGGGCCTCGCGCAGGATGTCGGCGATCCGGTCCCGGTCGGCGTCCGACGCGCGCAGGTCCACCTCGCCGGGGGTCCCGGTGGCGGGCTGGGCCGCGACGGCCGTCTCCGCCGGGCGCTGTGCGGGCTCTACGGGCTGCTGCGCGGGCTTCTGGAGCTGCGATTCATCCACCGATCCACCGTACACAGACGCGATAGATCGCGACTACCCCGAGAACGGCCGGAGCTGACCCGCATCCGACCCTTAGGGGTCGGCCGGCGACCGGCCGCCGGAAGCCAGGGTCGCGGCGGCGGTGAGCCCTACCTCACAGCCGTACCGCCGCACTCACGCTCGTATGCTGGACACGCTTCAGCGACGACGCAGCCGAGTGAGGAATGCCCCTTATGCCCGAGTTCGAATATACGGATCTGCTCCCTCTCGGCGAGGACACCACCACGTACCGCCTCGTCACCGCGGAGGGGGTGAGCACCTTCGAGGCCGGCGGGCGCACCTTCCTCACCGTCGAGCCCGAGGCGCTGCGCCGGCTCGCCGCCGAGGCGATGCACGACATCTCGCACTACCTGCGCCCGACCCACCTCGCGCAGCTGCGCCGCATCCTGGACGACCCGCAGGCCAGCCCCAACGACCGCTTCGTGGCGCTCGACCTGCTCAAGAACGCCAACATCGCGGCGGCCGGCGTGCTGCCGATGTGCCAGGACACGGGCACGGCCATCGTGATGGGCAAGCGCGGCCAGCAGGTGCTGACCTCGGGCGGTGACGAGGAAGCGCTCTCCCGCGGCATCTACGACGCCTACACCAAGCTCAACCTGCGCTACTCGCAGATGGCGCCGCTGACCATGTGGGACGAGAAGAACACCGGCTCCAACCTGCCGGCGCAGGTGGAGCTGTACGCCACCGACGGCGGCGCGTACAAGTTCCTCTTCATGGCCAAGGGCGGCGGCAGCGCGAACAAGTCCTTCCTCTACCAGGAGACCAAGGCCGTCCTGAACGAGGCCTCGATGATGAAGTTCCTCGAGGCGAAGATCCGTTCGCTGGGTACGGCCGCCTGTCCGCCCTACCACCTGGCGATCGTGGTCGGCGGCACCAGCGCCGAATTCGCCCTCAAGACCGCCAAGTACGCCTCCGCGCACTACCTGGACGAGCTGCCCGCCGAGGGCTCGGCGGCCGGACACGGCTTCCGGGACAAGGAGTTGGAGCAGAAGGTCTTCGAGCTGACCCAGACCATCGGCATCGGGGCGCAGTTCGGCGGCAAGTACTTCTGCCACGACGTGCGGGTGGTCAGGCTCCCCCGGCACGGCGCGTCCTGCCCGGTGGCCATCGCCGTGTCCTGCTCGGCCGACCGGCAGGCGCTGGCGAAGATCACCGCGGAGGGCGTCTTCCTCGAACAGCTGGAGACCGACCCGGCGCGCTTCCTGCCGGAGACCACCGACGAGCACCTGGACGAGGACGTCGTCCGTATCGACCTCAACCGGCCGATGGACGAGATCCGCGCCGAGCTGACCAAATACCCCGTCAAGACCCGGCTCTCGCTGTCGGGCCCGCTGGTCGTGGCCCGCGACATCGCGCACGCGAAGATCAAGGAGCGGCTCGACGCGGGTGAGGAGATGCCGCAGTACCTGCGCGACCACGCCGTCTACTACGCGGGGCCCGCAAAGACCCCCGAGGGCTATGCCTCCGGCTCCTTCGGCCCGACCACGGCGGGCAGGATGGACGCCTACGTCGAGCAGTTCCAGGCGGCGGGCGGCTCCTTGGTGATGCTCGCCAAGGGCAACAGGTCCCAGCAGGTCACCGACGCGTGCGCCGCGCACGGCGGCTTCTACCTCGGCTCGATCGGCGGCCCCGCGGCGCGCCTGGCCCAGGACTGCATCAAGAAGGTCGACGTCCTCGAATACGCCGAACTGGGCATGGAGGCGGTCTGGCGGATCGAGGTGGAGGACTTCCCCGCCTTCGTCGTGGTCGACGACAAGGGCAACGACTTCTTCACCGATCCGGCACCCGCCCCGACCTTCACCTCGATCCCGCTGCGCCCGGGCGCCTGACCCGGGGCCTCCCGAGGCGCGCCACCACCCTTTGCGGGCCCGCGAATTGGGGCGTAAGGGGTGGTCGCGGGGGCCGAGTTGCGCCGGGGGGAGGTTGGCCGGTATCCACAGCGGTGACGCTGGGGAGGGTGGTGCCATGGCCGGGCTGATGAGCGCCTGGAAGCGGTCCGCGGCCGGGCGGCTGTGGAAGCAGGCCACGCACATCGAACTGATGCACCGTTCGATGGGGTTCGCGGCGCTGGGTTTCGTGACGCTGATGCCGCTGCTCGTGGTGGTCGCGGCGGCCACGCCGTGGGAGCACAGACCCGGGTTCGCGCAGTGGGTCGTGGACGGCATGGGGCTCGACGCGGACGGCTCGCACAGCGTGCGGACGCTCTTCGCCGCGCCCAGGACCGTGCTGAGCGCCACCAGCGCCTGGAGCCTGGCGTCACTGGCGTACTTCGGGCTGACCTTCGTGGCGAGCGTGGAGACCGGCTACCGCAAGATCTGGGACCTGCCGTCGGGGCCGTGGCACCGGGACTGGCGGCGGGCGGTGTGGCTGGCGGTGCTGACCGCGTACCTGTTCAGCGAGTCGCAGAGCGCCGCCGCCATGGGCAGCGGCCCGGTGCGCGGCATCGCGAGGATCACCATCACCTTCGGGCTCGGCGTGGCCTTCTTCGCGTGGGGACAGCGCTTCCTGCTCGGCGGCAAGGTCGATGTCCGCACCGCGCTGCCGGGGGCGGTCTTCACCATGCTGGGCCTGGCCGGGCTGCGGGTCTTCTCGCACTTCTTCTTCGCCCAGCTGATGGTCAGCAACGGCGACGCGTACGGCCCTGTCGGCACCGTGCTGACGGTGGTGACCTGGCTGGTCGGCGTCGGCTTCGTGGTCTTCGGCGGCGCGCTGCTCGGCCGGCACGTACGGGACGTGCGCATCCTGCGGCGCGGTGCGGAGATCCCGCGGCCGCGGCGCCAGGAGGGCTGGTACGAGGAGCCGGAGGAGGCCACGCCGGGGGTGCGCTGGCGCTCCGACGGCGCGGGCGGCGCGATCGACTGAGGCGCCGCCCCGCGGTTTCGCGGTGCCCGGGAACACATCGGGTGTTCCCGGGCACTGTTATAGGTATGAGCGAGAGCGACGCGACCACGGACGGCGGCTACCGCACCGAGCACGACTCGATGGGCGAGGTGCGGGTGCCCGCCGGGGCGAAGTGGCGGGCGCAGACCCAGCGGGCGGTGGAGAACTTCCCGATCTCGGGCCGCCGCCTCGAGCGGGCCCACATCGAGGCGCTGGCGCGGATCAAGGCGGCGGCGGCGAAGACCAACGGGGAGCTCGGCGTCCTGGACAAGGACGTGGCGGAGGCCGTGGCAGAGGCGGCAGGGGAGGTCGCGGCGGGCCGCTGGGACGACCACTTCCCCGTGGACGTCTTCCAGACCGGTTCCGGCACCTCGTCCAACATGAACGCCAACGAGGTCATCGCGACACTGGCGACCGAGCGGCTCGGCCGCCCGGTCCACCCCAACGACGACGTCAACGCCAGCCAGTCGTCCAACGACGTCTTCCCCTCCTCCCTGCACATCGCGGCGACCGCGGCCGTCACCGGCGACCTGATCCCGGCGCTCACTCGTCTGGCGGAATCCCTGGAGGGCAAGGCGGCGGAGTTCGCCGGCGTCGTGAAGGCCGGGCGCACCCATCTGATGGACGCCACGCCGGTGACGCTTGGCCAGGAGTTCGGCGGCTACGCGGCCCAGGTGCGGTACGGCGTGGAGCGGCTGGAGGCGTCGCTGCCCCGGCTGGCGGAGCTGCCGCTCGGCGGCACCGCGGTGGGCACCGGCATCAACACGCCGCCCGGCTTCTCGGCCGCGGTGATCGCCGAGGTGGCGCGGGCCACCGGGCTGCCGCTGACCGAGGCGCGCGACCACTTCGAGGCGCAGGGCGCCCGGGACGGCGTGGTGGAGATGTCGGGCCAGCTGCGGACGATCGCGGTGGGGCTGACGAAGATCGCCAACGATCTGCGCTGGATGGCGTCCGGCCCGCGGACCGGGCTCGCCGAGATCGCGCTGCCCGACCTCCAGCCGGGCTCGTCGATCATGCCGGGCAAGGTCAATCCGGTGGTGCCGGAGGCGGTGCTGATGGTGGCCGCGCAGGTGATCGGCAACGACACGACGGTGACGGTGGCGGGCGCGGCGGGGAATTTCGAGCTGAACGTGATGCTGCCGGTGATGGCGCGCAATGTGCTGGAGTCGGTGCGGCTGCTGGCCAATGTCAGCCGTCTGCTCGCGGACCGCACGATCGACGGGATCACGGCGAACGTCGAGCGGGCGCGGGAGTACGCCGAGTCGTCGCCTTCCGTCGTCACCCCGCTGAACAGGTACATCGGCTACGAAGAGGCCGCGAAGGTGGCCAAGCGGGCGCTGGCGGAGCACAAGACGATCCGCCAGGCGGTGATCGAGGGCGGCTATGTGGAGCGCGGGCTGCTGTCCGAAAAGCAGCTGGACGACGCACTGGACGTGTTGCGTATGACCCGTCCGTAACACGTGATCCGTAAGCTCTGTTCATGACAGCCCATACCGAGACGGGGACCGCGACCCCGGCAGGAGAACCGCAGGGGCGCTTCTGGGCGCCCGGTGACCAGGTGCTGTGGCGCTATCGGGGCAACGGTACGGACGCGGTGCACATCGCACGTCCGGTGACCGTGGTGCGCGACGACGCGGAGGTGCTCGCCGTGTGGATGGCGCCCGGCACGCCGGTGGTGCGGCCGGTCATCGCGGACGGCACGCCGGTGCACCGCGAGCCGCTGGCGACCCGCTACGTCAAGCCGCGCACCACCCGGGTGGAGAACTGGTGGGGTGCCGGCGTCCTGAAACTCGCCCGTCCGGGTGAGCCGTGGTCGGTGTGGCTGTTCTGGGATCAGGGGTGGCGGTTCCGCAGCTGGTACGTGAACCTGGAGGAGCCGCTGCGCCGCTGGTCGGGCGGGGTGGACTCGGAGGACCACTTCCTGGACATCGCGGTGCACCAGGACCGCAGCTGGCGCTGGCTCGACGAGGACGAGTTCGCCCAGGCGCAG
The DNA here is from genome assembly GCF_043197715.1 of Streptomyces sp. NPDC049040. Classification (NCBI taxonomy): domain Bacteria; kingdom Bacillati; phylum Actinomycetota; class Actinomycetes; order Kitasatosporales; family Streptomycetaceae; genus Streptomyces; species Streptomyces sp. NPDC049040. The sequence continues at coordinate 20,632 of NZ_JBICTO010000016.1, forward strand.
GCCGACGGCCTGATGCCGATGGACCTCGCGGTGCGGGTGCGGGCGGCGGGCCTGCGGGCGGTCGACGTGATCAGGGCCTGGGGTCCGCCCTTCTGCGACCGCTGGCAGGATTGGCGGCCCGACCGGCGGTGGCCGGTGCCGGCGCTGCCGGCCGACTGGGACCGGCCCGCGGACGGGCTCGGCGAGCGGCCGGAGGACCGCGGCGGCGACCGGTTCGCTGTCCGGCCCGCGAGACGATCCGCCTGAACCCCTTGTTGCACCCTTGACCGTCAACCGTAGGATCGGTCTCCGGAGCATCGCACAAACGCCGGTCACGGCCTAGAGTTTGACGCCGCGTCACCGGCGTGCCCGGTGGACGCCGGCTGCGGTGCGTCGCGGTGCCCGCACGGACGCACGGCCCGCACCAGCCCATCACCATCCGAGAGCAGTCAGGGAGGCCCTGAGCAGTGGGAACCGGCGGCGACGAGCGCGGTGGGACGGCGCGGAGCACGGACGGCACCCCGGTCGGTGCCGCCGATCAGGTCATCCCGGCCGACGACCGGCCGTGGGGCCGGGCGGAGCAGGCCGCGGCCTTCGACGCGATCGGCGACCGGTACGACGAGGCCTTCCCGCACAAGGAGGGCCAGCTCGCGGCCGGTGCCTGGCTGGCGGCCACGGTGCCGCCCGGGTCCCGGGTGCTGGACCTCGGCTGCGGCACCGGGCTGCCGACCGCGGGCCAGCTGGCCGACGCGGGGCTGCGGGTGGTGGGCGTGGACCTGTCCGCCGGGATGGTCCGCAGGGCCGGGGCTAACGTGCCGAAGGCGGAGTTCGTGCAGGCCGACATCGCGAACCTGCCGGCCGGCGAGCCGCTGGCGGCGGGCGCCTTCGCCGGGGTCGCGGCCTTCTTCTCGCTGCTGATGCTCCGCCGTGCCGAGATCCCGCCCACCCTGCGGGCGATCCACGGGCTGCTGGAGCCCGGCGGGCTGCTGGCGCTGTCGATGGTCGAGGCGGATGTGGACGATGCGCCGATCCCGTTCCTCGGTCACACGATCCGGGTATCGGGTTATCTACGGGACGAACTGCGACAGGTCGTCACGGATGCGGGCTTCGACGTGATCGAGGAGGATGCGTACGCGTACGCGCCTGCCAGTACGGACGTACCGCCCGAGCAGCAGATCTTCCTCCGCTGCCGACGCGGGTGAGACGCCGCGAGCATCCGCGACGCGGCCATCGGCGCGGGAACGACCGTACGGACGACCACAGACACCACCGCAGACACCGCCACATGCACGAACGCAGGTAGGAACACACGCAGGACGCAGACACCGAACAGGCCCGAGCCCGCCGCGGCCAGCGCGTGGCGCACAGACGGATGGAAAGACTCGCGTGACCACCGACCCGCCCCGCCCACCCAGGCACCCCGCCGCGCCTGCGCCGGACCCGCGTGGCGGCTACAGCCTGCCGGAGAAACCGAAGGACGACGTGACGGAGCCGCTGACCGGCCCGCTGCGGCCGGGGCCCGCGGACACCGCACGGCGCCTCGACCACGACAGGACCGACCCCGACGAGGGCCGCGCGGGGCCGGATCTGGGCACGGCGGGGCCGCACCATGACCAGCGCCCGGGCGAGGAGTCGATGACGGCGCTCGTCAGCACCCCGCCCCGCGGCATCCCCATCGAGGCGACCGGGCACCCGGCGGACGAGGAGTCGGCGGGGATGCGTATCCCGATGCCGGCGCAGACCGGCCCTGAGGCCGACAGGCTCCGCTACGTCGGTGCGGCCACCCGGCGGATCGCCCGCGGCGTGGACCTCGACGAGATCCTGCTCGGGCTGTGCCGCTCCGCGGTGCCCGCCTTCGCCGACGCGATCCTGGTGTACCTGCGCGAGCCGCTGCCGGTCGGCGACGAGCGCCCGTCGGGCCCGCTGCGGCTGCGGCTGCGCCGCTCCGACGGCGGCCTCGAAGGCCCGTCGGAGACCGACGACGACGCGCCGGTCGGCGCGACCCCGCTGCTGCCCGCGCTGCTGCCGACGCTGGAGCCGTCGTACGGCGGCACGGGCGACTCCATCGGGGTGCTGCTCGACGGGCCGCTCGCCGAGGTGCTGCGCGGTGTGCGCCCGGTCTTCGCGGACTCCGTGCGGGCCGCTGACGCGCTGGCGGAGCTGCTCGGCCGCCCCGACGACCAGATCGGGCTGCCCACCGGCCGCCGGGCGCTGCTGGCGCCGCTGCGCGGCCGCCGCCGGGTGATCGGCGCGGCGGTGCTGCTGCGGCGCGCGGGCCGGGCGCCCTTCGAGTCCGACGACCTGCTGGTCGCCGCGCAGCTCGCCACGCACACCGCGCTCGGTGTGGACAAGGCGGTGCTGTACGGGCGCGAGGCGTACATCGCGGACGCGCTCCAGCGCGAGATGCTGCCCGACTCGCTGCCCCAGCCCACCGGTGTGCAGCTGGCCAGCCGCTACCTGCCGGCTGCCGAGTCCGCGCGGGTCGGCGGCGACTGGTACGACGCGATCCCGCTGCCCGGCAGCCGGGTGGCGCTGGTCGTGGGCGACGTCATGGGCCACTCGATGACGTCCGCGGCGATCATGGGCCAGCTGCGGACGACCGTGCAGACACTCGCGGGCCTCGACCTGGCGCCGCAGGAGGTGCTCTACCACCTCGACGAGCAGGCCCAGCGGCTCGGCCAGGACCGGATGGCGACCTGCGTCTACGCCGTCTACGACCCGATCGCGCACCGCCTGGTGGTGGCCAACGCCGGGCACCCGCCGCCGGTCCTGCTGCACGCGGACGGCCTCGCCGAGGTGCTGCGGGTGCCGCCCGGGGCCCCGATCGGCGTCGGGGGTGTGCCCTTCGAGGCAGTCGAGCTGCCGGCGCCCGCGGGGGCGACGCTGCTGCTGTACACGGACGGCCTGGTGGAGTCGCGCAGCCGGGACGTGTGGGGCGGCATCGAGCTGCTGCGGGAGCGGCTGCACGACGCCGCGTCCGTCGTCTCGCCGCCGCCGCTTGAGCCGCTGTGCGACGAGGTGCTGGAGATCCTCGGCCCCGGCGACCGGGACGACGACATCGCGCTGCTCGCCGCCCGCTTCGACGGCATCGCCCCGAGCGACGTCGCCTACTGGTTCCTCGAGCCGCAGGCGCAGACGCCGGGCAGGGCCCGCCGCCTGGTCCGCCAGGCGCTGCGCCGCTGGGACCTGGAGGACCAACTGGAGGCCGCCGAGCTGCTGGTCAGCGAGATCGTCACCAACGCGGTGCGGTACGCGGAGCGACCGATCACGCTGCGGCTGCTGCGTACGGACGTGCTGCGCTGCGAGGTCGGCGACGACGCGCCGCTGCTGCCGCGGATGCGGCACGCGGCGCCTGAGGAGGAGGGCGGCCGCGGCCTCTACCTCGTCAACCGCATGGCGCAGCGCTGGGGAGCCACCCGGTTGGGCGCGGGCAAGGTGGTCTGGTTCGAACTGCCCCTGTGACCCCGCCGCGCGCGGGCGGGGCAGCTGCGGGGCAGAGGTGCCGCCGTCGTTCGGCCCCGGCGCCCCCGCGGGGCCCCGGTCCGGCGGGCGGGGGTCGCGGCGCGGTGCGAGCGTGGGTCCATGACCACGCAGAACGCATCGGCGCCGACGGACGACGCCGGCCGGCAGGCGGCCGGCGAGAGGGTGCGGCAGCCCTGCGCGCGGCACCGCGAGGCCGACGGCTTCGGCCGGCCGGGCACCCCGGCACCCGCGGTGCCGGACCACGCCGCGCGTGCGGGCCGCGAGGGCCTGGTCGGCGATGTGGCCGGGCACCCCGGCTCCGGCGTCGGCGCTCCGGTGCCCGATCGGGCCTTCGCATACCGGCGCAGCGCCGGCCAGGGGGTCGGCGGCCGTATCGCGGCAGCCGTCAGGCCCGGCTGAACCGCCGCTCCCCGCAGGGACCGCAGCCCCGAGGCACGTGCTGACAGCCCCGTGCCCCGGGGCTGCATCGCGCCCGCTCCCTCCCCACCCCCGGTAAAAATGTGCTATCACTATGATAGACCGATCGACCACCCAGCAGGGGGAACTCCATGTCACAGCCGTCCACACCTCAGCAGCCGCACAGAAGCGTCACCGACGCCGCGATACCCGAGATGCCCGCACCCCGCGTCCAGGAGCGGCGCGCCGTCGGCATGCCGGGGCTGCCCTTCCTGCTGATCGCCCTGCTCGTGGTCCTCGGCGGGGCCGCGCTGATCGCGGCGGGCGGCGCCCGCGCCAAGGACCACCCGGGGGCGCTGGCGGCCGTGCTGATCGGCCTGGGCGTCGTGGTCATCGTCTGCGCGCTGATCACGCTCTTCGGCCTCACCCAGGTGGCGCCGGGCCAGGCCCGGGTCTGCCAGCTGTTCGGGCGCTACCAGGGCACCATCAGGCAGGACGGCCTGCGCTGGGTGAACCCCTTCACCAGCCGCCGCAGGATCTCCACCCGGCTGCGCAACCACGAGACCGCGGTGCTCAAGGTCAACGACGCCTACGGCAACCCGATCGAGCTGGCAGCGGTCGTGGTCTGGCAGGTCGCCGACACCGCGCAGGCGGTCTTCGAGGTGGACGACTACGCGAGGTTCGTCGGCATCCAGACCGACACCGCCGTCCGGCACATCGCCACCAACTACCCCTACGACGCGCACGACGACTCGCTGTCGCTGCGGGGCAACTCCGAGGACATCACCGAGCGGCTGTCCGTCGAGATCGCCGCCCGGGTCCGGTCGGCCGGCGTGAAGATCATCGAGTCGCGCTTCACCCACCTCGCCTACGCGCCCGAGATCGCCTCGGCGATGCTCCAGCGGCAGCAGGCGGGCGCGATCGTCGCGGCGCGGCAGACCATCGTGGACGGCGCGGTCGGTATGGTCGAGTCGGCCCTGTCCAGGATCGCCGAGCAGGGCATCGTCGAGCTGGACGAGGAGCGCAAGGCGAGCATGGTGAGCAATCTGCTGGTGGTGCTCTGCGGTGACCGCGCCGCCCAGCCGGTGCTCAACACGGGGACCCTCTACCAGTGACGGAGGGCGTGACGTGACGGACCCCGGCGGCACCGGAGCCGACCGTACGCAGAGCGCCGGCCCTTCCGACCCGGCCGGCGCGCCGGCCGGCGCCCGCGCGGCCCGCGCCGCCCGCAAGCAGGTGCTGCTGCGGCTGGACCCCGCCGTGCACGACGCGCTCGCGGCCTGGGCGGCGGGCGAACTGCGCAGCACCAACGCGCAGATCGAGTTCCTGCTGCGGCGGGCGCTGGCGGACGCGGGGCGGCTGCCCACCGGCGCGGGGCCGATCCCGCGCCGCGGCCGGCCACCGAAGGGCGCACCCCCCGAGGACCCGAACTCACCGTCCTGACCTGCACAGACAGTGTGATCATCAGCTGTTCACCATGGGTATACACGCGATGTATACCCATGGTGTACTGTGCTCGCATGTCAATCGGCCACACCCTGCTCGGACTTCTGGAGTCCGGGCCGCGCCACGGTTACGACCTCAAGCGCGCCTTCGATGAACGCTTCGGACACGACCGGCCGCTCGCCTACGGCCAGGTCTACTCGACGATGGCGAGGCTGCTGCGGAACGGCCTCGTCGAGGTCGACGGGATAGAGCCGGGCGGCGGCCCGGAACGCAAGCGGTACGCCATCACCGACGCCGGGGTCACCGACGTGGAGAGCTGGCTCGCACAGCCGGAGAAGCCCGAGCCCTACCTCCAGACGACCCTCTACACCAAGGTGGTCCTCGCGCTGCTGACCGGCCGCCCCGCGGCCGACCTGCTCGACACCCAGCGCGCCGAACACCTTCGGCTGATGCGCGAGCTGACCCGGCGCAAGTCCGCGGGCGACCTGGCCGACCAGCTCATCTGCGACCACGCGCTCTTCCACCTCGAAGCCGACCTGCGGTGGCTCGAACTGACCACCGCCAGGCTCGACCAGCTCGCCGCGGAGGTGACCAGGTGACCGCCGCCCCCGAGCCACTGCTCGTCGCGACCGACCTGCGCAAGTCCTACGGCGCCACCCCCGCGCTCGACGGCGCCGAACTGACCGTGCGCGCCGGCGAGGTGGTCGCCGTGATGGGACCCTCCGGCTCCGGCAAGTCCACCCTGCTGCACTGCCTCGCCGGGATCGTCACACCCGACTCCGGCGAGGTCCGCTACCGCGGGCGGGAGCTGTCGGCGATGTCCGACGGCGAGCGCAGCGCCCTGCGGCGCACCGACTTCGGCTTCGTCTTCCAGTTCGGCCAGCTGGTGCCCGAGCTGACCTGCCTGGAGAACGTGGCCATGCCGATGCGGCTCGGCGGGCGCAAGCGCAAGCAGGCGGAGGAGGAGGCCGCGCGGTGGCTCGAGCGCCTCGAGGTCGCCGACACCGCGGGCAAGCGGCCGGGCGAGGTGTCCGGCGGCCAGGGCCAGCGCGTCGCGGTGGCCCGCGCCCTGGTCGGCGGCCCCCGGGTGGTCTTCGCCGACGAACCGACCGGCGCGCTCGACTCGCTGAACGGCGAGCGGGTGATGCGGCTGCTGACCGAGGCCGCGCACGACACCGGCGCCGCCGTCGTCCTGGTCACCCACGAACCGCGGGTGGCCGCCTACTCGGACCGGGAGATCGTCGTGCGGGACGGGAAGTCGCGCGACATGGAACGGGTGTCATGAACCCCTCGCACGAGCCCTTCGCCGGCTTCGACGTCGTCGGCGGCGGCAACCGGGCGCCGGAACCGCCCGCGGGCCTGGGCAGCTGGCGGCGCGACCTGGCGCTGGGCGTCCGCTTCGCGGCCGGCGGCGGGCGCGAAGGCTGGACACGGACCGCGCTGACCGCCGTCGGTGTGGCACTCGGCGTGGCTCTGCTGCTGCTGGCGTCCGCGGTGCCGGCGATGATGGACACCCGCGACCAGCGCCGGGTGGCCCGCGACACCACGGTGTCCGACCAGTCGCTCAAGGCCGGCCCCGACACCTTCCTGCTCGCGAACTCGGACACCACCTACCACGGCAAGGACATCACCGGTGTCCTGCTGCACCCGGAAGGCCCGGCCGCGGCGCTGCCACCGGGTGTCGCCGCGATCCCCCGGCCCGGGCAGATGGTCGTCTCCCCCGCGCTGAAGAAGCTGCTCGCCTCCGCCCCGCTGCTGCGTGAGCGCATCCCGTACGAGATCACCGGCACCATCGGCAAGGCCGGGCTGATGGGACCCACCGACCTCTACTACTACTCCGGCAGCGACCAGCTCGTCGCCTACGACGCGAACCGGCAGCACGGCAACGCCGACCGGGCCAGGGGCTTCGGCGCCCACAGCAACAGCGAGGTCCGCGGGCCGGTCTTCAACCTGCTGCTGGTGATGGTCCTGGTGGTGCTGCTGCTGCCGGTCGCGGTCTTCATCGCCACCGCGGTGCGGCTCGGCGGCGAGCGCAGGGACCGGCGGCTTGCCGCGCTGCGGCTGGTCGGCGCGGACGCCCGGATGACGCGGCGGATCGCCGCGGGCGAGGCGCTCTTCGGCGCGGTGCTCGGCCTGCTGCTGGGGGCGGTGCTCTTCCTGGTCGCCCGGCAGTTCGCGGCCGACATCACGCTCAGGGACATCTCCGCCTTCCCCTCCGACCTGACACCCAGCCCCGCGCTGACCGTGCTCATCGCGGTCTCGGTGCCCGTCGCGGCCGTCGCGGTGACGCTGCTCAGCCTGCGCCGCACCGTCATCGAACCGCTCGGCGTCTTCCGCCAGGGCACCGGACGGCACCGCAGGCTGTGGTGGCGGCTGCTGATCCCCGCCGTCGGACTCGCCCTGCTCATGCCGACGTTCGGCAAGGTCAAGGGCGACGCGTCGATCAACGAGGGGCAGATCGCCACGGGCACGATCCTGCTGCTGATCGGCGTGACCGCGGTGCTGCCCTGGGTGGTGGAGACCGCCGTGGGACGGCTGCGCGGCGGCCCGGTCGCCTGGCAGCTGGCCACCCGCAGGCTCCAGCTGAACAGCAACGCCTCGGGCCGCATGGTCAGCGGTGTGACGGTGGCCGTGGCCGGCGCCATCGCCTTGCAGATGCTCTTCCACGCGGTCGACGGCGACTTCGTGTCCGACACCGGCGCCGACCCGGCCCGGGCCCAGCTGGAGATCTCCACCCTCGCGACCACCAGCGACCGGGTCACCCACGACATCCGGCAGGTGGCCGGCACCAAGGGCGTGCGCAAGGCCTACGGATACCTGGACTCGCAGGCCACCCAGCCGGACGCGTCCACGATCCGCGGCGACCAGACCGACACCGCCTACCTGCCGCTGAGCGTCGGCGACTGCGCGACCCTGCGGCAGCTTGCGGCCATCGGCCCGAGCTGCGGGCCCGGCAGCGCCTACGTGGTGATGCCGCCCGGCGACCAGGACGGTGGCCACGACCCGGCGTCGGCGTACCTCAAGCCCGGCTCGCGGGTGGACCTCAACGTCGCCTACGGCAACCGCTACACCGGCACCCCCAGGCTGTGGACGCTCCCGGCCGACACCCGTACCGTGCCGGCCAGGGTCGACCCGACCGGCAGCAGGGGGTGGGGGATCTACCTCACGCCCGAGGCGATCGACAGCAGCCGGCTGGCCGGCCCCAGGGCGCAGATCATGGTCAGCCTCGACGACCGGCAGCCGGACGCCGTGGAGTACGTGCGCAACACCGCCGCGACCTTCGGCCTCGACTCCTACGTGATGACCATCAGCGGCACCTCCACCAAGACCAGCTACGCGCAGCTGCGCCGGGGCCTGTTCGCCGGTGCGACCCTCACGATGGTGCTGATCGGGGCCAGCCTGCTGGTGACGATGCTGGAGCAGCTGCGGGACCGCAAGAAGCTGCTGGCGGTGCTGGTCGCCTTCGGCACCAAGCGCAGCGCCCTGGCGTGGTCGGTGCTGTGGCAGACCACGATCCCCGTCGTCCTCGGCCTGGTCCTGGCCTGCGCGGGCGGCATCGGCCTGGGCGCGGCGCTGCTGGCGATGGTCAGCAGGCCCTTCCGGATGGACTGGGGCAGCGTCGCGACGATGTCGGCGGTCGGCTCGGGCGTCGTCCTGGCGGTGACGCTGCTGAGCCTCCCGCCGCTGTGGCGGCTGATGCGCCCGGACGGCCTCCACACGGAGTAGCCCCCCGCGGCCCGGGACGGCGCCCGATCGGGCGCCGTCCCGGGCCCTAAGCGGGATCGGGGGCAGGCTCCTGGACCTCGGGCTCGGGGTCAGGGGCCGGGGCCACCGCCGGGTCCGCGGCCGAGCCACGGGCCGGCAGGCTCGGCTCGACGACCTGCGGCACCGCGGCGAGCGCCTTCTCCCGTGAGTACGCGCGCAGATACCCGACCACCGTGTTCCCGACCGCGACCAGCGGCACCGCCACCACGGCCCCGCCGATTCCGGCGACGAGCGACCCGGCCGCCACCGACAGGACCACCGCGAGCGGGTGGACCCGGACGGCCCGGCCCAGGATGAACGGCTGGAGGACGTGGCCCTCGATCTGCTGCACGGCCAGCACCACGGCCAGCACCAGCAGCGCGGTGACCGGGCCCTCCGTGACCAGGGCCACCACGACCGCGATGAAGCCGGACGCGACCGCGCCGACCAGCGGCACGAAGGACGACAGGAAGATGACGACGGCCAGCGGGACCGCCATCGGCACCCCGAGGAAGAAGATGCCGATGCCGATGCATATGGCGTCGATCAAGGCGACGATCACCGTGCCCCGCACGTACAGCGTCAGGGTCCGCCACGCGCGCGGCCCGGCGCCGGCGAGCCCCTCGCGGGCGGCCTCGGGGAACAGCCGCAGCACCCAGTTCCAGATGTTCGGGCCGTCGTAGAGCAGGAAGAGCGTGCTGAACATGGCGAGCAGCACACCGGTCAGCAGCTCGACGATGACGGTGACGCCTTCGAGCCCGGCGTCGGTGAGCGCCTTGGTGTTCGACCCGATCGCGTCGCTGAGATTCTTCGCGACCTGGTTGATCTGGTCGTCGGTGACATGGAAGGGGCTGTTGAGCAGCCACTTCTTGCCCTCGGTGATGCCGTCCTGGAGGCTGCCCGACAGGTTGTCGATGTTGTCCATCACCTGCCAGACGACGAACCAGCCGACCAGGCCCATGACGACGAAGCCGCCGACGAAGACCATCGCGGTGGCGAGCCCGCGCGGCACTCCGTGCCTTTTCAGCCGGGCCACGAAAGGCTGCAGCAGCGCGGTGATCAGCAGCCCGGCGACGAAGGCCAGCACCACCAGGCGCACCGCGCCGATGACCCGCATCACCACCCAGACCGTGCCGGCCAGGATCAGCAGCCGCCAGCCGACCTCGGCGGCGACCCGCATGCTCCACGGCACCACGGTGACCGGGTCCGTCGCCGGCGCGGTCCGCTGGGCCGGGACCACGGCCGCGGGGACGGCGCGGTCCTGCTCGGGCGCTGCCGCCGCGGTCGCGGGCTCCGCGACCGGATCCGGCACAGGAGCGGGAGTGGCGACCACCGCCGTCGGGTGGTCGGCCGCGTCCCGCGCGGTGACCTCGGAGTGCCGCTCTTCGAGGCGCCCCGCGAGGTTGGCAAGCCCGGCCGCGAGCGCGGTACTCCATTGGCGCTTCTCCGGCATCGCTCTCCCCCGCCCCTCGACCGTCTGTGGCACTGCTGTGCAGGACGACGTTACCTGGCGCCCGGGTTGCCTCCGCGTCCACACCCGCACCCGGACGGGGGAACAGGGGCAGGACAAGCCGAAACCCCCGAGCCGCCGGGCTCGGGGGTTTCCGCGGGTACATCCGACCGGTCGGTCCGCCGCCGGTCTAGTACGAGTGGTGGACCTGCCAGTACGCCCAGGCGTCACACGGGCTGCCGTACCGGCTGTTCATGTAGTTGAGGCCCCACTTTATCTGCGTGGCCGGATTGGTACGCCAGTCGGCGCCCGCGGTGGACATCTTGGAGCCGGGCAGCGCCTGGACCAGACCGTACGCACCGGAGGAGGGGTTGGTCGCGATGTAGCTCCAACCGCTCTCCTTGGTCACGATGTTGGAGAAGCAGGCGTACTGGCCGCTGCCCACGATCTGCTGGGCCATCGCCTTGACCTCGGCGACCGTGTAGGACGCCTTGAACGGGAACGTGGCCCGTGAGTCGCCGCGACTGGCAGCCAGCGTCTTGGCGCGCGCCTTCTCGGCCGCCGCGTCCGCCGCCTTCTTCTTGGCTGCCGCGTCCTGCGCCGCCTGCTTGCGGGCGCTCTGCTCTGCGGCCTGCCGCGCCGTCGCGTCAGCCGCGTCGGACTGACCCTGTACCTGGTCGGTCAACGACGCCTGCTGAACCTGCTGTCCAGCGGGAATGTCCGCCAGGAGGGTCGTCGTTCCGGCGGCTTCCACGGGCTCATTGACTGCGCCCTGGTCTGCTCCCGACGCGACGCCCACGACGGCGCCCACAGTGGTGACCGCAGTGGCTGACGCCACCGCGAATCCCCGGACCGAGATCCGGCTCACACGGTTTCCTTCCGGCATCGCCCGATTGGTGACCGCACGGGCGAAATCGTGCCCCTGGCGCTGCCCCCCTCTCCGGTCCGCCATACGGGCCGGTCGGTCACAGGGGTACTGACCCGGTGCGAAGTCCGTTGCGGATTCGCGTACTGCTCGGGCGGCTCATGGCGGTCGATGTTGACTTGTGTGGTGGTGGTGCGTCCCGTTCCCCGAGGGGTCCGGGAGTGCCATGAGCGGGGCCTGACAGCCTCACACCCTGCCGTACGCAGACGCCGCGCGGCAATTTCCGGTTGAGTGGCAAAGGTCACATCGGGCAGCGTGCGTCATTGCGCGGACACCGGGGCCGGAAAACGCTAGGCTGCTGCACCCTTCACGCCGGGTGCAGCAGCCTCAACTCACGTCATCGATGGGCAAATCGGGGCATCGTACAAGACGATCAGGCCCCGCCGTCCTCCAGCATCTCGGTCACCAGCGCGGCGATCGGGGACCGCTCGGAACGGGTGAGTGTCACATGGGCGAACAGCGGATGGCCTTTCAGCTTCTCCACCACCGCGACCACGCCGTCGTAGCGCCCCACCCGGAGGTTGTCGCGCTGCGCCACGTCGTGGGTGAGCACCACCCGGGAGCCGGCGCCGATCCGGGAGAGCACGGTCAGCAGCACATTGCGCTCCAGCGACTGCGCCTCGTCCACGATCACGAAGGCGTCGTGCAGCGAACGGCCCCTGATGTGGGTCAGCGGCAGCACCTCGAGCATGCCGCGCGCCACGACCTCCTCGATGACCTCCTTCGAGGTGACCGCCGACAGCGTGTCGAAGACGGCCTGAGCCCACGGGCTCATCTTCTCCGCCTCGCTGCCCGGCAGGTAGCCCAGCTCCTGGCCGCCCACCGCGTACAGCGGCCGGAAGACCATCACCTTGCGGTGCTGGCGGCGCTCCAGGACCGCCTCGAGGCCCGCGCACAGTGCCAGCGCCGACTTGCCGGTGCCCGCGCGGCCGCCCATCGACACGATTCCGACGTCAGGGTCGAGCAGCAGGTCGAGCGCGATCCGCTGCTCGGCGCTGCGGCCGTGGATGCCGAACGCCTCGCGGTCGCCGCGCACCAGCCGCACCCGGCCGTCCGCGGTGACCCTGCCGAGCGCCTTGCCGCGCTCCGACTGGAGCACCAGCCCGGTGTGGACCGGCAGGTCCGCGGCCTCGGCCAGCTCGACCGTCTCCTGCGAGAAGAGCGCGTCCACCTCCTCCGCGCCGACGACCAGCTCCTCCATGCCGGTCCAGCCCGAGGTGATCGCCAGCTCGGCCCGGTACTCCTCGGCCAGCAGGCCGACGGAGGACGCCTTCACCCGCAGCGGCAGGTCCTTGGACACGACGGTCACGTCGTACCCCTCGGCCTGGAGATTGCGGGCGACCGCCAGGATGCGCGAGTCGTTGTCACCGAGCCGGAAGCCCGCGGGGAGCACCCCGGGGTCCGAGTGGTTCAGCTCGACCCTGAGGGTGCCGCCGAAGTCGCCGATCGGGATCGGCGCGTCGAGCCTGCCGTACCTGATCCGGAACTCGTCGAGCAGCCGCAACGCCTGGCGGGCGAAGTAGCCGAGCTCGGGATGGTGGCGCTTGGCCTCCAACTCCGTCACCACGACGACCGGCAGCACGACCTCGTGCTCGTCGAAGCGGGTGAAGGCGTTGGGGTCGGCGAGCAGCACGCTGGTGTCGAGTACGTACGTGCGCCGGTCGTGAACACGGCGATTCTTGCTGGTCACCACGTGTGGACGAACCCCCTCGGGGAGAGGTGAGCTTGCGGTCCGGCAACCGTAGGGCCGGATGCCGGTCTGCCTGTGGTATGCCCGGGAAATCCGGTACCCATGCGGATGCATATGACAGTCATCCGACCGTCATGATCCGGTCACCGACCGCTCATCCCCGATTCGGCGGTGTGCGGACTGCGACAACGGCAACGGTAACTCCGTCGGCTGTGTCGTCAACAGTCCTTTTTGCCCAGGTCAGAGTGGGGCTACGCTCCGTAGCGGCGGTGCCGGGCGGCGTAGTCGCGCAGCGCCCGCAGGAAGTCCACCTTGCGGAAGGCGGGCCAGAAGACCTCGCAGAAGTAGTACTCCGAGTGCGCGCTCTGCCAGAGCATGAATCCGGACAGCCGCTGCTCGCCCGACGTGCGGATCACCAGGTCGGGATCCGGCTGGCCGCGGGTGTAGAGGTGCTCGGAGATGTGCTCGACGTCCAGGATCTCGGCCAGGTCCTCGATGGAGGTGCCGCGCCCCGCGTGCTCGTACAGCAGCGAGCGGACCGCGTCGGCGATCTCCTGCCGGCCGCCGTAGCCGACCGCGACGTTCACCAGCAGGCCCTTGATGCCGTGGGTGGCCTGTTCCGCCTCCTTGAGCACCTCCTGCGTCCGCTGCGGCAGCAGGTCCATCGTGCCGACGTGGTGCACCCGCCAGCGGCCGGTCGCGGCGAGCCCGGCCACCGCGTCCTCGATGATGCCCAGCAGCGGCACCAGCTCGGTCGGGGGGCGGTCGAAGTTGTCGGTGGACAGCAGCCACAGGGTGACCACCTCGACACCGGTCTCCTCGCACCAGCCCAGCAGCTCGGCGATCTTGTCGGCGCCCGCCTGGTGCCCCTGCTCCGCCGTGCTGCTCGCGGCCTTCGCCCAGCGCCGGTTGCCGTCGAGGATGACACCGATGTGCTTGGGACCCTGCGCCACGTCGAGGTGGGCCTCCACCCGTCGGGAGTACAGCCCGTACACCAGATCGCGCAGACTCATCGCGTACCAGCCCCTCCTGCGCTCGGTCGCCCGGGGCGCCAGGGTACTGCCCGAATGGCCGTCCGGACGAACCGGGTCGCGGCGCGGCCGGCGGCCCGGCGCGGCACGCGGGCCTGTCGGTCCGCGCGTAGTAAGCGGTTCAGCCGCCCGTGATAGGGAGGAACCGTGAACATCAGAAACCTCTACCGCGCCGCCGAAGAGCGCTACGACTCGATGGAATACCGCAGGTCCGGCCGCAGCGGGCTCAAGCTGCCCGCGATCTCGCTCGGCCTGTGGCACAACTTCGGCGACGACCGCACGCTGGACTCGCAGCGCGCCATCCTGCGCCGCGCCTTCGACCTCGGCGTCACGCACTTCGACCTGGCCAACAACTACGGCCCGCCCTACGGCGCCGCCGAGGCCAACTTCGGCACGCTCTTCGCGCAGGACTTCCGGCCCTACCGCGACGAGCTGGTCATCTCCAGCAAGGCCGGCTACGACATGTGGCCCGGCCCGTACGGAGAGTGGGGCTCCCGCAAGTACCTGCTGGCCTCGCTCGACCAGTCGCTCAGCCGGATGGGCCTCGACTACGTCGACATCTTCTACTCCCACCGCTTCGACCCCGAGACCCCGCTGGAGGAGACGATGGGCGCGCTCGCGTCCGCCGTCCGGCAGGGCAAGGCGCTCTACGTGGGCATCTCCTCCTACGGCCCCGAGCGCACCCGGGAGGCCGCCCGCATCCTGCGGGAGCTGGGCGTGCCCGCGCTCATCCACCAGCCCTCGTACTCGATGATCAACCGGTGGATCGAGGACGACGGCCTGCTCGACGTCCTGGAGGAGGAGGGCATGGGCTGCATCGGCTTCGTGCCGCTCGCCCAGGGCCTGCTGACCGACCGCTACCTCGGCGGCATCCCCGAGGGGTCGAGGGCCGCCCAGGGCAAGTCCCTGAACCCGGCGCTGGTCAACGACGAGACGGTCGCCCGGCTGCGGGCGCTCAACGAGGTCGCCTCCGGCCGCGGCCAGTCGCTCGCGCAGCTGGCGCTGTCCTGGGTGCTGCGCGACCCGCGGGTCACGTCGGCGCTGATCGGGGCCTCGTCTGTGGGCCAGCTCGAGGCCAACGTCGCCGCCGTCGGGGCGGCGCCGCTGTCCGCGGAGGAGCTGGCGGAGATCGACCGGCTGGCGGTCGAGCCGGAGGGCGTGAACCTCTGGTCGGTGAGCAGCGAGGCCTGAGGGCCGACCCGGGCGGGGGCCGGCCCCCGCCCGGGTGCCCGGGGCTCCCGGGTGCCTGTCCCGGGGCCTTCCCCCGGCGCGCGTCAGGGCAGGGCCAAGGCCCGGGGCGCGGGGGTGACGGCCGCGCGGGGCCTCGCCCCCGCCCGGGCGCCTGTCCCGGGGCCTTCCCCCGGCGCGCGTCAGGGCAGGGCCAAGGCCCGGGGCGCGGGGGTGACGGCCGCGGGGGGCCTCGCCCCCTGCACGGGTGCCTGTCCCAGGGCCTTCCCCCGGCGCCGTCTCAGCGCGCGGCCAAGGCCCGGGGCGCGGGGGTGACGGCCGCGGGGGGCCGGCCCGGCCCCGGGTGCCCGGGGCTCCCGGGTGCCTGTCCCGGGCCTTCCCCCGGCGCCGCGTCAGGGCAGGGCCAAGGCCCGGGGCGCGGGGGTGACGGCCGCGGGGGGCCTCGCCCCCTGCACGGGGCCGCCGTCACGGCGTTCGTCGACGCGACCGGCACGGTCTTGCTGTGCGCGGCCGCGCTCCCGGCGCTCGCCTTCTGCCTCAGCCTCCGGCCGGCCGCCATGCGGCAGGAGAGGGGCCGCAGCCCGCGGTGGCCGCCGGGCGCGCGACCGGGCGGTGAGCCGCGGCAGCCGGTTACCGCAGCAGCAGGGCGACGGCGCCGCCGGCGAGGATGAACGGGCCGAAAGGCAGCGGGGACTTGCGGGTGGCGCGGCCCGTGACGAGCAGGGCCAGGCCGAAGACCGCGCCCAGGGCGAAAGCCGCGAATGTGCCGGTGACCACGGTGGCCCACCCGTACCAGCCCAGCGGCAGCGCCACCGTCGGGGCGAGTTTGACGTCGCCGAAGCCCATGCCCGCCGGGTTGATGAGGAAGAGCAGAAGGTAGAGGACACCGACGGCGACGGCGGCGAGCAGGGCACGCAACCAGGAGCCCTGATGGGACGGGAGGAGCGCGGCGCCGCCGAGGAGAGCCGCGGTCGCGCCGAAGGCGGGCAGGGTGAGGACGTCGGGCAGCCGGAAGACGCGCAGGTCGACCAGTGCGAGGGTCAGCGCGACGGGCACCAGCAGCAGCCAGCCGACGAGTTCCGGGTGCGGCCCCGTGACGGCGGCCAGCGCGGCGCACAGCAGCACGCAAGCGACCGCAGGGAGCAGCCCGCGGCCGTGGCCGCGCCCCGGCACGGCGCAGCCGGGGCAGCGCGCGGGGCCGAGCCAGCCGCGCACACCCGGCGGCAAAGGGTGGCCCGACAGGCAGGCCGCGGCCCACGGTTCGCCGGACGGGACCGCCAACCGGTGTGCGGCACGCGGGAGTAGCAGCCCGCTCGCCAATCCCCACACGGCGGCGGCCACGATCGGATAGACATGCACCGGGCCGACCGTACACGTACGCCTGCGCGAAGGGAGGGGCCATGGGCCGACGTTGGCGGGACGGGGACGTCATGCTGCGCACCCCGGAGGCGGAAGTGCCGGTGCGGGTCGCGGCGTCCTACCGCGCCAGGACCCGCGGGCTGCTCGGGCAGGACGGCATCGAGGGCGCGCTGCTGCTCACCCCGGCGTCAAGCGTGCACACCGTGCGGATGCGGTTCGCGATCGATGTGGCCTATCTGGACCGGCGGTTGCGGGTGATCGCGGTCCGCACCATGCCACCAGGCCGGGTCGGCCGCCCCCGGCTGCTGGCCCGGCACGTCCTGGAAGCGGAGGCCGGCGCACTGGCGCGCTGGGGCGTCCGCCGGGGCGTGCGGCTCGACATCGGCTGAGCCCGCCACCCCCACCTCCGCCCGTTTTGCTCCGCATACGGCTATTTCACGGTGCGGCGACCCCCGCGCTGCTGATAGGCATACGGAATGTTCTTCACCACCTCCGACGAGATCTCGCCCCACACCGAGTTGCCGACCGACGACGCACTGTGCCGCTGGGCCGCCCGCGACCGCACCACGGGGCGGGTCTTCGCCCGCGGCGGGGCCGTCGCGGTGGCAGCGCCAGGACTCTCGCTGCGCGACCGGCTGGTGGTGACCGGCCCCGCCGGTGACGCGATACCCCTGGTGCGGGACGTACTGGCGGAGATCGGCCGCAGCTACCGGCCCTTCGGCGACCGCGGCCTCATCGACGCCCTGGTCATCGCGGAACCAGAACTGCGCCCCACAGCCGGATTCGGCTGGATGGACCGGACGGGCTCCGCCGCCGTCCCGCCCGACGGGACCGCCGGCTGGCTGCCGCCGGACGCGGCACCGGGTGTCACCGCCCTGCTCGACGAGGCCTTCCCCGACTCCTACGCCTACCCCGGCCGCCCCGGCGCCGACGACCGCTGGGCCGGCATCCTGCCGCCCGACGGCTCCGGCACTCCGTCCGCGGTCGCCGCCCTCGCCTGGTGCGCCCCCAGCGTGGGCCTGCTCGCGGGCATCGCCACCGCACCCGCCGCCCGCGGCCGCGGTCTCGGCCGCCAGGTCTGCGCCTTCGTACTCGCCGAGGCCCTGGACACCCACGGCACCGCCGCGCTGGTCGTCGACGACCGGAACACCCCCGCCCTGCGGCTCTACCGCTCGCTGGGCCTGGCCTACCGCCCACTGCGGGCGGCAAGCTTCCCGCCGGCCCGCACGGCCCCGGAGGCGCCCGCGGCGTGACACAAAAAAACGGGCCGGTTCGCAGGGGGGGAGAGCGAACCGGCCCGAGGGGGGGAGTTACACCGTACCGCGTCCCGGCGCGCATCCCGCACGTTACGCGCCAGGAGGAGTGAAAGTGATTTCCACTCGGCGGTTCTGCCGACGGCCGCTTTCGGTGGAATTGTCCGCGATGGGGTAATCCTCACCGTAGCCCCGCACCTGAAAAGTGTGGGATGCGTCACCGGCCTTGCCCAGTTCCGTTGCCAGAACTTGGTAGACCGCCTGTGCGCGCTGCCGCGACAGCGTCGCCCCGTGCTCGCTGCTCCCCAGATCGTCGGTGAACCCGAAGACCCGAATGGGTGATGTGACGTGGCGCGCGTTGATGTCGGCCGCGATCGCCTGGATCCGCGACGTCACGGACGGTGACAGCGTCGCGCTGTCCTTGGCGAACGCCACCTCCGACTGCAACGCGTAGGTGACCGTCGAATTCGACGTCTCCTGCCGCTGCTCCGGCTCGCTCGCCGCCACCGTGGACTCGTCCGTCACCGACACGATGTCCAGCACCTTCGGCGCGGCCAGCGTCGACCCCTCAGGCAACTGGAGATTCGGCGAACTCGGGTCGATCTTCACGGGCGCGGTGGGAGTGGCGTCCCCGGCCGAAGGGGGCGGATTCGTGTCCGCCAGCGCCTGCGGCGCGGCCGCGGCCAGCAGGACGACGGTGAGCGTGAGGCTGGCGGCAGCCGCCGCGGGTTTCATCGGGGTCACCCCTCGGAATCGGAGATGGTGATCTTGGCGGGGGGCATGGTCGGGAGTTCGAACTCCACCTGGGTGGTGGTGGCGGGAGGGGAGGGGAACTGAGCGAACAGTGGGCGGGTCTCCTTGGGCTGGATCAGGGTGAGGCCCATGGTGCACAGACATTTGCCGTCCGTGTCCCGCAGTACGTAATAGCGCTTCTTCCCCGCTTCATCGACGAGCACTGCCCCGGCAATGGAGGGCCCGGAGGGAATCAGAGCTGTCTCAGGCCCACGCCAGGTGACGGCATTGAAGACCGAGTCGCCATTGTTGGTCAGGGCGCCCTGCACCGTCACGAATCCATCCTCGTCCCTCACCGCCGAGTTGATGACGACCACGATGTCGTGCTCCCCCTTGATCTGAGCGAGGATCTGCGTCGGCGCGGCTGACGGCGTCGCGTCATCACCCTTGGACGGCTTGTCGTGTGACGAGGTCGCCGAGGACGACGCTTTGCCGTCCGCTTTCTTGTCCCCGCCCCCACCTCCTCCGCACGCTGAAAGCATGAGTGCGCCGACCGCTGTCATCGCCAGCACCGTCGTGCCCCTGTGCCAGGTGCTCATCGCTCCCCGTACCTCGTTCCTCGGCCGACCGACCGTCAGCTGGTCAAGTGGACTGCGTAGAACACCGACAGATCCAATGTGAAGTCATCAGCCTTGGGATCGACCGTGACATTGCCGTCATCGCAGGTGAAGGTGATGATTCCGCCTTGGCTCTCCAAGCCGGGACATCGCGACGTGACCTCAGCGGTCGCGTGGGCCTCGGCCCGGACATCGTCAGCGTCGTGAACCACGGTCTTTCCGATGCCGTGCAACGACTGGACGTACACGGTGTATCCCGCCGGATCACTGCTTCGTTCGCAGTCGTCCGCCCGCGCACCGTTGTCGTTGGCAAAGACCTGGGCCATCCGACAGGGTCCCTCGTCATCGTCGCCCAGAAGCTGCAGCAGATGACCGAGCTTGTCGGTGTCGCCGGCCTTGAGGGCGGCAAGCAGCGCATCGTGTGCTTCATCCCGACTTTCGCGAGCTGCCGCCAGAGCAGCGGCGTCCGCCGCGGACTGGGCGGAGTTTCGCGCCACGGACGCCTGCCCGACCGCGAAGAAGGCGAATGCGAGGAAGAACAGCGCGGTGATCGCGACGATGTAGATGCCGATCGTCTGACCCGCGTCGTCATTCGCACAGAATGCCGCTACTTGCCGTTGCCCCCGGAGATCTTGCTGATCGCGTCGAGAATGGCCGTCTGCACGGCATCCCCGATGCCCGTCGTCGCCAGCACCCCGATGATCACCGCGATCACTACCGCGATCCCCAGGTACTCGAATGACGTCTGGCCGCTGTCCGCGCGGGACTTCAGGCGTGTGGTCGCGCGGTCCGCTTGGGTGCGGAGCCAGACCTCGGCGTCGGTGTAGCGCTGGAGTGCCCACCTGTTCATCGTTGTTCGCCCCATTCTTTGTCACCTGGCTGGTGATACCTACGGCGGTGGTCGTGGGCTGCCCGTCGGGGTCGGGGATGGTGGTCACGGCACACCGCCTCTCGCTGGTGGTCGGTTGGCGTCCGCAGCGGGTTGTTTCTGATTGCAGGTGCAAATATGGTTGCGAATGCAAAGGTACACCCGAACCTCGGGCATTCGCAGCCGGTTGCGCGCCATTCGTCCGAAGGACAAGTGGCGCCTACAGCATGCCCGTTGATCACCCTCCGTCGCATCTCGATCACCCGTTTCCGAAGACATCGCCGAAGTGGATCTGCGAGCCGATGATCGTGCCGGTGATCAGCAGGATCATGGTCGCGGGGACCAGCAGGATGGTGATGACGCCGGTGGCGCGGGGGACCATGCGGGCGGCGCGGCGGCGGGCGTTCTGCGCTTCGGTGCGGCGCATGTCGGTGGCGATCTGCAGGAGCGTGCGGGCGATCGGGGCGCCGAGTTCCTCGCCCTGCTGGAGGGCGGTGACGAACTGGCCGACCTGGTCGCTGCGGTTGCGCTTGCGGAGCTGGTCGAAGGCGTCACGGCGGCTGACGCCGACGTCCATCTGGCGCAGGGCGACGCGGATCTCGTCGGACCAGGGGCCGGTGTAGACGGAGTTGACGCGTTCCAGGGCCTGCCGGAAGCCGAGGCCCGCGCTGACGACGACGGCGAGGACGTCGAGGAAGTCGGGCAGGGTGCGTTCGATGTCGTCGCGGCGGCGGCGGACGGCGAGCCAGATGCCGAGGTCGGCCCAGCCCCAGCCGTAGGCGAGGAGCAGCAGGGCCAGGAACCAGTTGCCCCGGGTGAGCAGCAGCAGCGCGGCGAGTCCGCCGAGGGTGCCGTAGACGGCGCGGCGGGCGGCGTAGCGCTCGACGGTCAGGCCGTGCGGGTGGCCGGCGTGGTCGATCCTGGCCCGCATCTTGGCGATCCGCGCGGGGCCCATCATCCGCAGCACCATCGGGGCCCAGCGGATGCCGAGCCGGTCGATGGCGTTGCCGGTCCTGGTGGTGCGGGTGCGGCCGATGTCGAGCGCGAGGGCGAGGTCGTCGGGGAGTTTGACGTCGGCGCGCAGCAGCCCGATCGCGTGCACGACGCCGACCGCGCAGACGGCGACCGCCAGCGCGAGTCCGAGGCCGATGAGGGTCATTCCGGGCTCCTCGTGGGCCGGTCGGGCGTCCTGGCCGTTCTCATACGTCGATCCTCGACATGCGGCGGATCAGTGCGAAGCCGAGCGCGTAGAGCCCGAGCGAGATCAGTACGCAGATCCGGCCGACCGTGGAGCCGGTCATCGCGCTGAGCGAGCCGGGCATGATCCGGTCGAGCAGGAAGAGCGAGCCGAGGCCGATGACGGGGACCGCGTAGGCGGTGACGGTGACCTGGGACATCTGGGTACGGATCTCGCGGCGGGTCTCCTTGCGCTCCTCCAGGGTGACGGTGAGGTTGCGCAGCGACTCGACGACGGAGCCGCCGGCCCGGCTGGAGAGTACGAGGGTGGAGACCAGCACGATCAACTCGCGGCTGGGCAGGCGCTGCTGGAGTTCGCCGAGGGCGTCCTCGATGGGGTGGCCCACCGCCATGGCGTCGGCCACCTTCTTCAGCTCCTCCCCCGCGGGCGCGTCCAGCTCCTCCGCGGCCATCGACACGGCGGTGCGCAGGGCGAGTCCGGCCTGCGTGGCGTTGGCGAGGACCCGTGCCAGGTCCGGGAGTTGGGCGATGAAGCGCTCGGTGCGGATGCGGCGGCGCCACTCCAGGAAGGAGTAGGCGGCCCAGCCGGCGATCAGTGCGGCGATCGGGCCGAAGAAGGGCGCGAGCAGGGCCGCGGCCGCCACCCATGAGCCGACCACCAGGCCGATCACCGAGGCGGTGAACTGGCCGGGGGTGAGGTTGGTGCCGGTGGCGGCGAGCCGGCCGGCCAGCCGGCGGCCCCAGGCGTAGCGGCGTACCCGCCGGTCGAGCGAGGCGAAGGGGACCGGTGCGCCGCCGGGGCCGCCCGCTTCGGCGGCGAGCCGTTCGACCAGCGCGACCCGGTCGGCGCGGCCGCCGCGCCAGGCGTGCAGGCCCCACACCGCGAGCGCGAGCGCGAGCACGGTGATGCCGAGCACGAGCAGCGGGTAGGGGCCGGTGGCGAAGTCCCGTCCTGCGGCGGCGAGTGCGGGCCGCCCGCCCCGTGGTCCTGTCGTGGCGGCGGACCCGCCCGGAAGCAGTGTCATTTCGCCTCCCTGCTCTCCAGTTCGAGTTCGCTGCCGCCGACGCCGAAGGCTGCCGGGACGTGTTCGCCTGCGAGGTAGAGGCGTTCGCCGATCTCGCGGGGCACGGGCCGGTGTTCGTACCAGCCGCGGACGATGCGGTCGACGCCGAGCGGTTCGGCGCGGAAGCGGGTGGCGGAGGTGAGCCGGAAGACGTCACGGCCGTGGGAGGACAGCACGGCGATCTCGGCGATGCGCCGGGTGCCGTCGATGTGCCGGTGCAGCTGCACGAGGACGTCGATGGCGCTGTTGATCTGGTCGCGCAGCGCCTCGAAGGGGATCTTGACCTCGCTCATCGACGCGAGGGTCTGGAGCCGCAGCACGGCGTCCTCTGCGGAGTTGGCGTGCACGGTGGCGAGCGAGCCGTCGTGCCCTGTGGACATGGCCTGGAGCATGTCGAGCGTCTCGCCGCCGCGCACCTCGCCGACGATGATGCGGTCGGGGCGCATCCGCAGCGAGTTGCGCACCAGGTCGCGGATGGTGATCCGGCCCTCGCCCTCGACGTTGGGCGGCCGGGACTCCAGGCGGATCACGTGCTCCTGCTGGAGCTGGAGTTCGGCGGCGTCCTCGACGGTGATGATGCGCTCGCCGTCGGGGATCAGCCCGGAGAGGGCGTTGAGCAGCGTCGTCTTGCCGGAGCCGGTGCCGCCGCTGACGATGATGTTGCACTTGGCGCGGACGAACGAGGAGAGCAGCAGCAGCATGTGCTCGTCGAGGGTGCCGAGGCCGATGAGTTCCTTGAGCGTGTAGGCGCGCGGGAAGCGGCGGATGGTGAGGGTGGGCCCGGTCAGGGACAGCGGCGGGATGACGACGTTGACGCGCTCGCCGGAGGGCAGCCGGGCGTCGACCATCGGATTCGACTCGTCGACGCGGCGGTTGACGGTCGACACGATGCGCTCGATGGTCTGCAGCAGCTGTTCCGCGGAGGAGAAGCGGGCGGCGACGGGCTCGACCCGGCCGCCGCGTTCGACGTAGATGCGGTCGGGGCCGTTGACCATGATCTCGGTGACCGTGGGGTCTTCGAGCAGCGGTTCGAGGATGCCGAGGCCGAGCGCCTCGTCCACCACCCGGCGGATCAGCGCGGAGCGCTCCGCGGTGGACAGCACCGGGCCCTCGCGGCTGATGATGTGGCCGAGGACGCGTTCGAGGCGCGACCTGCGCTCGGCTGCCGGCAGCGCCGACATCTCGGCCAGGTCGATCTCCTGGAGCAGCTTGGCCCGGTAGACGGCGACCAGGTGGCTCTCCTGGGTCTGCGGGGTGGCCTCTTCCACGGTGAGGCGGGCGCGCAGGCTCATGGTGTGGTGTCCTCCTTCGGCATGGTCGCGGAACGCGACACGGGCCCGAAGAGGTGGACTCCCGGGAGTACGGAGGGGACCTCGATGCTGGCCCGCGCGGTGATGGCGTCGTCGTCGCGGGGGAAGTCGATGATCGCGGTCAGCCAGTCGCTGACGGCGGACTGGCCTGCCACCCTGCCGGCGCCGACACCTCCGTCGGGGGCGGGAAGCGCCGCGGTACGGGCGGCGGTACGGGCCGCGGTGCCGGCCTGCTCGCCGCAGTACGCCACCAGGCCGAGCTGGATCCCGGCCAGCGCTATGAGCAGCAGGAACGGCAGCATCCCGAGGTATTCGAGCGAGGCCACACCGCGGTCCGCCCGGGACGCGGCCCGTTCACGCCGTGCGGCTCCCCCCGCGGGCGCGGCCGGCCCGCGGCGGGCTGCACGCCGCCACCGGCCGAGAGGGGTTGTTCCGCCCGCTCCCGGCCACCCGCCGGTGGCGGGCTGAACGCGCGGTTCCCTGCGCCCCTGTCGGGACGCCCTCCTGCACGGGGGCCGGGTGGTCATGGGGTGGGCCGTTCGTCGACGGTCCTGGCGTGGCCGGTCACGTGGAAGGGGAAGTCGATCGTGCCGGGGAAGAGGACCGGCACCGTCAAGGTGACCTTGGCGTCGATCATCCCGTCGGAGCGGGTGACGGTGACGTCGGCCTCGTCGCCGGACCAGGCGCCGGGCAGGTCCTTCCGCGCCGCCGCTTCGCCCACTGCCTGCGTGGCGCCGGCGACCGCGGCGGCCCTGGCCGCCTCGTCTGCGGCGTTGCCCGCCAGCGTGAAGGTGTAGCCGGCCAGGACGGCCTGCCAGACCAGGATCAGGGTGACGAGGATGATCGGCGTCATCCCCAGCGTCTCCAGCGTGACCTGGCCGCGGTCGCCGCCGCGGCGGGACTTCTTGCCGCGCGGCGCCGGCAGCACGGCGCCGGTGACGAGGCCGAGTTCGCCGGCCAGCGACCAGATGCCGGCCTTGACGGTGGAGCGGGCGTCGAGGTCGTGGAGGCGGCCGGCGTCGATGACGGGCTGGAGTTCTTTGAAGGCGGCGGGGACGACGGACACGGCGACCCTGGTGCCGGTGATCCGGCCGACCAGGGTCGGCTGGATCTCGGTGCCGCGGGTGTGGCGGTTGACGACGGTGGTGGTGTCCTGGGGTTTGCGGATCTGGAGCCGGTCCCACATGCGGACCATGCGCTTGGCGGCGCGGACGGCGACGACGTCGGGTGTGGTGACCAGGACCGCGGTGTCGGCGACCTCGACGGCGGCGGCGTTGGCGCTGGTCATCTGGGTGCCGCAGTCGACGACGACGACCTCGTAGCGCTGCCGCAGCGCGGCGAGTACGAGGCGGGCGGCGCGGTCGGTGACGTCCTCGCCGCGTTCGCCGTCGGCGGGGGCGAGCAGCAGCGCCGGGCCCGACTCGTGGACGTACATGGCGTCGTGCAGGACCCGCGAGGACACGTCGGCGATGTCGGAGAGGTCGGCGACGGAGCGGCGGAACTGCACGTCGAGGTAGGAGGCGATGTCGCCGCCCTGGAGGTCGAGGTCGACCAGGGCGGTGGAGCGGCCCGAGGCGTGTGCGGCCAGTGCGAGGTGGACGGCGGTGACGGTGGTGCCGACGCCGCCCTTGGCTCCCGCGACGGCGACCAGGGTGCCGCCGGCGACCGCGGGCAGCGCGGCCCGCTGGGGGCCCAGGTGGCGGCGGACGCCCGCGGCCCAGGTGGCGGCGGCGTCGACGCGGGCGCCCAGTTCGTCGTAGGCCAGCGGGAGCGCGACGACGCCGCGGGCGCCGGAGTTCATGGCGGCGGCGAGCACGGCGGGGCCGGGGTCGGGGGTGAGCAGGATGACGCCGACCGCGGGGAAGCGCAGGGCGATGTCGCGGACCAGGTCGAGCGCGGGCATCGGGCCGATCGTCTCGTGGACGATGACGACTTCCGGCAGTTCGTCGACCCCGGCTTCCGCGGCGCGGGCGAGGAGTTCGAGTACCCCCGTGGAGTCGTGCAGGGCGGGGGCGGGTTCCGCGCCGGGGAGCTGGCCGAGCAGGCCGAGCAGCGCGCGGGCCGCGTCGGGGTCCGAGGTGCCGGCGACGATGCGTACGGTCACGGGCGTTCGCCTCCGCCGCTCGCGGTGTCGCCTGACAGGGTGTAGTCGCGTGCGGTGTCCGGCGGGGTCGAGGTGTCGCCGGGGGCGACCAGGGCGAGGCGCACGTGTTCGGCGAACGACTCGGCGTAGGCGACGCGTTGGGCGTCCTCGGCGCCCAGCGCGAAGGTGATGGGCACCCCTTCCGCGGACAGCCGCTGGGCGTCGGCGTTCTTGTCGAATGCCTTGATCTCGCCGACGTCGATGACCTGGGCGCCGGCCACGATGATCCGGGAGACGTCGGGGTCGGTGTCCTTGCGGCCCGCGAAGGTGGCGAAGATGTTGACCTTGGCACCCGGGGTGATCTTGCCGGCCACACCGGTCTCCGCGTCGATCATGATGGCGATCTCCATCTGTCCCGGCCGCAGTTCCGGCCGGGCGGCGACCATGTCGGTCTGGAGCAGCGAGCCCTTCTTGAGCGCCACCGCGGCGATCTTGCCCTGGACCTGCCCGAGGTCGCGCACCGCGGTGTCCGGCAGCCAGCGCGAGGGCACCGTTATCCGGTGCACGTCAGCGCTGCCGATCTGCTGGTACGCGGCTATGTCGGAGGACAGTTCGTACGCCGTGACCTTCTCGCCGACCTGCGAACGCGCGTCGTTGACGACGGCGACCACCCCGGCGAAGGCGGCGACCGCGCAGACGGCGGAGACCACCAGAAGGACGACACCACGGCGCTGACGTGAGTTCATGTGCGGGCGGACCTATCGCTTGTGGGGTTCGAGTTGGGGGCGGCGCGGTGTCTCCACGGAGCGTCCGCGGGTGTCGGCCGCGTGCTTGGCCGGGGTCTGCCGCTCCGCGAGCCGGGTGGCGCAGAACAGGCACTGGTCGCCGATGACTTCGAGGCCGCACCAGGTGCAGGTGTCGCGCCGCACGGAGGTGACCAGCTGGTAGAGCATGCCGACGTCGGCGATGTAGGCGGTGAACTCGACGAGTTTGGCGGTGCCCCACCATCGGGCCGAGTCCGGCGGCAGCGGCACCTCCCGCAGGTGCTGGGAGTGCCAGGCGGCGGCGAGCGGCCCGGTGATCCAGCCGGGGTCGAGGCCCTTGCCCGCGACGGCGAGTTGCGTCTGGTAGCCGGGGCCTGGCGGGACGGACTGCGCGTCCGCCTCACCGAGGTAGGGCTCGGGGTGCGCGATCACGGCGAAGTGGCGTCCGGGGACGAGGGACTTGACGTGGCTGCCGACGCCGACGGGCACCCGGTCGAGTTTGGCGACGGACCCGAGCAGCGCGCCGGAGTGCAGGTAGTACGACAGCAGGCGGGCGGCGCCCGCGAGCACGCCCGGGCCGAGGTCGGTGCCGGACAGCTGCCGCAGCTGCTCGCCCAGCAGTGCCCGGGCCAGCGGCGGCAGGGACAGCGGCACGATCGCCAACCGGTCGGCCTCCAGGGCCGATCGGACGGTGTGCAGCCGGCGGCGGGCGGGGTCGTCGGCTTCCGCGGGGGCGAGCGCGACGATGTGCCCGTGCGCGTCGAGCGCGGCCGAGACCCGTGTCACCTGCTCCTCCAGCGGAAGTGCGAGATCGTCCGACGTGACCGTGATGACGCTCGGCATCCGGAACCTCCCCTTTCCGCCCGATCGGGCCGCGTGGCCTGGCGATTTCCGCTCGTCAGCTTATCGATGTGTAGCTGGTTGGGTGCGCAAAGTTGCGGATCGGCGGCGGTGGACGGCGGCTGTCCGCAAGGGGTCTTGACAACCCAATTGGTCTGGACCAACTTTCTCCCTTACCGGGGCTTCCCGGTACCTCCGACGGTCTGCCCGGCGTTCCGGGCCTCCCGCACTCCCACCACCCCCCAACTCCTTGCCCCCAGGAGGCAGTCGTGGAACGTGCATCGCACGCGAATCGAGCCAGTCATACGCACCGCAGATCGACCGTCAGGCAGCGTACGGTCGCCGCGCTGAGCGCGGCGGCGGTGATCGGCGCCGGAGTCGCCGTGGTCACCGTCGGCAGCGCGAGCGCCGCGACCACCAACCTCGTCGCCAACCCCGGCTTCGAGAGCGGCCTTTCGAACTGGACCTGCACCGCGGGCAGCGGCGCCGCCGTCTCCAGCCCGGTGCACACCGGGTCGGGCGCGCTCAAGGCCACCCCGTCGAGCAGCGACACAGGGCAGTGCTCGCAGACCGTCAGCGTGCAGCCCAACTCCCAGTACACGCTGAGCGCCTGGGTCCAGGGCAGCTACGTCTACATCGGCGCCACCGGGACCGGCGGCACCGACCCGTCGACCTGG
The DNA here is from genome assembly GCF_043197715.1 of Streptomyces sp. NPDC049040. Lineage (NCBI taxonomy): Bacteria > Bacillati > Actinomycetota > Actinomycetes > Kitasatosporales > Streptomycetaceae > Streptomyces > Streptomyces sp. NPDC049040. The sequence continues at coordinate 48,728 of NZ_JBICTO010000016.1, forward strand.
ACGCCCGGCGCGTCCTCCTACCAGCAGCTCAGCGTCAACTTCACCACCGGCGCGAGCACGCGCTCGGTCACGGTCTACACGCACGGGTGGTACGCGCAGCCGGCGTACTTCGCCGACGACATCACCCTGTCCGGCCCCGGCGGTTCGACCACGCCGCCCACCACCCCGCCGACCACCCACACGACCCCGCCCACCACACCCCCGACGACGCCCCCGACCACACCTCCGACGACGCCGCCCACCACGCCGCCGTCCGGGAACCTGCCCAAGCACCTGGTCACCGGCTACTGGCAGAACTTCAACAACGGCGCCACCGTGCAGACCATCGCGCAGGTGCAGAGCCAGTACGACATCATCGCCGTCGCCTTCGCGGACGCGACGACCACGCCGGGAGCGGTGTCCTTCACCCTCGACCCCTCGCTCGGCTACAGCGTGGCGCAGTTCAAGGCCGACATCGCCGCCAAGCAGGCCGCGGGCAAGAAGGTGATCGTCTCGGTCGGCGGCCAGAACGGCACCATCTCGATACGCGACTCCGCGTCGGCCACCAACTTCGCCAACAGCGTCTACACGCTGATGCAGACGTACGGCTTCAACGGGGTCGACATCGACCTGGAGAACGGCATCGACTCCACCTACATGCCGCAGGCCCTGCGGGCGCTGCGGACCAAGGCGGGCTCGGGGCTGATCATCACGATGGCGCCGCAGACGATCGACATGCTGTCGGCCGGCAGCGACTACCTGGCCACCGCGCTGAAGGTCAAGGACATCCTGACCATCGTGAACACCCAGTACTACAACAGCGGTTCGATGAACGGGTGTGACGGCGGCGTCTACAGCCAGGGTTCCGTGGACTTCATCACCACGCTGGCCTGCACCGCGATCCAGGCCGGCCTGTCACCGTCCCAGGTCGGCATCGGCACCCCGGCGTCGACCAGCGCGGCCGGTTCCGGCTACGTCAGCCCGACCGTCGTCAACAACGCGCTCGACTGCCTCGCCAAGGGCACGGGCTGCGGCAGCTTCCACCCGTCCACCACGTGGCCCGGCATCGGCGGCGCGATGACCTGGTCGACCAACTGGGACGCCAAGGCCGGCAACACCTGGTCCAACGGTGTCGGCCCGCACGTCCACGCGTTGCCGTAGCGCGCGGCGTGCCCGGGAGCGCCACCCTCGCGCTCCCGGGCACGCGTCGACGGCCGGCCGCGGGATTCCCCGCGGCCGGCCGTCGACGGGCTTGGACGTCGTCGGCGTCCGCAGGCCGATATCCGCCCCGGCCGGCGGGAGGCCGGGCGGGCGGTCCTCCCCCGCGGCTTCGGCGCGGCGCCCGCGCCGGTGCGCGGCCGGCTGCGGCTAACCGAGCACGGCCAGTGCGTCGATCTCGACCAGCAGTCCCGCCGGGAGGCCCACGTAGACCGTGGTGCGGGCGGCCGGTGCCTGCCGGAGGCCGGCGAAGAAGCCGTCGTAGATCTCGTTGAACTCGGCGAAGTGCGCCGTGTCCGTGAGGTACACCCGCACCATGACCGCGTCCTCCCAGGTCGCGCCGCCCTCCTCCAGGATCGACTGGACGTTGGAGAGGGTCTGCAGGACCTGGACGCGCAGCGTCGGGCCCGCCGGGGTCGGCGCGCCGCCCCCGGGGGCGGGCAGGAAGCCGACCTGGCCCGCGACCTGGAGGATGTTGCCCTTGCGCACCCCGTGCGAGAACTTCGCCGGGGGCGTGGTGTGCGTCGGCGGGGTGATCGCGGTCTTCGTGAGCCGCGGCAGTCGGTCGGGGTTGGCCTCTGGCAGCTCGCTCATGCGGTCGCGCCTCTCGTGGGTTCTGTGGGAGCGGGGGAAGGGACAGCGGCGGGGGAGGGTCCCGCGACGCCGGACAGCTCGGCTCCGATCGCCTCTGCGGTCCGCAGGACCAGCGGCCGCAGCCGCAGGAGTTCCTCGGCGGTGACCACCACGTTGGGCGCCGAGACCGACATGGCCGCGCAGACCCGCCCGTCGGGTCCGCGCAGCGGTGCGCCGACGCAGTTGATGGACTCCTCGTGGCCGCCCAGGTCGCAGGCCCAGCCCTGTTCGCGCACTCGGGCCAGCTCGGCGAGGAAGGCGGCGGCGTCGGGGGTGGAACGCGCGGTGTAGCGCGGGTAGTCGAGGCCTTCGGCGACCGCCCTGCGCTCCGGCTCCGGCAGGTCGGCGAGCAGCAGTTTCGCGACGGCGGCGACCGTGATGGCGACCGGGCGGCCGATCCGCGAGTACATGCGGACCGGGTAGCGGCTCTCCACCTTGTCGATGTAGACGACCTCGCCCTGTTCGTAGACCGCCAGGTGCACGGTGTGGCCGGTGCGTTCGTTGAGGGCGGCCAGGTGCGGGTGGGCGATGCCGCGGATGTCCAGCGCCTCGACGGCCTGCTGGGCGAGCGCGAAGAGCCGGGCGCCGAGCCGGTAGCGCTGGTCCTGCTGGCGGTAGACCAGACCGTGGTCGTGCAGGGTGCGCAGCAGCCGCAGCGCGGTGGACTTGTGGACGTCGAGCCGGGTGGCGACCTGCTCCAGGCTCGCGGGGCCCTCGGCGAGCAGCGGCAGGATGCTCAGCGCGCGGTCGACCGTCTGGCTCACCGCCCCACCTCCTGTGCCCGCTCCGTCCAGCCGGGGCCGAGTCGCAGTCTGCCCCACGCGGTGTCGTCCAGCGCGGCAAGCGCGTCTGCGTGCGCGCGGCCGGGCGGCGGCGCGAGGTCGCCCGGCACGGTCAGCGCGGCGGCGGCCAGCAGGTGGCCGTGCCGCAGCCGGTCGCGCAGCGGGAGCCCGCGCAGGGTCGCGGACAGGAAGCCGGCGGCGAAGGCGTCGCCGGCCCCCACGTGGGCGACGACGTCGACCGCGGGCGCCGGCACCCGGATGCGCTCGCCGCCGCTGAAGACGGTGGCGCCGGCGGCGCCCTGCTTGACCACCACGGTCGCGGGTTCCGGCAGGGCGGCCCTGATCGCGTCGGCGTCCGCCAGACCCCAGGCGGCCTGCGCCTCGTCCTCGCCGACGAAGACCAGGTCGCAGCCGCGGGCGATTTCTGCCAGCAGCCACGGGTCGGCGCCGTGCCACAGGGCGGGGCGGTGGTTGACGTCGAAGGACACCAGCGGGCGGCCGGGTTCGCGGTGGGTGAGCCGCCGCGTCAGCGCCTTGCAGGTGGCCGACAGGGCGCAGGTGATCCCGGTCAGGTGCAGTATCCGGCCGGCCCACACGTCCCTGCGCTGCACCAGCGCGGGCGACAGGGCGGAGGCGGCGGAGCCCTTGCGGTAGTAGACGACCTCGGCGCGCCCGGGGACGGCGTCCAGGGTGGTCGCGCGCTCGCCTGCGGTGCGGAAGTAGATGCCGGTGGGCCGGTGCGGGTCGCGCTGCACGGCGCCGACGTCGACGCCGGCGGCCGCGATCGTGTCGACCAGGTGGTCGCCGAAGCCGTCGCTGCCGACCCGGCTGACCCAGCGGGCGCTGTGGCCGGTGCGCGCCAGGGTGCACGCGACGTTGGACTCGGCGCCGCCGATGGTCCGGTGGAAGGCGGGCACGTCGGCCAGCCGGCCGGTCCTGCTGGGCACGAAGGTGACCATGGACTCCCCCAGGGCTACGACGTCCACGCTCGGCGTCACGCTCACGCTCGCTCTCACTGGGGTAACCACGGGGGGGGACGGGTCGGCGGCCGTTGACCGGCCGCAGGCCCGGATGTTAGACAGCTCGAAACACGATACGCAATGGCCGTTGCACATGTTGCAACGCAGTGCGGGGTACGGAGGGTGCATGGACGTCGTCGCCGAACGGGTCGCCGCGCTGCGCGGGGAACGCGTGGACCACCGCTTCAAGGGCCTGCCCCCGGACGCCGAGGGGCTCACCGTCGGTGAACTCGCCGACCAGCGCCGCACCCTGACCGGCGGTGGTTTCACCACCCCGCTGCTCGTGCTGGCCGCCGACGCGCTCGACCACAATCTCGCCGTCCTGGAGCGCTGGAGCACCGAGCACGGCCTGGCCTTCGCCCCGCACGGCAAGACGTCGATGGCCCCGCAGCTCTTCGCCCGCCAGCTCGAACGCGGCGCCTGGGGCATCACCGTCGCCGTGCCCCACCAGCTGCGGGTCTGCCGCGCCTTCGGCATCCCGCGGGTCTTCCTCGCCAACGAGCTCGTCGACCCGGCCGCGCTGCGCTGGCTCGGCGCCGAACTCGACGCCGACCCGGACTTCGGCTTCATCTGCTACGTCGACTCCGTGGACGGCGTACGGCTCATGGACGAGGCGCTGCGGGCGGCCGGCACCCGGCGCGCGGTGGACGTCGTGATCGAACTCGGCGCCGGCGAGGGCGCCCGCACCGGGGTGCGCACGGAAGCGGAGTGCGCCGTGGTCGCCGAGGCCGTCGCGGCCTCCGGCCGGCTGCGGCTGGTCGGCGTGGCCGGCTACGAGGGCGAGGTGCCGGACGCCGACCCGGAGCGGGTGCGTGCCTGGCTGCGGCGGCTGGTCGCGCTCGCCGCCGGCCTGGACCGGACGGGTGCCTTCGGCGAGGCGGACGAGATCGTGGTCAGCGCCGGGGGCTCGGCGTGGTTCGACGCGGTCGCGGACGTCTTCGGCGACATCGGCCCGATGTCGCGGCCGGTGCTGCGGCTGCTGCGGTCGGGCGCCTACGTCACGCACGACGACACGCACTACGCACGGGTGACGCCCTTCACCCGGGTGCCGGGGCACCTGGAGCCGGCCTTCCGGCTGTGGGCCCAGGTCGTCTCCCGGCCGGCGCCGGGGCAGGCCTTCCTCAACGCGGGCAAGCGCGACGCACCGTACGACCTGGGGCTTCCCACCCCGGTGGCCGTACGCTCCGCCGAGGGCGAGCGCCCCGCGCCCGAAGGCCTCAGCGTCAGCGGCATCTCCGACCAGCACCTCTGGCTCGACGTGCCGCACGCCGACCCGCTCCGGGTCGGCGACCTGGTCTGCCTGGGCCTCTCGCACCCCTGCACGACCTTCGACAAGTGGCCCCTGATCCCCGTCGCCACCCCCGAAGGCACCGTCACGGACTACGTCCGCACCTTCTTCTGAGGGCCGGGGAGGGCGCGGGCAGGGCGGAACGTAAGGTCGCAGGCATGGACCTGGTCGTAAGGGACGTACGCGTCGTGGACGGGAGCGGCGCGCCCTCGTACCGAGGGGACCTCGGGATCGAGGGCGGCCGCATCGTCCGGGTGTGGCGGGGCGAGGGGCGGCGGCCCACCGGCAGGCGGATGCTCGACGCCGAAGGCCTGGCCGCGGCCCCCGGCTTCATCGACATGCACTCCCACAGCGACCTCGCGCTGCTCACCGACCCGGCCCACGAGGCGAAGGCGGCGCAGGGCGTCACCTTGGAGGTGCTCGGCCAGGACGGCCTGTCGTACGCCCCGGCCGACGACCGCACCCTCGACACCCTGCGCACCCTCATCGCCGGCTGGAACGGCGACGGCTCGGGCGTCAGCTTCGACTGGCGCACCGTCGGCGGCTACCTGGACCGTCTCGACCGGGGCGTCGCGGTCAACGCCGCCTACCTCGTCCCGCAGGGCACCGTCCGGATGATGGCGGTCGGCTGGGAGGACAGGGCGGCCTCGCCGGACGAGCTGCGGCGGATGAAGCAGCTGGTCGCGGAGGGCATGGCGCAGGGCGCGGTGGGGATGTCGTCGGGGCTGACGTACACCCCGGGGATGTACGCACCCGACGCCGAGCTGACCGAGCTGTGCCGGGTGGTCGCCCAGCACGGCGGCTACTACTGCCCGCACCACCGCTCCTACGGCGCCGGGGCGCTCCGCGCGTACGAGGAGATGATCGCGCTGACCCGGGCGGCGGGCTGCCCGCTGCACCTGGCGCACGCGACGATGAACTTCGACGTCAACGCGGGTCGCGCCGCCGACCTGCTCGATGTGCTGGACAAGGCGCTGGCGGACGGCGCCGACATCACGCTCGACAGCTACCCGTACACGGCCGGCTGTACGACGCTGGCCGCGCTGCTGCCCAGCTGGGCGGCTGTCGGCGGCCCCGAGGCGACGCTGGCCAGGCTGCGCGACGAGCCGACCGCGGAACGCGTCAGGCACGCCCTGGAGGTGACCGGCTCCGACGGCTGCCACGGGGTGCCGATGGACTGGTCGACGATCGAGGTCTCCGGCACCGCGGACCCGGCCCTGGCCGGCCGCGTCGGCAGCCGCCTCGACGGCTGGCCCGCGGCCCGCGCCCTGCTGCTGGCCGACCGGCTCGGCACCACGATCCTCCAGCACGTCGGCGACGAGCGGAACGTGCGCACGGTGATGGGCCACCGCACCCACACGGGAGGATCGGACGGCATCCTGCACGGGGCCAAGCCGCACCCGCGGGCGTACGGGACCTTCCCGCACTACCTGGGCCACTACGTGCGCGAGCTCGCAGTGCTCACCCTGGAGGAGTGCGTCGCCCATCTGACCGGCCGCCCCGCCGCCCGGCTGCGCCTGGCCGACCGCGGCCTGATCCGCGAGGGCCACCGCGCCGACCTGGTCCTCTTCGACCCGGCGACGGTCGCCTCCGGCGCGACCTACGAGCGGCCGCGCACGCTGCCGACCGGTATCCCCCACGTCCTGATCGACGGCCGCTTCGTCATCGAGGACGGCCGGCGGACGGATGTGCTGGCGGGACGCTCCGTGCGGTCGGCGGGGCGGCAGTGACCCGTACGGAGCCGATCGCCGGGGTGAAACACACCGGGCGGCACCAGGGCGGCGGCAGCCCGCGCGGCCGCCGGATCGGCCAGGCGGGGCGTGGCCGCGACGTCCCCGTCGTGGCGAAAAACACCGAGCGGCGCACCTGACCGCCCCGTAAGGTGACCGGCATGCAGGTCATCCAGTCCACAAAACTCGCAAACGTCTGTTACGAGATCCGGGGTCCGGTTCTTGAGGAGGCGATGCGGCTGGAGGCGGCCGGTCACCGCATCCTCAAGCTGAACACCGGGAATCCGGCCGGGTTCGGGTTCGAGTGCCCGCCCGAGATCCTCGAGGACATGCTGCGCACCCTGAAGGACGCGCACGGCTACGGCGACGCGAAGGGTCTGCTGTCGGCGCGGCGGGCGGTGATGCAGCACTACCAGACCAAGGGCATCCCGCTGAACGTCGAGGACATCTACCTCGGCAACGGCGTGTCCGAGCTGATCCAGATGTCGATGCAGGCGCTGCTCGACGACGGCGACGAGGTGCTGGTCCCCGCGCCTGACTACCCGCTGTGGACCGCCTCGGTCGCGCTGGCCGGCGGCACCGCGGTGCACTACCGGTGCGACGAGCAGTCCGACTGGATGCCGGACCTGGCCGACATAGAGCGCAAGGTGACCGACCGCACCAAGGCGATCGTCATCATCAACCCGAACAACCCGACCGGCGCCGTCTACGACGACGAACTGCTGCGCGGCCTCACCGACATCGCGCGCCGGCACCGCCTGGTGGTGTGCTCGGACGAGATCTACGACAAGATCCTCTACGACGACGTCACCCACACCCCGACCGCCGCCATCGCGCCCGACCTGCTCACCTTGACCTTCAACGGCCTGTCCAAGGCCTACCGGGTCGCGGGCTACCGCAGCGGCTGGATGGCGGTGTGCGGCCCCAAGACACACGCGGGCAGCTACATCGAGGGCCTGACGATCCTGGCCAACATGCGGCTGTGCGCCAACATGCCGGCCCAGCACGCCATCGCCACCGCGCTCGGCGGCCACCAGTCGATCACCTCGCTCGTCCTGCCCGGCGGCCGGCTGCGCGCCCAGCGCGACGCCACCTACGCGGCCCTCACCTCGATCCCCGGGGTGAGCTGCGTCAAGCCCAAGGGCGCGCTGTACGCCTTCCCGCGGCTTGACCCGCACGTCTACAAGATCAAGGACGACCGGCAGATGGTGCTCGACCTGCTGCGGGCCGAGAAGATCATGATCGTGCACGGCACGGGCTTCAACTGGATCGAGCCCGACCACTTCCGCATCGTCACGCTGCCGCGCGCGGAGGACCTGACCGAGGCCATCGGCCGTATCGGCCGCTTCCTCGACGGCTACTCCCAGCCGTAGGCGAGGGTTCCCAGCGCCCCCGGGTACGTCCCGAGGGGCGCGGGGGCGCGGGGAATGCGACGCCCGGCCACCCGACGGCCTGCGGCCCGGATCGGACGGCAGCCCCTTCGGGCCGGTGGCGACGTGCGGCCCGTCCCCGCGCCCCCGTGGGGCGCCGCCTTACGCGGAGGCCAGCCGCGCGACCAGGGCGCGGTACTCCGCCCAGAGCTCGGGCGGGGTGTGCTCGCCGAAGGTCTCCAGGTGGGCGGGGATCAGCGCGGCCTCGTCACGCCAGACCACCGGGTCGACCGTCAGCAGCAGGTCGAGCTCGGCCGGCGAGAGCCCCAGCCCGTCCGTGTCCAGGGCGCCGGGCGCGGGGAGGACGCCGATGGGGCTCGGCACTCCCTCGGCCACACCGTCGAGGCGGTCCACGATCCACTTGAGCACGCGGCTGTTCTCGCCGAAGCCGGGCCACACGAAGCGGTCGTCCGCGTCCTTGCGGAACCAGTTCACGTAGTAGATCTTCGGCAGCTTCGCCGGGTCGTGCGCCTTGCCGACCTCGATCCAGTGCCCGAAGTAGTCGCCCATGTTGTAGCCGCAGAAGGGCAGCATCGCGAAGGGGTCGCGCCGCAGCTCGCCGACCTTGCCCTCGGCTGCGGCGGTCTTCTCGCTGGCGATGTTCGCACCGAGGAAGACGCCGTGCTGCCAGTCGAAGGACTCGGTGACCAGCGGGACGGCGGAGGCGCGGCGGCCGCCGAAGAGGATCGCGGAGATCGGGACGCCGCGCGGGTCCTCCCATTCGGGGGCGATGATCGGGCACTGGTCGGCGGGGACGGTGAAGCGGGCGTTGGGGTGGGCGGCGGGGGTGCCGGACGCGGGGGTCCAGTCGTTGCCCTTCCAGTCGGTGAGGTGCGCGGGGGGCTCCTCGGTCATGCCCTCCCACCACACGTCGCCCTCGTCGGTGAGGGCGACGTTGGTGAAGACGGAGTTGGCGTACATCGTCTTCATGGCGTTGGCGTTGGTGTGCTCGCCGGTGCCGGGGGCGACGCCGAAGAAGCCGGCCTCGGGGTTGATGGCGTAGAGCCGGCCGTCGTCGCCGAAGCGCATCCAGGCGATGTCGTCGCCGACGGTCTCGACGGTCCAGCCGGAGATGGTGGGCTCCAGCATCGCCAGGTTGGTCTTGCCGCACGCGGAGGGGAAGGCGGCGGCCACGTACCTGGCCTCGCCGCGCGGCGGGGTGAGCTTGAGGATCAGCATGTGCTCGGCGAGCCAGCCCTCGTCGCGGGCCATGACGGAGGCGATCCGCAGGGCGTAGCACTTCTTGCCGAGCAGGGCGTTGCCGCCGTAGCCGGACCCGTAGGACCAGATCTCCCGGTCCTCGGGGAAGTGCGAGATGTACTTGGTGTCGCTGCACGGCCAGGGCACGTCGGCCTGGCCCTCGGCGAGGGGGGCGCCGACCGAGTGGACGGCCTTGACGAAGTCGCCGTCGGTGCCCAGTTCCTCCAGTACGTCGGTGCCCATCCGGGTCATGGTGCGCATGGACACCGCGACGTAGGCGGAGTCGGTGATCTCCACGCCCATCGCGGACAGCGGTGAGCCGAGCGGCCCCATGCAGAAGGGGACGACGTACATCGTCCTGCCGCGCATCGCCCCCCGGAAGAGGCCCGGGGCCGCCGCCCCGGAGGAGCCCGCGCTCGTCGAGGCGTCCGCCCCGCCGGTGAAGATCGCCCGCATCCGCGCCGGGTCCATCCAGTGGTTGGTCGGGCCCGCGTCGGCCTCGCGGCGCGAGCAGATGAAGGTCCGGTCCTCGACGCGCGCCACGTCGGAGGGGTCGGAGGCCGCATGGTACGAGTTCGGCCGCAGGGTCGGGTCGAGCCTGGTGAAGGTGCCCTTGGCGACGAGTTCGGCCGCGAGCAGGTCGTACTCCGCCTGCGAGCCGTCGCACCAGACGATCTCGTCGGGCTGGGTGAGCTCGGCGATCTCGCCGACCCAGCGGATCAGTTCCTGGTGTTCGGTGGGAGCCGTGTTGACGCGCGCCACAATCACTCCATCCCGCCGGGTCCGCACAGACCGGCGTGAGAGTTGAGGGTTGGTTCGGCCCCTTGGGGGCTGCGGCCCGGACGCGTTCGCAGAGTGCTCATCCGGTGCCGACCGCACTCATATGAGTGTGAGCCCGGTCGAAGGAGTCTGTCCAGAGGACCGGAAGTGAGCCCCGCCACGGGCAGGTATGACACCGACGGCGGAGTGCTGCGGCAGGGCAACCTACGGTGGCGTAGGTAAGATTGACGCCATGAGCGCCGTCGATCACACTGCAGAAGTGCCCTCGGACGTCGATGCACTCGACCCGCTGAAACCCATAAAACCCAAGCTCAGAGGGTGGCTGCACGCGGGCATGTTCCCAGCGGTACTGATCTCGGGCGTGATGCTCACCGCCTTCGCACAGAGCACCAGGGGCCGGATCGCCTGTGCGATCTTCACGGTGTCGGCGTGTGCGCTGTTCGGCGTGAGCGCGCTCTACCACCGCGGTGACTGGGGTCCGCGCGGCGCCGGAATTTTGCGGCGACTTGACCATGCGAACATCTTTTTGATCATCGCCGGCACCTACACCCCGCTGGCCATACTGCTGCTGCCAGGCGGCACCTCGCACCTGCTGCTCTGGCTGGTCTGGGCGGGGGCGCTCGCGGGTATCGCCTTCCGGGTCTTCTGGGTCGGCGCACCCCGGTGGCTCTACACACCCTGCTACATCGCCCTCGGCTGGGTCGCGGTCTTCTTCCTGCCCGACTTCCTGCGCACCGGCGGCGTCGCCGTCCTGGTCTGCGTGGTCGTCGGCGGGCTGCTCTACAGCACGGGAGCGGCCGTCTACGGCTTCAAGCGGCCGAACCCGTCACCGCGCTGGTTCGGCTTCCACGAGGTCTTCCACTCCCTCACACTGGCCGCCTTCATCGTCCACTACGTCGGCATCTCGCTGGTGGCCTACCAGCACGCATAACCCGCGATCCGCTCATACGAAGGCCCGCACCCCCCCTCCGGGTGCGGGCCTTCGCCGTGCCCGCCGGCGGGCCGGGGCGTGGTGTTCCCGGGCGGGTTGGCACGGGAGAGTATGACAGCTACTCTTTTTTGAAAGCAACTATCAATTGACTCCCTCTTGCAGGAGTACTGATGTCCTCTTCGCCCTCCGCGGCAGCCCGGCAGCCGGACCCCCGGCGCTGGGCGGCGCTCGTCGCGATCTGCCTGAGCATGCTGGTGCTCAGCTTCGACACCACGATCCTCAACGTCGCGCTGCCGACCATGGCCGACAGCATCGGCGCCGGCACCGGCGACATGCAGTGGATCGTGGACTCCTACACCGTGGTCTTCGCCGCGGCGATGCTGCCCGCAGGACTTCTCGGCGACCGCTTCGGGCGGCGCCGGATGCTGGTCGCGGGCCTGCTGGTCTTCCTCGCCGGATCGGTGCTCGGCTCCCTCGTCGACACCCCCGCGCCGGTCATCGCCGCCCGAACGGTCATGGGACTCGGCGGCGCCTTCGTGATGCCGCTCGCGCTGTCGGTGATCCCTTCGCTGTTCGGCCCCGCGGAACGCCCCAAGGCCGTCGCGCTCACCAGCACCGCCATCGCCTTCGGCATGCCGCTCGGCCCGCTCATCGGCGGCACCCTCCTCGACCACTTCTGGTGGGGCTCGGTCTTCGTGGTCAACGTCCCGCTGGTGGCGATCGCGGTCGTGGCCTGCGTCACGCTGCTGCCGGAGACCACCGACCCGGCCGCGCCGAAGGTGCACGCGTCCAGCACCTTCTTCGCCGTCGGCGGCCTCGGCGCCCTGGTCTACGGCATCATCGAGGCGCCCACCCGCGGCTGGGGCGACCCGCTGGTCCTCGCGGCGCTCGGCACCGCCGCCGTGCTGCTGGCCGCGCTCGTCCTGCGCGAGCGCACCGTGCAGCGGCCCATGCTCGACATGAGCCTGCTGCGGCAGCGCGGCTTCCTGTGGAGCGCCGTCGCCGCCACGCTGGTCAGCTTCATCCTCACCGGCATGGTCTTCGTCCTGCCGTCCTACCTCCAGGCCACGCTGGGCTACGACGCCTTCGGCACCGGACTGCGGCTGCTGCCCATGCTGGGCGGGCTGATGGTCGCCGCCCGGCTCAGCCCCGCGCTGACCGCCGGGGGCGGGCCGCGCCCGGTGATCGTCGCAGGCCTGCTGGCGCTGGCGGCGGGAGCCTTCCTCGGGGCGACCACCGGCACCGGCGACGGCTACGGCGGTACCGCCCTGTGGCTGGCGATCGCCGGGGTCGGCCTCGGCCTGTCGGTCGTGCCGGCCATGAACAGCGCGCTCGGCGCGCTGCCCAGGGAGCGGGCGGGCAGCGGCTCAGGACTGCTCCAGACGCTGCGGCAGACCGGTGCGGCGATCGGTGTCGCGATCCTCGGCAGCGTGGTGGCCGCCGGCTACACCGCGCGGCTGGACACCGGCGGGCTCGCGCCCGGGGCCGCGGCCACCGCCCGCGAGTCCGTCATCGGCGCGCACGCGGTGGCCGCGAAGGCCGGCGACCGGGCACTGGCCGCGTCAGCCGACGCGTCGTACCTGCACGGGATGGACCTGGCACTGGTGGTCTGCGGGGCGGCCGCGCTGGTCACGGCGCTGCTGCTGGCCGCCCTGCTGCCCAACCCGCGGCAGCAGCGGGCCGCGGCGCCCATGACGTCCACCGCGACGGACACCGCGGTGGACTCAGGAGCCGGGGCGATGCCCGCGCGGCAGGCGGATGCCCGACAATGACGTCATGCCCCCTCGATCCTCCGATGCCACCCCCCGAGCCGGCCTGCGGGAACGCAAGAAGGTCCAGACCCGGCAGGCGATCCGCGCGGCCGCCTACCGGCTGTTCGCCGAGCACGGCTACGACGCCACGCCGGTGGACCGGATCGCGGCGGAGGCGGACGTGTCGCCGAGCACGGTCTTCCGCTACTTCCCGACCAAAGAGGACATCGTCCTCATGGACGAGTTCGACGAGGTGATGGCGGACAAGCTGCGCGCCCGCCCGGACGGCGAGCCGCCGCTGGTCTCGGTGCGGATGGTCATGCACGAGTCGCTGGGCGGGGTCCTGACGGATCCCGCCCAGCGGGCCGAGCTGGTGCAGCGCGAGCAACTGGTGCGGGACGTGCCGGCGATCAGGGCCCGCGCCCACGAGAACTTCTCCACCACCGGGCGGCTGCTGGGCGGGATCATCGCGGGCCGCACCGGGCGGGTCGCGGACGCGCTGGAGGTCCGGGTCTTCAGCGCGGCGGTGTTCGCGGTGATCCACGAGGCCATCATGTTCTGGGTCGAGAAGGCCCCGGAGGACGACCTCCTCGGCATCCTCGACCGCTCGCTGAAGATCCTCAACCGGGGCCTGGAGATCTAGGGTCCGCCCGGACGGGCCGCCCGGACGGGCCGCCGGGACGGCCTGCCGGGACGGAAGGACCCAGGGCCGCGGGTCAGCGCGGGGTGCGGAGCTGGCTGCGCAGCGCCCGCGGGTCCGAGGTCGGCGCGTCGCACACCATGTGCCGGCACACGTAGGCGGCGGCCCGGCCGCCCCGCGTCGGGCGCTGGTGGAGCAGCGGGAATTCCGTGGAGCCCTCCTCGCCGACGGCGACCACCGCGCCGGGCGCCCCGCCCAGCAGGGCGGTCCTGTGCAGCTCCGCGGTGAGCGGATCACCGGTGCCGCCGACCACCGCGACCTCGCGCGGCCCGTCGAGCGCCGCCTCGGCGACGGCCAGGCCCCAGCCGATGAAGCGCGGGGCCCTCGACGCGAGCGCCCCGACGACGCCGAGCGCGCGCTCCGCCGCGGTGCGGTGCGGCTCCGCGCCGGTGTGCGCGGCATACGACAGCAGCGCGCCTGCGGCCGCGGTCCACCCGGAGGGCGTCGCGTTGTCCGTCGGGTCCTGCGGCCGCCGGATCAGGGCCTCCGCGTCGTCCGCGGTGTCGTAGAGGGTGCCGTCGTCCGCGGTGAAGTGGTGCAGTACGGAGTCGAGCAGCAGCCCGGCGAAGTCCAGCCAGACGCCCTCCCCGGTCACCGAGGCGAGCGCGAGGAAGCCCTCGGCGACGTCGGCGTAGTCCTCGAGCACACCGTCGTTGGTGCCCGCGACGCCGTCGCGCGAGGTGCGGGTGAGCCGCCCGCGGCCGTCGAGGTGCACCCGGACCAGCAGGTCGGCCGCGTCGACCGCGGCCTGCACCAGGTCGGTGCGGTCGAAGTAGGCCCCGGTCTCGGCGAGTGCTGCGATGGCCAGGCCGTTCCAGGCGGCGACGACCTTGTCGTCGCGCCCCGGGCGGTGCCGCCGTTCGCGGGCGGCCAGCAGCCGGTCGCGTACCGAGGCGACCCGCTCGGCGTCCACCACCCCGCCACCCTGCGGGAGTTGGAGTACGGAGGCGCCCTCCTCGAAGGTGCCCTCCTGGGTGACCCCGAAGTAGTCCGCGGCGAACTCGCCGTCTTCCTCGCCGAGTTCCGCGACGAGCTGGGCGGGGGTCCAGACGTAGTAGGCGCCTTCGGCGTGGGCGCCGCTGCCGTCGTCGCTGTCGGCGTCCAGGGCGGAGGCGAACCCGCCCTCCTCCGTGGCCAGTTCCGCGAGCAGGAAGTCGGCGGTCTCCAGCGCGATCCTGCGGGCCAGGTCGGAGCCGGTGGCCCGCCACAGGTGCGCGTACACCCGGGTGAGCAGCGCGTTGTCGTAGAGCATCTTCTCGAAGTGCGGCACGCACCAGTCGCGGTCGACGCTGTAGCGGGCGAAGCCGCCGCCGAGCTGGTCGTAGATCCCGCCGCGCGCCATCGCCTCGCAGGTGTCGCGGGCCATCTGCAGGGCGCCCTCGGCGCCGGTGCGGGCGTGGTGGCGGAGCAGGAACTCCAGCGCCATGGACGGCGGGAATTTCGGCGCGCCCCCGAAGCCGCCGCGGCGGGCGTCGTATTCGCGGGTGAGGCCGAGCAGTGCGGCGCTCATCTCGGCGTCCCCCGGCACGACGGAGGCCCCGTAGCCGCCGGCCCGGTCGGCGAGGTCGCGCACGATGCGCCCGGCGACGTCACCGATCTCCTCGCGCCGGTCGCGCCAGGCGACGACGACGCCCTCCAGCACGTCCATGAATCCCGGCATCCCCTGCCGGGACTGCGGCGGGAAGTAGGTCCCGAAGTAGAACGGCTCCCCGTCGGGCGTCAGGAACACCGTCATGGGCCAGCCGCCCTGACCGGTCGCGGCCTGCACCGCCTCCATGTAGACGGCGTCCACGTCGGGCCGCTCCTCGCGGTCGACCTTGACCGCGACGAAGTGCTCGTTGAGATACGCCGCCGTCGCCTCGTCCTCGAAGGACTCGTGCGCCATGACGTGGCACCAGTGGCAGGCCGAATACCCCACGCTGAGCAGCACGGGCACTCCGCGCTTGCGGGCCTGCTCGAACGCCTCCCGCCCCCAGGGCCACCAGTCCACCGGGTTGTCCGCGTGCTGGAGAAGATACGGCGACGTCGCGTCGGCGAGGCGGTTCGGCATACCCCCATCCTTGCCCATCCCGGCCCCGTCGGCCGACACCCCCGCCTGACGGCGGTGTCACCGGGGCCGGGTGCCGGTGGCTGACCCCGCCCGCACCGGCCGCCGGCGTCCGTCCCGGGGCAGGACGCGGGTCCCGCACCGGCTGCTCTGCCGGAGGAAACGCCCCGCGCCCCGGCGGCCCCCGCACCCGCCCGCCGCGCGGTCTGCGCGCCCGCCGGAAAAAATCGCCCCGCCGTGTCGATCCCGGCACCACCCGATCGACGCATCGGTGAGGGCAAGGTGAAAGGGCCCTCGACGAGAGCGGACGGACGGAAAGAGGACACCACGATGCGCTACATGATGCTGCTGCGGCTCGACCCCGCGAAGGCCCCCGCCACCGGGCCGAGCGAGGAGCTGATGACGGAGATGGGGCAGCTGCTCGAGGAGATGACCAAGGCCGGGGTGCTGCTGGACACCGGCGGGCTCCAGCCGTCGGGGCAGGGGGCCGTGATCCGGCAGGCGGGCGGGAAGCAGACCGTGCTGGACGGCCCGTACGCCGAGGCCAAGGAGGTCATCGGGGGGTACGCCATCTTCCAGGCGAAGTCGGTGGACGAGGCGGCGCAGTGGGCGTCGCGCTTCCTGGCCATCCACGGGGAGGAGTGGGAGATCGAGGCCGAGGTCAGGCAGGTGGAGGAACCCGCGTAAGCCGCGGGGAGGTCCGGGCGGGGCGGCCGCTTTGCGCGGTCGCCCCCCGGCTGCTGTGATGGGTGGCCGTGACAGCAGCCGACGGCTCGACCCCGCCCCCGCCCGCGTCCGGCGCGCCTGTGCGGGCCGACCGGGACCGGGCCAGGCGTGCGGTGGAGGCGGTGTGGCGGATCGAGTCGCCGCGGCTGATCGCCGGACTGACGCGGCTGGTGCACGACATAGGGGTGGCCGAGGAGCTGGCGCAGGACGCGCTGGTCGCCGCGCTGGAGCAGTGGCCGCGCGACGGGGTGCCGCGCAACCCCGGGGCGTGGCTGATGACCACCGCCAAGCGGCGCGGCATCGACCTGATCCGGCGCAACGAGGCCTTCGCGCGCAAGCTCGGCCTGCTGGGCCACGAGCTGGAGATCGCGCAGGGCGCGGCGGCCTTCGAGGAGCCGGACCAGGACGGGGCCGCCATCGAGGACGACCTGCTGCGGCTGGTCTTCGTCGCCTGCCACCCGGTGCTGTCCCGTGAGGCCCGCCTCGCACTGACCTTGCGGCTGCTCGGCGGCCTGACCACGGAGGAGGTCGCGCGCGCCTTCCTGGTCGCCGAGCCGACGGTGGCGCAGCGGATCGTGCGGGCCAAGCGCACCCTGGCGAAGGAGAAGGTGCCGTTCGAGGTGCCGCAGGGGGCGGAGCTGGCGGAGCGGCTGGCGTCGGTGCTCGAAGTGGTCTACCTGATCTTCAACGAGGGCTACTCGGCGA
This sequence comes from Streptomyces sp. NPDC049040, assembly GCF_043197715.1. Classification (NCBI taxonomy): domain Bacteria; kingdom Bacillati; phylum Actinomycetota; class Actinomycetes; order Kitasatosporales; family Streptomycetaceae; genus Streptomyces; species Streptomyces sp. NPDC049040. Next base: position 65,647 of record NZ_JBICTO010000016.1, read on the forward strand.
CCGCGGGCGACGACTGGATGCGGCCGGGGCTGTGCGAGGACGCGCTGCGGCTGGCGCGGGTGCTCCAGGGGCTGATGCCGGCCGAGCCCGAGGTGCACGGGCTGGCCGCGCTGCTGGAGGTGCAGGCGTCGAGGTCGGCGGCACGCACCCGGGACGGCGCCCCGGTGATGCTGCTGGACCAGGACCGCAGGCGCTGGGACAGGCTGCTGATCCACCGCGGTTTCGCGGCGCTTGCCAGGGCGGACACGGCGGCCAGGGCGCGCGGGTGGGCGCCGGGGCCCTACGCGCTCCAGGCCGCGATCGCCGCGTGCCACGCGCAGGCGGTACGGGCCGAGGACACCGACTGGCCGCGGATCGCCGGCCTCTACCGGGCGCTGGCCGGCATCGCCCCCTCCCCCGTGGTGGAGCTGAACCGCGCGGTCGCGGTCGGCATGGCCGAGGGCCCCGCGGCCGGGCTCGCGCTGGCCGACGCGCTGGCCGAGGGCGGTGCGCTCGACGGCTACCACCTGCTGCCGAGCGTGCGGGGCGACCTGCTGGCCCGGCTGGGGCGTACGGCGGAGGCGCGGGAGGAGTTCGTCCGGGCGGCCGCGCTGACCCGCAACGGCGCAGAGCGCGCCCTCCTGCTGCGCCGGGCGGCGGACCCCGAGGGGACGGGACCGGCCGCCTGACGGGCAGCCGGGCCCGCCATGGACGGGTTCAACTGGGCCGTTCGGTAACAGACTTGGGACGGGATCGGACCGGGCTGCCACGCTTGGCGCGGGGTGCGGGCGGGCACGAAACCCATCCGACGACTGTCGGGCGTCACCGGGAGGACGATGTGCCGGAGTCACGAATCGCACTGCGGGAAGCCGACCGCGCGGCCGCAGACCGGCTGTTGGCGCGGCTGGCCGCCGAGCAGGGCCCCGCAGGCGGGGCGGACGCGCTGCGGCGGGCGCGGGAGCGGTTCGACGAGATCACCGATACTGCGGCGGCCGAATACGCCGCCTACCGGCGGGCCGTGGAGGCCCGAGAGGCCCCCGCGCCCGCGGCGCAGGGCCGTGGCGCGGCGGGGGCCGCGAGCAGTACGGCCGGCGGTCTCGCGACCGGGGTGGCCGCTGCGGTCGCCTTCGGCGTCGACCTGGGCCACGGGCTGTCGGCGGGCGCCGCGCTGGTGACCGGTGCCGCGGTCGGCGCCGCCGGGGTGGCCACGCTCGGCACCGCGGCCGCCAGGGGCCGGGCGGCCAGAAGGGCGGCGGCCCCTGAACGCGGTGCGCCGGGCGGCGCCGAGCAGCTGCGGCTGCTCTGGCTGGCCGCGCTGGAGCGGCGCGGTGTACGGCCCTTCCTCGAGGCCGCGGGCGAGCAGCCCGCCAAGAAGGGTGTGACGCTGGTGCGCTCCCCCGCCCGGCTGCCGCGCCAGCGGCGCTCCGGCGGCGACCGCAGCGCCGCGGCCCGCACCCGGGCGGTGCTCGAACAGTCCTTCAGCCAGCTCCCGGCCGCGGAGGGCCCCTTCGCCGGCCGCAGGCCGGAGATGGCGCAGATCGCGCAGGCCGTGCACCAGGGCCGTGCCTCCACCGCGGTACAGCCCACCGTCGTGGTGCTGCACGGGCCGCCCGGCAGCGGGCGTACCGCGCTCGCGGTGCGCGCGGCGCGCCAGCTGAAGGACCAGTTCAGGGGCGCGTGCGTGGTCGACCTGCGCGGGGCGGGCGACGGCCGGGCGGCGCTGCCGGTACGGGACGCGCTGCTGCACCTGCTGAACCGGCTCGGCGCACCGCGCGACCAGCTGCTTTTCCGGGAGCGGCAGAATCAGGACCAGCACCTGCGCCGGCTCGGCGAGCAGTACCAGCAGCATCTGACCGGAGTGCCGGTGGTGATCGTGCTGGACGACGCCGCGGACCCGGCCCAGGTGTCGGCTCTGGTCCCCGAGCGCTCCGAGAGCCTGGTCCTGGTCACCGCGCGCGAGCCGCTGCCGCTGGAGCTGCCGGACGCCCGGGTGCACCAGCTGGCGGTCGGCCCGCTCGGGTCGGGCGACGCCCGGCAGCTGCTGCGGGAGCTGGCGGAGGGCGCGGGCCTGCCCGCACCGGCCGCCGCGCAGGCGGACCGGCTGAGCGGGCTGTGCGCGGGCCTGCCGGTGGCCCTGCGGGTCGCCGGCGCGGCGCTGGCCGACCACCACGGCCCGGAGCGGCTGGCCGACGACATCGAGGTGTTCGGCCCGCGTGATCCGGTCGACCGGATACTGGCGCTGCGCTACCACGACCAGCCCGAGCCCAACCGGCGGCTGCTGCGCCGGCTGGCGCTGGCCGGCCGGGCGAGCTTCGGCGCCGCGGCGGCGGCCGCGCTGCTGGCCACCGACGACCAGGAGGCGGCCCGCAGGCTGGCGGAGCTGGCCGCCGCCGGGCTGATCGAGAACGTCCGCGGCAACCGCTACCGGCCGCACGACCTGGTCCGCGCCTTCGCCGCGGAGCGGCTGCTCGACGAGGAGGACCCGGCGGAGCGGGCCGCGGCCCACGAGCGGCTGATCCGCTCCTACGCCGACCTGGCCAACACCGTGGTGCGGCTGGTCGAGGGCAAGACCTCGACCAGGGCCGGGCGGTTCGGGAGCCACGGATTCGCCTCGCTGGAGCCGGCCTTGCGCTGGCTGGACGACGAGTCCAGCTTCATCACCGCCGCGCTGCGCGAGACCGCGGGCGTGGACCGGGCGGCCGTGCAGGCGCTGCTGGGCGCGCTGTGCGACTACTGCCTGCTGCGCGGCGACCTCTACCGTCTGGGCGAGATCAGCGAGATGGCGCAGGCCCAGCAGGCGCGGCAGCAGAAGTCGGGGCCTGACGAGGACCGTTCGGTGCTGGTGCGCTCGGTGCAGTGGCGTACCGGCATCGCGGCCCGGCAGTTGGGCGAGCTGGACAAGTCCAAGTCCACCCTGAGCACCGTGGTGGACCTGTACTTCGAGGCGCAGCACCCGGCGGGCGCGGCCCGCGCCCTTGACAGCCTCGGCATCACCCTGCACCACCAGGGCAACCTGCGGGAGGCCGAGGCCAAGCTGCGGGAGGGCATGGAGATCCAGGCCGCGCCCGAGCTGGAGGAGGACCGGGCCTGGACGATGCACGCGCTGGGCGCGGTGCTGCGGGACATGGGCCGGCTCGGCGACGCTCTGGGGCTGCTGCACGAGGCGCTGGCACTGCACCGGGCCAACGAGAGCGTGCAGGGCGAGGCGTGGGCGCACCTCCAGCTGGGCCAGGTCTACCTGCGGCTCGGTCGGCTCGACCGGGGCGAGGCGGAGCTGCGGGCGGCCGGGCAGTCCTACGCCCTGGCCCGCGACCCGCGCGGCACCGCCTGGACGCTGACCCAGCTGGCCAGGGGCAGGCTGCTGCGGGGCGAGCCGCGGGAGGCGGCCCGCGACCTGGACGAGGCGGTGCAGCGGCACCGGGCGAACGAGGACGCGCGCGGCGAGGCGTGGACGCTGTTCTACCTGGGGCAGGCCCTGGAGGAGTGCGGGGACACCGACGCGGCGCTGCGCACCCTGGAGCGGTCGCGGACGATGCTCTCCCGGATGCGGGACGTCTACGGCCTGGCCTGCGCCCGGCACCACTCGGCCCGGGTCACCCGCGACCAGCGGGCGGCCCGTACCGGGAACCTGCGCAACAGCGGTTTCGCCCGGCAGCTGCTCCAGGACGCCAGGCAGGACTTCCGGCGGATCGGGGTGGAGCACGGCGAGGCCTGGTCGTGCGTGGAGCTCGCGGTGATCGACGCGGGCAACGAGCGCCTGGTGGAGGCGCTGACCCTGCTGGACGAGGCGTACGAGCTGTTCGGCGGGCTGGGCGACCGGCGCGGCCAGGACTGGGCGGCCTTCCTGCGGGCCACCGTGCTGCCGCTGCTGGCCCCCGCGCCGGGTGCGGACCCCGCGGACGGCCTGCGGCAGGCGAGGGCGGCGCTGCACGGCCTGCTGGCGCAGGACGCCTACCCGGGGCGCGACCCGGACCTGGACGAGTACGCGGAGGCGTATTCGCTGCTGCTGGAGCGGGGCAGCGCGGTGCCGGGCGGGCCGTGGGAAGCGTGGCGGCTCGGCATGACGCCGGGGCGCGCGGCCCGCATGGTGATGGCGCTGCCGGGGCTGGCGGAGACGGGCTGAGGGTCAGCCCCTGCGGGCTCCGGCCTCGCCCTTGGCGTCCCCGGATGCGGGGGCGGGGACCGCGGCGGCCCTGGTGGGCTTCTCGACGGCCGGCTGCTCCTCGAAGTCGATCTTCTTCATCTGCTTGCCCATGTTCTTCATGAGCATCCACAGCCCGAAGGCGAGGGCAGCGAAGATCACGAATCCGAGGAGCCCCGGCGTCACCTTGTCCTGGTTCACCTCTGCGAGGGAGACCAGCGGGCGTCCGAAGGCGTTGGATGCTGTCACGCCCTCATTGTCGCCTACGCCTCGCGGATGCCCGCAAAGAGGTCGTCCTCGGGGAGCGAGACGTCGACGCGGGTCTTCGCGAGCTCGTAGTCCTCGGTCGGCCAGACCTCCCGCTGGAGGTCCATCGGGACCCGGAACCAGCCGCCGTCCGGGTCGATCTGGGTGGCGTGCGCGAGCAGCGCCTTGTCGCGGATCTCGAAGAAGTCCGCACAGGGCACGTGCGTGGAGATGTTGCGCTCGGGGCGGGCGAACTCCTCCCAGCGCTTGAGCCACTCCCCGTAGGGCGACTCGAGGCCGCGGGCCTCGATGGCCTCGTGCAGGGCCAGGGTGCGGGCCTTGTTGAACCCCTGGTTGTAGTAGAGCTTCAGCGGCGTCCACGGCTCGCCGGCCTCGGGGTAGCGCTCCGGGTCGCCCGCCGCCTCGAACGCCACCATGGAGATCTTGTGGGTCATGATGTGGTCGGGGTGCGGGTAGCCGCCGTTCTCGTCGTAGGTGGTGATCACCTGCGGCCTGAACTCGCGGATCAGCTTCACCAGGGCGCCGGCCGCCTCGTCGACGTCCTGCAGCCCGAAGCAGCCCTCGGGCAGCGGGGGCAGCGGGTCGCCCTCGGGCAGTCCCGAGTCCACGAAGCCGAGCCAGGCCTGCTTGACGCCCAGGATCTCCCTGGCCTCGTCCATCTCCTTGGCCCGCACCTCGTGGATGTGCTCCTCGATGTACTTGTCACCGTGGAGTTTGGGGTTGAGCACCGAGCCCCGCTCGCCGCCGGTGCAGGTGGCCACCAGCACGTCCACCCCTTCTGACACGTACTTGGCCATGGTCGCGGCACCCTTGCTCGACTCGTCGTCGGGGTGGGCGTGTACGGCCATCAGTCGAAGCTGCTCAGTCAAGGCTGGTGTCCTCTAAGTCCCGTTGGTTCCTGCTGCGGTTCCGAGCCCCCTCGGTTGCCGGGAGGGCACGCCTTCTATAGTGACCGAGCGAGGGGACGAATAATTCCGCGGTCAGTGAACGGGAGAGATGATCATGTCGGCTGTCCAGGCCGGTGCGCACAGCTCCCCGCCCGAGGGCCGCTACGGACCGGGCGCGGACGCCCGCGCCGACCGCAGGCTGCGCATCACCGCGATCGTGGTGGGCGTGCTGGTCGCGGCGGGTATCGGCTGGTACGGATACGACTCGCTGACCGGTGACAAGGTCACGGGCCAGGTGGTGGCGTTCGAGGCGGTCTCGGCCCAGTCGCTGCAGATCCACCTGGAGGTCCACAAGGGCGCGGGCACCGTCGCGGTGTGCACCGTGCGCTCGGTGGGCGCCGACCACGTCGAGGTGGGCCGCAAGGACGTGACGCTCGCCCAGCACGGCAAGCAGGTCGACACGGTCGTCACGGTCCGCACCACGGCCCGCGGCGAGACCGGCGAGCTGGTCGGCTGCAGCACCGCGCCCCGCGGCTGACGCGGCTGGCCGGCCGCCGCTGCCGACCGGCGCGGCCCGCCCGTTCCCGCTCCCGTCACCCGCCGGTAATTGTTAGGCTCGTGGTTTCGTCCCGGCTACCGGTGGCAATGCAATTCTTCACGACAGTACCGACGAGGAGCACCTGTGACCCAGACCAGCGACAACGTCACCTGGCTCACCCAGGCGGCGTACGACCAGCTCAGGGCCGAGCTGGAGCATCTGTCTGGTCCGGCGCGCGCCGAGATCGTCGCAAAGATCGAGGAAGCCCGCCAGGAAGGCGATCTCAAGGAGAACGCCGGCTATCACGCGGCGCGTGAGGACCAGGGCAAGCTGGAGCTGCGCATCAGGCAGCTCAACCAGATCCTGGAATCGGCCAAGGTCGGCGAAGCCCCCGCGGACGACGGTGTGGTCGCGCCCGGCATGGTGGTCACGATCGCCTTCGACGGCGACCCGGACGACACCACGACCTTCCTTCTCGGCTCCCGCGAGGGCATTTCGAGCGACCTGGAGACGTATTCGCCGCAGTCCCCGCTGGGCCGTGGCGTGGCCGGGAAGCGCACCGGCGACGACGCCACCTATGAGCTGCCGAACGGCAAGAGCGCGTCGGTGAAGATCCTCGACGTCAAGCCGTACCAGGGCTGAACCGGCGGGCACCACGTGAGAGCGAGCCCCCCGCGGAGATCCGCGGGGGGCTCGCTGCCGTACTCCCGGCGCTCGGCCGCCGTCACGCCTTGCGCTGGTGTGCCCTGCTCCGTTGTGCCCCGCGCCTCACGCCGTCGCCGAGCGGTACTTGCGGACCGCCAGGGTGCGGAAGACCACGATGATGAGCACCGACCAGACCAGCGAGGCCCACACCGGGTGCTGCATCGGCCAGGCGCCCGAGTGGACCACGCCGGGATTGCCGAAGAGCACCCGGCAGGCCTGGACGATGGCGCTGAACGGATTCCACTCGGCCACGTGCCGCAGCCACGGCGTCATGTTCTCCGGCGACACGAAGGCGTTGGACACGAAGGTCACGGGGAACAGCCAGATCAGTCCGCCGGAGGTGGCCGCCTCGGGGCTGCGCACCGACAGGCCGATCAGCGCGCCGATCCAGGAGAACGCGTAGCCCAGCAGGAGCAGCAGCGCGAAGGCGCCGAACATCCTCGGCAGCCCGTTGTGGATCCGCCAGCCGACCAGCAGGCCGACGCAGGCCAGCACCACCACGGTCAGCGCGGTCTGCACCAGGTCGGCCAGCGTGCGGCCGGTGAGCACCGCGCCGCGGGACATCGGCAGCGAGCGGAACCTGTCGATCAGGCCCTTGCTCATGTCGTCGGCGATCCCGGCGCCCGCGCCCGCGGTGGCGAAGGTGACGGTCTGCGCGAAGATGCCCGCCATCAGGAAGTTGCGGTAGTCGGAGGCGCTGAACGAGCCGCCGACGTTGACGGAGCCGCCGAAGACGTAGCTGAAGAGCACCACGAACATGATCGGCTGGATCAGCCCGAAGATCACGACCTCGGGGATGCGCATCATCCGGCGCAGGTTGCGCTTGGCGACGACCAGCGAGTCGTGCGCGGACTGGAGCAGGCCGCCGCGCGGGTGCGGCGCCAGGGTGAGCTGCGGCGGGGTGTCGGTCACGGCACTCACTTGACAGCCTCCTTGACGTCCTTGGCGGCCGATCCTGCCGCGTTGTCCTCGGCGTCCCCGCCGTCCTCGCCGTTCTCCTCCACCTCGGCCGCGTGGCCGGTGAGCGAGATGAAGACGTCGTCGAGGGTGGGGCGGCGCAGCCCGATGTCGTCGATCTCGATGCCGTCGGCGTCGAGGTCGCGGATCACCTCGGCGAGCAGCTTGGCGCCGCCGGTCACCGGGACGGTGATCTTGCGGGTGTGCTGCTCGATCTTGACCTCTCCCTTGCCGTGCGCGGCCATCGCGCGGGCCGCGTCGTCGATGCGGTCGCGCTCGTGCACGACGACCTCGACGCGCTCGCCGCCGGTCTGCGCCTTGAGCTGGTCCGAGGTGCCGCGGGCGATGACCTTGCCGTGGTCGATGACGCAGATGTCGTGCGCGAGGTGGTCGGCCTCCTCCAGGTACTGGGTGGTGAGCAGCAGCGTGGTGCCGCCCGCGACCAGTTCCTGGATGACCTCCCACAGTTGCTGCCGGTTGCGCGGGTCGAGTCCCGTGGTGGGCTCGTCCATGAACATCACCGGCGGGCTGACCACCAGGGCGGCCGCCAGGTCGAGCCGGCGGCGCATACCGCCGGAGTAGGTCTTGGAGATCCGGTTGGCGGCGTCGGTGAGGTTGAACCGCTCCAGCAGCTCGTCGGCGCGCCGCCGGGCGGCCTTGGGGCTGAGCTGGTAAAGCTCGCCGACCATCTGGATGTTCTCCCGGCCGGTGAGGAATTCGTCCACGGCCGCGAACTGCCCCGACAGGCCGATGTGCCTGCGGACCTCGTTGGGGTGCTTGAGTACGTCGATCCCCGCGACGGTGGCCCTGCCGCTGTCCGGCTGCAGCAGGGTGGTCAGGACGCGGACGGCAGTGGTCTTGCCCGCCCCGTTGGGCCCGAGCAAACCGAGGACCGTGCCCTCCGGCACGTCAAGGTCCACTCCCCCCAGTGCCCTGACATCACCGAAGGTCTTGACCAGACCTTCGGCATAGATGGCGCCCGGCATTTTTTCGCTCCCGTCCGTTGCTTCGCTGTGTGCTGTACGGCTGTACGACCGGTCGGACGGCCGAAACTCATCGGCCGATGATCCCCGGATGCCCGGCCGTGTGCGACCGGATTTCGGGGCACCCTCGCGATACACCGCGAGAATGCCAGACGCGATATATCGCGTCAACCCGAACCGTCGCACTCACGGCTCCGCCGCAGCCGCGCACGTCAGGCGATCACCACATAACCGGCGTCCACCAGCGCCGCACCGACCGCGGTGCAGTGCTCGGGACCCTTGGTCTCCAGGTGCAGTTCGACCTCCGCCTCGGTGAGCCCGAGCCGCGGGTCGGTCCGCACATGACTGACGTCCAGGACGTTAGCGTCCACCACTGACAACACGCCGAGAAGCGTGGCCAGCGCCCCCGGCCGGTCCGTCAGCCGCAGCCGCAGCGACAGGTAGCGGCCGGCCGCCGACATGCCGTGCCGCAGGGTGCGCTGCATCAGCAGCGGATCCACATTGCCGCCGGACAGCACCGCGACGACGGGGCCCTCGTACGCGTCCGGCGCGGCGAGCAGCGCCGCCACAGAACTCGCCCCGGCCGGCTCCACCACCAGCTTCGCCCGCTCCAGGCACAGCAGCAGGGCGGACGAGAGCTGGTCCTCCGACACCGTCACCACATCGTCGAGCAGGTCCTTTATCACCGCGAACGGCACGTCGCCGGGGCGGCCGACCATGATGCCGTCCGCCATCGTGGCCACCGAGTCCAGCGCGACGGGATGCCCGGCCGCAAGCGAGGGCGGATACGCGGCGGCACCCGCCGCCTGCACCCCCACCACCCGCACGTCGGGCCGCAGCGCCTTGACCGCGACCGCGATACCGGCCGCGAGCCCGCCGCCGCCGATGCCGACCAGGATGGTGCGCACCTCGGGGCACTGCTCGAGGATCTCCAGGCCCACGGTGCCCTGCCCGGCGATGATGTCCGGGTGGTCGAAGGGGTGGATGAGGACCGCGCCGGTCTGCTCGGCGTAGTCGATGGCCGCCCGCAGCGTGTCGTCGACGACCGCGCCCTGCAGCCGCACCTCGGCTCCGTAGTCGCGGGTCGCCGCCACCTTCGGCAGCGGCGCGCCGACCGGCATGAAGACCGTCGAGCGCACCCCGAGCAGCGCGGCGGCGAGCGCCACGCCCTGCGCGTGGTTGCCCGCGCTTGCCGCCACCACGCCCGCCGCGCGCTCCTCGGGGCTCAGCCCCGCGATCCGCACGTAGGCGCCGCGGATCTTGAAGGAGCCGGTGCGCTGCAGGTTCTCGCATTTGAGGTGCACAGGTGCCCCGACCAGCGACGACAGGTGCCTGCTGGTCTCCATCGCGGTCATCCTGGCCACACCGGAGAGCATCTTGTGGGCGCCGCGCACGTCGTCGAGGGTGACCGGGTGGGGCGCGGAGGATGCGGCTGTGTCCATATGCCCAGTCTCGCAGCCCCGCGCCGGCGCCACGCCCGGAGCAGGGGTGCACCGGTGGGATCGAGCGGCGGTCAGAACCCGGTTGCGGTTTGTGCGTGCAGGGTCACTCAGGCAGCCGGTCCGCGTACTCTTCTCCCAACTTCCCGCCGTCCGATCGCCCTTCACAGGACCGACAGAACGCGAGCTTCAAGGTCATGTCCAAACCGTCGGAGACCTCGTCCGAACTCCTCGAGCGCCTCCAGCACCAGGTGGCGCTCTTCGCCCGCCGCGCTGAGCAGACCCGGCTGGGCGGTGTGGGCAAGGCCCGCAACTCCATGGACCGCGCCGCATATCTGCTGCTCAACCGGCTCGACCGGGAGGGCCCGATGGGTGTCAAGGCACTCGCGGAGGCGATGGGCATCGACTCCTCGACCGTCACCAGGCAGGTGGCGCCGCTGGTCGACACCGGACTGGTCAAGCGCACCTCGCACCCCGACGACGGCCGTGCGGTCGTGCTGGCCGTCTCCCCGCGCGGCCGGGGCCGGCTCGACGAGGTACGGGACTCGCGCCGCCGGCTGATGGCCCAGGTCACCGACGGCTGGACGACCGGCGAACGGGAGGTCTTCACCGACCTCCTCGTACGGTTCAACACCGCGCTGGCCGACTGGCACACCGGCCTCGGCCGGGGCGACGACGACGCACCGGCAGCGACGGAGGGGGCAGCGCGTACCGGTGGTACGTACGAGTCGCAGGGGGACACGCAAGGGGCTTGACCCGGAACACCGAGTTGCCGTCCCATGGCCGCGTGGGCAAGCGCCGGGCGGCATCGGAGATCCGACGGGACGCCGAATTCGCGGCATTCAGTGCCGGGGCGGCGGGCCGACTGCTGCACACGGCGACCCTGCTCACCGGCGACCGGGAGCAGGCGGAGAGGCTGCTGACCGCGACCCTTGCCAGCACCTACGCCGACTGGCTGCGGATGCGCGCCGACGACCCCTACGACCAGGCGCGGGCGGAGCTGGTACGCCGCTTCGCCTACCGGCCGTGGTGGCGCCGCCCGCGCGGCGGGGTGCTGGCGCGGCTGACCCCGCAGGAGCGGCTGGTCGTCACGATGCGCTATTTCGAGGGTGTCGCGGAGGAGCAGACGGCCGCGCAGCTGGGGCTGCCCGCCGAGCGGGTCAGGGCGATCGGCGCCAGGGCCACCGCGGCCCTGCGCAGCCACCGCTACGACCCGGCAGGACCGCCGCCCGCCGACGGCCCGCCGCCACCGGGCGGCGGGCGGGGCGCAGCACCCGGCTCGGTCGCCGAGGCCAGGGACCGCGCGGACCGCTCCGCCCGGCGGGCCGCACAGGAGGTGGCGCCGTGAGCGCGGCCGCGAGCGGGGCGGCGACGTGAGCCGGCCGGCGCCGAACCGGCGGGACGACGAGGTGCGGCGGCTGCTCGACACCCCGCACCCGGTGGTCCCGGCCGGCCTGGTGGCCCTGGCGACCGAGCGGGGGCGGCGCACCGTGCGCCGCCGCCGTCTGCTGCGCCACGCGCTGTGGGTACTGCTGCTGGCCGCCGTGGCGGCCGGCATCGTCCTGGCGGTGCTCACCTGGCCGGACAGCGCCGCCCCCGCGGGCGACCCGGGCGACGGCACCTGGTGGTCACCGGTCGGCATGGGCCGGGTGGGCGCCCCGCTGCTGCCGAGCTGAGGCGCCCCGCCGTCAGCCGAGCGCCTGGGTCAGGTCGGCCAGCAGGTCGTCGACCGCCTCGATGCCGACGGACAGGCGTACCAGGTCGTCGGGCACTTCGAGGGCAGAGCCCGCCACCGACGCGTGCGTCATCCGGCCGGGGTGCTCGATCAGCGACTCGACGCCGCCGAGCGACTCGCCCAGCGTGAACAGCCGGGCGCGGTCGCAGACGGCGACCGCGGCCTCCTCGCCGCCCTCGACCCGGAAGGACACCATCCCGCCGAAGGACTTCATCTGCTTGGCCGCGACCTCGTGGCCCGGGTGCTCGGGGAGCCCCGGGTAGTAGACCTGGCGGACCCTGGGGTGCGCGACGAGCAGTTCGGCCACCCGGGCGGCGTTGGCGCTGTGCCGGTCCATCCGCACCGCGAGGGTCTTGACGCCGCGCATCACCAGCCAGGAGTCGAAGGGCCCGGCGACCGCGCCCATCGCGTTCTGGTGGTAGGCCAGTTCCTCGCCGAGCGCGGCGTCCGAGGTCACCAGGGCGCCGCCGACGACGTCGGAGTGCCCTCCCATGTACTTGGTCGTGGAGTGCACCACCACGTCCGCGCCCAGTGCCAGCGGCTGCTGGAGATAGGGGCTGGCGAAGGTGTTGTCGACCACCAGCCGCACCCCGGCCTGCCGGGCCACCCCGGCGAGCGCGGCGATGTCGGTGATGCCGAGCAGCGGGTTGGAGGGCGTCTCGACCCAGATCAGCCGGGTCTCGGGACGCACCGCGTCGCGTACCGCCTGCACGTCTGAGGTGTCGGCCACCGACCAGGTCACGCCCCAGCGCTCCACGACCTTCGCGAACAGCCGGAAGGTGCCGCCGTAGGCGTCGTTCGGGATCACCACGTGGTCGCCGGGGGTGAGCACGGTACGCAGCAGGCAGTCCTCGGCGGCCAGCCCCGAGGCGAAGGCCAGCCCGCGGCTGCCGCCTTCGAGCGCCGCCAGGTTCTGCTCGAGCGCGGTCCTGGTCGGGTTCGCCGACCTGCTGTACTCGTAGCCGCCGCGCAGGCCGCCGACACCGTCCTGCTTGTACGTCGACACCTGGTAGATCGGTGTGACGACGGCGCCGGTCGCTGCGTCCGCCGGCTGCCCCGCGTGGATGGCCAGGGTCTCGAAGTGCTGATCGCTCATGGCGCCGAGCGTAGTGCCACCGGTGCCCCTCCCCTGGCTGCGAATCCCCGGCCGGTCGCGGTGAGGCGGCCGGCCGGGGATCGGTGGGCGGGGTCAGGGACGGGTCGTCACCAGGCCGAGGGGGCCGGCGGCGGGACCACAGCGGGGCGGTCGTCGCAGGTGATCGTGTTGGGGAGTTCCCAGGGGGCCAGCCAGGGGCCGGTGGTGCCGCCGCCGTCGTTGCCGCCGAGGTCGGTGACCGTGAACTCCGAGCCGGTCGCGGGGAAGTTGAAGGAGCCGCAGTTGTTGATCCCGACGGCGCCCACATTGCGGGCGTCGACGTTCTGGAAGGTCGCGCCGCCCTTGACGCGGGCGCTCAGCACGGAGGTGCCGGTGCCGTCGACGCGGATGTCCTTGAAGTGGACGCCGGTGATCGAGTAGAGGTCCTTCACCGGGAAGTCGCTGACCAGCATGATCGCGTTGTAGGTGCTGTCGAGGAAGTGGTCGCCTGACACCTGGATGTCGGCGTCGATGTTCTTCTCCAGCGCGTAGAACCAGATCGCGCCGAGCCCGATGTTCCAGTTGAGCTCGTAGGTGCCGGCCCTGACGGTGGTGTTGTCGGTGATCGACAGCTTGCCGGTGAACGCCTCGGAGCCGAAGCGCGAGCCGACCTGGATGGCGCTGCCCTCGCGGATCGGGTCGGCGATCAGGTTGGCCGACACGGTGTTGTCGGTTCCGCCGTAGACGGCGATGCCGTTGGCCAGGACCGGGGTCTGCACGGTGTTGTGGTCGATGGTGTTGCCCGCGTCCTCGGTCTTCTCCGACCACATCGCGAGCGCGTCGTCGCCGGTGTTGCGCAGGAAGTTGCCGGAGATGGCCGAACGCGTCACGCCGGTGTGGAAGTTGATGCCGTCGGCGATCTGGTCCACGATCACGTTGTCCGTGATCCGCAGGTTGCTCATCGGCCCGTCGAACCACATGCCGACCTTGGTGTGCTGGATGTAGAGGCCGTCGATGGTGGAGTCGCTGAGCGAGCCGCCGATCCCGTTGACCTGGTCGGTGTCGATCCGCTCGCGTACGTCGCCCTGTATGGCGAAGCCGGACAGGTGGACGTCGGAACTCCCGCCCGCCGCCGCGTCCTTGCCGTAGAAGCCGACCCCGGTGTGCACCGAGCCTCCCCCGGGCCCTTCGGGCTGGGAGGTGCCCCCGGCCGCGGGCGTGGTCAAGTCCACCTGGTGGCCCTTGATGACCGTGTACCAGCTGCCCGCGCCTTCGATGGTGACGTGGTCCACCACGATGTGCCGGTTGACCTGGTAGGTGCCCGGCGGGATGTAGACCTTGAGGTGGGCGCGCTGCGCGAAGGCGATGGCCTTGTCGATCGCGCCGGCCGAGTCGCGGCGGCCGGTCGGGTCGGCGCCGAAGAGCAGCACGTTCGCGGCCAGCAGGTCGACCTTCGGCGGTGCGACCAGCTGCGAGTCGAGCAGGTCGACGGTGGTGGCCGCGGCGCCGGCGGGCACGCTCAGCCGTACGGTCTGGCCTGCCCGGTAGGTGCGGCCGAGCAGCAGCCGCTGCTCGTCGTAGAAGTGGTTGGGCCTGAAGGGCTTGGCGAAGACCGGCGCCGGGGTGGTGGCCTGCGGCACGCAGGCGCACTCGGTGACCCAGTAGTCGGGGTGCAGGATGTCGGCCGCGGGGTCGTTCGAGAACGGGTAGAGGTTGTAGAGCCAGGCGTACTGCGACGTCAGCGTCATGGTCTTCTTCGCGCCGCCGTCGACCGTGACGTTCAGCGGCGAGGTGCGGCCGCCGCCGCCCGCCGCGTCGGGGATGCTGTAGCGCACGTTGATCGCGTTGGCCGCGGCGGGCAGCGTGAAGTCGACGTACTGACCGGGCTGGAGGGTCACCGCGCTGCGGCCTGACGCCTCGGCGGGCAGCGTGTAGGCGTCGCGGCCAGGGCCGATGACGGTGCCGTCGGTGGTGGCGTTCTCGGCCTCCTGCTCGGCGAATCCGACGTCGGCGCCGCGCCCCGCGGTGAGCGACGGGGCGATCGCGGCGCGGGTCACCACCGCCTTGCCTGCGCTGCCGTGGGACGCGGCGCCGGTGCCGGCGAGCGCGGTGCCGCCGGTCAGCACGCCGAGCGCGGCGGCTGCCGCGGTCACGGAAGCGACCGTCACAGCGGCTCTTCGCCGCGGACCTCTTGACCATCTCGCCACAGCACCGGTGAAGCTCCGTGACATCGAGTGCTCGATTCTCTCGGGACAGGCTCAGGTGGGGGTCGCCCGGACGCCCGCTCCGCTCACGGTCTGACGGCTGAGCGGAAACGGGCGTCGGGGTGAGGTGACATTAGGGCGGCGACGTCCGGTTCCACAAGGGTCATGCGAGATGATTTCGTCTGTTTGGCGTCCAGCTACGCACAGTTGCAAGATTTTTGCAGCAACTGATACGTGCATTGCACACCGCGACCGCCGGGGCGGACGTCGGCCCTCCGGACGCCCGACCTCGCGACGCGTGTCTCATACGAGTGGGCCACGGCGCAACCTCACGGACATTTCGCTCAGGTTTTGCGAGGATGGCCGGGAGCAGTCGGACTGACGTCGGCTCTGCGGGGCAGGCGGTGCAGACGACGCTGCGCCCGGCGGGCGCCCGAGGAGTCGGTGGGATTGTGACGGAGGGGCAGGGCTGCGATATGGGGATGGGGAGCTGGTCGTCGTCGGTGGTCATCGCCAAGCGGCCCTTCCCCAGACCACAGGTCCCGCTGCCCGCCCGGCTGCCCCGGCTGCTGCCGGAGATCCTGCTGCTCATCGCGGTGAACGCGGTGTACAAATACGGCCGCAAGGTCGCCAACGGGCAGACGGACGACGCCTACCGGCACGCGGACAACATCTGGTCCTTCGAGCGCGCGGTGCACCTGCCGAGCGAACGCTCGGTGCAGCAGCTGATGCTGCACAGCGAGACGGTGATCCACACAGCCAACTACCTCTACGCCACGGTGCACTTCCCCGCCATGGTGATCTTCCTCGGCTGGATGTTCGTCAGGAAGCGCGCCCACTACCTGTGGATCAGGCGGGCCATCGTGATCCAGACGATGCTCGCGCTGCTCGGCCACCTCTTCTACCCGCTCGCCCCGCCGCGGATGCTGCACGGCGACGGGCTGATCGACACCGCGGCGGTCTACGGTCCCGCCGTCTACGGCAAACCCGACGGCGGCTCGATGGCCAACCAGTTCGCGGCGATGCCCTCGCTGCACGTCGGCTGGGCGCTGGCCATCGCGGTCGGCCTGATCGCCTCGCACCGCTCGCGCCTGCGCTGGCTGTGGCTGCTGCACCCGCTGATCACCATGCTGGTCGTGGTCGGCACCGCCAACCACTACTGGATGGACTGCATCGTCGGCTGCGCCCTGCTGGGCCTGGCGCTCGCGATCATCCCCGGCCCGGTCACGGAACCGCCTCCGCCGCTGCCGGGCCACGACCACTGGGCGTGGCCCTTCAAACGGGAGCCGGCGCGGGCCGGCCGCCTCGGCACCCTTCGGGAAACGGCCACCGGGTCCGCACGCACGGCCACCGGGCACAGCCGCAACTGACCGGGCCCGAGGGGACGATCCGGGGGTGTCCCCGGCCCCACTCGCCCCCGCTCGGCACGGGGTTCCGCCCCGGCTGCACCCGCCCCCGCGCAGCGCGGCGCCTCCGCGGCCGCCCGGTACACTCCGCTCCTGATCACGAGGGGATCGTGGAGGGGCGGGGCATGGGGAGTGGAATCGCCCGCCGGGCCGGCGGCGCCGCGGGGGCGGCAGCGCTGGTGTCGGCGCTGGCATCGGTACTCGCGGGATGCACGATCACGATCGGCGGCGGGGGCAGTCCCGCGCCCGCCGCGAAACCGACGGCCGCACCGTCCTGGCGGATCGTCCCGCCGTCGCACCCGCCGAGGGAGATCGGCCCGAAAGGCCTCGCGGGCCTCGACGTCGGCATGACGCTCGACCAGGCAGCGGCGACGGGCGAGTTCACCCGGCCCGCCACCAAGCCGTCCCTGTGCAACTCGGCCACCGGGCTCAACGGGATCACGGTCGGCTTCTCACCGAAGTACGGCGTCACCAAGCTGACCGCGGAGAACGTGCACACACCCGAGGGCATCACGGCGGGCTCGACCTTCGCCGAGGTCGTCCGGGCGTATCCGACCCCCTCGGAACCGGACTCGCCCTACCTGGACGACCTGCTGATGTTCGGTGACATCTGGGCCGCGGTGCCGGGGCGCCCGGACGCCGAGTACGTCTTCATGTTCGGCCGCCAGGGACTGACCCGGGCCACGGCAGGTCAGGCGAAGGTCATGTACATCCTGCTCAAGCTCCGCGCAGAACGTAACTGCTGACCGGCGGGCCCGCCCCCGAGCACGAGAGTGCGGGGAACCGCGCGGCCGGCCGCACATGCGGCGCGACCGCGGACCCGGTTCCCCGCACCCGGCGGGTGGCTCAGCGGGCGCCGAGAAGGTGCTCCATCGCCAGCTGGTCGAGGTGCTCGAACGCCATGCCGCGCGCGGCGGCGGCGTCGGCGTCGAAGTCCTCGTACGAGGCGCGGTCGGCCAGCAGGCCGGCCAGGCCCTCGCCCTCGGCGACGGTGGGCTGCGCGAGCTGGTCGAGGCGGGCGGCGACCAGCGCCTCCTGGACGGCCGGGTCGGCGCGGAAGGCGGCGGCGCGGTCCTTGAGGATCAGGTAGTTGCGCATGCAGCCGGCGGCCGAGGCCCACACGCCGTCGTAGTCCTCGGTCCGCGGCGGCTTGAAGTCGAAGTGCCGCGGGCCCTCGTAGCCCGCCGTCTCCAGCAGGTCCACCAGCCAGAACGCCGAGCGCAGGTCGCCGGCGCCGAAGCGCAGGTCCTGGTCGTACTTGATGCCGGTCTGGCCGTTGAGGTCGATGTGGAAGAGCTTCTTGTGCCACAGCGCCTGGGCGATGCCGTGCGGGAAGTTCAGTCCGGCCATCTGCTCGTGGCCGACCTCGGGGTTGACGCCGACGAGCTCGGGGCGCTCCAGGGTGTTGATGAACGCCAGCGCGTGGCCGACGGTCGGCAGCAGGATGTCGCCGCGCGGCTCGTTCGGCTTGGGCTCGATGGCGAACTTCAGGTCGTAGCCCTTCTCGGTGACGTAGTCGCCGAGCAGGTCGAAGGCCTCCTTGAAGCGGTCGAGCGCGACCCGGACGTCCTTGGCGGCACCGGACTCGGCGCCCTCGCGGCCGCCCCACGCGACATAGACCTTGGCGCCCAGCTCGGCGGCCAGGTCGATGTTGCGGATGGTCTTGCGCAGCGCGAAGCGGCGCACGTCGCGGTCGTTGGCCGTGAAGCCGCCGTCCTTGAAGACCGGGTGGGTGAAGAGGTTGGTGGTCGCCATCGGGACGGTCAGGCCCGTGGTGTCCAGCGCGGCGCGGAAGCGCTTGACGAGCGCGTCGCGCTCGGCGTCGGAGGACCCGAAGGGGATCAGGTCGTCGTCGTGGAACGTCACGCCGTACGCACCGAGCTCCGCGAGCTTGGTGACGGTCTCGACCGGGTCGAGCGGCGCGCGGGTCGCATCGCCGAAGGGGTCGCGACCCTGCCAGCCCACCGTCCACAGGCCGAAGGTGAACTTGTGCTCGGGACCCGGGGTGAGGTTCGTCTCGGAAGTCATTACGGCTCGCTCCTATTCGTCAGACTGTTGAACAAATTAGTATGCGAGGCCGATGATGGGAAGTGGCAGCTCGCTACGGGCTCAGGAAGGGACAGGAATCACATGGGGTCGGACAGCGCATCGCACGGATCGGTCGTCCTCGGGGTCGACAGTTCCACGCAGTCCACGAAGGTGCTTGCCGTGGACGTGGAGACCGGCGCCGTCCTGGCCTCGGGCCAGGCGCGGCACACGGTCAGCACCGGTGCGGGGCGGGAGACCGATCCCGAGGTCTGGTGGTCGGCGCTCCAGTCGGCGCTCGGCCAACTCGGCGAATGGGCCGGCCGCGCCGAGGCCGTCTCGGTCGGCGGGCAGCAGCACGGGCTCGTGGTGCTCGACGCGGAGGGCCGGGCGCTGCGGCCCGCGCTGCTCTGGAACGACGTGAGGTCGGCGCCGCAGGCCGCCGCCCTCGTCGACAAATACGGCGCCGGGCACTGGGCCCAGCGCTTCGGCTCGGTGCCGGGAGCCAGCTTCACCGTCTCCAAGTGGGCGTGGCTGGCCGAGCACGAGCCGGCCGCCGCCGCGGCGGCCCGAGCGGTGCGGCTGCCGCACGACTTCCTGACCGAGCGGCTGTCGGGCGCCGCCGTCACCGACCGCGGCGACGTGTCGGGCACCGGCTGGTGGCGGTCGGACACCGAGCGCTACGACGAGGGGCTGCTCGCCGAGATAGGGCTGGCACCCGAGCTGCTCCCCACCGTGCTCGGCCCCGGCGAGCAGGCCGGCACCGTACGCGACGGGCTGCCGCTGCGGGCCGGCGCGCTGGTCGCCGCGGGCACCGGTGACAACGCCGCCGCCGCGCTGGGCCTCGGCCTCACGCCCGGCAGGGCCGCGCTCAGCCTCGGCACGTCGGGCACCGTCTACGCGGTGTCGCGGCAGCGGCCGACCGACGCCAGTGGCGTGGTGGCCGGTTTCGCCGCCGCCGACGGCGGCTGGCTGCCGCTCGCCTGCACCCTGAACTGCACGCTCGCCGTCGACAAGGTGGCCGCGCTGCTCGGCCGCGAGAGGGAGGACGTCGAAGCCGGCGGCTCGGTCGCCTTCCTGCCCTTCCTCGACGGCGAGCGCACGCCGAACCTGCCGTACGCGTCCGGTCTGCTGACCGGGCTGCGCCACGACACGACAGCGGGCCAGGTGCTCCAGGGCGCCTACGACGGTGCCGTGTACGCACTGCTCGGCGCGCTCGACCAGGTGCTCGCCGTGGACGGCGGGGCCCCCTCGGACGAGCCGCTGCTCGTCATCGGCGGCGGCTCGCGCGGCACCGCCTGGCTGGAGACGGTACGCAGGCTCTCCGGGCGCGCGGTCCAGGTGCCCGAGGCCGGCGAGCTGGTCGCCCTGGGCGCCGCGGTACAGGCCGCGGCCGCGCTCACGGGTGAGGCGGCGACCTCCATCGCCGCACGCTGGTCCACGAGTGCGGGCCGGGTCCACCCGGCCCTTCCGCTCGACGACGCCGCACTCTCCCGCCTGGCCGCGGCGATGCCCCTGGCTTCCGCGTAGGCGCACACCCCCTGAGCGTGGCCCGGCCCCGGGGCCACGCTTCCGGAGGGGCGGGCCCGCGGCGGAGGCAGACTTCAAGGGGCGCGGGACCCTCCGCCGAGGGGTCGGCTCCAGGGCGGGCGGCCCCTCCCGCGAGGGGCGGCGGGCAGGGTTCGGGGCGCGGGGAACCGCACGGCAGGCCCCGGCGGTACGGCACTGTGAACGGCAGCAGGATGTGGCGCCCTCCTCCGGGGCGCGGGGGAATCCGGAGGCGGGGCCGCGGCGGACACGCGGGCGTGGATGTGATCCAGACCGACCGGAGGGACATCGTGGGGAAGGGAACGGGCGCACAGGCCGGCCTTCGGCAGCGGAACATGGCCCTGGTCATGACGGCCCTCGCCGCAGGCGAGACCGTGACCAGGGCGGCGGTCGCCGCCGAGGTGGGGCTGACGCGCGCCACCGTCTCCTCACTCGTGGACGAGCTGCTGGCGGCCGGCCTCGTGGAGGAGCAGGGCGCCCAGCGCCCTGGCACCGTCGGCCGCCCGGGGACGGTGCTGGCGCTTGCCGGGACGGGCCCGGCCGGCATCGGGGCGGAGATCGGCGTCGACCACCTCGCGGCCTGCGCGGTGGACCTGCGCGGCAGGGTGCGGGTGCGGGCCCAGCGCCCGGCGGCCAACCGCGGCCGCCCGGCGGCGGCCGTCCTGGCCGAGCTCGCCGAGCTGACCGCGGACGTCACCGCGCAGGCGGTGGAAGCCGGCCTCGACCCGGTGCGCACGACGGTGGCCGTGCCCGGCCTGATCGGCCCCGACCACGGCACCGTGCTGCGCGCCCCCAACCTCGGCTGGGAGGACGTACCGCTGGCCGCGGCCTTCGGGGAGGGCGCCGCGGTGGAGAACGAGGCCAACCTCGGCGCCCTGGCCGAGCTGTGGCTCGGCGGCCACGACGGCCGCCTGACCGACTTCGTGCACGTCTCCGCCGAGATCGGCATCGGCGCCGCGCTGGTCGTGGAGGGCCGCCTCTTCCGCGGCGCCCGCGGCTTCGCGGGCGAGCTCGGCCACGTGCCGGTGCGCCCGGAGGGACCGCGCTGCTCGTGCGGTGCGAACGGCTGCCTGGAGACCTACGCTGGCGAGGAGGCGCTGCTGCGGGCCGCAGGCGTGCGTACGGGCCGCGGCCCCGCACTGAAAGCGGCGGCCGTCGCGGGCGACCCTGCGGCACTGCGTGCGCTGGAGGAGGCAGGCGCCGCTTTGGGCATAGCCCTCAGCGGTGCGGTCAACCTGCTCGACCCGCAGGCCGTGGTGGTCGGCGGCCCGCTCGCGGACCTCGCGCCCTGGTTGCTGCCGGGCGTGCGCCGCGAGCTCGCCGCCCGCGTCACCGACCGCCAGTGGCGGGCGCAGGACGTGCTGATCTCACGCCTCGGGCATGACGGCGTGCTGCGCGGGGCCGCCTACAGCTCGGTGCGTACCGTGCTGGACGACCCCGCGACATGGATCCGTACCGTTACAGAGCCGAGCCTGCCACCCACTGGCTCCACGTCATGTTCCAGCCGTTGAGGCCGTTGCTGGGCTGGATCGTCTTGTCGGGCGAGTTGACGACCTGGACGACGTCGCCGAGCAGCGAGTTGTTGTAGAACCACGCGGCGTCGGTGCTCGGGTCCTTGCCGCCCTTGACGTCCTCGATGCCGATGCAGCCGTGGCTGGTGTTGGTCGTACCGAAGACCGACGGGTCGCCCCAGTAGTTGCCGTGGATGAAGGTGCCCGAGTCGCTCAGCCGCATGGCGTGCGGCACGTCAGGGATGTCGTACTCGCCCTTGCCGTCTGCGTCGGTGAAGCCGACGGTGGCGCCGTTCATCCGGGTGGTCTGGTCCTTCTCCTCGATGACCATCTTGCCGTCGTAGGTGGTGTGGCCCTCGCCGCCGGCGGAGATCGGGATGGTGTTGATGACCTGGCCGTCGCGTACGACGGTCATCATGTGGGTCTTGGTGTCGACGGTGGAGACCTGCGAGCGGCCCACGTCGAAGCCGACGGTCTTGTCCTGGACGCCGTAGACGCCGGGAGAGCCCTTGACGCCCTTGAGGTGCAGGTCCAGCGTGACGTGCGAGCCGGCGACCCAGTAGGTCTGCGGGCGCAGGTCGAGCCGCTTGGAGTTGAACCAGTGGCCGACCACCTGCTGCCCGCTGCTGGACGTCACGGTGACGCCCCGCTGCACGGCGGCCCGGTCGGCCTTGGCTATCGCGTGGTCGAACTTCACCGACACCGGCATGCCGACGCCGACGGTGGAGCCGTCCTCGGGTGTGAAGTAGCCGACGAAGTTCGACGGCTTGGCCGCGGCGGTGCCGAAGCTGGAGGTGGCGGCCGCGGGCTGGCCCTGCGCGTCGACGGCGGCCGCGGCGATCGCGTACTGGGTGCTGTGCGCCAGCGAGCCGGACGGGCTCCAGCTCTTCTTGTCGGCGGACAGCTTGCCCGCCACCGCGTGCCCGGTGGACTTGGACGTCATGGTCACCGAGGTCAGCGTGCCGCCCGTGACGGAGACCTTGACCGCCCCGCTGACCTTGGCGCCGGTGGCGCCGGTCTGCGGGGTGATGGTGATCTTCGCGGCCGAGGTGTGCTTGGCCGCGGCGGCGTCCTGGCTGGACTGGGTGAGGGGGGACGGCGTCTGCGACGGCGTCGGCGCCTGCGTGCTGGGCGAGGAGCTGGCCGAGGGCTTGCTGTCCGCGTGCGAGCCGCCGCCGCTGTTGCACGCGGCCAGGGCGACACTGCCGCCGATCAGCACCGCGGCGGCCGCGAGGGTGCGGCGCTTGGTGATCTTGGGGTGCTTGGCGGGGGCAGATCCGTTGTCGGGCGGCGTCACGCATCTCTCCAATGGGGCTGGGGTCCCCCGCGGCAGAACCACGGGCTTCTTCCGATCCATGGAAACAGCCAGCCCGGTGCAAATCGCCCTTTCCGGTCACAATTGTGGCCTTTCACACTCCGGCAGGGCGCCCGTGGCCCCTCATGCGACCGTCCGTGTCCGGAAGGCTCCGTGCCGTGGAGGTGCCGACTCCGCGCACGCGGTGCGGGGCCGGCGTTCGGCGCGGCACGCCGCCGGCGGGCGGACCGGCACAGCTGACCTGTGGAAGGGCGGGGCGGTGATGGGGAGGCGACTTCCCAAGCAGTGGCCTGAGTCACTACGATCGGCCACCACGGTCAAGTCGTCGCAACCCCTGGGGGTTCCATTGGCCTCGCCCCGCCCTTACGTGGCCGCCGCAGCCGCAGCCGTCCTGGCAGCGCTGTACTTCGTACCGTCCGCCAGCGCCAGCCCCCAGCACGCGCCCGCGACGGCCTCGCACACCACCACCACCGGAGTCCCGGCCTCGCAGGACCTCGACCTCGCCGACACCGGCAGCATCGACACCAAGCCGTACGTGATCGGCGGCTCCGGCTTCCTGATCATCGGCGCGGCCCTGGTGATCGACGCGACCCGGCGGGCACGCCGGGCCGCGCTCTGATCGATCCGGTCAGGCCAGCGGCCCGGTGACGGTCTCGGCCGCGCGGACCAGCGCGCCTGACCGTACGAAGGCGTGCGCGGCCTCCAGGTCGGGCGCAAGGAAGCGGTCGCGCCCGGGACCAGGCACCCCCGCGTCCCGCACCGCCGCGAGCACGGCGGCCGTGGCGGGCGCGGGCCTGCCGCCGGCGACCGCCCTGATCTCCAGCGCGCGGGTCGCGGCGAACATCTCCACCGCGATGATCCGGGCCAGCGCGTCGACCGCGGTACGCAGCTTGCGCGCGGCCGACCAGCCCATCGACACGTGGTCCTCCTGCATGGCGGAGGACGGGATCGAGTCGACCGACGCCGGCACCGCGAGCCGCTTCATCTCGCTGACCAGCGCGGCCTGCGTGTACTGGGCGATCATCAGCCCGGAGTCCACGCCAGGGTCGTCGGCCAGGAACGGCGGCAGGCCGTGCGACCTGTTCTTGTCCAGCAGCCGGTCGGTGCGCCGCTCGGCGATCGACCCGAGGTCGGCGGCCGCGATGGCCAGGAAGTCCAGCACGTAGCCGACGGGGGCGCCGTGGAAGTTGCCGTTCGACTCCACCCGGCCTCCCCCCTCGGAGGTGCCCCCGTCCAGCACGACGGGATTGTCGATGGCCGCGGCGAGTTCGCGGTCCGCGACCAGCCGGGCGTGCGCGAGGGTGTCCCGGCCCGCGCCGGCCACCTGCGGGGCGCAGCGGATGGAGTACGCGTCCTGCACGCGGGGCGCGTCGTCCTGGTGGTGCCCGGTCAGCCCGGAACCGGCCAGCACCCTGGCCATGTTGTCCGCGCTGGCCGCCTGGCCCGGGTGCGGGCGGATGGCGTGCAGCTCAGGGGCGAGCACCCGCTCGGTGCCGAGCAGCGCTTCGAGGGACAGCGCCGCGGTGATGTCGGCGGCGGTGAACAGGCCCGCGAGGTCGGCGCACGCCATCAGCAGCATGCCGAGCATGCCGTCGGTGCCGTTGATGAGGGCCAGGCCCTCCTTCTCCCGCAACTCGACCGGCTCGATGCCGTGCGCGGCGAGCAGTTCGGCCGCGGGCCGCACCTCGCCGTCCGGGCCCTCCGCCTCGCCCTCGCCCATCAGCACCTGGGCGCAGTGCGCGAGCGGGGCGAGGTCGCCGGAGCAGCCGAGGCTCCCGTACTCGTGGACCACGGGGGTGATGCCGGCGTTCAGCAGCGCGGCCATCGTCTCCGCGACCAGCGGGCGTACGCCGGTACGGCCGGAGGCGAGGGTCTTGAGCCGCAGGAACATCAGGGCGCGGACCACTTCGCGTTCCACGCTCGGGCCCATGCCGGCGGCGTGCGAGCGCACCAGCGAACGCTGGAGCTGCGCCCGCAGTTCGGGGGAGATGTGGCGCACCGCGAGTGCGCCGAAGCCGGTGGAGACGCCGTACACCGGTTCCGGCCTGGCGGCCAGGGCCTCGACGGTGGCCCGGGCGGCGGCCATGCCGTCGCGTGCGGCCTCGCCCAGCTCGACCCGCGCGTCGTCGCGGGCCACCGCGAGGACGTCCTCGGCCGTGGCCCCGTGGGGGCCGATCACCACGTTGTGCATATTCATATTCACGCACCCTAGGCACTGAATCTCGGCCTGTCACCCTCCGGGTG
This sequence comes from Streptomyces sp. NPDC049040, assembly GCF_043197715.1. NCBI lineage: Bacteria > Bacillati > Actinomycetota > Actinomycetes > Kitasatosporales > Streptomycetaceae > Streptomyces > Streptomyces sp. NPDC049040. The sequence goes on from NZ_JBICTO010000016.1 coordinate 90,606, forward strand.
GGGTTCCCGGCGCCTTCCCGGCACCCGGGCCGTGCCGCAGCAGCGGGGGCTTCCACGGACCCCGCCCGTCCGAGGGCCGGTGGCGGCGCCCCCGGACACCCCCGGGAGCAGACGAGCACTCGCCCGTGCCGCCCCGAAACCCGCCATGTCGCGGCACCGCCGTGACCGGGAGAACGCCGGTTGTCCCCCGAGGACCCGACCGCCGCGGGCGGCGGAGGTGCGGCCCCGAGCCATCCGAGCCGGTCGCCCGGACGAAGCCGGCAAGCACACTGCGCCCGCCCGAGCGACGGGCCCGCCCCGGAGGCGGCCGACCGCCCGGACGCCGAACCCGCGCCCGCGCCCGCGCCCGCGCCCGCGGAAGGTGACCCTCAGGGCAGCCAGCCTGGCAAAGGCAGCAGGCGATCACCCTGACCGCCGACCCGCACCCACGGAAGACCACCACCGGACCACCGACCCGCACCGAGCGGAAGGGTCACGCCCAGACCGCCGACCCGGCAAAAGCAGCAGCCGACCACCCAAGCTCCGGCTCCGCACCCGCGGAAGACCACCACCGGACCACCGACCCGCGCCCCGCGCCCCGCGCCGCGCGGAAGGGTCACGCCCGGACCGCCGACCCGCACGCGCGGAAGGCCACCCCGGACCACCGACCCGGCAAAAGCAGCAGCCGACCACCCAAGCTGCCGACCCGCACCCACGGAAGGCCACCACCGGACCGCCGACCCGGAGGCCACGTCCGAAGCAGCCGGTCCCGGGGGAGGAGGCGGGCGGGCCGCGCGGGCTGGGGGTGGGACCCCCGGCTTACAGGGGGTGGCCCCGGAGGCGGCGGCGTTCGGCCGACACGGCGGGGGGCGGGGAGTCGGCCAGGTGGAGGACCGGGTCCTCCGGGCCCTCGCGGCCGGCGACCACCGGCTGGGCGGAGCGCAGCGCCTTCGCCCGGTACTGGGCCGCGTCGGCGAGCCGGAAGAGCCGGCGTGCGGAGCGGACGGGCCCGATCGGGTCGTCGGTGGAGGCGACGCCGCACGCGACCCCCTCCCCCACGTCGAGCTTCGCCGCCCGCGTGCAGAGTTCTGCGGCCGCCCGCACCACCTCGTCCGCGGGGCTGCCCACGGCGACGATGCAGAATTCGTCACCGCCGAGCCGGGCCGCCAGGCTGCCAGGCAGCATGGCCCCGCAGAGCGACATCAGCGAGCCGAAGCGTTCGAGCAGGCCGTCGCCGACGGCGTGGCCGAGCTGGTCGTTGACCTTCTTGAGGCCGTTGAGGTCGCAGACCACCAGGCTGACGGCCGTACCGTCGGCCCGGTGCCTTTCCAGCGCCTCGTCGAGGCGCTGGTCGACGGCCCGGCGGTTGCCGAGTCCGGTGAGCGGGTCGGTGAAGGCCAGCCGCTGGACCTCGGCCAGCCGCTCCGTCTGGGCGATGCCGGAGGCGATGATCGCGGCGAGCACCGTCGCGAAGTCGGCGTCGGGCCGGCCGAAGGGCGGCTCGCTGTGCTCGCGGGCGACGTACACCTCTCCCCAGGCCCGTCCGTGCAGCACCAGGGGAGCGACCACGCAGCTGCCGCGCCCGCGCCGCCGCAGCGCCGCGGCCCGCCCCCAGCTGCTGCCGCCTGGCGAGGCGCCGGTGCCCTCGGAGGTCTCGACCCAGGCGTGCGGTTCGCCGCCGCGTGCCCAGCTGCCGTGCAGGAATTCGGCGATCTCGGGGAAGTCGTGCACGGAGTACGTCTCGTTCTCGGGCTCCGGCTCCTCGCCGGGTGCGAGGTCGCCGTCGTTGACCAGCACCCGCAGCCGCCCGGTCTCCCGCTCCCACGCGGACACCGCGGCGAAGGAGCCGCCCATCGCCAGCCGCGCCCGGTGCGCACCCGCGCGGGCCGCGTCCTGCGGGGTCTGCGCGGTCGCGAGCGCCTGTGTCAGCTCGACGACAGCCCGGAGCCGTAGATCGGCCGTCCCGTCCACCATCTCCCCAGGTTAGAGAGCTTTGACCGGGTTCGGGCGGCGGATACGCCGAACGGCCGTCCGACGGCACCCGCGCCTGCGGAACTCCCCGCGGGGAGCGCCGCTACTCCCCCGGCCAGTCCGGGGTCCGCTTGGCGTTGAAGGCCGCGACGCCCTCCGCCCGGTCGCCGGAGAAGGCCACCGTGCGCCAGGCGGCGTCCTCGATGTCGAGGCCGGCGCGCAGGTCGAGGCCGTGGCCGAGCCGCAGGGCGCGCTTGGCGGCGCGCAGTCCCACCGGTGAATTCCCCGCGATGCGCTCGGCGAGGGCGAGCGCGGCCTCGCGGGCGCTCTCCCCGGCCGGGGCGAGCTGGTCGACCAGGCCGAGCGCGGCCGCCTCCTGGGCGGCGACCCGGCGGGCGGTGAAGACGAGCTCGGCGGCGCGGGCGGCGCCGACCCTGCGGGGCAGCAGCTGGGTGCCGCCGCCGCCGGGGATGACGCCCACCGACACCTCGGGCAGGCCGACCACGGTGCTCGGGTCGGCGACGATCAGGTCGCAGGCGAGGGCGAGTTCGAAGCCGCCGCCCAGCGCGTAGCCGTGCACCGCGGCGACGGCCGGCATCGGCAGGTCGAGCACCCCGGTGTACGCGGCGCGGGCCAGCGGCCGCTGCCGCCCGAGTTCGGCGTCGGTCAGGGAGTTGCGCTCCTTGAGGTCGGCGCCGACGCAGAAGGCCTTCTCGCTGGACGAGCTGAGGACGGTGACGCTCACCGTGCGGTCCGCGGCGAGCGCGGCGCAGGCCGCAGCGATGGACTCGGCCATCGCCGACGACACGGCGTTCATCGCCGCGGGGCGGTCGAGCACCAGCTCGGCCACCCGCGCGCCGTGGCGCTCGACCCGCACCCACTCGCCGTACCGCACCTCACCCATCGGACCGCCTCCCGGTTAACGACCGTGAACCCGGCTATCCTCGCACGCCCGCCGGCTCCGGCTGCGGCTCCGGTTCCGGCTGAAGCTCCGGCTCCCGCTTCTCCGCCAGCGCCTCGACGCCGAGCAGGTCGTCCGGCAGCGCGTCGGGCATCTCGGTGTCGAAGCGGGCCAGCCGCCTGATCCGCAGCGATCCGGCGACGACCAGCGCCATGCCGGCCGAGCACAGCAGGAACATGAACGCCACGCCGCGGCCCGGCCCGACGCCGACGATCGAGCCCGCGCTGGAGGCGAGCGCCCCGTGCGGTGCGAGCAGCCGGTCGAACAGCTGGGAGCCGAGGGGTGCCACCAGGCCCATGCCGATCGGCAGGGTGGACCAGGCCACCAGGGTGTTCAGCGCGAAGACCCGGCCGTGGTAGCGGTAGGGCACCTTGAGCTGCACGATCGTGGTGTAGAGCGAGTTCATGATGGTCAGGAAGTAGGTCAGCGCGAAGGCGCCCGCGCCGATCAGCCACAGCGAGGGGCGCAGGCTGATCAGCGCCCCGCCCGCGGCCATGCACAGCGTGGTGGTCAGGACGCCCTGGAAGCGGCGGCTGCGCGGCCCGCCCCACAGCGCCATCGTGGTGCCGCCGAGCATCACGCCGAGACCGCTGACCACGGAGACCCGGCCGACGTCGCCGAGCGTCGCGAAGGACAGCACCAGCGGCGAGACGAGCAGCAGCAGCGGGGAGAGGAAGATGTTCAGCACCGCGAAGTAGGTCAGGATCGAGCGCAGCCCGCGGTCCCGCCAGGTGTAGCTGAAGCCCTTGGCGATCTCGGTGGTCAGCGGCTCCCGCGGCCGCCACGGCAGCGTGTCGGGGAAGCGGACGAGGAGCACCACGACGATGGCGAAGGCGTAGGAGACGACGTCGATGACGACGATGCCGCCCAGGCCCATCACGTCCAGCAGGCCGGCGGCGATCAGCGGGACCACCAGCTGGGCGACGCCGTTGGTCATCTGGGTGACGCCGATGGCGTGGCCGAGGTACTGCTTGGGCACCAGTTGCGGCACCGCGGAGCCGTAGGCGAGCCGCTGGAAGGTCGTACTCACCGACAGCGCGGTGACCAGCAGGTATATCTGCCACAGATGGATGCCGCCGGTCAGGAGCAGCACCGCGAGCACCGCTTCGATCGCGCCCGACGCGCAGTCGGCCAGCAGCATCACCCGGCGCCGGCTGCCGCGGTCCACGATGGCCCCGGCCAGCGGCGAGATCAGCAGGCCGGCCAGGTTGAGCACGGCGAGCAGCGAGAACTGGGCGATCGACTTGTGGTCGACCAGCACGGTCAGCGGCAGCGCCCAGCCGGTCAGTGCCGAGCCGATCAGGGAGATCTGCTGGCCGCTGGCGATGGTGAGGAAGCGGCCCATGCTCGGGCGCACTTCCGAGGCCGACCTCGCCTTGGCCGCCGCCTCCGTCTCCGGGGTCGCGATGTCCTCGACCCACCAGGTGTCGGCGGCGGTACGCGGCGGCGGGTCGTCGAGCCGGGTGTGGGTCTTGATCACCGAGGCCAGTTCCTCGGCGCGGTAGCGGAGGAAGAAGTGGCCGCCCTCGTCGAGGACGACGAGCGCCGAGGTGTCGGTGAGGAAGCGCCACTCCTTGAAGCGCTCCTCGTAGAGCTGTGTCGCCGGGTCGCGGTCGCCCACCACGGAGATGATCGGGGCGTCCAGCTTCCGCCGGTCGGGCGCGTCGAAGAGCTTGGTGAAGTACTCCTCCGCCGCCTTGGAGTCGTGCCGCATCGTCCGGATGATGCGGTCGGCGACCGCCGGGTCGAGTTCGTCCAGGTCGACGCCGCGGGCCTTGAGCGAGTCCAGGTCGCTCTGGCTGCTGCGCAGCCGCTCGAAGAAGTCGGGCCGGGTCAGGCCCCGCCACATGCCGCCGGGCTTGGCGAAGGGGAAGATCGCCCCGATGTAGCAGGCCTCGACGGCGCGCCCGGCGGCCTCGACGCGGCGGGTCAGCTCGACGGCGAGCGCGGCGCCGACACCGCAGTGGCCGTAGATGACCAGCGGCCCCTCGATGGCCAGGATCTCCTGCGTGGTCCGCGCGGCCAGCTCGTCGAATTCCATCGGGTCCTCGTCGAGGCCGATGTCGTTGCCGGGTATGGACAGCGCGTACAGGGCCTCGTTCAGCGGCAGCCGGTCGGCCAGCGGCTGGTAGACGATCGCGCTGCCCGAGCCGTAGGGCACGCAGACGTAGGTGACCCTGGCGGTGGCGCGGCGGCGCGGGGTGAGCTGCTGGAGCAGTGCCCGCGGGCCCTCGGGGGCGGCCTGCGAGGCGAAGTCGGCGAGCTCCGCGACCGTGCGGCAGGAGAACATGTCGACCAGGCCGACAGGACGGCCGCCCGCGGGCAGGACGGCACGCAGTCTCGCGACCACCTGGATCGCCAGCAGCGAGTGGCCGCCGAGGTCGAAGAAGTCGTCGTCGAGGCCGACCCGCTCGATCTCCAGGGTCTCGGCCCATACCGCGGCGATCACCTTCTGCGCCTCGGTGGCCGGTTCGCGGTACGCGGCGGCGGTGACCTCGGGCTCCGGCAGTGCCTTGCGGTCGAGCTTGCCGCTGGGGGTCAGCGGCAGGCTGTCGAGGGCGACGAAGTGCGAGGGCACCATGTAGTCGGGAAGGGTGCCGCGGAGCGCGTCGCGGGCCTCGGCGGTGTCGTCGGGGCCGCCGACGAGGTAGGCGATCAGCCGCTGGTCGGCGCTGACGACCACGGCCGCCTCGCGGGCGCCGGCCTTGTCGCGCAACGCCGCCTCGATCTCGCCGAGTTCGATGCGCAGGCCGCGCAGCTTGACCTGGTTGTCGAGCCGGCCGAGGAATTCGACGGTGCCGTCGGGCAGCCTGCGTGCCGCGTCGCCGGTGCGGTAGAGGCCGTCGGCGAAGCGCTCCGCCGTCAGCTCCGGCCGCCGGTGGTAGCCGAGCGCCACCGCGACGCCGCCGATGTGCAGTTCACCGGGCACTCCGACGGGCACGGGTTCGCGGTGGGCGTCCAGGATGTGCAGGGTGACGTTCTGGATGGGGCTGCCGATGGGCACCCGGGCCCGTCCGGCCAGGCCCGCCTGCGTGCACTGCCACGCGGAGACGTCGATGGCGGCCTCGGTGGGGCCGTAGAGGTTGTGCAGTTCGGTGTCCGGCAGCGCGCGCAGGCAGCGCAGCGCCAGGTCGACCGGCAGTTCCTCGCCGCTGCAGATGATCCGGCGCAGCGAGGCGCAGCCGGCGACGGGGCCGGCTTCCGCGCCGGGACCGGTATCGGTCCCGGTCCCGGTCCCGGCTTCCGGGGGCAGGAACAGGCCGAGCATGGAGGGGACGAAGTGGGCCGTGGTGATGCCCTCGGCCGCGATCAGGTCGCGCAGGTAGCCGGGGTCGCGGTGGCCGCCGGGCTCGGCGAGCACCAGCCTGGCCCCGTTGAGCAGCGGCCAGAAGAACTCCCAGACCGACACGTCGAAGCTCGCCGGGGTCTTCTGGAGCACCGAGTCGGCGGCGGCCAGGCCGTACCGCTTCTGCATCCAGTCCAGCCGGTTGACGATGCCGCGGTGGGAGTTGGGCACGCCCTTGGGGCGGCCCGTCGAGCCCGAGGTGTAGATCATGTACGCGGCCGAGCCGGGGTCGCCCGCGGCTTCCGGGGCCGTGGCGGGCAGGTCCTGCCACGGCTCGGGGTCGTCGAGGACGAGCACGGTGGCATCGGTGGCGGCCAGTGCGGCGCCCGCCCCCGCGGTGTCGCCCAGCGCGCCCTGCGCGGTGCCCTCGACCAGCCGGCGCTGGGTGAGCACGACCTGCGCGGCGGCGTCGGCGAGCATGAACTCCAGCCGCTCGGCCGGGTATTCGGGGTCGAGCGGTACGTAGGCGGCGCCGGTCTTGAGGGTGCCGAGCAGGGCGACGGGCAGGTCGAGCGAGCGTTCCGCGCAGACCGCGACCAGCGAACCGGGGCCGACGCCTTCGGCGATCAGCCGGTGCGCCACCCGGTTGGCCCGCGCGTCGAGTTCCGCGTAGCTGAGGGTGCCGCCGCCGAAGACGACGGCCGTCGCGTCGGGGGTGCGGCGCACCTGGTCGCCGACCAGGCCGTGCAGGGTCCGGTCCGCGGGGAAGTCGGCCGTGGTGCTGTTCCAGCCGTCCAGCAGCGCCCGTTCGGTGCCGTCGAGCATCGGCAGCCGGCTGACGGCGGTGTCGGGGCCTTCGACCGCGGCCCGCAGCAGCGTCTCCAGGTGGCCTGCCATCCGGGTCATGGTGGCCGCTTCGAACAGCGAGGTCTTGTAGGTGAAGGTGCATCCCAGGCCGCCGTCGCCGGTCGGTACGACGTACAGCTCCAGGTCGTGGCGGGACGAGCCCGGGGTGAGCGGGTAGTCCTCGGCCCGCAGTTGCGCGCCGCCGTCCGCGCCGGTGGCGACGGGGAAGTCGTGCATGGAGAACAGCACGTCGATCAGCGGCTGCCTGCTCGGGTCGCGCGGCACCTTCAGCTCGTCGACCAGCCGGGCGAAGGGCAGCTCCTGGTGGTCGAGTGCGTCGATCACCACGTCCCTGGTGCGGGCCAGCAGTTCGGTGAAGGTCGGGTCGTCCTCCAGGGACGCGCGCAGCACCAGGGTGTTGACGAACATGCCGACCACGCGCTCGAACTCGGGCCTGGTCCGCCCCGCGACCGGGGTGCCGACGCCGAACCGCCGCTGCCCGGTGCTGCGGGCGAGCAGCGTCTGGAAGGCGGCGAGCACGATCATGAAGCGGGTCGCACCATACTGCCTGCCCAGGTCCTCCAGCCGCGCGGTGAGTCCGGGGTCCAGCACGCGGACGACGGACGCGCCCTCGAAGCGCTGCCGGGCGGGGCGCGGCCGGTCGGTGGTCAGCTCCAGCCGCGGCAGGTCGGCGAGGCGGGCGAGCCAGTGGCCGGTCTCCCGATCGAGGGTGCGGTCGCGCTGCCAGGCGGCGATGTCGCGGAAGCGGACCGCGGGCGGCTCCGGGGCCTCGCCGCGGTAGAGCGCGACCAGGTCGCGGATCAGCAGCTGGGCGGACTGGCCGTCGGCGACCAGGTGGTGCACCAGCAGGGCCAGCACGTGGTCGTCGGTGCCGCGTTCGACCAGCAGGGCGCGCAGCAGCGGGCCGTGCTCCGGGTCGAGCGGGGTGCCGCACTCGGCGTCGACGGCCGCGACGGTCTCCTCGTCGCTCGCGGCGGCGGCCCTGGCCAGCGGTACGGGCGCCTCGTCCACCGCCAGCAGCGCCGGGTGGCCCTCCTCGTCCGCGGGGAAGCGGATCCGCAGGCTGTCGTGCCTGCGCGGGAGTTCCGCGAGCGCCTCCTGGAGCCGCGCGATGTCCAGCGGGCCGCGCAGCCGTACCGCGAGGACGATGGTGTAGGTGGACGTGCCCGGCATGTACTGCTCCATGAACCACAGGGGTTCCTGGGCAGGGGCGAGCAGCAGCGGGGCGCCCTCGGGCCGTTCGGGGACCGCCTGCGCGTCCCGCCGGCCGCTGAGCCGGCGTCTGAGCAGTTCCCGCTTCGCCTCTGACAGTTCGACGGCCGACATCAGGCGAGCCCTTCCATGGAGGTCTTGAGCGCGTGCAGGAAGAGCGAGGCGTCCCGCCCGTTGATCAGCCGGTGGTCGTAGGCGAGCCCGATGTTGGCGGGCGAACCGTCGGCGGGCGAGGTGACCGCGAGGGCGCAGACGGTGCCGGGGAAGACGAAGGGGATGGCCAGCACCACGTCCCCTTCGGTGTGCAGGGTGATGACGAAGTTGGCGCCGCCGAGGTCGCTCTCCCGGAAGGTGCCGGTGGTCGCGGCGATCCGGTACTTCATCAGCCGGGTGGCGATCTCCGCCATGGTCAGGGCCGCCGCGTCGCGGACGCAGGGCACGTAGAGCCCTTCGCCGAGGTCGAGCGTCACCCCGATGTGCGGGGCGTCGGCGAGGACCGCGTCGGTGCCGTCGATGGCGGCGAAGAAGCGCGGGAAGTCGCCGTGCAGCGCGGCCACTTGCCGCACGAAGAGTTCGGCGAGGCCGACGGGCCTGCGGACGCTCCTGGTCAGTCCCGCCGCGTGCGCGAGTGCGGGGCCGAGGTCCATCCGCACCACGGTGTAGGCGGCGGGGACGGTCCGGTGCGAGAGGTCGACGGCCCGGCCGACGCCCTGCTGGACCCGGCCGATCGGCTCGCGCCGTCCGGCGCCGACGGCCGGGCCGGGGGCGGGGGTTGCGGCGGCTTCGGCGGCGGGCGCCGCGGGTCGCAGTGCCTCGACGTCCTGGCGGCGGACGACCGGCAGGCCGAGCGCGGCGACCTGCTCCGCGCCGATGCCGAGCTCGTCGATGAGGGCCTGCGCGGGCCGGGTGACCAGCGGGCCCGCGACCTGCCGCGGACCGGAGCCGGCCGGCTGCGCGGGTGCCGGCGGCGCGGGTGCAGGCGCCGCCCCGCCGCGTACGTCGGCGATGGCCTCGCCGGGGCGGCAGCGGGCGCCTGCGGGCGCGATGTGGTGCAGCGTGCCCGACGCGTCCGCCTCCAGTTCCTCGCTCGCCTTCGAGGTCTCCACGACGGCGACCGGGTCGCCCGCGGTGACGGTGCCGCCGTCCCCGACCAGCCAGTCGGTCAGTACGTAGTCGGTGTCGTTGTTGTTGAGCTTGGGTACCAGCAGCTCAGCCACGGAGCTTCTCCAGGATCGTGCGGTGGACGCCGGAGGCGCTGACCAGCACCTCGCGCTCCAGGTGGGCGGCGGTGGGGATGACCGAGTCCGCGGAGTGGACCAGGGTCACCGGGCGGTCGAGCCGCGACCAGTGGCGCTGGTGGACGACATGCGCCACCTCGGCCCCCCAGGTGCCGCCAGCGGTGCCCTCCTCCACCACGAAGACCTGGCGGGCGTCGGGCAGTTCGAGTTCGAAGGGGTAGAGCCGGGAGGGCACCAGCAGGGTGCACACGATCTCCTCCTCGACCAGCAGCGAGCGCATCGCGTCCATCACCCGGTGCGCCACCCCGCCGCCCGCGATGACCACGCAGTCCGGCTCCGCGCCGGGCAGCGCCACCTCCGCCACGCCACCGTCCACCCGCAGCGCGAACGGCGCCTCGACCTCGTACATCGGGCGGGTGTAGAGCACCTTGTCCTCGAACAGCACGCAGGGCTCGCCGCGCCGCAGCATCTCGTCGAGCACGTCGGCGTGGTCGCGGAAGGGCGACGCCTCGTACAGGGCGAGTCCCGGCACGCCGACGAAGTGCTTCTGGAGGCTCTGGCTGTGCGTCGGTCCGTAGCCGCGGCCGCCGCCGACGGGGCAGCGTACGACCATCCGCATCGGCACCCGGGAGCCGTACATGGTCACCGATTTGGCGGCGAAGTTGACCAGTTGGTCGAAGGCGAGCGTGGTGAAGTCGCCGAACATCATCTCGACGATCGCGCTGTCGCCGGCCAGCGCGAGGCCCGCCGCGACACCGGTGATGGCGTTCTCGCTGATCGGGGTGGACAGCACCCGGTCGGGGAAGCGGCCGGACAGCCCGCGGGTGATCTTGAAGGCACCGCCGTACGGGTCGACGACGTCCTCGCCCAGCACGTAGAGCGCGGGCTCCCGCTCCATCAGGCCGTGCAGCGCCGCGTTGATGTTCTCGGCGACCCTCATGACGGGCCCCTCCCGGTGACGTCCTCGGCCACGGCGTCGATGTGCGCCCGCGCCGCCGCGTCGAGCCGGGCGAACCGCTCGGGGTCGGCCGCCGCGTACCGCGGGTACCAGTCGGCGGCGCGCGCCTCGGCGATGTCCCGCGCGCTGCGGGTGTCGTCGCCCTTGCTGTGCGGGCCGACGCGGTGGGTGGCGAACTCCACGACCAGCGGCCGGCCTTCGCGGACCGCGCGGACAGCCGGGTCGAGCAGCCGGCGGATCGCGTCGACGTCGACCGAGTCGGTGCGGCGGTGCTCGATGCCGAAGGCGGCGGCACGTGCCGCGATGCTGCCCGCCATGTTCCCGGCCAGCGGGGTGGACTGGGCGATGCCGTTGTTCTCCACCACGACGAGCAGCGGCAGGTCCCACAGCGAGGCGATGTTCAGCGCCTCGTAGACGGCGCCCTCGCCGAAGGTGCCGTCACCGACGTAGACGCAGGCCAGCGCCCCCGGTTCTGTCCGCTTCAGGTGCAGGGCGACCCCGCAGGCCACCGGCAGGCTCTCGCCCTGCACACCGGTCGACAGGTAGCGGTCCCGCCGGATGTGCTGGCTGCCGCCCACCCCGCCGCAGACGGCGCCGCTGCGCCCCATGATCTCGGCGAGCAGGCCCTCGGGGTCGCGGTGGCGTGCCAGGTAGTGGCCGTGGCCGCGGTGGTTGCTGAACACGTGGTCGGCGGGGGCCAGCAGCCCCTCCATCGCGACAGGGACGTACTCCTGGCCGAGGCAGGTGTGAGTGGTGCCGTTGAGCATCCCGCGGTCGAACAGGTCGAGCAGCTTCAGCTCGAAGGCGCGGACGGTCAGCATCAGCGACAGGTCCTGGTCGGAGACGCCGAGCAGCGGGGCGGGCCCCTGGGAGCGCTCCCGCAGTGGGGCGGGGGCGCTCACCGCCGGACCACCGCGGCCACGCCGGCGATCGTGGAGTTGTCGAAGAAGTCGTCCAGGCCGATCTCCAGGCCGAGTTGCTGCTGCATCCTGGCGATGATCTGGGTGATGGTCAGCGAGTGGCCGCCCAGGTCGAAGATGTCGTCGTCCAGCCCGATCGGCGAGATCTCCAGCACCTCCTCCCAGATCCCGCGGATCCGCGCCACCAGCGGATCGCCCGGAGCAGGCGGATCACCGGCGGCTGCGGGCAGGGGCGCCGGTGCGGCCGGTGCCGCCGCGGGCTGCGCGGGGTGCGGTGCGGGAGCGAAGTCCAGCAGGTCGGACAGCGGGCGGTCGGGGTCCGCGGCGACCGCGGCAAGCAGCCCGGCCAGGTCGGCCGCGAAGCGCCCCGCGTCGGGCAATTCCAGCGGGTCGTGGCGCAGGCTGGCGACCGCGCCCCGCGGCCCGTGCGCGACCTGGAGTTGCAGCGCGCCGCGCACGCTGTGGTTGAAGGCGAGCCAGTCGACCTCGCCCAGCGTGCTCGCGGTGTCCGGCAGCCGCCGGTAGCTGATCGACACGGGCGCGAGGGCCGCGTGCGGACGCAGTCCCGGCACCGCCCGGGCGAGCGGCACCTCGCGGTGGCGGTAGACCTCGCGCAGTTCGGTGCGGACGGCGGCGGCGAACGCGGCGAAGGGGGTGTGCCCGGACGGCCGGGAGAACAGCGGGAGTTCGTTGACGTACGGGCCGATGTGCCCGGCCTCCCGCTCGGTGCGGGTGGCGAGGTCGAGCGCGGTGACCACCTCGGCGTTGCCGTACGACGCGAGCAGCGCGTGCACCGCGGCGACCAGCACCTCGAACTGCGTCACCGCGTCGAGCCGCGGTATGTCCAGCGGGAATTCGCGCACCTCGCCGTCGGCGGCGCGGCGCGAGCGCAGCGACCCGCCGGGGACCGCGGTGTCGGCGGGCTCGTGCCACCGCCCGGCCCAGAAGGCGGCGGCGTCCGGCAGCAGTGCGGCGACCCGGTCGCGCTGGGCGGCCACCAGCTCGGCGTGGCCGGTCTCGCCGGCCGGCTCCGCGGGCACGGCACCCCGGTGGTAGGCGGCCAGGTCGGCGACCAGCAGGTCCTTGGAGTGGCCGTCGAAGACCAGGTGGTGGGCGACGACCACCAGTGTCTCGTCGCCGACCAGCGCGAACCGGACCAGCGGGCCGGTGGTGAGGTCGAACGGCCGGGTGACGACCTCCCGCACCGAGCCGGCCTCCTCCAGCGCGGGCGCCTGCGCCGCCGGCACCAGGACCGGGTCGCCGTCGGCGTCGTGCAGCGCGCAGCCGAGCAGCGGGTGCCGTTCGACGACGGCGGCGCACGCCTTGGCGAGGGCGCCGCGGTCGGGTGCTCCGTCGAGGGAGATCACGATCGGCATGTGGTAGGCGGCGCCGGCGCCCATCCGCGCGGCGATCCACATTCCATGCTGGGTGAAGGAGAGTTGGCTGTTCATCGGACGACCTCTCGGAGCGCGCGTTTGTCCACCTTGCCGCCGTGGTTGCGCGGCAGGGCGTCGAGCGTGATCAGGTGCTGCGGCAGTTCATGGGGTGCCAGCCGGGATTTCAGGAAGGCCCGCAGGTCGGTGTGGTCGACGGCGCCGACCACGGCCACCGCGACCGCCTTGCCGAGTGCCGGGTGCGGCACACCGAAGGCCGCGGCCTCGACCACGGCGGGGTGCTCGTAGACGGCCTCCTCGACATGCAGCGTCGAGACCTTGTGCGCACCGGACTTGACGACGTCGCTCTCCCGGTCGACCAGGTGGAGGTAGCCGTCCTCGTCCAGGTAGCCCAGGTCGCCCATGCGGATCCAGCCGCCGCGGAAGACGCCCTCGGATGCGGCGGTGTCGCCGTAGTAGCTCCTTGAGGCCGTCGGTGAGCGCATCCACACCTCGCCGGTGGCGTTGGCGGGCAGCGGATCGCCGTCGGCGGTGGCGACCTTGACCGCGCCGCCGGAGGCGGGGCGGCCCACGCTCGACGGTCGCGCGGCGTCGTAGAGCATCACGGTCTGCGCGGGGGCGGCCTCGGTGGAGGTGTAGTAGTTGGCGATCGTCGCGCGCGGGAAGGCCGCGGCGAGTTCGGCGGCGACCTTGCCGGGCAGCGGGGCGGCCGCGGAGCCGAGCAGCAGCACGCTGGACAGGTCGGCCCTGGTGTGCGCCCCGGCGGCGAGGAGTTCGATCGCCATGGTGGGGACGAGGAAGACGGTGCCGACCCGGTGTTCCTCGATCATCCTGGCGAAGCGGCCGGGGGTGAAGCGGCCCAGGGTCAGCACGGTGGGGTGGGCGCCGACGGCGTTGGCCAGCATCCACTGGCCGGCGTTGGTGCCGATCGGGAAGGCGTGCGCGAGGGTTTTGGAGTGGGCGAAGGGCCTGCGGCGGCCGCCCCAGCCGTAGCCGAGGTTCGCGTGGGTGGCGGCGACTCCCTTGGGGTGCCCGGTGGTTCCCGAGGTGTAGAGGATCTGGGCCAGGTCGCCTGGCGCCGGCTGCCGCCCGGTCCCCTCCGCGGTGGGCAGTCCGCCGGCCCGCAGCACGAGGGAGGCGCCGCAGTGGCCGAGCATCGCGTCGATGTCGGCGCCGCTCAGCCGGTCGGAGAGCGGCACGGCGACGGCCCCGGCCTTCAGCACCCCGAAGAAGGCGACGGCGTACTCCAGCCAGTCGGCGTTGCCGAAGACCAGGCCGATCCGGTCGCCCGGCTCGACGCCGCGGCGCAGCAGACCCGCCGCCACCGCGTCCGAGCGGCGCCACCAGTTTTCGAAAGTCAGCGTTCCTGAGCCCGCAACTTTTAGCGCGTCTTTGTCGGGTTCTGCGACTGCGCGGGCGCGCAACAGTTCGGACAGGGTGGTCGTGCTCACGTACTGATCCCCCGTATCGCGCCGGCCTGCCACCGGCAAAGTGAAGGGATTGGCTCCGTTTTCGGTGCGAGCAAACCCCCTACAACAGCTCATTGACTGAGCGGGCTCACCCTGGCATTGTCGCCCAGAGCCGTCAACCCTTTCGAATGTGTCGGCCTTTTTTACGAAAGCCACGAGCCGCCGACCCTGCGATCCCGATCCCGGGGCCGCCGCGAAGACCCTCCTGACGCCGACCGCGCCGGACGGACTCGCCCCCCGGACATGCACGCCAGCACAGCACGTGGAGTCACCTGTGAAGACCGGACCGCTCTCGTTCGGGCAGCAAAGACTGTGGTTCCTGCACCAGTTCGACCCCGAGGACCCCTCGCACAACACGGGTTACGCCTACCGGCTGCGCGGCGCGCTCGACACCGGGGCGCTGGCGGCGGCCTTCACCGCGGTCGTCGCGCGGCACGGCGCCCTGCGCACCCGCTTCACCGCAGAGGACGGCGAGCCGCGGGCGGTGGTCGAGGACCCGTCCCCCGTCGTGGTCGAGTCGGTGGACGCCGACGGCGTCGGGGCGGCCGAGCGGATCGTCGCCGAGCGTGCCAACACCCCCTTTGACCTTGCCGCGGCGCCGCCCTTCCGCGTGACGCTGGTCCGGCTGGCCGATGACGACCATGTGCTGTGCGTCGTCATGCACCACATCAACGGCGACGGCTGGTCGTTCAACGTGCTGCGGGACGAGCTGGCCGCGCACTACGCGGGACTGCCGCTGCCCGAGGCCCCGTTGCAGTACGGCGACCTGGTGCCTGCCACGGAGGTGCCGGCCGATCCCGCGTGGTGGATCGAGCGGCTGGCCGGGGCGCCCGACCTCGACCTGCCCACCGACCGGCCGCGGCCCGCCGAGCGCAGCACCGCCGGCGGCGACGTGCGCTTCGAGCTCTCCTCCGAACTGGCTGACGGGGTAAGGGCGCTGGCCAAGCAGGCGCGCTGCACGCCGTACATGGTGCTGCTGTCCGCCTACCAGGTGCTGCTGTCCCGGCACAGCGGCCAGCAGGACTTCTGCGTCGGCACCCCGGCGGCCGGGCGCGGCAGGCCCGAGCTGGAACGCGTCATCGGCTTCCTGTCCACGACGATGGTGCTGCGCTGCGACCTCGCTGGCGACCCGTCCTTCTCCGACCTGCTGCGGGCCACCCGCAGGAATGTGCTGGCCGCGCTCGCCCACCCCGAGGTGCCCTTCGAGCAGCTGGTCGGAGCCCTCGGTGTCGAGCGCGACCTGAGCAGGACACCCCTCTACCAGGCGATGTTCGCCCTCCACACGCACGGCTCCGTCAGCGAGCCGCTGCCCGGCCTCGACGCGGAGCCCTTCCCGCTGGGCTGGCACTCCGCCCGCTGCGACCTGTCACTCGACCTCTACGAGCAGCCCGACGGCAGCATGGTCGCCTCCCTCATCCACAGCACCGACCTGTTCGACCGCGGCACCGCCCGCGCGATGGCCGACCGCTTCGTGCACCTGCTCGGCTCGGTCGTCGCCACACCGGAAAAGCCGGTCGGTGCCCTGGAGTTGCTGCCGCCGGCGGAGCGCGCCCTGCTGGATTCCTGGAACGGCCCGGCTGCGGAGGTGCCCGACCTCACGCTGGTCGGCCTGGTCATCGCCAGTGCCGAGGCCGATCCGGACGCGATCGCGGTCGTCGCCGGCACCGCCGTCCTCACCTACCGGCAACTGCTCGGCGCGGCTGCGGCGTTGGCGGAGGAGTTGCGGGGCCGGGGGATCGGGCGTGGTTCGCTGGTGGCGGTGCGGGTCTCGCGGCGGGCGCAGATGGTGGTGGCGTTGCTGGGTGTGGCGATGTCGGGGGCGGCGTATGTGCCGGTCGACCCGGACTACCCGCAGGCGCGGATCGCGTATGTGGTCCGGGACTGCGGGGCGGCGCTGGTCCTCACCGACGCCGATCTGGACCGTGTCCTGGGTGCGGGGCCTGGGCCGCTTCCGGCTTCCCGGCCGGAGCCCGGTGACACCGCTTATGTCCTCTACACCTCCGGATCGACCGGGAACCCCAAAGGCGTGGTGGTCCCCCACCGGGCGCTGACGAATTTCCTGCTCGCGATGCGGGCCCTGGTCGGCAGCACCGCGCAGGACCGGTGGCTGGCCCTGACCTCGCTGTCCTTCGACATCAGCGCCCTGGAGCTCTACCTGCCGCTGGTCACCGGCGGGCGGGTGGTCATCGCGGAGCCCGCCACCGCCCGCGACGGCGCGACCCTGGCCGGGCTGATCAGGTCCGAGGGCGTCACCCACGTCCAGGCCACCCCCTCGGGCTGGCGGGTCCTGCTCACCGGGGACTTCCCGCCGGTGGCGGGGCTGACCGGCGGCGAGCCGCTGCCGCTGCGGCTCGCACACGAACTGCGGCCCAGAACGAGCCGGCTGATCAACGTCTACGGACCCACCGAGACCACCATCTGGTCCACCGCATGGGACGTCCCCGAGCACCCGCGGCACATCACCATCGGCACCCCGATCGCCAACACCACGATCCACGTTGTCGATCCGCACGGCGCCCCGGTCCCCATCGGCGTGCCCGGCGAACTCCTCATCGGCGGCGCCGGAGTCGCCGACGGCTACCTCCACCGCCCCGAGCTCACCGCGCAACGCTTCACCCGCCACGACGGGCACCGCGTCTACCGCACCGGCGACGTCGTGCGCCGGCTGCCCGACGGCACCCTCGAATTCTTCGGCCGCACCGACGACCAGGTCAAACTCCTCGGCCACCGCATCGAGTTGGGCGAGATCGCCGCCGCCCTGGAAACCAGCCCCGCAGTACGGCAAGCCGTCGCCGCCGTCAGAGACGAAAACCTCCTGGCCTTCTACGTCCCCGAACCCACCACCGGCACCGGCACCGCGCAACCCGACACCCTCCGCGACCACGTCGCCCGCCTCCTGCCCGGCTACATGGTCCCCGCCCACTACATCCGCCTCGACGCCCTCCCCCTCACACCCAACGGCAAAATCGACCGCAAAGCCCTCCCCCACCCCGGCCACGAACACCGCACCACAGGCAGCCGGCCCCCGCAGACCGAAGCGGAAAAACTCGTCGCGGACGTCTTCGCCGAAGTACTCGACGCCCAGGACATCCACGCCCACGACGACTTCTTCGCCCTCGGCGGCCACTCCCTGCGCGCAGCCATGCTCACCGCACGCCTCACCGCACGCACCGGCGCCGTGATCCCGATGGGGGAGGTCTTCCGGCACCCGGTGGTCGCGGAGCTGGCGCTGCTGGTCGAGGCGGCGGCGCCCGGCACGGTCTCCGCTCCCGTGCCGCGGCCGCCGGGCACCGAGGCACCGCTGTCCTTCGCGCAGGAAAGGCTGTGGTTCCTGGCCAGGCTCGACCCGCAGGACGCCTCCTACAACATGTGGCTGGCCAAACGGCTGAAGGGCCCGCTGGACGAGGCCGCCCTGCGTCGCGCGCTCGACGCGGTGACCGCACGGCACGAGATCCTGCGCACCCGCTTCCCCGAGGTCGACGGGGCGCCGGTCGCGGTGGTGGAGCCGGCGCGCCCGGTGCCGCTGGAGCTGCTGACGGCCGTGGACGAGAAGGCCGCCCTCGACCTGGTCTCGGCCAGGACCAACACCCCGCTGGACCTCGGGGCGCAGACCCCGCTGCGGGCGAGCCTGATCACCATCGCGGGCGACGACCATGTCGTGTGCCTGGTGATGCACCACATCCTCGGCGACGGCTGGTCGCTCAACATCCTCTACGACGAGCTGGCGGCCCTCTACTCGGGCCGCGAACTCCCTGCGCTGCCCGTGCAGTTCGGTGACATCGCGATCTGGCAGCGCGCACAGGACACCGCCGGGCAGCTCGACTACTGGCAGGGCCGGCTCGCCGACCCCGCCCCGCTCGCGCTGCCGGTGGACCGCCCGCGTGCCGCCCTCCCCCGGCGCAGCGGCGGCCTCACCGCGCTGCGGCTGGACGAGCGGCAGACCTCGGCGCTCTCCCGGCTCGGCCGCGAGCACCGGGCCACGCTCTTCATGGTGCTGCTCGCCGCCTACCAGGCAATTCTGGCCCGGCACACCGGGGGCGACGACATCCTGGTCGGCACGGTGACGGCGGGCCGCGACCGGCTGGAGCTGGAGCCGGCCATCGGCTACCTCACCGACGTGCTGGTGCTGCGCGGCGACCTGGCCGCCGACCCGACCTTCGCCGAGCTGCTGGAGCGGACCCGCACCGACGTGCTGGACGCCTTCGCCCACCAGGGCATCCCCTTCGAGGAGTTGGCGGCGCAGCTGCGGGTGGTCCGCGATCCGGCGCGCACCCCGCTCTTCCAGACCATGGCGATCCTGCACACCCAGGGCGCCGACCACGACGAGGACGCCTTCCGCGGGTTGCGCAGCACGGCCTTCGACGGCGGCTTCGAGCAGGCCAAGTTCGACCTGATGCTGGAGGCCTGGCAGGACGGTCCCGAACTGCTGCTCTCGCTCGTCTACGACGCCGAACTCTTCGACGCGGCCACCGTCGAGCGGCTCACCGAGCGGTTCGGCATCCTGCTGCGCTCGCTGCCCGACCACATCGGCACGCCGTTCTCCGCGATCCCGATCCTCACCCCGGCCGACACCGCGGTGATCGAAGGCCCGCGGCTCGGCGGGACCCCTGCCGTAGCGGACCTGTTCGCCGCGGCCGTACGCGAACGGCCAGGCGCCGTCGCGCTGTCCTGCGGCGACCGGCTGGTCAGCTACGCGGAACTGGACGCCCGCGCGGACGAGTTGGCCGCGGGGCTTCCCCGCGGCGGGGTGGTCGGCATCCGGCTCGGCCGCAGTGTCGACGCGGTCGCCGCCATGCTCGCCGCCTGGCGCGCGGGCAGTGCGTATCTGCCGCTGGATCCCGAATACCCCGAGCAGCGGCTGGCGTTCATGGCGCAGGACAGCGGTGCCTCGGTGGTCCTGACACCCGAGGGGCCGCAGCCGCAGCCGGGCTCCGCCGCGGCCGACGCCGCGTACGTGATCTACACCTCCGGCTCGACCGGGGTGCCCAAGGGGGTCGCGGTCGGGCACCGGGCACTTGCCGCCCGGGTGGCCTGGATGCGGGAGGCGTACGAACTGGGGCCCGGCGACCGGATCGTGCAGTTCGCCTCGCTGAGCTTCGACACCCACGCCGAGGAGATCTTCCCCGCGCTGGCTGCCGGGGCGCGGATCGACCTGCTCCCCGAGGGGGCGATCACCCTCACCGACCACCTCGACGGCGTCACCGTGCTCGACCTGCCGACCGCCTACTGGCACCACCTGGTCGACGAGATCGACCGGATCGACTGGCCCGACACCCTGCGCCTGGTCATCCTCGGCGGCGAGCAGGTGCACGAGGCCGCGGTGGTCCGCTGGCGGGAGCGCTTCGGCGACCGGGTGCGGCTGGTGAACACCTACGGCCCCACCGAGGCGACGGTCATCGCGACGGCCGCCGAGCTGACCGGTGGCGGCCGGCCGCCGATCGGCCGGCCCATCGGCGGCACCCGGATCGTCCTGCGCGGCCCGCACGGCGAACCCGTGCCGCCGGGCTCACCCGGCGAACTGTGCATCGGCGGCGAAGGACTCGCCGACGGCTACCTCGGGCGGCCCGACCTGACCGCCGAGCGCTTCGTCCTGATCGACGGGCAGCGGTACTACCGCAGCGGCGACCGCGCCCGGCTGCGGCCCGACGGGCAGCTGGAATTCCTCGGCCGCCTCGACGACCAGGTCAAGCTGCGCGGTTTCCGCATCGAACCGGGCGAGATCGAGGCCCGTCTCGGCGGCAGGGGCGCCGTCGCGGTGCACGGCGAGACGCTGGTCGGCTACACCGTCGGCGATCCGGCGCGGCTCGCCGACGGGTTGCGCGCGGCGCTGCCGCAGCACCTGGTGCCGTCGGTGTGGGTCGAGCTGGACGCGCTGCCGCTCACCCCGGGCGGCAAGCTCGACCGGGCCGCACTGCCCGCGCCCGCCAGGGCCGCGGCGGTGGTGGCGCCGCGCACCGACGCGGAGATCCTGGTCGCCGAGGTCTTCGCCGAGGTGCTGGGGGCGCCGGAGGTGGGCGCCATGGACGACTTCTTCACGCTCGGCGGCCACTCGCTGCTCGCGGTGAAGGTGATCGCCAGACTGCGGGCGGCCACCGAGGTGGACCTGCCGATCAGGACGCTCTTCGACCGTGGGACGGTCGCGGGCGTCGCGCAGGCCCTGGAGGACGCCCTGCTCGCCGAGATCGGGCAGCTCTCGGACGCGGAGGCCGACCGGCTGCTCGCCGAGGGCGCTTCACCGACATCGAAAGGAACGGCATGACCGAGCTTGCGATCAAGGAGCGGCTGGCCCAGCTCGTCGCGGAGTCCTCTGACGGCGCGATCACCGCGGAGCAGGCGCTCACCAGCGGCACCCCGCTGTCCGACCTGGGCCTCGGCTCGCTGTCCAGGATGCGGCTGATCGACGCGGTGGAGGACGAGTACGGGGTCGAGATCGACCTCGACGACGCCGGGTGGGACCTCGTCGACGACCTCGACACGCTCGCCTCGCACCTGACGGGCCGCTAGTGTCCGCGACGCGCGCACCGGCGGCCGCGGCGGCGGAGGACACCCGGGTGTCATGGGAGCCGGTCCCCTTCTCCGCGGAGCCCGGCGAGGGCCCGGTGACCTGGGGTCAGCTCCACATGTGGCATCCCATGCTCCGCTACGGTGCCGGCTTCGCCACCCTCAGCCTCCGCCAGGTGCTGCCGCTGCCCGAGCCCGGCGTGGCGCCTGCCGACTGCCTGGCCGCGATCCGCCGGCTCGTCGAGACCCACCAGAGCCTGCGCACCCGTTTCGCCGACCGCTCGGGCGGGGTGCGGCAGAGCGTCGCGGGCGAGGGCGCGCACCTGGTCGAGGTGTACGAGGCGGGCGGGCACGTCTCCGACGGCGCCTTCGCGGCGGCGGCGGAGCGCAGGGCCAGGAAGCTGGCCGCGGAGCCCTTCCGGCACAGCCACGAGTGGCCGGCCCGCTTCGGCCTGGTCTGCCGCGGCGGCCGGGTGCGTGCCGTGGCGGTGGTCTGCTCGCATGTGGCCTTCGACGCGGGGGCCGCCGACCTGGTCGGCGCCGACCTGCTGCGTATCCTCGGCGGCCGCCCGGCAGCACCGGGCCGGGTGTGGCAGCCGCTGGACCAGGCCGCCTACGAGCGGTCGGAGCGCGGCCGCCGCGAGGACGCGCGGGCCATGCGGCATTGGCGCGCCCGGCTGGCCGAGGTGCCGGACACCGCGCCGCGGCCGCCGTACGACCCGCCGGCAGCGCCGCCGATCCAGCAGTGGTGGCTGACCTCGAACGCGCTGGCCGCGGCCTCGGTCGATGTGGCGGCGCGCACCCGTACGTCGAGCTCCGCGGTGCTGCTGACGGTGGCGGCCACCGCGCTGTCCGCGATACGCGGCCGGCGGACGGTGCCGCTGAAGCTGATCACCGGCAACCGCTTCGCCGAGCCCCGGCAGCGGCTGGCGGCCTCGACCGCGCAGGACGGCCTGATGGTCTTCGAACGCGCCGACGTGGGCCTGGACGACGCGGTCCGCGACGTCTACCGCCGCTCGACCAGCGGCTACATGCGGGCCCAGTACGATCCCGACTCGCTGACCGCGCTGACCCGGGAGCTGGACGCCGCCCGCCGCCACCCCCTCGACCTGACCGGCTACTTCAACGACGCCCGCCTCTCGCACGAGTGGGACATCCCCGGGGGACCCCGCGCGCGCTCCGAGCGCGGCCCCGCGTTCGTCCGCGGCTACGACAGCAACGACATGACCTTCTGCCTGGTCCTGGCCCAGCAGGGCCGGGACTGCCAGGTCTCGCTGCTGGCCGACACCCGCCGGCTGCCGGCGGACCGGATACCGCGGCTGCTGTCGGGCCTGGAGTCCCTGCTGTGCACGGCCGCGCGGGGCGACGTCGCCCTGTCCACGGTCCCCGGCGCCCTGGGCCTGTCCGACCTGTGAGGGTCCGCCGGGATCCGCCGGAGTCCGCCGGCGGACCCTAACCGGCGGCTTCGGCGGCCTGGGGGGTGAGGATGCCGTTGACGGCGAGGGCCATCAGGCGGTCGAAGGTCTTGCGGTCCTCCGGGTTCTTCTCCGCGGCCAGGACGATCGCGGAGGTCAGCTTGAGCAGGTCGCTCACCTCGATGCCCTCCCGCACCGCGCCTTCCTGCTGTGCGCGCCGCAGCAGCGCGCCCCCCGATTCGCGCAGTTGGGTCTTGCACTGCAGCATCCGCCCGTCGGACTGGGCGAGGATCGCGGAGGACAGGCCGCGGTACATGCCGGAGTGCGCGGCCACCGCACGCAGCCAGGAGAAGAGCGCGGCGGCCGGGTCGGCGGCGGTGACGAGTTCCCTGGCCCGCTCGGTGAGGGAGTCGAGCTCCCGGATGAAGACCGCGTTCATCAGCGAGTAGCGGTCGGGGAAGTGCCGGTAGAGGGTACCGATCCCGACTCCGGCGTGGCGGGCGATGTCCTCGAGCGCGACGTCCGTGCCGTGCACGATGAAGGCCTGCTTGGCCTCCTCGAGCAACCGGTCGTAGTTGCGCTGCGCGTCTGCCCGCATTCTTCCCGCCTCCCGGGTGCCGGGGATCGCTTCCCCGAATCCGATTGTAGTTCCGGAGGTTGTCTCCGTATAGTTTCCGGAGACGACCTCCGTTTGTCTTCTCCGCTGGAGGCTTAGCAGCCATGTCCACGCACGTCGTGCGCGATCAAACCTCGACCACCCGTGTGCCGGCCCCCTCCGGCATGCACGCGTTCCTCGCCCTCGCCGCAATCGTCGGAACCCAGCTGATGCTGCTTCTGGACGCGACCGTGGTGAACGTCGCCCTGCCCGGCATCGGCACCCACCTCGGCTTCTCGCCCACCGG
Source organism: Streptomyces sp. NPDC049040 (assembly GCF_043197715.1). NCBI lineage: Bacteria > Bacillati > Actinomycetota > Actinomycetes > Kitasatosporales > Streptomycetaceae > Streptomyces > Streptomyces sp. NPDC049040. Next base: position 113,679 of record NZ_JBICTO010000016.1, read on the forward strand.
CATGTCCTGGGTGCTCAACGTCTACACCCTCGCTTTCGGCGGCCTGCTGCTCCTCGGCAGCCGCCTCGGCGACCTGATCGGCCGGCGTACCGCGCTGGTCTGGGGCGTGTCCGCCTTCACCCTCGCCTCGGTGGCCGGCGGTTTGGCCAACGACTCCGCCACCCTGCTGGTCGCCCGCGGCTTCCAGGGCGCCGCCGCCGCGCTGGCCGCGCCCAGCACGCTCGCGCTGATCGCCACCTCCTTCCGCGAGGGCAGCGAGCGCAACCGCGCGCTCAGCGTGTTCTCCGCGATCTCCGGCGCCGGGTCCGCGGTCGGCCTGACCGTGGGCGGCATGCTCACCGACTGGGGCTCGTGGCGCTGGGTGTTCTTCGTCAACATCCCCGTCGGCATCGCGATCGTGCTGATGGCACCCCGTTTCATCAAGGAGACCGAACGGCACCGCGGCGGCCGCTTCGACGTCGCCGGCGCGCTGACCGGCACCCTCGGCATGGCCTCGCTGGTCTACGCCTTCATCCGGGTCGGCGAGACCGGCTGGGGCGACACCAGGGCGCTGACCAGCTTCGCGACAGCCGTCGCCCTGCTCGCCGCCTTCCTGGTCAACGAGACCCGGGTGGAGCGGCCCCTGGTGGTGCTGCGGCTGTTCACCGACCGCAACAGGGCGCTGGCGTACTCGGTGATGCTGCTGACGGCCGCCGGGATGTTCGGAACCTTCTACTTCTCGACGCAGTACCTCCAGACGTACCTGGGCTACAGCCCGCTCAAGACCGGCTTCGCCTTCCTGCCGCTGGCCGGGCCGCTCTTCCTCGCGGCCAGGATCGCGCCGCACGCGCTGGCCCGCTTCGGCGCCAAGCGGGTCGCGACCGTCGGCTCCTCGCTCGCCGTGGTCGGCGCGGTGTGGATCACCCAGCTCAGCGCGTCGGACGGCTACGCGCGGGGCATCCTGCCGACCCTGATCCTGATAGGCGTCGGCATGGGCTGGACCATGATGCCGCTCAACACCTTCATCCTGTCAGGGGTCGCGCCCAAGGACGCCGGGTCGGCCTCGGGCCTGCTCCAGACGATGCAGCAGGTCGGCGGAAGCCTGGGTCTCTCGGTGCTGGTCACGGTCTTCGGCACGGTGTCGCGGCACCACAGGGACGACCCGTTCATCCACGGCGCGACGGCCGCCTTCACGCTGTCGGCCGTCTTCACCTCGGTCGCCCTGCTGCTGGTGCTCTCGCTCCGGCAGCCCCCGAGGCACGTGCTGTCCTGAGCCCCCGCGGCACGACGGCGGCGCGGCACCCCGGTCCGGGTGCCGCGCCGCCGTCCTCGTACGCCGGCCTGCTGGCGCGTCAGTCCTTGATCTCGCAGATGACCGCGCCGGAGGACACCGAGGAGCCGACCTCGGCCTTGAGGCCGATGACCGTACCCGAGCGGTGCGCGTTGAGCGGCTGCTCCATCTTCATCGCCTCCAGGACGACGATCAGATCGCCTGCCGAGACCTTCTGGTTCTCCTCGACCGCGACCTTGACGATGGTGCCCTGCATCGGCGAGGCGAGCGAGTCGCCCGACACCGCCACGCCGGCCTTGGCGGCCGCCCGGCGCTTGGGCTTGGCGCCCGCGGCCAGTCCGGTACGGGCCAGCGTCATGCCGAGCGACGCGGGCAGCGACACCTCGAGGCGCTTGCCGCCGACCTCGACCACGACCGTCTCGCGGCCCTGGGCCTCTTCCTCGTCGACCGCCGCACCGGTGAAGGGCGGGATGGTGTTGACGAACTCGGTCTCGATCCACCGGGTGTGGATGGTGAAGGGGCCCTGCGGCGGCGCGAACGCCGGATCCGTGACCACCGCGCGGTGGAAGGGGATCGCGGTGGCCATGCCCTCGACGTGGAATTCGCCGAGCGCGCGGGCGGCCCGCTGCAGCGCCTGCTCACGGGTGGCACCGGTGACGACCAGTTTGGCCAGCAGCGAGTCCCACGCCGGGCCGATGACGCTGCCCGACTCCACACCCGCGTCCAGCCGCACGCCGGGTCCCGTGGGTGCGTCGAAGAGGGTCACGGTGCCGGGGGCGGGCAGGAAGTTGCGGCCCGGGTCCTCGCCGTTGATGCGGAATTCGAACGAGTGGCCGCGCAGCGGCGGGTCGTCGTACCCCAGCTCCTCGCCGTCGGCGATCCGGAACATCTCCCGCACCAGGTCGATGCCCGAGACCTCCTCGGTGACCGGGTGCTCGACCTGGAGGCGGGTGTTGACCTCCAGGAAGGAGATCGTGCCGTCCTGGCCGACCAGGAACTCGCAGGTGCCGGCGCCGACGTAGCCGGCCTCGCTCAGGATCGCCTTGGACGCCGCGTACAGCTGCTTGTTCTGGTCCTCGGTCAGATAGGGGGCCGGGGCCTCCTCGACCAGCTTCTGGTGCCGGCGCTGGAGCGAGCAGTCGCGGGTCGAGACCACCACGACATTGCCGTGGGTGTCGGCCAGGCACTGCGTCTCCACGTGCCGCGGCCGGTCCAGGTAGCGCTCCACGAAGCACTCGCCGCGGCCGAAGGCGGCGACCGCCTCGCGGACCGCGGAGTCGTAGAGCTCCGGGACCTCTTCCAGGGTGCGGGCGACCTTCAGGCCGCGCCCGCCGCCGCCGAAGGCGGCCTTGATGGCGATCGGCAGGCCGTGCTCCTTGGCGAAGGCCACGACCTCCTCCGCGCCCGACACCGGGTCGGGCGTGCCCGCGACCAGGGGCGCGCCGGCCCGCTGGGCGATGTGCCGGGCGGCGACCTTGTCGCCGAGGTCCCTGATGGCCTGCGGGGGCGGGCCGATCCAGATCAGTCCTGCGTCCAGCACCGCCTGCGCGAACTCGGCGTTCTCCGACAGGAAGCCGTAGCCGGGGTGCACGGCATCGGCCCCCGACTCGGCCGCCGCCGAAAGCACTTTCGCGACGTCCAGATAGCTGGTGGCCGGTGTGTCGCCGCCCAGTGCGTACGCCTCGTCGGCCGCGCGGACATGCAGCGCGTCCCGGTCGGGGTCAGCGTAGACGGCTACGCTGGCGATCCCGGCATCCCGGCAGGCACGGGCGACGCGTACTGCGATTTCACCGCGGTTGGCGATGAGCACCTTGCGCACGATGGCTCCCTCCATGAAACAAGCCGAGTTTAGGTACTGGCCACACTTGGTGCCGAGGCACCCCTGCACGTGAGGTTGCCCACACGGAGGGTGATCCACGGGCCACAACAACCCGCGAGCGCCTGCTCAGTCCACGGTACGGCCCCGCTCCCACCGATGTCCCGCACTACCGGGTGTGGGGGACATCTCGCTCGAAGTCGACGCACTGAACTGACGTTCATTTGTGGAAACCCCACGAATTGTGCGCGCAAAGTTTGCCACCGGTTCCCCCCTGACGAGTGACGGCCGACCGGCGGGACCCGGCGCGCCGCGGGCCCGTTCGCGCGACTGTCCCCGCCCCGACCCTTGCCGCGACCCTTGCCCGCCGTCTTACTCGTGAGTAGCGTGCGACCCGCGGGATTCGGCCACCGGAGGGGGACACACGTGCGCAGAGGTATAGCCGTCGCCACCGCCGTGGTCCTGGTGCTCGAAGCCCTCGCGATCGCCTTCGTGAACTGGATACTCGGCCTCGCCGTACGCCACCAGGAGATGTCGCTCGCCGGGCTCGACCCCGACGCCATGGCCGCCGGATCGTGGGTGGGCGGCGGGCTCTTCGCCCTCTTCCTGATCGCCTGCGCGGTCCTGGTCGCGCGTATCGCGCTGCGCGACCGGATGCCGGGGCGGGTGGGCCGGATCGTGCTCATCGTCTGCGCGGTGGTCCACGGCGTGGTCGGAGCGGTCGTGGTCGGCCTGGTCGGCTGGTGGGCCTTCGCGGCGCTGATGCTGATCCTGTGTCTGCTGGTCGGCACCCTGCTGCTCTACGCGCCGGAGGACGCCCCCGGCGCGCCTGCCGCCGCCCCGCCCGCGGCCCCGCCGCCCGGCGCGCCGGCTACGTCCACAGGTCCGTGATCCGCACCCCGAGGTCGGCGAGCAGCGCGCGCAGCAGCGGCAGCGACAGCCCGATCACGTTGCCCGGGTCGCCGTCGACCCCGTCCACGAAGGGCGCGGAAAGGCCGTCGAGCGTGAAGGCCCCCGCCACGTGCAGCGGTTCGCCGCTGGCCACGTAGGCGGCGATCTCCGCGTCGTCCGGCGCGCCGAACCGTACGGTCGTGGACGCCGTCGCCGACACCCGGCGGCCGCTCGCGGTGTCGATCACGCAGTGCCCGGTCCTGAGCACTCCCTCGCGCCCGCGCATCGCCTGCCAGCGGGCGGTGGCCTCAGCGGCGTCCGCGGGCTTGCCCAGCGCCTCGCCGTCCAGGTCGAGCACCGAGTCGCAGCCGACGACGATCTCCCCGCCGTCCAGCATGCCGCCGCCGGCCACGGCCGCGGCCTTCGCCTCGGCGAGCACCCGGGCCAGTTCCGCGGGGCTGTCCGCGCTGATCGCGTCCTCGTCCACCCCGCTCACCACGACCCGCGGGTCGAACCCCGCCTGCTTCAGCAGGCCGAGCCTGGCGGGGGACGCGGAGGCGAGTACGAGCACACGGCGGTTCGACGTCATCGCACCATCGTAGGCAGCGCGGGCACGGCCGGGTGCCGCACCCCGGCAGGCGGCCCGCGGGGGGTCGGGGGGCGGCCGGGGGCCCGTCCCGGCGGCGGTTCACAGGTGCCAGCCGGCGAAGGCCATCACCACACCCGCGACCACCGCCACGACCACCATCGCCCTGCGGAGCATCACCTGGGCGTGCCGCATCTCCTCCGGGGGCTCGTCGCGTTGGTCGTCCTGCCACAACATGCACCCCAGGTTGCTCCCGCGTTGCCTCGCGGCGCCTGAGTACGCGTACTCAAGCGGAATGCCCGGCACCTGTGCATGCGGCCGGGGATCAGGCGGGGCCGCCCGGCCAGGCGGACATCCGCCACGCGCCGGGCGCCGGGGGCGGCATGGCCCGCGGGAGGTTGCGGGCCGGGGCCGACCAGCCGGCGGGCGGTCCCGCGGGGCCTTCCTGCTCGGCGTCGGCCGCCGCGGCCCGCGCCTGGACCAGCGCCACGACGGCGGCCAGTTCCTCCGGCGTCGGACGGCCGCGCTCCACCTTGATCACCACGGGTCGTTCCCTCCTGAACCGTTCCTGCACTGTCCTGCCCGGTGTCCCGCGGTGCCGCCCCGCCTGCCGCGGCGCCGCCCGTCCCGCTACAGCGGGATGTTGCCGTGCTTCTTCGGCGGCAGGCTCTCGCGCTTGTTGCGCAGCGTCCGCAGCGCCTTGACCAGCTGCGCGCGGGTCTGCGAGGGCGCGATGACCGCGTCCACGTAGCCGCGCTCGGCCGCGATGTAGGGGTTGAGCAGGGTGTCCTCGTAGTCGGTGACGAGCTGGCCGCGCAGTTCGTCCGCGGCCTGCGGGCTCTCCGCCTCCGCGAGGGTGCGGCGGTGCAGGATGTTGACGGCGCCCTGCGCGCCCATCACCGCGATCTGGGCCGTGGGCCAGGCCAGGTTGAGGTCGGCGCCCAGGTGCTTGGAGCCCATCACGTCGTAGGCGCCGCCGTACGCCTTGCGGGTGATGATCGTGATCAGCGGGACCGTGGCCTCGGCGTACGCGTAGATCAGCTTGGCACCGCGGCGGATGATGCCGTCCCACTCCTGGCTGGTGCCCGGCAGGAAGCCGGGGACGTCCACGAAGGTGACCACGGGGATGTTGAAGCTGTCGCAGGTGCGCACGAAGCGCGCGGCCTTCTCCGAGGCGTTGATGTCGAGGCAGCCGGCGAACTGCAGCGGCTGGTTGGCCACCAGGCCCACCGGCCTGCCCTCGATCCGCCCGAAGCCGGTGACGATGTTCGGCGCGAACAGGTCCTGGGTCTCCAGGAACTCGCCGTCGTCGACCACGTGCTCGATGACCTTGTGCATGTCGTAGGGCTGGTTCGCCGAGTCCGGGATCAGCGTGTCGAGCTCCAGGTCCTCCGCGGTGGCCGCCAGGTCGGCCGCGGCGGCGAAGGAGGGCGCCTCCTCCAGGTTGTTGCCCGGCAGGTACGACAGCAGCGCCTTGACGTACTCGAAGGCGTCCTTCTCGTCGCCCGCCAGGTGGTGGGCGTTGCCAGAGGTGGAGTTGTGGGTGCGCGCGCCGCCCAGCTCCTCCATGCCGACGTCCTCGCCGGTCACCGTCTTGATCACGTCGGGGCCCGTGATGAACATGTGCGAGGTCTGATCGACCATCACCACGAAGTCGGTGATGGCCGGGGAGTAGACCGCGCCGCCCGCGCACGGGCCCATGATCAGGCTGATCTGCGGGATCACCCCCGAGGCGTGGACGTTGCGGCGGAAGATCTCGCCGTACATCCCGAGCGAGGTGACGCCCTCCTGGATCCGGGCGCCGCCCGAGTCGTTGATGCCGATCACCGGGCAGCCGGTCTTCAGCGCGAAGTCCATCACCTTGACGATCTTCTCGCCGTAGACCTCGCCGAGCGCTCCGCCGAAGACCGTGAAGTCCTGCGAGAAGACCGCGACCGGACGGCCCTCGACGGTGCCGTAACCGGTGATCACCCCGTCGCCGTAAGGGCGGTTGGCCTCCAGGCCGAAATTGGTCGAGCGGTGCCGGGCCAGTTCGTCCAGTTCGGTGAAGGAGTCGTCGTCCAGGAGCAGTTCGATCCGCTCACGGGCGGTCAGCTTGCCCTTGGCGTGCTGCTTGTCCACCGCCTTCCCCGAGCCCGCGTGGTTCGCCTCCTCGATACGGCGGCGCAGGTCCGCGAGCTTGCCCGCGGTGGTGTGGATGTCGTAGTCCGGCTCGGCCATTGAGGCGGCTCTCCTGCTCTCGGCGGCGGTTGACGCGCCCGGCGGCTGCTGGCAACCGCCTGCTGGGAACGGACGCTTCTTAACTGGTGAGTAACGCTGTTTTCCGTAGCGTAGTGGCGACTCTGGGGTACGGACACTGCGGCGTTCACCACACTGCACCACCGCCTCCCGCACCTGCGGCGCCGGTGCCATGGCCCGGCGTGTCACCGGTGCCCGCGCTCGTAGGGTGGAAGCATGACGTCCAGCCGCTGGTCCGACCTCGACCGACCGCCGCTCAGTGCCGCGGCCCTGCGCCGTGCGGTGGTCACCGGCGATTCGCTGTGGACCGCGCTCGACGTGGTGGAGCAGACCGGCTCCACCAACGTCGACCTCGCCGCGAGGGCCACCGCGGGTGAGGCGGAGGGCGCGGTGCTGGTCGCCGAGGAGCAGACCGCAGGGCGCGGCAGGCTCGACCGGCGCTGGACCGCCCCGGCGCGCTCCGGACTCTTCTTCTCGGTGCTGCTCCGCCCGGGCGATCCGGCCCCCGCCCCCCCGGCCAGGGGCGCGGAGCCCGCCGCCGGCGCGACGGCGCCCGTACGCGAACCGGTGCCCGCGCACCGCTGGGGCTGGCTGCCGCTGCTGGCAGGGGTCGCCACCGCCACCGCGCTGTCCCGGGCGGCCGGCGTGGACACGGCACTCAAATGGCCCAACGACCTGCTGGTCACCGTCGACGGCGAGGAGCGCAAGGCCGGCGGCATCCTCGCGGAACGCAGCGGCGGCACCGGGGTCGTCATCGGCATCGGCGTCAACGTGTCGCTGCGCGCTGCCGAACTGCCGGTGCCCACCGCCGCCTCGCTCGCGCTGGCCGGCGCCCAGGGCACCGACCGCGACCCCCTGCTGCGTGCCGTGCTGCGCTCCCTCGCCGACTGGTACGACGCCTGGCGCGCGGCGGGCGGCGACCCGGCCGCCTCCCGGCTCCAGCAGACCTACGCGGCCGGCTGCGCCACCCTCGGCCGCCAGGTGCGCGCCGAGCTGCCCGGCGGCCGGGAACTGGCAGGCACCGCGGTCGCCGTCGACGGCGACGGGCGGCTGGTGATCGCCGGGCCCGACGGCGAGCAACCGGTGGGCGCGGGCGACGTCGTGCACCTGCGGCCTTCCCGGTGACCTCGGTCGTGAGAGGGTCGGTCCCGGTGAGAGTGAGCTGTGGCACACCTGCCGTATCGTTGACCCGCTGCGTCGTCTCGATGATCGGAAGGGCTGTGCGCAGGGATTCCTCAGGGGCCGGGCGATGAGCGTGGACGACCCGGGCCCACCCGTTCCGGACGAGCCGTCCGCCGCCGACCCGGGTCCGGAAGCGGACCCGGACGGCGAGGCCGTCACGGACACCGGCGAGCATCCGCTGGCGCTGCGGCTCGAACAGCTCATCCTCGGCGCGCCCCGCCGCTACACCCCCTTCCAGGCGGCCCGCACCGCCGGCGTCTCCATGGACCTCGCCGCCCGCTTCTGGCGCGCCATGGGCTTCGCCGACATCGGGCAGGCAAGGGCGCTCACCGAGGCGGACGTCCTCGCGCTGCGGCGGCTCGCGGGCCTGGTCGAGGCGGGACTGCTGTCCGAGTCCATGGCGATCCAGGTGGCCCGCTCCACCGGCCAGACCACCGCGCGGCTCGCCGACTGGCAGACCGACTCCTTCCTCGAAGGCCTCACCGAGCCGCCGGAGCCGGGCATGACCCGCGCCGAGGTGGCCTACCCGCTGGTCGAGCTGCTGCTGCCGGAGCTGGAGGAATTCCTCATCTACGTGTGGCGCCGCCAGGTCGCGGCCGCCACCAGCCGGGTCGTCCAGTCCGACGACGAGGAGGCCGTCGACCGGCGGCTCGCCGTCGGCTTCGCCGACCTCGTCGGCTTCACCCGGCTCACCCGGCGGCTGGAGGAGGAGGAGCTCGGCGAGCTCGTCGAGGCCTTCGAGACCACGGCGGCCGACCAGGTCGCCGCGTACGGGGGGCGGCTGATCAAGACGCTCGGCGACGAGGTGCTCTTCGTCGCCGACGACCCGGGCACCGCCTCCGAGATCGGCATACGGCTCATCGAGACGATGACCGGGGACGAGACGATGCCCGCGCTCCGGGTGGGCATGGCCTTCGGCACCGTCACCACCCGGATGGGCGACGTCTTCGGCACGACGGTGAATCTCGCGTCCCGCCTGACCTCGATAGCGCCGCGGGACGCCGTCCTGGTGGACGGGGACTTCGCGGAGGCGCTCGCGGAGGCGGGCGAGGCGCCGCTGTCGGAGGCCGACGTGGACGCGGCGGACTCCGAGAAGTACCGCTTCGCGCTCCAGCCGATGTGGCGGCGCCCGGTCCGCGGACTCGGCGTGGTCGAACCCTGGCTGCTCACCCGTCGCGGCTGAGCCGCCGCCGTACCCGGGCGGCCCGCGGCCCCGCGCCGCGGGCCGGATGGCTGAGGGCGACCGCGGCCTGCACGGTGTTCGCCTGGTGCTCGGCCTGCCGGGCGACATGCACCCAGGCCGGCCGGAAGCGCTGCTGGTAGCCGGCGCACCAGTCGTGCAGCGCCTCGTCGATCCCGGCCTTGACCGGTGCGGCGGCCCTGCCGGCCGGTTCGAGGGCGCGGCGGAGCAGCGCGACCGCGCGGACGGGCAGCCGGTGCGCCCACACCTCCATGCCGGCCAGCTTCGCCCGCGTCATGCGCCCGGCGCCGATCAGCCGGGCCTCGGCGACCCGCGGATCCCACTCCTCGGGCAGCTGCCGCAGCGCGGCCAGCTGGGTGCGCAGCGACCGGAGGAAGGGGCTGTCGTGTGACGGCAGGTGGGGCAGGGCGTCGTCCAGCAGCGCCGCGATCCGGCGCCGCCTGCTGCGCATCTGCTCGGCGAACGCGATCAGCTGCTCGCGCGGGTCGTGGACCGGGCTGCGGTCCCCCAGCCGGTCGCTCGCCCAGATCGGCACCTCGACGATCGCGGTCGCGCCGCCGTATCCGTGGGGTGCCAGCCAGGTGGTCCCCCGGGGGCCGCTGTTGCCGTCTGCTCGCCGTCCGCCGGCGGCCGGCGGCATCGTGAAGATGCCCGGTCCGGATTCCGGCCAGGAGAAGGTGTCGTAGGAACCCGATTCAATCGGTATGCCGAGTCCGGCCGCGGATCTTCTGAAAGGCTCGGCCAATTCCGGAAGATCACGGGTGACCTGGACGAAGGTGCCGCCCACGTCTGTACCGTGCAGCGAGCACTGCAGAAACGGCCGGAGTGACGCGATCAGGCCGAGAAGAATCCGACTTTCCGGAAGTGTCACACCGGTGGAAGGAGCCCACTCCGGCTGCTCCTCGGAGGCCGGCCGAAAGAAGTGCTCGAAGAACTCGGGCATGCTGCGCACCCCATGGCCGCTGTTCGCCAGACCCGCACCGTCGGGATCGAGACACAACAGAAAATTCCACCGGGTCGATTCGCGCAGCGCCGGATCCGCGAGCACCCGGTGGGCGAGTTCCATGGCGGTCGCGCCGCCGACGAACTCGTCCGGGTGCGGCCCGGCCACGATCAGCACGTCGTCGGCCGCGTGGCCCACGGAGAGCAGGGTGAGCGGCTGACCGGCGCGGGAGCTGCCGACGGTGTCCACCCGGCAGACTTCCGGGTGCCGCGCGGCCAGCAGGCGTGCGGTTTCGGTCAGTTCACCGACCGTCGGATACCGGTCGTCGGCCATCACCGCTCTGCCCGCGCCGGAAGACGCGTCGATCATCAAAGAGTCCCCCCGACCCCAGACGTCGATTTCACGTCGCGGCGGCCGCCGGCACGGGCCGGCGGCCGCCTTTAACCACGGCCGGACAATTCACCCGCCCGACCCTGCGCTCAGTTACCGGTGTCGCTGCTGCCCGAGGTGGTCTGCTTCTTGTCGAGCGGCTTGATCACAATTTTCTTCATACCGATGCTCCCCTTTTCTGCTGGCGACAAACGTCAATCGCCGGAACACGGTTGACGTGCCATCAGTACGTCATGTGAGACTGCGGACTGTCAAGCACGCCTCCATTAGACGGAGTTGACTTCTTCTCATGTTACGACCGCGAATCAAACCCGAGCATTCCGGCTACCGTACGGTCGACGGAACGGTCCGGCTGGGCAGTGTCGTCTACGGGATCGGAGTGGAGATCGAGGACCCGGACGGCTGGGTCTGGACCCTCGTGGCGGCGCTGGACGGCAGCCGTTCCGTCCCGGAGGTCGCGGCGGCGGTCGCTGCCGCCCACCCGGAGGTGACCGCAGCCGATGTCGTGGAGGCCGTCGCCGACCTCGGGGCCGCGGGCCACCTCGAGGACCTGGCCGCCCCCGCCACCAGGCTGACGCCACAGGAGCAGGAGCGCTACAGCAGGGGCGTCACCCTCCTGCGGTGGCTGGACCGCAGCCCGGCCCGCAGCGCCTGGGAGCTGCAGGAGCGGTTGCGGGCCTCCCGGGTCCTGCTGGTGGGCCTGGGCGGCACCGGAGGGTACGCGGCCCAGGCCCTGGTCGCCTCGGGCGTCGGCCACCTGCACTGCGTGGACCCCGACACGGTCGACCTGTCGAACCTCAACCGCCAGCCCCTCTACCGCGAGAGGGACGTCGGGCGCCCCAAGGCCGACGCGGCCAGGGACGACCTGCGGGCCCTCAACTCCCAGGTCGAGGTCACCAGCGAGCAGGCGCGGGTGACGGGCCCCGCCGACCTGGCGGACCTGCTCGACGCCGGTCCCGCCGCGTACGACCTGCTGCTGCTGTGCGCGGACCAGCCGGCGGAGATCCGCCGGTGGGCCAACCGGGTCTGCCTCGACTCCGGCACGCCGTGGATCGACGGCGGCTACCGCGGCCCGCTCACCACCGTGGGGGTGCACGTCCCCGGCACCGGCGGCTGCTGGCAGTGCCAGCGGCTCGGCGAGAGCGAGCGGCGGGACCTGGGACTCGCGCCGGGGCAGGGCGAGGAGGCCGCGTCCCCCCGGATGCCCTGGAACCCGGTGACCGCCGTCACCGCCGGCCTGTCCGGGCTGCTGATCGCGCACGCCGCGACGGCCCTGCTCACCGGGGCCCCGCCGATGGAGCCCGGCTTCCGGTTCGGCGTCAACCTCGCGGCGCTCGGCGACCCGGGACTCGAGCGCCACCCGCGGCGCCCGGACTGCCCGGCCTGCGGTGAGGCGGCGATGGCCGCGCACTCCGCGGCGGACGCGATCCCGGGTGGCGGAGCGGTTCTGTGACCGTCGCGCCGGCCCGCCCCGCCGTCGCCGGCGGCAGCCGGGTCCGGCTGCACCCGCTGCAGAGCCGGCGCGCCGGCGACGAGGTGATCGTCGGCCGGCTGGCCACCGGGGACTTCGCGGCGGTCCCCGCGGTCGGTCTTGCGGTCATCGAGTGCCTGGGGCGCGGGCTGACCGTCGCCGAGACCCGCAAGGCGGTGCTCGCCGAGACCGGCGAGGACGTCGACGTCGGTGACTTCGTCGACGGCCTGGCGGCGCTGGGATTCGTCTCCGACGTCGACGGGGTCGCCCTGCCGGGCCCGGCCCCCCGGCGGCCGACCTTCCCCTGGATCACCCAGCGGCGCGCCGCGTGGTCGCTCAGCCCGCTGGTGCCCGTCGCCATGGGCGCGGTCATCGCGGCCGCGGCCGTCGCCGCGGCCGCGCAGCCGCGGCTGATCCCCGGCTACCGCAGCCTGCTGTGGAGCCGGCACGGCAGCCTGGTCCTGCTGGTGACGGTCGGCGCCGGCTGGTCGATGGTGCTGCTGCACGAACTCGCCCACCTGCTCGCGGCCCGCGCGACCGGGGTGCCCGCGCGGATCGAACTCGGCACCCGACTGCAGTTCCTGGTCGCCCAGACCGACATGAGCGGCATCGAACTCGCGCCGCGCCGGCACCGGCTCACCGCCTACCTGGCCGGCATGGCCGTCAACCTCACCACGGCCGCCGCCGGGCTGCTGGCCGCGGCCGCCGCGGGTCCCGGCTCGCCGGCACTGCGGCCCCTGGAGATCCTGGTCCTGGTCGCGGTGCTGCCGCTGCCCTTCCAGTTCATGGTCTTCATGCGGACGGACGTCTACTTCGTCCTCCAGGACCTCACCGGTTGCCCCGACCTTTTCGGTGACGGCCGCGCCTACGCCCGCTTCCTCGTCCGGCGTGCGCTCCCCGGCCGCAGGTCACGGGCCGCCGACCCCAGCCGCGGCATGTCCGCGGCGCGGCGCCGTGCCGTCCGCGCCTACGGTGCCGTGCTGGTGCTGGGCACCGTCCTGTGCCTGGGCTCGCTGGCCTCGGTGACCGCGCCCGCGGACCTGACGGTGCTCGTACGCGCCGCCCGGCGGACCCTGCCGGGCCACAGCGTGGCGGACCGGCTCGACGGCCTGGCGGTGCTGCTCGTGCTCGGCGGCGCCCAGGCGGTGTGGGCCCGCACCAAGTGGCGCGGCGCCAAGGCCCGGAGGCGGCCCGGCGCGGTGCGGGACTCCTGAAGGCTCAGCGCGGACGCAGGCCGGCTCAGCGCGGACGCAGGCCGGCTCAGCGCGGACGCAGGTCGGCGAGGCGGGGAACGGGTGGCGGGCGCAGGGGGTGCGGCCGGCGGGGGGCGGGGAGCGGCGCGGCCGGTTCACCGGGGCAGCCTGGGGCCACCGCCAGCTGGACGCCCCGGTCGGCGAGCGCCTGGAGCTCCGTCGCGGCGCGCTCGTCGCCGGCCGGCGGCTCGTCGGTCACCAGGTGGGTGATCAGATCGGTCGGCACCGTCTGGAACATCGTGTCGGCGCCGAGCTTCGTGTGGTCGGCGAGGACCACGACCTCAGAGGCCGCCTGCACCAGCGCCCGGTCCACGCTGGCGGACAGCATGTTGGACGTGGACAGGCCGCGCTCCGCGGTGAGTCCCGCGCCGGACAGGAAGGCCCGCGACACCCGCAGCCCCTGGAGGGACTGCTCTGCGCCGCTGCCGACCAGGCCGTAGTTGGACCCGCGCAGGGTGCCGCCGGTCATGACCACCTCGACCCGGTTGGCGTGGGCCAGCGCTTGGGCGACCAGCAGCGAGTTGGTCACCACGGTGAGCCCTGGCACCCGGGCGAGCCGCCGGGCCAGCTCCTGCGTGGTGGTGCCCGCGCCGACGACGATGGCCTCACCCTCCTCCACCAGCGAGGCCGCGAGGTCGGCGATGGCCGTCTTCTCCGCGGTCGCCAGATGGGATTTCTGCGGAAAGCCCGACTCACGGGTGAAGCCACCCGGCAGGACCGCACCACCGTGACGGCGGTCAAGCAGTCCTTCTGCCTCCAGCGCCCGCACATCACGGCGCACGGTCACTTCGGAGGTCTGGACGACGCGGGCGAGCTCGCGGAGCGACACTGCTCCGTTGGCCCGCACCATTTCGAGGATCAATTGGCGACGTTCTGCAGCGAACACGGAACCGACAGTAACCCCAACGACCGCTACTTTCAGCGTTTTGCACCAGATGACGGAAGTTGCACCTGAAACAGACCGGCAAGTGCTATACGCCGACAGTACGTTCGCCCGCGCCATGAGAGCGCGGGCCGCCGCGCCGGGCGCGCGGGCCCGCGACGGGGTACCGCATGGACCGGAGGGAGCCGCGGCCTACGACAGGCCCTGCTCCTGGCCGCCCGCCTTGCGGTTGTGCAGCTGCCGGGCCACCTCGGCGATCGAGCCGGAGAGCGACGGGTAGACGGTGAAGGCGTTGGCGATCTGCTCGACCGTCAGGTTGTTGTCCACCGCGATGGAGATCGGGTGGATCAGCTCGCTCGCCTTGGGCGCGACGACCACACCGCCGACCACGATGCCGGTGCCGGGGCGGCAGAAGATCTTGACGAAGCCGTCCCTGATGCCCTGCATCTTGGCCCGCGGGTTGCGCAGCAGCGGCAGCTTCACCAGCCGGGCGTCGATCCGGCCGCTGTCCACGTCGGCCTGCGAGTAGCCGACGGTGGCGATCTCCGGGTCGGTGAAGACGTTGGAGGAGACGGTCTTGAGGTTCAGCGGGGCCACCGCGTCGCCCAGGAAGTGGTACATCGCGATCCGGCCCTGCATGGCCGCGACCGAGGCGAGCGCGAAGATCCCGGTGACGTCGCCGGCCGCGTAGACGCCCGACGCGCTGGTGCGGGACACCTTGTCGGTCCAGATGTGGCCGGCCTCGGTGAGCTTCACACCCGCCTCCTCCAGGCCCATCCCCGAGGTGTTGGGGATCGCGCCGACGGCCATGAGGCAGTGCGTGCCGGTGATCACCCGGCCGTCGGTGAGCGTGGCCTCCACGCCGTCGCCCACCCGCTTGACGGACTGGGCGCGGGAGCGGGACATCACGTTCATGCCGCGCCGCCGAAAGACGTCCTCCAGGACCGCGGCGGCGTCCGGGTCCTCACCTGGCAGCACCCGGTCGCGGGACGAGACCAGCGTCACCCTCGAACCGAGCGCCTGGTAGGCGCCGGCGAACTCGGCGCCGGTCACACCCGAGCCGACCACGATCAGCTCGCGGGGCAGCTCGTCGAGGTCGTAGACCTGGGTCCAGTTCAGGATGCGCTCGCCGTCGGGCATGGCGTCGGCCAGTTCGCGCGGCCGCGCGCCGGTGGCGACGAGCACCGCGTCGGCGGTGAGCCGCTGCTCGGTGCCGTCGGCGGCGGTGACCACGACCGTGCGGGTGCCCTCCGCGGTCTGCGGCCCTTCGAGCCGGCCGCGCCCGCGCATCACGGTGGCGCCCGCCCTGGTCACCGAGCCGGTGATGTCGTGCGACTGGGCCAGCGCGAGCCGCTTGACCCGGCGGTTGACCTTGCCCAGGTCCACCCCGACGACCCGCGCGGAACCCTGGAGCGGCGGGGTGTCGTCGGCGACGATGATGCCGAGCTCCTCGTACGAGGAATCGAAGGTCGTCATGACCTCTGCGGTGGCGATGAGCGTCTTGGACGGCACGCAGTCGGTCAGCACCGACGCACCGCCCAGGCCGTCGCAGTCCACGACGGTCACCTCCGCGCCGAGCTGCGCTGCCACCAGCGCCGCCTCGTAGCCGCCGGGTCCGCCACCGATGATCACGATCCTTGTCACGTACCCCATTGTCCCGCACGCGCCAAGTGCTCACCGCCATGGGCATCGCCGAAGGAGCACCGATGCCCCGCGCGCTTCCTTACGCCGGGCCGATGCCGCTCCCGTACCCTCGTCATCATGTCGCTCTACGCCGCTTACGCAGGCAACCTCGACGCGCGGCTGATGACGCGCCGCGCCCCGCACTCCCCGCTGCGCGGCACGGGCTGGCTGAACGGCTGGCGGCTGACCTTCGGCGGCGAGCAGATGGGCTGGGAGGGCGCCCTCGCGACCCTGGTGGAGGACCCGGCCAGCCAGGTCTTCGTGGGTCTCTACGACATCGCGCCGGTCGACGAGGAGTCGATGGACCGGTGGGAGGGCGTGCCGCTGCAGATCTACCGGCGTACGACCGTCCGGGTGCACACCCTGGACGGCGACCTGGCGGCGTGGCTCTACGTGCTCAACGACTATGAGGGCGGCCTGCCCTCGGCCCGCTATCTGGGCGAGATCGCCGACGCCGCGGAGTCCGCGGGTGCGCCGCACGACTATGTGATGGGGCTGCGCAAGCGCCCCTGCTGAAGGCGGGTGCGGTGCCGGTTCCCCGCAGCGCGCGGCGACCGCGGGGGACGGCCGTCAATTGTCGGATGCTCCGATTTTCCGGCACTCGGTGTCAGGCCGTCTACGCGCGTAGGCCCTGACAGGTTACGCTCAGCGCGTGAACGCTTCCGTGAACCCCGACCCCTATGCCGCGGCCGACGCCGCCGCCGCCCGTCTGCGCGCGCTGACCGGTGCGCAGACGCACGACGTCGCCCTGGTCATGGGCTCGGGCTGGGTACCCGCCGCCGACCGGTTGGGCACCGCAGACGCCGAGCTGCAGATCACCGAGCTGCCCGGCTTCCCCGCGCCCTCGGTGGCCGGCCACGCGGGACGGGTGCGCTCGGTACGCGTCGGGGGCGTCCGCGCCCTGGTCTTCCTCGGCCGCACCCACCTCTACGAGGGCCTGGGGGTCGCGAGCGTCGCCCACGGGGTGCGCACCTCGGTCGCGGCGGGCTGCAAGACGGTCGTGCTCACCAACGGCTGCGGCGGCCTGCGCCCCGGCTTCCGCCCAGGCCAGCCGGTGCTGATCAGCGACCACATCAACATGACGGCGACCTCGCCCATCGCCGGCGCGAACTTCGTGGACCTCACCGACCTCTACTCCCCCCGGCTGCGCGCCCTGTGCCGGGACATAGACCCTACCCTCGAAGAGGGCGTCTACGTCCAGCTGCCCGGCCCGCACTACGAGACGCCCGCCGAGATCGGCATGGTCCGGGCGATAGGCGGGGACCTGGTCGGCATGTCCACCACCCTCGAAGCGATCGCGGCCCGCGAGGCGGGCGCCGAGGTGCTCGGCATCTCCCTGGTCACCAACCTCGCCGCCGGCATGACCGGCGAACCCCTCAACCACGAGGAGGTCCTGGCGGCGGGCCACGAGTCCGCCACCCGGATGGGCAGCCTGCTCGCGGACCTCCTGGCCCGTCTCTGAGGCGTGTCCACGGCGTGTCCGCACGCCAGGCACAACGCACCGGCACCGCAGAAGAGGAGGCACCCCCATGGACGACGTACTCGCCCGGGCCCGCGCATGGGCCGCGGAGGACCCGGACCCCGACACCAAGGCGGAGCTCGAGGCGCTGCTGGCCGCCGGCGACCTCCCCGAGCTGACCGGCCGGTTCGCCGGCACCCTGGAGTTCGGCACCGCGGGCCTGCGCGGGCCCCTCGGCGCCGGCCCGACCCGCATGAACCGGGCCGTCGTGATCCGCGCCGCCGCCGGCCTGGCGGCCTACCTGCGCGCACACGGCGGCACGGCCACCGTCATCGGCTACGACGCCCGCCACAAGTCGTACGACTTCGCCCGCGACACCGCCGCCGTCATGACCGCGGCCGGCCTGCGCGCCCACCTGCTGCCCAGGCCGCTGCCCACCCCCGTCCTCGCCTACGCGATCCGCCACCTCGGCGCCGACGCGGGCGTGATGGTGACCGCGAGCCACAACCCGCCGCAGGACAACGGCTACAAGGTCTACCTCGGCGACGGCTCCCAGATCGTGCCGCCCGCCGACGCGGACATCGCCGCCGAGATCGCGGCCATCGGCCCGCTGGCGTCCGTGCCGCTCGCCGCGGACGGCTGGGAGGTCCTGGGCGAGGACGTCGTCGAGGCGTATCTGCGACGGGCGGTGGCCGTGCTCGCGCCCGGCGGGCCGCGCGAACTGTCCACCGTCTACACCCCGATGCACGGCGTCGGCCTCGAGACCCTGACGGCGGCCTTCGAGCGTGCGGGCTTCCCCGCGCCGGTGACCGTCGCGGAACAGGCCGCGCCCGACCCGGACTTCCCCACCGTCGCCTTCCCCAACCCGGAGGAGCCGGGGGCGATGGACCTGGCGTTCAAGACGGCCAGGGACGCCGGCCCCGACCTGGTGATCGCCAACGACCCGGACGCCGACCGCTGCGCCGTCGCCGTGCCCGACCCCGCGGCCGACGCGGGCTGGCGGATGCTGCGCGGCGACGAACTGGGCGCGCTGCTGGCCGCGCACCTGGTACGGCGCGGCGCGGCGGAACCCGGCCGGGACGTCTTCGCCGCGAGCATCGTGTCGTCCTCCCTGCTGTCGCGGATCGCGGCCGCCGCGGGTCTCGGCTACGAGGACACCCTCACCGGCTTCAAGTGGATCGCCCGGGTGCCGGGGCTGCGCTACGGCTACGAGGAGGCCCTCGGCTACTGCGTCGACCCGGCGGGCGTCAGGGACAAGGACGGCATCAGCGCGGCACTGCTCATCGCGGAGATGGCGGCGGAGCTGCGGCGCGAGGGCCGTACGCTCGCCGACGTCCTGGACGAACTCGCCGTCGCGCACGGCCTGCACGCCACCGACCAGCTCTCGGCGCGGGTCGCGGACCTGTCGCTGATCGCGGACGTGATGGCCCGCCTGCGCTCCGAGCCGCCGGTGCGGCTGGCAGGACTCGACGTCGTCTCGGCCGAGGACC
Organism: Streptomyces sp. NPDC049040; assembly: GCF_043197715.1. Taxonomy (NCBI): domain Bacteria; kingdom Bacillati; phylum Actinomycetota; class Actinomycetes; order Kitasatosporales; family Streptomycetaceae; genus Streptomyces; species Streptomyces sp. NPDC049040. The sequence goes on from NZ_JBICTO010000016.1 coordinate 132,435, forward strand.
TCCTCGACGGCGCCGGCGGCCTGCCGCCCACCGACGGGCTGCGCTACCGGCTGGCCGGCGACGGTGTCTCCTCGGCCCGCGTGGTGGTCCGGCCCAGCGGGACGGAGCCCAAGGTCAAGTGCTATCTGGAGGTCGTCGTCCCGGTCTCGGGCGTCGTCCCGGCCGCCCGCTCGGCCGCCGCCGCGGTGCTGGCCGCCCTGAAGTCCGACCTGGCCGCGGCGGCGGGCCTGTAGGCCCGGCCCCGCGGATGCCGCGCCCTCGGCGGTGCTGCCCGCGGGCGCCGATGCGGGCCTGCGCCCGGATACGGTGCGGACCCGCCTCGGACCCGCCCACCGGGACATGAGCGCCCCGGCCTCGACCCCGCCTGCCGATGCAGGCGCGCCACACCGCCGGCCGACCGAGCGTGACGGACCCCCCTCAGGCCCGCCTCGGACCGTGCGGCCGGGCCTCGGCCCCGCCTGCCGATGCAGGCGCGGCACACCGCGGGCCGACCGAGCGTGACGGACCCACCTCAGGCCCGCCTCGGACCCCCTCGGACCCGCCCACCGGGGCATGAGCGGCCGGGCCTCAGCCCCGCCTGCCGATGCAGGCGCGGCACACCGCGGGCCGACCGAGCGTGACGGACCCCCCTCAGGCCCGCCTCGGACCCCCTCGGACCCGCCCACCGGGGCATGTGCGGCCGGGCCTCGGCCCCGCCTGCCGGGCGGCGGCGCCCGCCGTCCCGCCGCCCACGGCGGTCAGGACGGCGGGGCCTGGTCCCGCATCAGATAGCTGAAGCCGGTGTCCTTCCCGACGCAGGTCTGCAAGGTGAGGTCCCCCCAGTACAGGCCGTGGGCGGGGCCGCCCTGCCCGGGGGCGATGTCGTTGGCGTAGACGCGGTAGGAGATCGTGCCCCCGGGTGTGTCGAGGGTGACGCGGGTGCCGACCGGCAGCGGGGCGAGACGGTCGTAGCCGCAGAAGTCGTGGCCGACGATGACCGAGGTCTGCATGCCGGAGCCGTCCGCGACGGCCGGTTCCGGTCCGGCGAAGAGGACCGCTGCGCGGCAGCCGTCGATCGTGGCCTGGTCGCCCCGGACCACCGGGCGTGACCAGGCGCCGATGTGCAGCACCATCGCGGTGGCCGGGGTGTGTCCGGGCCGCGGGGCGGGCACCGCGGTCGCGCTCGCCCGCGGGGCGGGAGCCGTGGCGGCGGCCGTCGGCGGCCGGGCCGCCGCGGCGGTGCTGCCCGCGGGCGCCGGCGAGGGCCGCCGTGCGGGTACGGTGCGGGCCCGCGCGGGCGTGCCGGTGGCGGCGGACGGCGGGGGCGCCGGCCGGTCGGCCACCCGGGTGGTGGGCGCGGCCGACCCCGGTGCGGGCGCCCCCGAGGGGGTCCCGGGCCCGCAGCCCGCCAGCAGGGGCGCGGCGGCCGCGGCCAGGACCGCCCCGCGCACCGCCCCGCGCACCGCCCCGCGCAGTGACATCGCCGCCCTCAGCCGAAGCGGCCGTTGACGTAGTCCGCGGTGCGGGAGTCCACCGGGTCGCCGAAGACCTGCTCGGTGTCGCCCGCCTCGACGATGCGGCCGGGGGTGTCGTGGGTGGCGAGGAAGAACGCGCAGGACTGCGAGACCCGCTGCGCCTGCTGCATGTTGTGGGTGACGATGACGATCGTCAGCCGCCCGCGCAGCTCGGCGATGGTCTCCTCGACCCGCCGGGTGGAGGTCGGGTCGAGGGCCGAGCACGGCTCGTCCATCAGCAGCACGTCGGGTGAGACGGCAAGCGAGCGGGCGATGCACAGCCGCTGCTGCTGGCCGCCGGAGAGCGCACCGCCCGGCGTGCTGAGCCGGTTGCGCACCTCGTTCCACAGGCCGGCCCTGATCAGGCTGGTCTCCACCAGGTGGTCGCGGTGGTCGCGGCTGACCTTGATCCCGGCGAGCTTCAGCCCGCTGGCCACGTTGTCGTAGAGCGACATGCCGGGGAAGGGGTTGGGCCGCTGGAAGACCATGCCGATCCGGCGCCGGACATCGGCGGGGCGGCGGCCGGACGCGTAGATGTCGGCGCCTTCCAGCAGCACCTCGCCGGCCAGCGAGGCACCCCGGACCATCTCGTGCATCCGGTTGAGGATGCGCAGGTAGGTGGACTTGCCGCAGCCCGAGGGGCCGATCAGCGCGGTGACCTGGCCGGCCTGCATGCGCAGCGAGACCCGGTCGAGCACCTTGTGGTCGCCGAACCAGGCGGACACCGCACGGCTCTCGATGCCGTGGAGGTCGGAAGCGGCGGCCTCGGCCGGGCCGCCGGATCCGGCAGGGGCCGACACCGCCTCGGACGGCGGCACACGGGGCAGCACGGCGGTGTCGGTCGCGTCGGGGTCGGTGGCGGACGCGCGCGCTCCGGCCCCCACCGGGACGGGCTGCGCCTCCGGCGCGTGCCCGCCGGCAGCGCTGGTGTCGGTCATCGGTACTCCTTGGACGGTCGGCCGTGGTGTGGGAGCGACCGGGGCGGTCGCCGCCGGGCGGCGGGCGGGTGGTCAGTAGAGGTTGGGCAGCAGCGCGGCGGCGTTCTCATGGACGCACCACAGCAGCGCGGCCAGGACCGGCGCGAAGATCAGGTGGACGGCGCCGCGCGGCATCCGCCGCCGGGCGGCGACGACCGCCGCGATCACCGCGAGGAGCAGGCCGAGCGCCCACAGCTGGAGGGCGGGAAGGGCCGCGGTGTCGGAGGCCAGCGCCCGGTCGGTGTCGACGACGGCCGGCCGCCCGCCGGGGTCGGGCTTGCCGGTTCCGTCCAGCCGGGCCCCGACGAGCAGCGTGCGGGTGGGGATCCAGTCGGAGTCGCCGGTGACCAGGACCAGCCGGTCGGTGGCGGTGTCCTTGATCGGGTGGGAGCTGTCGCCGAAGGCGTTGACGGTGTAGGTGGACTCGCCCTGGCCTGTGGTGGCGTGGATGACGTCGCCGATCCGCAGATCGGTCAGGTCCGCGAACGGGGCGCCGAAGGTGGCGTGCCTGCCGAAGAGCACGCTGACGCCCTGCTGTCCGGGCAGTGCGGTGTCCCTGCGGTGCCCGGGGCCGCGCATCAGGTCGCGCCCTGTGGTCCCCTCGACCACCACCGCCTGGTGCAGCCCGATCGCCGGGATGTCGACGACCGCGACCGGCGATCCGTCGGGGGCCGTGCCGACCGGGGCGAGCGCGTTGGCGAGCTGGTTGGCGAAGGTCTTGCGCGCGGTGGACTGGAAGTGCTCCTCCTGGAGCCTGGACGCGGCGAACAGGTAGCCGACGAAGCTGATCATCAGCAGGCCCAGCAGCAGGCACGAAAGGGCGGCCGCCACAGGACCGTTCATCCGCAGGCGGAAGCCGGTGCGCGGTACGCCGGCGGCCGGGGCGCCGGGTTCTGCGGTCGGCCCGGCGGGCGGGGACGCGGTCCCGGGCGTCCGGCCGCCGCCGGCGTCCGCCTTTTTCGCGAGAGTCGGCGTGCTCATGGCTGTGGTTCCTCTCCTGTGGTCCGGCCGGACGGGTGCGGTGCCGGTGGCGGGCGGCGCGGGTGCGCCCTGCGGCGCTCCCCGGTCATCCGCCTGGACGCGGCCCGGGACCTGCGGCCGTCGCGCGCCGGCGGCCGCGCAGGTGGTAGCCGAGCACGGGCGGCACCGTCACCACGGCCAGCAGTTCGAGGGCGGTGAGGGAGCCGAGCAGCCAGTCGTCGTCCCGGCCGGCCAGCGCGACCACGTCGGCGGGGACGGCGGAACCGCCTCCGTCAGAGGTGCCGCCCGATGTGCCCGCGCCCGCGTCGGGGACGACCTGGCCGGTCTGCGGATCGATGACGGTGCCGCCGGTCCCGCCCGTGCCGCCGCCCGTCGCGGCACCGCCGGAGGTGCCGCCGGTCGCGCCCGAGGAACCGCCGCCGGTGCCGCCGGAGCCGCCGCCGGAGGAGGAACCGCCGGAGGAGCTCGCGCCGGCCGCGACCGGTTTGCCGTTGCGCACCGTGCAGTCGAGCGGCGCGCCGACCTTGTCGCAGGCGCTGGGCTGCGGTGCGTCGGTCAGGACGGTGAGCTTGCCGGCCGAGTTGAAGGTCGGGTTGGCGCAGTTCGACAGGGTGTTGGGGTTGATGCCGCTCTGGTTGCCGGGGATGTGGGAGACCTGGAGCAGGCCGCCCTTGACCAGCCCGCGCGGGATCGGCGAGTAGCCGAGCTGGCCCGCCTCGCCCTGGCCCGTGCAGAGGATGTACCCGATGTAGCGGCTGAGCGCGGAGCCCTTGGTGGTGTTGAAGCGGGGCGGTACTCCTCGCTTCCCGCCGGAGCGCGGCACGATCAGGTAGCTGTAGCTGGAGATCGGGTAGGACCGCGGATCACGCATGGTGTAGACGCCGTCGAGGTTCTGCTGGAGGAAGTTCGGGTCGCTGGGCGAGGTCTTGTCGTCCACGCCGCGGATCCTGGCGGCGGTCAGCGCCACGGCCACGTTGGACGGGCCGGGCAGGGTGTAGAAGCCGGCCGGGTTGAGGACCTTGACGACCGGCCAGTTGACCCGCTTGGCGTACGCGTACTCGTCGTAGCCGATCGTCCCCTCGCCGGTTCGCGACTGGATGTAGCTGGCGACGACGTCGGAGCCGTTCTGCGCGACCATCCGGCCGCTGGGCGGGTAGAACTCGGTGTAGTCGCCGCAGGTGCTGCTGAGGACGGACTTGCAGTAGGCGTCCCACTGGGACTTGTGGGTGTGCTCCATGTAGCGGGTGAACTGGGCGGTCGCGCCGGACCCGTCGGAGCGCACGACCGGGGTGATCGGGGTGTGCGGCAGCTTGCCGCCGTAGTCGTGTTCGATCGCCGGGTCGTTCCAGAAGGTGATCTTCCCGGTGAAGATCCTCACCAGGGTGTCGGTGGACATCCGCAGGTTGGTGACCTTCTTGCCCGCGACGGTGAGGTGGTACATGAACGCGGTGCCCCCGGCCGTCACCGGCACGTAGGAGAAGTCGTAGACCGGGTTCTCCGCGCCGTTGTACGCACCGCCGACGTTCCCCGCGTCGCCCCCGGTGCGGAAGGGCACGTCGGACGCGGTGAAGTCGTCCTGGCCCAGCGCCCACTGGGCGCGGCCGATGGCCGAGCCGACGGCGGAGAAGTTGACGTTGATGCCCTGCGGTCCCACGTCCTGCCGCCACTGGTCGAGTGCCGGGCCTGCCCAGCTGGAACCGTCGCCGTTGAGCGAGGTGGTGGCACCGGCCGTGCCGCTCCCCACCGCGAGCAGCGCCATCGCGGCGGTCAGCACGGCGAGCAGCCGGGGCCAACGGCGGTGCGCCGTGGGCGTGGTGGACATGGAGGCTCCTCCGGGCAGCGGGACGGCGGGGGTCGGGCGGACAGGGTCCTGCTGACGGCGGTTCACGGGGCCGCCGTCATCTCGCGCCTGATCCGGCGCCGCTGACGGCGGCTCAGGTCGCCGGGCCGGCGCCCGCCGAGGATCCGGGCGGTGACGAACAGCACCAGGACGACGACCATCAGGGTCAGGGCCGCGGCGAAGGCGCGCGCCACCATGTCGGGCGCCGGGTACTTCACGTAGTTCCAGATGTATAGCGGCAGGGAGACCTGGTGGTCGGAGAACGGGTCGGCGTTCATCCCCGAGGTGAAGCCCGAGGTCAGCAGCACCGGCGAGGTCTCCCCCACACCGCGGGCCATGCCGAGCACCACGGCGGTGACCAGGCCGGGCCTCGCGGTGGGCAGCACCACGCTGAGCACGGTGCGCCACTGGCTGCCGCCCAGCGCGTACGACGCCTCCCGCAACGTGCCGGGGACCAGCCGGATGACGACCTCGGCGGCACGGGTGACGATCGGCATCATCATCACGGTCAGCGCCAGTGAGGCGGCGAAGCCGCTCTTCTCCAGGCCCAGGGTGAGGATGACCACGCCGAGGATGAACAGGCCGGCGACGATGGACGGCAGCGCCGTCATCGCCTCCACCACGGTCCTGACCGGGCGGGCCAGCCGGCCGCCGATCTCCGACATGAAGACCGCTGCGGCGATGCCCAGCGGCACGGCGAACAGCGTGGCCAGGCCCAGCTGTTCGAGCGACCCGACGATGGCGTTGAGCGCGCCGCCCGAGGTGATCGGCGAGAGGGTGGCCGTGGACTGCATGGTCTGGGTGAAGAAGTTGAGGTGCGAGGCGGCGTGCTCGCCGCGGAAGAGCACGTAGCCGACCTGGTCCGCGATCAGCGCCACCACCAGCAGCCCCGCGGTGGCCACGACGGTCTGGATCAGCCGGTCGCGGGCGGTCCTGGCGTCCCACATCAGGCGTCCGACGCCCCAGAGCATGCCGAGGAAGAGCAGGTACCAGCAGACGAGGAAGCCGAAGGCGCCGCTGAGGGGCAGCATCCGCTCGAACAGCAGCCAGGTGAGGGCCAGCGAGCCGCCGGCCGCCCCGGCCAGGGCGCCGATCCCGCCGTCGCCGGTCGCGCCGAGCCTGACCCGGACTTCGGGGGCGTTCGCCGGGTCGGACCGCGGGCGGGAGGCTGGCTCCGGCCCCGTCCCCTGCTGCGCTTTCCGCGCTGCGGGCTCCAACGTGGTCATGGGTCGTACTCCTGCTCTGTGCGGTCCGCTCGGTGTGGGCCGGCTGCTGCCGGGCTCCTGGGTTCGGGTCAGGCGTGCACGTGGTCCGGGGTCAGTCCGCGATCGTCGAGCCGGACCTGGAGCGTCCGATGACCACGGCGGCGAGCATGTTGACCAGCAGGGTCAGCAGGAAGAGCACCAGGCCCGCGGCCATCAGCGCGGACAGTGACAGCGGGTCGGACTCGCCGAACCGCAGCGCGATCAGCGCGGAGATCGAGTTGGCACCGTTCTCCAGGACGTGCGAGGTGACGTGGAAGGAGGGCGAGATGATCAGCGCGACGGCGATGGTCTCGCCCATCGCCCGGCCGAAGCCCAGCATCACCGCGCCGATCACACCGCCCTTGCCGAACGGCAGCACCACGCTGCGCACCATTCCCCAGCGGGTGCTGCCCAGCGCGTAGGCGCCCTCCCGCTCGCCCTGCGGGGCCTGCGAGAAGACCTCCCGGCTGAGCGAGGTCATGATGGGGATGATCATCAGCGAGACCACGGTTCCTGCGATGAACGCGGACGAGGTGTAGGAGGTGTCGATGTCTCCGGTGCGCACCTTGAGGAACGGGACGGCCCCGCCCGGGTGCATGGTCAGCCAGCGGACGAATCCGACGATTCGCGGCTGGAGGAAGAACAGCCCCCACAGCCCGTAGACGATGCTGGGGATGGCCGCCATCAGGTCCACCAGCGACACCAGCGTGGAGCGGATGCGCACCGGGGCGTACTCGGAGATGTAGAGCGCGGAGGCGAGCGAGACGGGGACGGCGATCACCAGCGCCACCAGGGCGATGATGATGCCGTCGGGGAGTACGGCGGCGATGCCGAAGATGTGCGACTGCGTCTGCCACCTCGACTCGGTGAAGAAGGACCAGCCGACCACCCGCAGCGCCTTGAGGCCCCGGTAGAAGAGGAAGAACGCGATGAGCCCCATGATCGCGAAGACCGAGAGCCCCGCGCACCGCAGCACCCACCGGAAGATCTGGTCGCCGACCGCGACGGGCGCCGAGATGGCGCGCGGCCGGTCCGCCTCGCGCCAGTCGCCGCCGGGCTCGCCGACTCCTTCTGTGTGATCGGACGAGTCGGTGTCCGGAGCGGCGAATGCCATGATCGACTGCACTCCTCGGCTGGTTCGTGCGGTTGGCCTGCGGCCCCCGCGGGGCGGTGCTCGGCGATGGCGACGGATACATTCGCGCGGTCGCGGGCGACCGATGACGGTCCTGCGGGTGAACGCGGCCACAACAGGGGCGGGCGCGGGGGGGGGGGGGGGGGGGGGGGGGGGGGGGGGGGGGGCCGGGCGCGGGGGGGGGGGGGGGGGCGGCGGGGGGGGGGGCCGCGGGGGGGGCGCGC
>NZ_JBICTO010000017.1:0-34087 GCF_043197715.1 Streptomyces sp. NPDC049040
TATCTGGCGTTGACTTTTGGCACGCTGTTGAGTTCTCAAGGAACGGAAGCTTCCTTCGAGACCGTTTCACCGGCCCCTCCGGGCTTTCCCTTCGTTGTGTTCCCGACTTTAGCAGAAGCTTTTCGGTCGGAATTACCAACCCCGTTTCGAACACACACGTTTCCGTGGGTCTCGTCGAGGCGGTCGTGCCAACCTACTGGACCGCTCTGCACGGAGCAAATCGGGGGTGGGGAACCGGACGAGCGTGCGGCCGGTACGCCTGGGGCGGAATCCCCACTTGACATGACTTAGGCTGCTGTCGCGGCTCGCCGTCCCGTGACAGGCTGTGACGGCGTATTTGATCTCCGCATCTAGGAGGCTTCCCCATGACGACCGTTTCGTCTCCCCTGGCCGGCCGGGCCATCGGGCTCGCGGCAGTGCCCGACCCGGTGTTCTCCGGGTCGATGGTGGGTCCCGGTACGGCCATCGACCCGGTGCGCGAGCCCGGTGAGGCGGTGTCTCCGGTCGACGGGGTGATCGTCTCCCTGCACCCGCACGCCTTCGTCGTCGTGGACGACGCCGGCCACGGTGTGCTGACCCATCTTGGCATCGACACCGTGCAGCTCAATGGCGAGGGCTTCGAACTGCTGGTGTCCAAGGGCGACACCGTGGCCCGCGGCCAGGCGGTCGTGCGCTGGGACCCGGCGGCCGTGGAGGAGGCGGGGAAGTCCCCGATCTGCCCGGTGGTCGCGCTGGAGGCCACAGCTGAGGCGTTGACGGAGCTGGTCGAGTCCGCCGATGTGGCGGCCGGCGACACCCTCTTCAGCTGGAAGTAGGGCCGGGACAGATGGAGACAACGCTGCAGGGCGTCGGTGTCAGCCACGGTGTGGCGATCGGCGAGGTACGGCACATGGGTACCGCTGTTCTCGAACCGCCCGCCAAGCAGATCGCGTCGGGGGACACCGTTCGTGAGCAGGGGCGGGCCCGGCAGGCGCTCGAGGCGGTGGCCGCCGACCTCAACGCCAGGGGCCACCTGGCCGGCGGTGAGGCGCAGGCGGTGCTCGAGGCCCAGTCGCTGATGGCGCTCGACCCGGAGCTGATGGCCGACGTCGAGCGCAGGGTCGCGGTGGGCAGTACGGCGGAGCGCGCCGTCTACGACGCCTTCGCCTCCTACCGGGCGTTGCTCGCCGGGGCCGGGGACTACCTGGCCGGGCGGGTCGCGGACCTCGATGACGTGCGCAACCGGATCGTGGCGCGGCTGCTGGGCGTGCCGATGCCGGGTGTGCCGGACAGCGACGAGCCGTATGTACTGATCGCGCGGGACCTGGCACCGGCGGACACGGCGCTGCTCGATCCGGCGCTCGTGCTGGGCTTCGTCACCGAGGAGGGCGGGCCGACGAGCCACAGCGCGATCCTGGCGCGGGCCTTGGGCGTGCCCGCGGTGGTGGCGCTGCCGGGCGCGGGTGAGCTGTCCGAGGGGACCGTGATCGCGGTGGACGGCAGCACGGGTGAGGTGTTCGTCGAGCCGAGTGCCGACAAGCGCGCGGCGCTCACCGAGGCGGCCGCCGAGCGCAAGGCTGCGCTGGCCGCGTCCTCGGGGCCCGGTGCGACGTCCGACGGGCACAAGGTGCCGCTGCTGGCGAACGTCGGCGGTCCCGCGGATGTACCTGCCGCGGTGGAGGCGGGTGCGGAGGGCGTGGGGCTCTTCCGTACCGAATTCCTCTTCCTGGACGACTCCGCGAACGCGCCGTCGGAGGAGAAGCAGGTCCAGGCGTACCGGCAGGTGCTGGAGGCCTTCCCCGGCGGCCGGGTCGTGGTGCGGGTGCTGGACGCGGGCGCCGACAAGCCGCTGGACTTCCTGACGCCTGCCGACGAGCCGAATCCCGCGCTGGGCGTGCGGGGACTGCGCTCACTGCTCGACCACCCGGAGGTGCTGACCACCCAGTTGCGGGCGCTGGCCACGGCGTCCGCCGGGCTGCCGGTGTACCTGGAGGTCATGGCGCCGATGGTGGCGGACCGGCAGGACGCGAAGGCCTTCGCCGACGCGTGCCGTGCGGCGGGGCTCTCGGCGAAGTTCGGCGCCATGGTGGAGATTCCGTCGGCCGCCCTGCGGGCCAGGTCGATTCTCCAGGAGGTGGAATTCCTCTCGCTCGGCACGAACGATCTTGCGCAGTACACCTTCGCAGCCGACCGGCAGGTGGGTGCGGTGGCCCGGCTGCAGGACCCGTGGCAGCCTGCGCTGCTCGACCTGGTCGCGCTGGCCGCCGAGGCGGCCAAGGCGGAGGGCAAGAGTTGCGGTGTGTGCGGTGAGGCGGCGGCGGATCCGCTGCTGGCCTGCGTGCTGACCGGTCTCGGTGTCACCAGCCTTTCGATGGGTGCGGCGTCGATTCCCTACGTGCGGGCGACACTGGCGAAGTACACGCTGGCGCAGTGCGAGCGTGCGGCGGCTGCCGCACGGGCGACCGACAGTGCGGACGAGGCGCGGCGGGCCGTGCAGGGCGTGCTGTCCGGCGAGTAGCAGGCGGGACCACCGGCCGCGGCCGGGCGGAAGGGCGCTTCACCTCCGGGTGGGGCGCCCTTCCCGGTCTGCGGGTCCTTCCTCCGTCATCTGCCGCCGGGCTCGTCTCCCGGGAGTGGGGGTGGCAGCGGGAAGCCCGCCCGGTAGCGCACTCCGGGTTCCGGTGGCACGGGGTCGCCGGTGCCGGGGTCGGTGCAGTAGGCGTTGAAGACCTCGGCTTCGGTGAGCGGGTGCGGTCCGTCGGGATGCAGGGACCAGCCGTGGACGGTGTCGGTCCCTTCGCTGTCGGTGGTGCGCAGGACGAGTCCGCCGGGCCTGGCGGTGAACCGGGCGGCGGCCATGACGGTGCAGAGCACGAGCGCCTCGTCGTCCGAGACGTGGATTTCGCCGTCGGGGTCGGCGACGACGCGGACGGCGGCCAGCAGCGGGTCCCCGTCGTCGGCGTGCAGGCTGCACACGAGGTGGTGGGCGCCGGGGCCCGCGGCTTCGACGATGCGCAGCAGGGTGTGCGAGGCGAGGTCGAACGCGCAGTGTGCGACGGGCTCTTGGCAGTCGGGGCACTGGCCGGCGGCGATGAGGATGTCACCGGCCCGGTCCCAGGTGGCGCGGCGGGCCGACTCCTCGGCGAGTCGGGTGCGCAGCAGGGCCAGGGGCTGGCGGGCGTAGCGGACGGCGGGCCCCGTGGTGCTGACCGCGGCGGTGTACTGGATCCGGGAGGCGGAGCTGTCCGGCGCCCGGCGGGTGTCGGCGCAGTGGTCGGCGAACCGCTCGGGGTCGAAGAGGGTGACCGCGACCGTGGTGCCCTGGGCGTCGAGGGAGCGCAGCAGCCCGTCCAGGTGGTGCAGATACAACCCGTAGTCACTGAAGGGGAAGCTCGGATATCCGGTCATGGCGGCGAAGTCGTGGTCGTCGAGCAGCATTCCGACGACGATGGGTGCTTCGCGGCGCAGGGCCCGGCGGTAGGCGGTGCGCCCTGGCGGGCGATTGCGGACGGAATATGGCGCTCTGCCACGGCGATTCCGACGTCGGCCGCGGGTGCGGGCGGCGTCGTGGTCGTGGGCGGTGCGGCCGTTCGCACCGCGGCCCGCGCTGCCGGAAGTGCTGCTCGTGCGTGTCATCTTTCCCCCTGTGCGTGGATCCGAGTGATCCCTCCTAGTCACTGACTGTAATCGGGGCCACTGACATCGGGGCCTCGGCGGCCGCGGGGCCGGGCCGGTCGAGGCGGCGCAGGACCATGTGGCGCTGGAGGAGTGCGGCTCCGGCGAGCAGGGCGCCGAGGCCGATCCATCCGGCGGGCCCCGCCGCGATCACGACGGAGGTGAGCAGCAGCGGGCCGACGCAGCGGGAGGTGGACTGCGCGAGGCCGTGCACGCCGACGTAGCTGCCCTGGGCGTGTGCGGGGGCGAGGCTGACGGAGAGCTCCCAGGAGACGGCGGACTGGATCATCTCCACCACGGTGAAGGCGATCGCGGCGGCGACGACGGCGACGGTCGCGGCCCACCGGGTGTGCAGGACGGCGACGGCGGTGGCCGCGCAGGAGAGCAGGAACCAGAGGGCGACCTGGCGCAGCGAGTTCGCGGCGACGCGCGGGGAGCTTCCGTAGCGGGCGAGGCGGACCTGGAGCAGGACGACGAGGACGGTGTTGACGACGAACACCGCGGCGGCCAGCCCGTGCGGGGCGGTGGTGCGGGTGACGATCCACAGCGGGAGGCCGACGGTCAGCGCGCAGCCGTAGAGGAACATCACCGAGTCCAGCGCGGCGTAGCCGAGGTAGCCGGCGTCGTGCCAGGGGCCGCTCGGGCGAGACGGTGTCGCGCGGGCGCCCGTCGAAGCGGCGGGGGCGGGGGGCTCGTCGGCGGTGCGGGCGACGACGGTCCTGGTCGCGGAGGGTGGTTCCGCGCAGCGCGCGACCAGCAGCGCGACCAGCACGAAGGAGAGGCTGTCGCCGAGGAGCAGCACCCGGTAGACGGTGGTGGTGCCCACGGCCAGGGCGGCGGAGGCGGCGAGGCCGCCGACGGTGTAGCCGAGGTTGACGACGGTGCGCTGGACGGCCTGGTAGCGGGCGCGGTCCTGGCCGGCGACGCGGGCGGCGAAGAGTTTGGTGAGGACGGAGGCGGAGCGTTCGCCGAGGCTGCCGAGCGCGACCAGGGGCAGGAGCTGCCAGAAGCCGTGGGCGAACAGCAGCAGCAGGCCGGAGGTGGCGCGTACCACCTGGACGGCCAGCAGGACGCGGGTGAGCGGCAGCCGGTCGGCGAGGCGGCCCGCGAGCGGCGCGCCCGCGATGCCGGCCACCCCGCCGAGGCCGAGCAGGAGGCCCGTGCTGCCGGTGTCGAGGCCCGCGACGACGACGAAGTACAGGGCGGTGACCGAGAGCCAGAGGCCGGAGCCGGTCTTGTCGACGAGGTTGATCCAGAGCATCCGCCGCCCGTCGGGGCCGCCGGGTATCTCCGGGATCCTCAGCGCCTGCTGTACCCGCTGTGTCATCGGTGCCCCCTGCACGGCATCACGTCCTTGGTTCCGCGGTCGTGTGCGGTCGTGCGCACTTGCCCGCAATTTTGTATTGATACATAATGTCTTCTGTGGCGACACAATATGCGATCCAAGGTGCGACTGCCAGGGAAATCTCCGCTTCGGCCGAACGCGCGGTCACCGACGGCCTGTTGCGGCCGGGAGAGGCGCTGCCGCCGGTGCGCACCCTGGCCGACGCGCTGGGGGTGAGCCCGGGGACGGTGGCGACGGCGTACAAGGAGCTGCGGCGGCGCGGGATCGTGGTGACCAGGGGGCGCGGCGGCACGGTGGTGGCCCCGGCGCCCGCGGTGGCCTCGCGGCGGCCGCCTCGGGTGCCGGGCGGGCTGCGGGACCTGGCGGGCGGCCACCCCGATCCGGCCTTCCTGCCCGACCTCGTGCCGCCGGGCCGGCTCTCGCCCGGCGCGCGCTCACACCGGGCGTCGCCCCGGCTGGCGGAGTTGGAGGAGCTGTCCCGTGCGTGGTTCGCGCGGGACGGGGTGCCGGACGAGCGGGTGACCTTCGCGCACGGCGCACTGGACTGCATCTCGCGGCTGCTGGCGGTGGAGCTGCGGCCCGGCGACGCGGTGGCGGTGGAGGACCCGGGCTTCCACCATCTGCTCGACCTCGTACCGGCGTTGGGGCTGCGCACGGTCGCGGTGCCGGTGGACGACGAGGGGATGCGCCCCGAAGGCCTGCGGTCGGCGCTGCGGGCCGGGGTGCGGGCGGTGGTGCTCTGCCCGCGGGCGCAGAATCCGTACGGCTCCCGGGTGTCGGCAGCCCGCAGGCAGGGGCTGCTCGCGGTGCTCGCGGAGGCGCCCGAGGTGCTGGTGGTGGAGGACGACCACAGCGCGGACACCGCGGGGGGTCCGCTGCACTCGCTCGTGACCGCGGGCGCGGACGGCCCTTCGCGGTGGGCGCACATCCGCACCGTCTCCAAGCACCTGGGGACCGACCTGCGCTGGACGGCGCTGGCGTGCGACGCGACCACGCTGGCCCGGCACGACGGGCGGCTGCTGCTGACCTCGGGGTGGATCAGCCATGTGCTGCAGGAGACGGTGGTACGGCTGATGCGCGATCCGGCCACAAGCGCGCTGGTGGCGGCCGCGGCGACGGCGTACGAGGAGCGGCGCGAGGCGCTGATCGGGGCGCTCGGCGGGCACGGGATCGAGGCGCGCGGGGTCAGCGGGCTCAACGTGTGGGTTCCGGTGCGGGACGAGTCGGCGGTGGTCAACGGGCTGCGGTCGCACGGCTGGTGGGTGGCCGGCGGTGCCCGTTTCAGGATCGGCGCCGCGCCCGGCGTGCGGATCACCACCGCGGACCTCGACGTCGCGGAGGCGGCCCGACTGGCGGGCGACTTCGCCGCGGTGCAGGCCGAATCCCTGCACACCTACGGAGGTTGACGGGGCGTCAGGGGCGGACGTGATGGATGTCGGCACTCTTGACGTGGGTGGCGCGGGTCAAGTATCCAGTGTCCGGGGGGCATTGGTACAGACCAACTGGGAGTCCGGTATGCGAAGATCCCTCATTCTCCTGCTCGCGCTCTTCGGCACGCTCCTCCTCTTCCTCGTCCCCACCGCCTCCGCGGCGGGCGGCGCCGGTGCCGCCTTCACCAAGACCTCCGACTGGGGCAGCGGCTACCAGGGCCAGTACACGATCACCAACGGCGGTACGACCACGCTCGGTTCGTGGAAGGTCGAGTTCGACCTGCCCGCCGGCAGCAGCGTCGGCAGCTACTGGGACGCGCTGCTCACCCAGAGCGGTACGCATTACACCTTCACCAACCGCGACTACAACGGCTCGATCGCGCCCGGCGCGTCCGCGGCCTTCGGCTGGGTCGGCGCGGGCAGCGGCGTGCCGGCCAACTGCAAGCTGAACGGCGGCTCCTGCGCACCTGGCGGCAGCACCGGCGGGAGCACGGCGGGCAGCAGCACCGGCACCACGAGCGGCACGACCAGCGGCACCAGCACCGGCACGACCTCCGGCACCACGAGCGGCACGACCGCGGGCACCACCACCGGCGGCAGCACCGGCGGCACCAACCCCGGCACCGGCACCGTCCGCACCGCGCCCTACGTGGACATGGGCGCGTGGCCCACCCCCAGCCTCACCGCGATGTCGCAGGGCGGCGGGATCAAGAGCTTCACGCTCGGCTTCGTCACATCGGCCGGCTGCAAGGCGAGCTGGTTCAACGCCTATGACCCGCGGCAGGCGTGGGCCAAGGACCAGATCGACGCGATCAGGGCCGCGGGCGGCGACGTGAAGGTGTCCTTCGGCGGCGCCAGCGGCATCGAACTCGCCCAGGCCTGCCCGTCGGTGGACGCCCTCACCACCGAGTACGCGGCCGTCGTGGACGCCTACCGGCTCAGCTACGTGGACTTCGACATCGAGGGGTCGGCGGTCGCAGAGCCCGCGTCCATCGCCCTGCGCTCCCAGGCGATGGCCAGGCTCCAGCAGACCCACCCGAACCTGCGGATCTCGCTGACCCTGCCGGTGCTGCCCGAGGGCCTGACCTCGGACGGCCTGAACGTCGTCAGCTCCGCCAAGAACGCGGGAGTGAACCTCGACCTGGTCAACCTGATGGCCATGGACTACTACCGCAGCACCGACTACGGCGACGCGGCGGTCCAGGCCGCGACCGCCACGCAGGCGCAGCTCAAGTCGCTCCTCGGCAAGTCCGACGCGCAGGCGTGGGCGATGCTCGGGGTGACCCCGATGCTCGGCCAGAACGACGACGGGCACGTCTACGACCAGTCCGACGCCCGCCAGCTCGTCTCCTTCGCCCAGGGCAAGCACCTGGGCATGCTGTCGTTCTGGGAGGAGGGCAGGGACGCCAACGCGTGCAGCGGCGCACTCTACAAGTGCACCAACATCGCGCAGGCGCCCTACGACTTCTCGAAGATCTTCGCCGGCTACAAGGGCTGACCTCCCGCGGGAGCTTCTACGGGCGGCCCGCGGCGCGTTCCGCGCCCAGCCGCTCGTAGAAGCGCAGCACCTCGAGGTCGTCCACGGAACCGGGGTTGACGGCCTTGCCCAGCGCGGTCCCCTGGAGCAGCCGCTTGACCGGGACCTCGATCCGCTTGCCCGTGAGGGTGTGCGGGACGCCGGGCACCGCGATGATCTCGTCCGGCACGTGGCGCGGCGACAGCTGCGCGCGGATCGCGGCGGTGACCCGGTCGCGCAGCGCGTCGTCCAGCTCCTCCCCCTCGGCGAGCCGCACGAACAGCGGCATCCAGTAGCCTCCGTCCGGCTCCTCGATGCCGATGACCAGCGATTCGCGGATCTCCGGCAGGCGTTCGACGACCTCGTAGATGTCGGCGGAACCCATCCTCACCCCCTGCCGGTTGAGCGTGGAGTCCGATCGGCCGTGGATGACCACGGTGCCGCGCGAGGTGAGGGTGATCCAGTCGCCGTGCCGCCACACCCCGGGGAACATCTCGAAGTAGCTCTCCCGGTAGCGGGCGCCGTCCGGGTCGTTCCAGAAGCGCACCGGCATCGACGGCAGCGGGTTGGCGACGACCAGCTCGCCGACCTCGTCGACCACCGGCCTGCCCTGGGCGTCCCAGGCCTGGAGGTCGGTGCCGAGACAGGCGGCCTGCAGCTCGCCGACGTGCACCGGGAGGGTCGGGACACCGCCGGCGAAGCAGCTGCACACATCGGTGCCGCCGCTGACCGAGGCGATCCAGAGGTCCTCGGCGACCTCGTCGTGCAGCCAGCGGAAGCCGTCGGGCGGCAGCGGCGAGCCGGTGGTGGCGACACAGCTCACCCGTGACAGGTCGAAGTCGCGGCCGGGGTGCACCTCCGCCTTGCGGCAGGCGATGACGTAGGCGGCCGAGGTGCCGAAGACGGTGGTCCCGGTCTGCTCCGCGACCCGCCACTGCGCTTCGATCGCCGGATATCCGGGGCTGCCGTCGTAGAGGACCACGGTGGCGCCGACCAGCAGGCCTGACACCAGGAAGTTCCACATCATCCAGCCGGTGGAGGTGTACCAGAAGAAGCGGTCGTCGGGGCCGAGGTCGAGGTGCAGACCCGTCTGCTTGAGGTGTTCCAGCAGGATGCCGCCCTGGGACTGGACGATCGCCTTGGGCAGTCCCGTGGTGCCGGACGAGTACAGCACCCACAGCGGGTGGTCGAACGGCACCTGCTCGTAGAGGGGTTGCGGGTCGTCGGCGACCAGGTCGCGCCATTCCAGGGCGCCTTCGGGAGCCGGGGTGCCCAGCAGCGGGATGTGCACGGTCGCGCGCAGCGACGGCAGCCCGGCCCTGGTCTCGGCGACGACGCCGGCCCTGTCGTGCTCCTTGCCGCCGTAGCGGTAGCCGTCGACGGTGAACAGCACCACGGGTTCGACCTGCCGGAAGCGGTCGAGGACGCTGCGGGCGCCGAAGTCGGGGGCGCAGGAGGTCCACACGCCCCCGACCGCGGCGGTGGCGAGCAGGGCGACCGCTGCCTGCGGGATGTTCGGCAGGTAGCCGCTGACCCGGTCGCCGGGTGTGACACCGAGCCGGCGCAGGGCCGCGGCGAGCGAGGCGACCTGCCGGGAGAGCTCGGCCCAGCTGAGGATGCCGGTCTCCATGCGCTCGTCGACGTACAGCACCGCGGGCAGGTCGGCACGTGCGGTGTCCAGGGCGGGACGCAGCGCGTGCTCGGCGTAGTTGACGGTCGCGCCGGGGAACCAGCGGGCACCCGGCATCGCGTCGTCGGCCAGGACGGTCTCGGAGGAGGTGCCGAAGCGTACGTCGTACCACTCGGTGAGGGCCCGCCAGAAGGTGCCGTTCTCGCGCACCGACCAGTCGTGCAAGGCCGCGTAGCCGCCCTGCGGGTCGTCGGGCAGCACGCCGGGGGCGCCGTGCCGGTCGTGCGCCCACTGCTGGAAGCGGGTCACCGACGCGCGCGCGACGCGTTCGGGCCCCGGCGTCCACAGGGGTTCCGGCGCTCGGTCTGCTTCGGTTCTGCTGGTCATGGGGCGGCTCCAGGACGGTCCACGGCACGGCTGGTCAGGACGATGCCATGTGATCGTCCGGCGCGCCATGGGGGGTACCGACAGGTAGGAGTGCCGCGAAGTGTCCGCGCGGACCGCACCTGAAGGTGAACACCGGCTGAACGGGCGGCGCGGGGTGCGCCGGTGATGGAAAGGTGGAGGTCATGGACGCTCGGGACCTGCTGCGGTCGATACGGATGGCGGGTTCCGCCCAGGGATGGCGTACGACCAGGTCGGCCTGGCGGCGGGAGCGCACCGACGCACGGGACCTGCCGCGGCGGGGAGCGGAGCGGGCCCGGGTGCCGGGGGCGGCGCTCGCGGCGGAGCCGATGCCCGGAGGCGGCACGATCCGCTTCGCCCGCTCGGTGCTGCGGGTGAGGGTCGGCGTCGGCGGCGCCGTCTTCTGCGGCTGGGACGGCGCGGAGCCCGAGCCGTCGTACGCGGTGGCGGCCACGCCGAAATGGGGTTCGCCGCGGGAGCGGCAGGCCGGCGGCTGCCCTGAGGCGGACCTGCGGGCACTGCTCGAACCGGACACCGATGGCTGGCGGGTGGTGTCGGAGCGGGTGACGGTGCGGATCTCGCGGCACGGCGCGGTGGAGATCCGCACGCCGGGCGGCAGGCTGCTGCGCCGCGAGCTGCCGCCGCGCTGGTGGGACCCGGCCGCCGGCGCAGAGGAGGGCCGCGGCGCCGCACGCTGGGTGCAGCGGTCCGAGACGCCTGCGGACGCGCGGGTCTACGGTCTGGGCGGCCGGGCGGCGGGTCCACGGCTGGCGGCGGGCGCCTACCGGCTGTGGAACACCGACCCGGGAGGCTCCTTCGGACCGGGCGACGACCCGCTGTACATCACCATGCCGGTGCAGCTGGTCGTCGCCGACGCCGGCTGCCACCTGGTCTTCCACGACAACACCTGGGACGGCAGGATCACCCTGCGGGACGGCGAGGAGGGCGCGGGGTCGGGGCACGACCGGCCGGGCGGCTGCGAGGTGCGGATGGACGGCGGCCCGCTGCGCTACTGGGTGATCACCGGTACGCCGTCCCGGGTACTGGCCGGCTGGACCGCGCTGACCGGCCGGCCCACCGTGCCGCCGCGCTGGGCGCTGGGCCCGCACCATTCGCGGTGGGGCTTCGGCAGCGAGCGGGAGGTGCGCAGGGTCGTGGCCGGCTACCGCAAGCGCGGGCTGCCGCTGTCGGCGCTGCACCTGGACATCGACCACCTCGACGGCCACCGTGTCTTCACCGCGGACCCCGGGCGCTTCCCCGACCTGCCGGGCCTGGCCAGGGAACTGGCCGGGCAGGGGGTGCGCCTGGTGTCGATCGTCGACCCCGCGGTGAAGGCGGAACCGGGTCTCGCGGCCTACGACGGCGGCCGGGCGGTGGACGGATTCGTGAAGGACGCGCGGGGCCGCGAGGTGCGGGGCGTGGTGTGGCCGGGCGAGGCGGTCTTCCCCGACTTCACCGACCCCCGGGTGCGCCGGTGGTGGGGCGGCCTCTACGCCGAGCGGCTCGCGCAGGGCTTCGCCGGGGTGTGGCACGACATGAACGAGCCGGTGTCCTTCGCGGCCTTCGGCGACCCCAGCCTGCCGCGCTCGGCCCGGCACGCGCTCGACGGCCGCGGCGGCGACCACCGCGAGGCGCACAACGTCTACGGGCTGACGATGGCCCGCGCCGGTTACGAGGGCCTGTCGGAACTGCGGCCCGACCAGCGCCCCTTCCTCTTCTCCCGGTCGGGCTGGGCCGGCATGCAGCGCTACGGGGGCACCTGGTCGGGTGACGTGGCCACCGGCTGGGAGGGGTTGCGCGCCTCACTGGCGCTCGTGCTGGGGCTCGGCCTGTGCGGGGTGCCGTACTCGGGTCCCGACGTGGGCGGTTTCACCGGGTCGCCGTCACCCGAGCTGTATCTGCGCTGGTTCCAGCTGGGCGCGTATCTGCCCTTCTTCCGCACCCACTCGGCGATCGACGCGGGGCGCCGCGAGCCGTGGGAGTTCGGGCCCGAGGTTCTTGAGCACGCCAGGACGGCCCTTGCCGAGCGGACCAGGCTGCTGCCGTACCTGGACACCCTCGCGCATGTCGCGCACCGCACCGGGGCGCCCTACGTGCGGCCCCTGTGGTGGAATTCGCCCGGCGACCGGGCGCTGCGGGAGTGCGGTGACGCCTTCCTGCTGGGCGATTCGCTGCTGGTCGCACCGGTACTGGAGCCGGGTGCGACAACGCGGGGGATACGGCTGCCGCGCGGGCTGTGGTACGACACCGCGACCGGCGAGCCGCACCGCGGGCGGGCGCACGTGCTGCTCGACGCGCCGCTCGGCCGGATCCCGGTGCTGGCGAGGGCGGGCTCGGTGCTGCCGGTCGCGGGCGACGACGGCAGCACGGAACTCGAGGTGTGGACGCCGCGGAAGGGGAGGACCGGCGGCGGTGTGGTCTTCACCGGCGACCCCGAGGGCTGGGGAAAGCCGCGGATGGAGCGCTTCGTGTCGCGGTGGGCGAACGGCGAGGTGGTCGTCGAGCGGGACGGCGGCGCGGCGCCCGCCTACACGGTACGGGTGCGCGGCGCCGGGTCGTAGCCGCCGGCGAACCAGCGGCGGGCCGCCAGGGTGTGCAGCGGGAAGCCCAGCTCCTGCGGGGTGTGCAGGAGCTGGTGGCCCTCGGTCTCGTCGGTCGGTACCGACGGCGGCAGTTCGCCGGCGTCGCGGGGTGGCAGCAGGCCGAACAGCAGCAGGAAGCCGCCGGCTTCGTCGGTGAGGGCGTCGGCGAGCACCACGTCCGACGCGTCGGCGGGGATGCCGGTCTCCTCGGCCAGTTCCCTGGTGACGGCGTGCTCCCAGCTCTCGCCGTGGTCGACGAACCCGCCCGGCAGCGCCAGCCGGCCACGGCTGGGCTCGATGGTGCGGCGGATGACGACAAGGCCGGTGCCCTGCGGGCCGACGACCGGGAGCAGGGCCACGGCGACCGGCAGCGGGTTGCGGTAGGCGATGGTGCCGCACACCGGGCAGCGGCGCGGCCAGCCGGCGCCGGCCGGATACGGCGACCCGCACGAGGAGCAGTGCGAATTCCGCACCGGGGGCGCCACCGGGGGTGTCGCCGGTGTCGTCTGAGGCGTCGTCGGGAACTGGGCATCGGCAGCGGACACGCCCGGACTGTATCCGATCACCTGTCGCGGCACCCCCAGGACCTGATAGGCCATGGGGATGCCGAAACTCAACTCTCTACTG
The DNA here is from genome assembly GCF_043197715.1 of Streptomyces sp. NPDC049040. Taxonomy (NCBI): domain Bacteria; kingdom Bacillati; phylum Actinomycetota; class Actinomycetes; order Kitasatosporales; family Streptomycetaceae; genus Streptomyces; species Streptomyces sp. NPDC049040. Next base: position 13,190 of record NZ_JBICTO010000017.1, read on the forward strand.
CGAGCACTCGTCCTGCCCCTCGCCACACTGGTCGCGGTCGCCGCCGGCGGCCCGGCCCAGGCGCGGTCGGGCGGTCCTGGGCACCGGGAGCCGAAGGCGCCCACCGGGTTCGTCGCGCTGCGGGACGTGGATCCGACGATCGTCCAGGAGATGCGGTATTTCACCCCGCACAACTTCACCGGGGCGCCGATCGACGGCTACCGCGCACCGATGTGCATCCTGACCAGGGCTGCCGCCGAGGGGCTGCACCGGGCGCAGGTGCGGCTGCTGCGCACCGGGTACACCCTCAAGGTCTACGACTGCTACCGGCCGCAGCGCGCCGTCGACACCTTCGTCAGCTGGGCGGAGGACCTGGACGACACCAGGATGAAGGCGGAGTTCTACCCCCAGGTCGACAAGACCCGCCTGTTCGCGGACGGTTACATCGCCGCGAAATCCGGGCACAGCCGCGGCAGCACCACGGACCTCACGATCGTCCCGCTGCCGGCCAGGCCCACCCGCCCCTACCGGCCCGGTGAGCCGCTCACCCCGTGCTACGGCCCGAAGGACCAGCGCTTCCCCGACAACTCCCTGGACATGGGCACCGGTTTCGACTGCTTCGACACCCTCGCCCACACCCTCGATCCACGCGTCCAAGGGGTGCAGCACGCCAACCGGATGCTGCTGATGAACGCCATGGAGGCGCAAGGCTTCACCAACCTCCCCGAGGAGTGGTGGCACTACACGCTCAGCGCGGAGCCCTTCCCCGACACGTACTTCGACTTCCCCGTGGACCGGCGGTCCCTGACCCGCTGACGGGTGGGCCCGGAGGACTCCAGCAGCACCGGCGCCCCCAGCAGTGACCCGATCGCCTCGCTCCACAGGCGCGGGTCGCTGCCCGGGGTGTCCCACAGCGCGGGCGTCGCGCGCAGCAGCCGCCCGGTCAGTTCCGCCTGCCGCGCCAGGTCGCCCGGCGGTCCGGCCGGCAGCCTTTCGACCAGGGCGCCGTCGATGCCGTACGCGCGGCAGATCCGCAGGCCGCGGCAGCGGCGGGGGGCGTCGAGATGGGTGACGGCCAGGGCGTCCACTCCCCCGCAGACCTCGGCCGCGTAAGCGTGCGCGACCGCGTCGAAGTGGCCGACGCGGAAGGCACCTTGCCAGCGTCCGTGACCGTTGTGCGGTTCGGGCAGCGGCGCGGTCAGCTCGGGGTCCTCGGTGACCAGCGGCCCGGGACCGTGGCGGGTGGTGTAGGTGCGCAGCACACCGAGCCGCAGCCCCTCGCCGGCGGCGCCGGCCTCGTCCAGCAGCGTTTCGGCGTTGCCGAAGGTGGTGGTCGACCAGGTGGTGTACGGGTGGAAGCCGTGCCACTCGTCGAGCAGGACGCCCTGGGCGCCCTCGAAGACCAGCGGCCCGCGTGCGGCCAGTTCGCGCAGCCGGTCTTCGCCGGTGAGCCGCACGGCGCGGCCGAAGGCGGTGTACGCCTCGGCGCACGCCTCGACCGGCGGCGCGGCCAGCGGGCCCAGCTCGTCGGTGAGCCGGTCCCGCAGCAGCCGCAGCAGGCGCAGCAGCCGGGGGCGGGACGCGCAGTCGCCCGCGGTCGGTGCGTCGCCCGGGTGGGCCAGCGCGTAGCGGGTGGTCTCCCCCACGCCCATCCCGCACGAGCCGTGCCTGGCCGCGCCCCTGGCCTGCTCACGCAGCCGGCCCGCGGCCGCGTGGTAGGGCGTGGTCAGCGCGGCGGCCCGGTCGACGCCGAGCAGTGCGTACGGGTCGGGCACGCCGAGTGCGCGCAGGTGGTCAGCCTCAGCCGCCAGCGCGAGCGGGTCGACCGCGGTGAAGCGGGACAGCTGGGTGGGGACGCCGCGCAGGGTGCCGGAGCCGAACTGGGCGAAGGTGTGGTGGCGGCCGTCGGCGGTGACGACATTGTGGGCCGCCTGCGCGCCGCCGTTGAAGCGGACGACCGCGGCGACACCGCCATCCCGGCAGAGCCGGTCGACGGTGGCGCCCTTGCCCGCGTCGCCGAACCCGAGGTCGACGACGAGGGTGTGCCGCTGCGTCCGGCCCTGCCGGGCCTGGGGGTTGCCCATCACCGGTCCGACAGCGCCCGCGCGACCGAGTCCACCGCCGTGGAGCCGACGTCGGCCAGGTCGGCGAGCCCGGTGGCCAGGTCGATGGCCTCCTCGCCGAGCCCGACGGTCAGGGCGATGGTCTCGCAGACCGCGTCGAGGTCGTCGAGTTCGATGACGTTCTGGCCCAGCAGGCGCCGCCACAGGGTGAGGACCTCGGGGTTGCCCGCGTACGAGGCGCCGGCCGGGAGGATGTAGTGGACGTGGTACTTGCGCTTGAGCTCGGCGAGTATGTCCTGGACGGGGATGTCGTGCCGGATCGTCTCGCCGAGCACGGCGCGCACCTCCCGGGCCTTGACCTTGCCGTAGGGCATCTCGTCGCCTATGAGGAAGAGGTAGCCGCGCCGCCCGCGCTTCTCGTGGCAGTCGAGGGCGGTGTGCCGGGCCATGGCGTACAGGGCGAGTTCGTAGGACTCGGTCATCTGGCCGCCGCCTCCGCCCTCCAGCAGGATGTTGCCGAGGTCGTCGTCCATCCGGTTGTCCGACTCGAACTGGCCGAGTTGGAGCGGGACCCGGTCGCAGGTCGCGTCGCCGACCGCGCCGAAGAGGATCTGCGGATCCTGGACGTAGCCCTTGCGCAGCAGCAGGCCGAACAGGTCGGGCAGCTTGGTCTGCAGGGTGCGCGGGACGCCGCCCATGGAGCCGGTGACGTCGAAGAGGACGGCCAGGGCGAGGGAGTTCGGGTGCTCGTCGGAGTCGCGGCTCTCGCGGACGGTCAGGCCGTGCGGGTCGAGCGACTGGTGCGCGCGCCAGGTGTGGCGCGGCGCGGTGTGCCTGACGTGGTCGCTGTAGGCGAAGGCGTCGGTGCCGGCCGCCGCCCGGTAGCGCGCGGCGGCGTCGTAGACGTTGGTGGACCAGCTTCCGCTGCCCATGGTGATCCCCCTGGTGGTGAGTGGTGAGTGGTGAGTGTGGTGAGTGAGGTGCGGTGCGGTGTGTGCCTGGTCACGCCGGGCGGGTGGCCGGCATCGTGAAGGGCCGGAAGGTGCGCGGCCCGTAGAGCCGTTCCAGCACCTCGTCGAGTTCGGCGAGCAGCCGCCAGCCGTCCTGCGGGCGCCGGTGCTGCTCGGGCAGGGTGCAGCCGCGCAGGAAAGCGCGCAGCGGCGGCGGTGTCAGGTCACCGATCAGCCGGGCGACGCAGCGCGACGCGAGGTGGATGTCGGTGGCAGGGGTCGCGGGCAGGTGGGCCGTCATCTCTGCCGGGTAGTCGCCCGCGTGCCGGTGCAGCAGCACCGGGACATCGGTGCCGGTCGCCGTGGCGTGACACCAGTCGACCAGCACCAGGCCGTGCATCTCGGGGTGGATCAGCACGTGTTCGGGGAAAACCGCGCCGTGGACAAGACCGGCGCGGTGCGCCCAGCCCAGCGCGGTGAGCAGCCGCCGCCACATCCATGCGGCGTCCCGCGGGTCGAGCCCGCCGGGGTGGGCGGCGGCGACATCGGCGAGGGTGTGGAAGCCGTCGAGCGGTGCGAGGGCGTTCACCACGTGCTCGGTGCCGTCGTCGTGCCGCCGCCTGAAGCTCTCGATGAGCGTGGGGGCGTAGGCGCGGTGCCGTGCCTCGCCGACCGTGCGCAGCCGGGTGAGCACGGCGGCCTCGTGTTCGATCAGGTCGTTGTCCCGCGGCCTGCGGGGGATCTTGAGCACGGCCTTGCGGCGCTCGCCGCCCTCGTCGTAGCGGGCGCTGCGCACGGTGGCGAGGCCGCCTTCCGCGAGCACGGGGCCGAGCAGGTAGGTGTGGCGGGGGCCGGTGACGGTCTCCTGCCCCGCCCGCGCCTCCCAGGCCGCGGTGAGCCGGGCGAAGGCGACGGCGGCCCGCCCGGCACGCGCCGCGGGCGCTGTGTCGGGGTGCAGCACGAGGGCGAGCCTGCGGTAGTGCCGGGCGGCCTCGTGCGGGTCGGCGGGGAAGCCGTCGGCCAGTGCGGCGACGGCGTCGTCGAAGTCGGCGGGGCCGGCGGGTCGGTTGCCTGCGGCGGTCATCGCACCCCCGCCTCGCGGTCGGGGCGCAGCAGCGCCGGGTGCAGCAGCCGGGCGTCGCCGGCCCGGTAGAGGCGGGCGCGCGGCCCGCCCCGGCTGCCGGGCCGGGAGTCGGTCTCGCCGGTGGACTCCACGAAGCCGGGTACGGACAGCACCTTGCGGTGGAAGTTGCCGGCGTGCAGCGGCGAGCCCCACACCGTCTCGTAGACCGCACGCAGTTCGGTGATGGTGAAGGTCTCGTCGAGGAAGGCGGTGGCCAGCGGGGTGTACTCGATCTTCGCCCTGGCCCGTTCGAGGCCGTCGGCGAGGATGCGGGCGTGGTCGAAGGCGAGCCCGCCACCGTGATCGGTACGGGGCCGGCGGCCGGTACCACCCCCGTAGGTTCCGGTCCGCCGACCCTGCTCGAAGGGACGCGGACGTACCGCATCCGGTTGCCCGTCCGGTGATATTGCCTCGTCCGGTGATACCGCCTCGACCGGCAGCCAGGCCGCCCCCGATGCGTCGCCGCCCGGCTGCGCGTCCGGCAGGCCCGGCGCGAAGGCGAGGTAGGCCACCGAGACGACGTGCATCCGCGGGTCGCGCCGCGGGCTGCCGTAGGACCCCAGCTGTTCGAGGTGGACCCTGCCGAGCGCGGCGGCGTCCAGCCCCGTCTCCTCCGCAAGTTCGCGGGCCGCCGCCTCGTCGAGCGATTCGCGGCCGGCTCTGACGAAGCCGCCGGGCAGCGCCCAACTGCCGGCAAATGGCGGTCCGCCGCGCTCCACGGCGAGCACCTGGAGCCGGCCCGCGCGCAGCGTCAGCGCCACCACGTCCACGGTGACGGCGATCGGGTCGAAGGCGCGCGGGTCGTAACCGGCCAGGAAGTCCCGCTCCGCCTGTGTGCCGTCCGGCTCCGCCATTCCCGCCACTCCCCTCGCCACCTGTCGTCGCCCATCATTCTCACTGTGAGTCTTTCTCGCTGCGAGAAGAACGTAGCACGGACTGCAGGGCGCGTCCACGGCGGAGCGGGAACATTCCGTGCCGCACGACCGCTTGACGCTCCGTCACCTCGGGGCAACACTTCCGGCAGTGCGGCGCCGGTCGGCGGGAGGGGGATGCGCACACCGGGGATCCGCGCGCCCATTCCCGACACGGTCGTCACCGACCGGGCAAGGGAGCGTGACATGAGCGACACCGGTCCGACCCATGTGGCCGCGATCGACCAGGGCACCACCTCCACCCGCTGCCTGATCTTCGACGCGGCGGGCCGGATCGTCGCGTCGGACCGGCGCGAGCACCGGCAGATCCTGCCCCGGCCCGGGTGGGTCGAGCACGACGCCACCGAGATCTGGGCGAAGGTCCAGGCCGTGGCGTCGGGCGCGCTGGCAAAGGCAGGACTGCGCCCCGACCAGCTGACCGCCCTCGGCATCGCCAACCAGCGCGAGACCGTGGTGCTGTGGGACCGCTCCACCGGCCGCCCCGTGCACAACGCCGTGGTCTGGCAGGACACCCGCACCGCGGCGCTGTGCGCCGAACTCGGCGGCACCTACGGGCAGGACCGCTTCCGCGACACCACGGGACTGCCGCTCGCGCCCTACTTCTCCGGGCCGAAGATCGCCTGGCTGCTCGACCACGTGCCGGGCCTGCGGCACCGTGCGGAGCACGGCGAGATCGCCTTCGGCACCATCGACTCCTGGCTGATCTGGAACCTCACCGGAGGCACCGCGGGCGGTGTCCACGTCACCGACGTCAGCAACGCCTCACGCACCCTGCTGATGGATCTGCACACCCTGGACTGGGATCCGGCGATCCTCGCCGCCATGGACATCCCCGAGTCCGTCCTGCCGCGGATCCGCCCCTCGGCCGAGGTCTACGGCATCGCGACCGGACGGCTGGCGGGCGTACCCGTGGCGGCCGCGCTCGGCGACCAGCAGGCGGCGCTGTTCGGGCAGACCTGCTTCGACCTCGGCGAGGCCAAGAACACCTACGGCCCGGGCAGTTTCCTGCTGCTCAACACCGGCGAGCGCCCGGTGCCGTCCGCCTGCGGCCTGCTCACCACGGTCGCCCACCAGCTGGGCGGCGAGCGGCCCGTCTACTGCCTCGAAGGCTCCATCGCGATCACCGGGGCGCTGGTGGAGTGGCTGCGGGACCGGCTGGGGGTGATCCGCTCTGTCGACGAGATCGAACCGCTGGCCGCGAGCGTGCCAGACAACGGCGGCGCCTACGTCGTACCCGCCTTCTCCGGCCTGTTCGCGCCCTACTGGCGGTCCGACGCGCGCGGCGTGGTCACCGGCCTGACCGCCTACGTCACCAAGGCGCACCTGGCCAGGGCGGTCCTCGAGGCGACCAGCTGGCAGACCCGCGAGGTGGTCGACGCCATGCAGCAGGACTCCGGGGTACGGATCGGCGAGCTGCGGGTGGACGGCGGGATGACGGTCAACGGGCTGCTGATGCAGCACCAGGCCGATGTGCTGGGAGTACCGGTGATCCGGCCTGTGGTCGCCGAGACCACCGGCCTCGGCGCCGCCTACGCGGCCGGTCTCGCCACCGGCGTGTGGGACGGCACCGACACGCTCAGGGCGCACTGGCGGGAGGACACCCGCTGGAAGCCGTCGATGACCGGCGCGGTGCGCGTACGCGAACACCGGCGCTGGAAGAAGGCCGTGGAGCGCAGCTTCGGCTGGCTCGACGACGAACCCGCGGAACCCGTGGCCCAGGGTGGATGATCCGGCGCGGGACGGACGGCTGCCAGGTGGCCCGGCGGCAGCCGTACGGCCGCCACCTGACGGCTGTCAGGTGGCGGCCGGCGCGCGGCGGCCGGCCGCCACCGCCGCCGCGTGCTCGACCACCGTGATCAGCACCTGCTTGGCCGACTCGCGCTTCCTCGCGTCGCACAGCACCACCGGCACGTCCGGGTCGAGGTCCAGTGCCTCGGTGACGACGGCCGGGGCGTGCTGATGGGCACCGTCGAAGCAGTTCACCGCGACCGTGAACGGGATGCCGCGCCGCTCGAAGTAGTCGACCGCGGCGAAGCAGTCCTGCAGCCGCCGGGTGTCGGCGAGCACCACCGCGCCCAGCGCGCCCTGCGCCAACTCGTCCCACAGGAACCAGAAGCGGTCCTGCCCCGGGGTGCCGAACAGGTAGAGCACCAGGTCCTCGCGCAGCGTGATCCGGCCGAAGTCCATCGCCACTGTGGTGGTCCGCTTGCCCTCCACCCCCGCCAGGTCGTCGACCGGGCGACCCACCTCGCTCAGCGCCTCCTCGGTCCGCAGTGGCCGGATCTCGCTGACCGCGCCGACCAGGGTCGTCTTGCCGACCCCGAAACCGCCGGCGACCAGCAGCTTGAGCGCGACCGGATCCGCGGCGGAAGGCTGGCGGCGGCGCTCGGCGTGGTCGATGGCCATGATTCTTCTACTTCCCTGCTGAGATGGGGACTTGGTGGGGATGGCACGCGGTACGGGCAGCCTAGCGGGCACTACAGCGCCCGCAGGCCGTTGATGACTTCGCGCAGAATGCTCTCGTCCGGCAACTCTGCCGGCGGCACCGGCTGGTGGACGGTGGCATGCCCCCCCTCCAGCAGGTCGCCGATGAGCACCCGGACCACACCGACCGGCAGGTCGAGGTCGGCGGCGAGTTCCGCCACCGAGACCGCCTGCAACCGGCAGCGCTCGACGATGTCCAGATGCTCCGGCGACAGGGTGCGGTCGTCGTCGACATCTGCGTCCGCGTCGTCGGACTGTGCGATCACCAGGGCGATCAGGTCGAGCTTCGCCTCGGCCGCGTGGCTCGTACGCCCGCGGGTCATCGCGTAGGGCCTTACCACCGGCCCTGCCGCGTCGTCGTACCACCGGTCCGATTCAGACGTCATGTCACCCTGTCACCCCGTGTCCTGCTCGCCGTCGGTCAGCCGCTGAGTGCTTCGCCACCGCTGTGCCGCGGCGCGGCGGCCAGATGGACCCCCACCCGCTTGACCAGCAGTGCCATCTCGTACGCCACCTGCCCGACGTCGGAGTCCGCGTCGGCGAGCACCGCGAGGCAGCTGCCGTCGCCCGCCGCCGTGACGAACAGGAAGGCGTCGTCCAGTTCCACGATGGTCTGGCGTACCCGGCCGGCGTCGAAGTGCCTGCCGACGCCCTTGGCCAGGCTGTGGAAGCCGGAGGCCACCGCCGCCAGGTGCTCCGAGTCCTCCCGTGTCAGACCGCCGGAAGCGCCGGTGGCCAGGCCGTCCCCCGAGAGCACCAGGGCCTTGCGGATACTGGCGACCCGCGCGACCAGATCGTCCAGAAGCCAGCTCAGCTCGCGTGTCGGGCTCGATGCTGCGGTCATCGACCGTTCCCCTCAGGTGTCGTTCTCGGTGCTGTCGTCGATGGGTCGTCGCCGGGGGCTGCTCCGCCGTCCGGCTCGGCCTCTGCTGCTTCGCGGCCACGCTTCCAGCCGCGCTGGATCGCGGACATCCGGTCGCGTACCTCGTCGGCCGACCGCTCGGGTCCGCCGCCGCGTGCCGCGTCACCGCTGCCCGTCCGTTCGGTTTCCACGCGCAACTGCGGTGCCAGGCTGGCCTGCCTGACCCGCCGGGGCAGCAGGAGCGCGGCGTCCGCGCCCTCCGCCTGCGGCTCCGGCGCCGCGGGCGCGTCCTGCTCCTGCCGCGGGCGCGGCAAGGACGGTACGGCCGCCACAGAGCGCGGCACCTGCTGGGCCGTCGCCGAGCGGGGCCGGCGGCGCGGCAGCGGGAGCGGGGCGGCGGGGGCCTGCTCGTCGGCGCCCGGGGCCGCCGGCCCGTCCTGGTCGTCGAGCGCGTCGAGCCCCCGGCCGAAGGCCGTGCTCAGGGGCTCCTCCTGGTGCTGGGCGTGCTCCTTGTGGTGCTCGCCTCCGATGTCGTCCACGCCTTCGAGACCCCACTGCCGGAACGTGTGCTCGGTGTCGCCCGCCGTGTCGAGGCCGAGCGGCTGCTGGACCCCGGGCAGCGCGGTGCCTCCGGTGTCGTCACCTGTGTCGCTGAGCAGCGTCTCGGGGATCATGACGACCGCGGTGGTGCCGCCGTACGGCGACTGCCGCAGCGAGACCCGTACGCTGTGCCGCTGGGCGAGCCGGCTGACCACGAACAGGCCGAGCCGGTCGGTGTCCGACAGTTCGAACTCGGGCGTCTCCGCGAGCCGCAGATTCGCTTCGAGCAGGGCGTCGGGTGTCAGGCCGAGGCCGCGGTCGTCGATCTCCAGCACGAAACCGTTGGCCACCGGCTCGCCGTGCAGTTTGACCGTGGTGTGCGGCGGCGAGAAGACCGCGGCGTTCTCGATGAGTTCGGCGAGCAGGTGGGTGAGGTCGGCGACCGCGACGCCTGCGACGGCCAGCCGCGGCAGCCTGCGCACCTCGATCCGCTCGTAGTCCTCGACCTCGGCGATGGCGGCGCGGACCACGTCCATCAGCTGGACGGGCTTGCGCCACTGCCGGGAGGGGGCCGCGCCGGACAGGATGACCAGGCCTTCGGCGTGCCGCCGCATGCGGGTGGTCATGTGGTCGAGCCGGAAGAGGTCGGCAAGCTCCTCGCTGCCCTCCGCGCGGCGCTCCATGGCGTCCAGCAGGGTGAGTTGGCGGTGCAGCAGCACCTGGCTGCGGCGGGCGAGGTTGACGAAGACCTCGGAGACGCCCTTGCGGAGGTCGTTCTGCCGGACGGTGGCCTCCACGACGGCCCGCTGGAGGGTGTTGAGCGCCTTGCCGACATGGCCGATCTCGTCGTCCGCGTACTCCAGCCGCGGCACCTCGGTCTCGACGTCGATCTGCTCACCGGCCGCCAGCCGCCGCATGACACGCGGCAGCCGGGCGCCGGAGACCTCCTGGGCCTCCCTGCGCAGCCCGGTCAGGTCCCTGATCAGGCCGCGGCCGATGCGCACCGAGACCAGCAGCGAGGCGATCACCGCGATCAGGCCGACACCGCCGACGAAGGCCGCCTCGACGATCGCCGTGGTCGCGACCGGCTGGTAGCGCCCCATCAGCTCGGTGTTGGTGACACCGAGGAGCCGGCCCAGGTCCTCCATGGAGGTCGCGGCGAGCCCCGGCCAGGTCAGCTGTGCCGCGACGATCGGGGCGTCGGTGACACCGCCGGCGATCACCGCGTCCTCGGCCGCACGCAGCGCCTTGCCGTTGCCGGTCTTCCAGTACGCGTCGTAGGGCGCGCGCTGTTCGTCGCTCAGCAGCCAGAGGCTGCCGTCGTAGTAGTTGCGCTGCTCCGCCACCGCGAAGGTGTAGGAGCGCAGTTCCGCCGCACTCATGTGCCCGGTGCTGATGGCCGCCGCCATCAGCGCGTCCTCGTGGCTGATCTCGTCGCGGGCGCGCTCGAGCTGGACGATCGCGCGGTGCTCGTCGTCGACCTTGATGTTGTTGTGCGGGTGGACGGAGTCGAAGAGCTGGAAGATCGGCTCCGTCATCGCGTTGTACGCCTGGTAGACGTCGTTGCGGCTGATCCGGCCGTCGTCGGCGCGCTGCCGCAGCGAGCTGAGCCCCTCGACGGTGCTCAGGAACGCGTCCAGCCGGGTGCGGGAATCGGAGCCGAGGTCGCCGCGTACGCCCGAGGCGGCGACCCGGGTCCGCATCTTCGCGATCGAGGCGTCGGTGACCTGCTGCTGCTTGTTGTAGCCGATCCTGGCCTGCGAGTCCCGGGTGTTGGCCACGTAGATCATCGCCGCCCTGCGCTCCTGCTGGAGGCTCTGCAGGGCGTCGGTCCCGGGATAGAAGATGTTCTGGACCACCCGCTGGGCATCGGGCCGGTCCAGCAGCGCGCGGCCGGTGACCGTGGCGGCGAGGGCCCAGATGACCGTCAGCGACACCAGAGGGATCAGCAGCAGCGCCACGATCTTCCGGCGGATCGTCGTACCGCGAAAGCTCATGGCCTCCCCAACGTCTCCCCCGTGGTGGGGGCGTCTGTCTTGTTTAAACGGCGTGAGCCTACTACCGCCTCAGCGGTAACTCGAAAGTATGTCTGTGGGTTGGGCAGGTCTGCGCCGAAACGTACCCCGGAATGCACCCGCAGGTTTCGGGGCAGCCACTCTTCATGGACTTCCAACGGCGGACCGTGTGGGTGGAAGAGACCGTCAGCCGGCCGCGGATGGCCGACCCGGTGCGGGCAGCCGCGGTGCGGGCGGGTCTGATAGCCGCTGTCGCGCTGGTTCAGGCGGTCATCGACGCCTTGCTCGCCGCCGGACAGTCGTGGCTCGCCGCGCCGGTGCTGCTGACCACCGTGGTGACAGCGGTCGTCGCCACCTGGGCGGTGCTCGACGTGTGGGTGACGCGGCAGGTGTGGAATCAGCGCAACGGCGTGGTGTCCAGCCCCAGCAGCGCGGCCAGGGCGCTGCGCCGGGAGCGGCGCAGCGCCCGGCGGGCGGCCCGCAGGGCCAGGCCGCAGCCGAGACCCGCCGCGGCGCGGACCTCGGGCGGAGCGCCCGGGCGGCGGCACCAGCCGTGGCACCTGGGGGTGTGACCCGACGCCGGCCGGCCACGGCCGGCCCGGCGAAATCCTGGTGGATCGGCCGGCGGTGCCCGGTGCCGTGCGTCACCAGGCGCAGGCCCGTCCCCCTGCCGGGTCGTCCGTGGACGGCCCGGCAGCGCGGTGCGGTGCGGCACCGGGCACCGCGGGCCCGGCGAGATCCGCAGGACAGGCCCTAACGACCGGACGCGGGCCCGGTGCGGCCCTCCCGGGCCGCCGCTGCGGCCTCGTCGGGCGCGTCACGGGGCCCCGCGACGGGGGCTGGCGCGGTCCCCGGACCGGTCTCCTCAGCGCCCTGGGATGCGGCCTCCTCGGCGGCCGCGGGCGCGGCCGTGGAGGAGGTCTCGGACGGGCGGCGGAACATCCTGGTCGCGGTGATCTCGCCGTGCACCGGCTCACCCTGCGGATCCTGCACCGGAAGCCCGGGCCTGAGGTGTTCCTCGACGCTGATGTATTTCAGGCCCGCCCGCAGATCCGCGTCATTGCGCAGCCTGACCACGAGCGGGAATTCGGCCAGCGCGGTCGTGTCGAAAAGCCCGGTCGTGTAGAGGAGCTGCACTCCGAGGGCGTCCGCGACGGCGCGCTGGAGTTCCAGCAGATACGTGGCATTCGCACGCCCGATCGGATTGTCGAGGAAGAGCGTGCCCGCGTGCCGCTGCCGGTCCCTGCCGCGGTCGTTGCTCCGCAACGCGGCCATCGTGCAGTACAGCGCGATGGCCGCGGTGAGCAGCTGGCCGCCGGAGAAGACGTCGCCCATCTGGCCGACGGGCACACGCTCGGCGCGCAGCACCGCGTCGGGCTTCAGGATCTCCACGGCGATGCCCCGCGGCTGCAACGCCGCGCCGACCGCGCGCAGCAGCAGCGACATCCCGTCCCGCCGCAGGTCGGAATTCTTCCGCAGCGCGGACCTGGTGGCCTCGTCGATGACCTCGCCGAGGCGCTCCGTGAGCACCGCCTGGTCGGGGTCCTCGAAGCGGATCCGGAGGAATTCCTGCCCCGACCACTCGCCGAGCCCCTCGGGCAGCCGGGACAGCCGCTGGGCCGAGCGCAGCGTGGCGAGCGCGGACTCGACCAGGCCGCGCAGCCGGTCCACGATGATGTCCCGGTTGCGCTCCAACTGGCCCAGCTCGTCGGTCAGCACCCGCAGCCGAGGGGCGAAGGCCGCGGCCCAGGCCGCCGCGTGCTCGGACAGCGCGGCGCCGGGCAGCTCCCTGATCTGCTGCCTCGCCGGTGTCCTGACCTGCTCGAAGCGGACCGCGTTGGCGTGCCTGACCAGGACGTCGGCGGACTCGCGCAGCTGGGTCTCGGCGGCCGACAGGTCGGCGGCGCAGCCGCGCAGGCTGCGCCTGGCCTCGGCCGCGGCCTGCCGGGCCGCCTCCTGGCTGCCCGGATACGGCTGCGGCTCGTCGTCGTCCTGGTGGTGCTGCGGGCCGCCGTCCCGCAGCAGGTCGCGCAGCAGCGCGGCGGTCTCGTCGAAACCGCCCGCCGCGTCCTCCGCGGCCCGGTGCGCGGCGACCAGATCGGCGTGGGCGGCGGTCGCCTGCTCCAACGCGTCGGTACGGGCGGCGACTTCGGTGGTGGCCGCGCGCAGCAGCTCCTGCGCGTGGTCGGCGTCGCGCGGCCGCAGGGCCTCGGGCAGCTCGGTGTGGTGCGGCGCGCCGCCGGGCGGCGCGAGGCGTTCGGCCTCGCCGCGGAGCCGGCCCAGCTGTTCGCTGGCGGACGACGCCCGGGACTCCAGGGTCTGTACGAGCGCTTCCGCGCGCCCTGCCGCGGCCTGCCGGGACGGTCCGTCCGAGCCGTCGGGTCCTTCCAGCAGCTGGGCGGCGCGGCTGCGCACCTTGTTGGTCAGCCGGTCCAGCTCGACGAGTGCGGCGTTCTCCGTGCTCTCCGCCCGCGCCTGCTCGGCCCGCAGGTCGGCGCCGACCCCGACCTTCTCGTACACCTCGGAGGCGGCGCGGTAGGCCTCGCGCAGCGCGGGCAGCGAGGTGGCCGCCGCGCCGTCGCCGTCCGTGCCGGTGCTGCCGTCGTCGGGGGCGCCGGCGATCTCGGCGCGTTCCGCGCGCAGGACGCGGGCGGTGCGGCGGGCGTCGTCCGAGGCGCGCTGGGCGGCCCTGCGGTCCTCGTCGGCGGCACGGGCCCGCGCCAGGCAGGACTCGGCGCGGGCTTCGGCCTCTGCCGCGTCGGCGGCCAATTCCCTGGCCCTGCGCTGCCAGTTGGCCCGCTCCCGCAGCCGGTGGGCGAGCCCCGCCAGCGCGTCGGCGCCGCGGCGCGCCTGCTCGGCGGCGCCCCTGCGGGCGTCGCTCTCCTGCGCCGCCTCCGCGGCGACCGCCTCAGCCTCGCTACGGGCGGCGCGCGCGTCGGCCAGCTCGGCGCGGGTGCGCTCGACGGTGTCCCTGGCCCTCGCGGCCTCCGCCGCGAGTTCCGCCAGCCGCCCCTGCGGGCAGGCGGCGCGCCAGGAGGCGAGCCCTGCCGCCAGCGTGCGGTCGTGGGCGAGCCGCCCGGCGAGCGCCCTGATCTCCTCCTCGCGCGCGGTGGCCCGGGTCCGCAGGGCCAGGCGTTCTCCGTCCGCGGCGGATTCGTCGTGCATGGCCGGATTCGGCGGTACGAGGAAGACGTCAGGCTCGGTGCCTGCGGCCGGCGGCGGCGCGAGCAGCGCCGCCGCGGTGCCCACGGCCACGGTGGAGCGGGGCAGCAGTGCCGCCTGGGCCAGCACGTCCCTGGCCCGCTGATAGGTGCCGGGGTCGGTCACGACGACGCCGTCGACCAGCTCGGGCCGGGCCGCGAGCACCATGGCGTGGTCGACCGGGTCGACCGCCTGGGCGAGATACCGCCATCCGGGCAGCGCCGGGATGCCGTGCTCGCCCAGATACTCCACGGTGGCCAGCACGTCGGGCCCCGGCGGCAGCAGGCCGCCGTCGCCGAGCGCACCGAGAATCCGCGCGTCGTCCGCCGCCGCGGTCCGCAGCTCGAACAGCTGCCGCTCCGCTGCGGCGACGGCACCGTCGAGCAACTCCCGCAGCGGCTCGGCGAATTCGTCGAGCATCGCGGGGCTGATCCCGCCGTCGTCCCCGAGGGCGGGTACGGCCTGCCGGCCCGGCTCACGCCGGTCCCCGCGGGCGCCCGCGGGTCCGCCGGGGGTCGCACCTGGCGGGTGGGCCGCGCCCGGCCCGTCTCCGGGCACGCCGTCGGATCCCCTGGGCACGCCGCCGGACGCGTGGCCGGCGCCGGTCAGTGCGCCGTCAGGGGCGTCGTCCGGGGCGGAGCGGGGTCGGGAGACGGCGGGTGAGCGGTGGGCCTCCCCTGCGGGGTCCCGCGCGTCGGACGGCCCGTCAGACGCCGTCGCAGGACGCGCCGCGTCGCCGGGTGCGGGCTCCGCGGCCGGAGCGGGGTCCTGACCGCCGCGGGGGGACGCCTGGCCGGCGGCGGGAAGGCTGAGGAGGGCGGTCAGGCGGGAGTCGGTGGTCAGGGTGGTGGCCGCGACGGTTGCCGCGGTCAGCGCGGACTCCGCGGTGGACAGGGCGTCGGCGGCGCGGGCCGCCGCGAGCTCCGCACGGGACTCGGCGCCCGCGGCCTCCCGGGCCTTGGCGGCCTCGGTACGTGCGGTGTCGGCGGCGGCCCTGAAGAGGGCGGCGGCCGACTCCTCCGCGTCGGCGGCGGCAAGTGCGGCGCGTGCGGGGTCGGCGTTCGGCGCCGAGTCGTCGAGCCAGCCGGACCGTACGGCCTGTGCGGTCTCCTGCTCGACCTCGGCGAGCCGCTGGGCGAGGTGCCCGGCCTCGCTGCGGGCGCGCTGCGCCTCGGTGGCGGCGGCGGTCGCGTCCTGGTGCGCGGTCTCGGACAGCGCCTGGATCTCCGCCGAGCGGGCCTCCTCGGCGTCGGCCTGCTGCTCGGCGCGGGCGGCGGCGCCGTGCAGCGCCCTTACCAGCTCGGCGGCGGCGGTGGTGCGGGCCGCGAGGGCGGGCGCGGCGTCCCGCTCGGCTTCACGGATCGCGGCGCTGACCCGCTCCAGCCTGTCGCCGGCAGCACGCTGCCGCAGGACGGTCTCGGCGGCCTGCCAGGCGGCGTGCAGCGTGCGCGCGTCGCCCAGTTCGCGCCGCAGCGCCGCCGCCCCCTTGTCCGCGGCGGCCAGCGCGAGCGAGGCGTGCCGGTAGGCGATCTCGGCAGCGATCAGCGCGCTGCCCGCGCGGGCCTGCTCCGCGTCGGTCACGGAGTGCGCGGCCCGCGCCATGTCCTGGGCGATCTCCGCGGTCCTGCCGCGCTCCTGCTGGGCGCGGGCCGACAGCCGCCTGGCCAGCACCCGGGTGCGGCGCTCGGACTGGGCGTGCACGGCACGGGCCCGGTCGCGGGCCTCGGCGCCGTCGACGATGCGCTCCAGCAGGTCGAGCGAGCCGGCGGTGAAGTCGCGCTCCGCGGTGAGCTCCGCCCGGCGGCCGAGCTTGCCCGCGAAGCCGTGCACGAGGTCGGCGAGGCCGTCGGTGTCACGGGTGTCGGTGACTGCTCTCAGCAGCAGGTCGGTGAAGTCGGAGTCCTTCTTGACCGCGAAGAGCCCTGCGGCCTCGCCCTCGTCGGCGTTCATCTCGCGCTGGTAGCGGAAGAGTTCGGGGTCGAGGCCGAGCTCGCCGAGGTGTTCGTTCCACCGGTCGTGGATCTCCTCCCACACCACGTCCAGATGCGGGTACGCCTTTCCCGCCTCGGTGAGCGCGTCCCTGAAGCCCTTCATGGTGCGGCGCCGCCCGCGGGCCCCCGAGGCGCCCTCGACCGGCGGGCGCACGGCGGTGGATTCGGCGACGGGCAGCGAGTCCAGGCTCATGCCGGGGCCCGGACGGAAGGAGTACCAGGCCTCGGCGAACTTGCGCGGGTCGGCCGACACCTGGCGGCCGCGCCACTCGCTGACCTTGCCGACGACCACGAGTTCGCCCGTCAGCGTGTGCTGCCACTCCAGGGCGACGTGCCCGCAGTCCTCGGCGAGCAGGAATTTGCGCAGCACACCGGAACTGGCGCCGCCGAGCGTGTTGCGGTGCCCGGGCAGCATCACCGAGAAGATCAGCTTGAGCAGGACGGACTTGCCGCCGCCGTTCTCCAGGAAGAGCACTCCGGCGGGGGCCGGGCGGCGCGGCGGACCGGCCGGTTCGTCCGCGAAGAAGTCGCCCTGCGCCGGTGCGGGCTGCGGCACCGGTTCGCCGACACCCCGCAGGTCGAGCACGGTGTCGGCGTAACGCGCGCCGGCGGGCCCGATGGAGTAGAGGCGGAGTCGGGAAAGCTCGTACATGCGGCGGACTCTCGTGGCTGGGTAGGGGAGGCGGGCTCGGGCGGAGACGGTGTCAGGCGGAGGTGTGGAAGGGGAGTCCCGCGTCGGCGGCGAGGTCGGCACCGTCGTCGGAGGCGGCCGCGGGGAGCAGGCTGGCGCTGCCGTCGGTGACGGGCACGACGCCGAGGTCGAGGAGTTCTGCCATGGCCGCGCTGCCCGCCATGTCCCGGACCTGGAGCTGGTAGCGGGCGGTGGTGCGGTACGTGCCGCCGGACTCGTCGCCGGTGCGCTGGAGGAATCCGGAGTCGACGAGGAAGGCGACGGCCTTGCCGATGATTCCGGTCGTCGAACCGGCCAGCCGCCTGGCGTCCTTGGTCGCACCGGTCGCGGTGCGCCGGGCGTAGACCCGCCAGGCCGCTTCGAGGCCGGGGGCTTCGCTGGCCGGGTCGGTGTTCTCCCCGGTCTCGTCGGCGCGCTCCTCCAGCCGGCGGCAGGCCTGCCGGACGAAGGCGTCCACCCCGTTGACGGTGATCCGGCCGATGTAGCCGTCGTCGGCGAGGTCTTCAGGGCGCGGGAAGGCCAGCGCGGCCGCCGCCAGATGTGCCAGGCCGTGCAGGAAGCGGTCGCCCGCGTCGGAGGCGGCCCTGCGGGCGTAGTCGCCCATACGGACCGCGAAGACCGAGTCCTCGCCTGCGGCGACGGCCATGCCGGCCCGGGGCGACACCTCGAGGACGACCAGGCCGAGCCCGGCGGCGACCGCGTCGGCGATCCGGGCGAAGGCGGGGTCCTCGCGGTGGCGTCTGACGAGTTCGGCGTACTCCGCGTCGCGGGCGGGCAGCAGCTTGGGCTGGAGGCCGAACCCGACCAGCCGGGCCGCGTCGGCGACGTCTGCCGGGGTCAGCGGCGGGCTCTCCTTGTCGCGCGGGCCCTCCGCCGGCCCTCCTTCCCTGCCGCCGGCGCGGACGCCGTCCCCGGGGCGGGTCCCGTCGTCGCGGTGGTCGCTCACGTCTTTCTCTCTTTCGGGTCCGCGGGGCGGGCGGCGAGGCGGGCGGTGCCGAGGACGAGGTCGGCGCCGCCGAAGTCGGGGTCGTCCAGCTCGGTGCCGTCGTCGACCGCGAAGAGGACCTGCGGCTCGCCCTGCCGTACCGCGGTGCCGACAGGTGGCGACGCGGCGTGCAGGGCAAGCAGCGCCACCAGATACGGCAGGTCGGGATCGCGGCGGCGGGCCTCCGCGAGCAGCCCCGACAGCCGGCGGGGCGCGTCGTGCGGCAGGTCGAGCAGGTCGAGGGCGGATTCCAGCTGCTCGTCGGAGAAGCGGCTGTCGTCCGGGGTGGCGACGAGGTCGGGCTCCGGCATCTCGGCGCCGAGGTGGTCGCGTTCGAGCGGCGGGGTCAGCAGCAGGTCGACCAGGTCGGCGACCCGGACCGCCGTCGGGGTGCGCAGGCCGGTGCCGCGCGCGAAGAACGCGTCGGTGACCCGCGAGGCCTGCTCCACCGGCAGCGGCAGCAGCGGGGCGACCAGTTGGCCGTACAGGTCGAGCCCCGCGCGGGCGGGCGGCGCGGCGAAGGCCTGCCGGTCCTGCTCGGCCCTGAACAGCGGCCCGGCCTCCAGCAGCCGCGACTGGAGCTGGGTGTGCCGCCTGATGCAGTCCTTCACGATGTCGACCAGCTCGGCGGCCCGCCGCTTGTGCTCGGGCTCCTCCGCCTCGTCGCGCGCCTTGCGGATGTTGGTGAGGATCGCGTTCTCATGGCGGTAGCGGTCGGCGACGTGGTCGAGGGCCTCGGCGATCATGTCAGGGACCTGCCGCAGCCAGTCCACCGCCCGTACGTTGCGCCGGGTCGCCTCCAGGGTGCGGCGCAGCGTCTCGGCATACTGCACGGTGCGGTAGCGGGCCTGCTCGGCGGCGAGTTGGGCGTCGGCGAGCCTGCCGCGGCTGATCAGCACCTCCAGCTTGACCTCGGCGGCGATCTGGGCGCTGGTGACGTCGGTGTCGAGGGCGCCGACCAGGACGTTGACCGCCTCGTCGGTGGTGCGCAGGTAGACGCTGCCGCCGGGGCCCGGCACCTCCTCGATCAGCTTGAAGTCGTAGTCCCGCCGCACGTAGGCGCCGTCCGCGCCGAACGTCCCGTAGACGGCGCGGAATCCTCGGTCGGCACTGCCGACGTTGATCAGGTTCTCCAGCACCCAGCGGGCGACCCGCTCGTGCTCCGCATGGCCGCGGGCGGGGGCCTGGGCGGCGACCCGGGGCAGCAGCCTGGCCACTATCTGGTCGTGGTCGGCGCCGGTGTCGAAGTCCATGTTGAGCGTGACCAGGTCGATCGTGGCGAGCGCGACCTCTGCCATGGCGTACACCGAATACTCGCCCGCGAGGTTGGCCTTGCGGGCGTCGAGGTCGTGCAGCGGCGCGGTGCAGGCGAGTGCCTTGAGCCGGCGGGCCAGGCCCTCGTCCGCGGCGGGGCCCGGGGCCGGCCGGGCGGCGCCCGGCAGGGGGTACGGGACAGTGATGGTCACGCCCCACACATTAGGCGGTGCCACCGACAACGAACGAAACGGCACGGATCGCCACGGGGCGGGCACGCGTTGTCGGTGCGGGATGCCATGATCGGACCGCGGGCATCCTACGGCAGCGGTGGACACGACGGGCGGATCACCATGGCGGACGCGGGCAGCGGTGCGGTCGGCGCCGGGGCCGACGGAGGGGGCGGCGGCGGGGCCGTGGACCTCAACGCCGATCTGGGCGAGGGTTTCGGGCGGTGGCACCTCACGGACGACGAGGCGCTGCTCTCGGTGGTCACCAGCGCGAATGTCGCCTGCGGCTTCCACGCAGGTGATCCGGCGACGATGCGGCGGGTGTGCGAGCTGGCCGCGGCGGGCGGGGTGCGGATCGGGGCGCAGGTGTCCTACCGCGACCTCGCCGGCTTCGGGCGGCGCTCGATGGACGTGCCGCCCGGCGAACTGGCCGCGGAGGTCGCCTACCAGATCGGGGCGCTGGAGGTCTTCGCGCGGGCGGCAGGCGCGGCGGTGGCGTACGTGAAGCCGCACGGGGCGCTGTACAACCGGGCGGTGCACGACGCGGAGCAGGCCGCCGCCATCGTCGAGGGTGTGGTGCTCGCCGGGCGGCTGCCCGTACTGGGCCTGCCAGGCTCGCGGTTGCTGTCCGCCGCGGCCGGTGCCGGGCTCGCGACGGTGGCCGAGGCGTTCGCCGACCGCGCCTACACCGCGCAGGGCACGCTGGTGCCGCGCCGCGAGCCGGGGGCGGTGATCGGCGAGCCGGACGCGGTGGTGACCCGCGCGGTCCGGATCGCCTCCGGCGGCGGTGTGACGTCGGCGGACGGGCGGACGGTGCGGATCGCGGCCCGCTCGCTGTGCGTCCACGGTGACACCCCCGGCGCCGCGCAACTCGCCGCCCGGGTGCGGCAGGCGCTGGAGGCGGCCGGGCTGCGGGTGGCGGCGTTCGTATGAGGAGCGGGGTGACGTGGTCGTGAAGTGCCGGGTGCTGGCGATGGGTCGCGGCGCGGTGCTGGTCGAGACCGAGGACGGTGAGCGCGCGCAGGCACTGCACGCCGAGTTGCTGCGGCGGCGGGCCGCCGGCGAGTTCCCCGAGGTGCGTGAGATCGTGCCGGCCGCGCGGACCGTCCTGGTCGGCGGCCTCGCCGACCCGCGGGCCTTCGCCGCCGCGGTGTCCGGTTGGGACGTGCCGCCGGTCGAGGCGGGCCACGGCGAACTGCGGGAGGTGCCGGTGCGTTTCGACGGCCCGGACGTGGCGGAGGTGGCCGAGTTGTGGGCGGTGACGCCCGCCGAGCTGCCCGGAATCGTCACCGCGACGCCTTTCCGGGTGGCCTTCTGCGGCTTCTCCCCCGGCTTCGCGTATCTGACCGGCCTGCCCGCCGAGCGCCACGTCCCCCGCCGCCCGACCCCGCGCACGGCGGTCCCGCCCGGCTCGCTGGCGCTCGCGGGCCCCTACGCGGGCCTCTACCCGAGGTCGTCCCCCGGCGGCTGGCAGCTGATCGGCACCACGGACGCTCCGCTGTGGGACCCGGCCCGCGACCCGGCCGCGCTCCTCTCCCCCGGCACCGAGGTCCGCTTCGTCCGGGCGGACGCATGACGCCGCCACCGGGTCCCGGGGC
>NZ_JBICTO010000017.1:34185-137907 GCF_043197715.1 Streptomyces sp. NPDC049040
GCCCTGTCCACCGGCGCGGGGGCTTTCGCGTCGGCCCGCGCGCTGGGCGGCTCACCCGGGTCGCGGACACCACGGCCCCGACATCCACGGCGGCGCTTCGTCCGGGCGGACGCATGACGCCGCCACCGGGTCCCGGGGCCCTGTCCACCGGCGCGGGGGCTTTCGCGTCGGCCCGCGCGCTGGGCGGCTCACCCGGGTCGCGGACACCACGGCCCCGACATCCACGGCGGCGCATGCGCCCAGGTGTACGGAAGGGGTGCGGGCGTGAGTGAGGGGCTCGTACGGGTGGTCCGGGCGGGGGCGTTGACCACCGTGCAGGATCTGGGGCGGGTGGGCTTCGCGCATCTCGGGGTGCCGCGGTCGGGGGCGCTCGACCTGCCGGCGCACCGGCTGGCCAATCGTCTGGTCGGCAATGACGAGCGGGCCGCGGGGCTGGAGACGACGGTGTCGGGTTGTGCGCTGCGGGCGTCGCGGACCGTGGTGGTCGCGGTGACGGGCGCGGCCTGCCCGGTACGCGTGGACGGCCACCCGGCGGCATGGGGCGCGCCGGTGGTGGTGCCGGGCGGCGCGGTGATCGACGTGGGGGCAGCCGCCGTCGGGCTGCGCAGCTATGTCGCGGTGGCCGGCGGGTTCGCCGTCGGCGCGGTGCTGGGAAGCCGGGCCACGGACCTGCTGTCCGGGCTTGGCCCGGCACCGCTCGCGGACGGCGACGAGTTGCCCATCGGACACGAGCGGGGCCGCAGTGCGGCGGCGGACGTCCTGCCGTACGGCCGCGCCGGGTCGGAGCTCGTGCTGCCCTTCCTGCCGGGGCCGCGCGACGACTGGTTCGCGCCGGGCTCCCTGACCGCCCTGGTCACCGGGCACTACACGGTGTCCCCCGCCTCCAACCGGATCGGCCTGCGTGTCCTCGGCCCCGCGCTGCGCAGGGCCGCAGGGCGGGACGGCGAGCTGCCGAGCGAGGGCATGGTGCCGGGCGCCGTCCAAGTGCCGCCGGACGGCCGCCCCGTCGTCTTCCTCGCCGACCATCCGACCACCGGCGGCTACCCGGTGATCGGTGTGGTGCCGGAGGAGTCGCTTCCCGCCGCGGCCCAGTCCGCGCCCGGCACCAGGATCCGCTTCGTGGCGCTGCGGTCCGCCCGGCCCGTGCTGTGAACTCCCGTGCCGTGCACGGGCGCCGGAGGGCCCAGGTTCAGCGACTCCAGGGCCAGCACGGTCGCCTCGCGTGCGGCATGGTCCAGCAGCGGGAGGGTGCCCCTGGCGGCGTGCCGGTATTCGTCGGCTGCCAGCCGCAGGAGGTCAGGCAGCAGGTCGGTGCAGCGGTCCGCGATCCATCTGGTGCCGCGGGTGGCCATCCACCACACCGAAGCGGCGCGGCTCGGCGGCGGGCCGTCGGGTTCCAGCCGCGGCGGCGGTCCGCCTGCCAGCGCCGCCCCGGCCAGCAGCGCGTGGAAGTCCCGGGCCAGCAGCCGGTGTCCGGCCTCGCTCGGGTGCAGCCGGTCCGCGCTGAGCGTCCCCGGGCTTGTCGCCCAGGGCCGCTGGGCCGCGTGCAGGTGCAGGGCGCCGTAGTGTGCGGACAGGGCGTGCACGGTGTCGTTCAGCGCCTTCATCCGGCGGCCGAGCGGGCCGGCCAGGGGCCACGGCAGGCCCAGTACGGTGCCTGGGTCGGGCAGGCAGGCAGTGAGGACGTCGGCGCCGGCGCCGCGCAGCGCGCCCATGGCGGTGTGCAGTTCGGCTGCCACCGTGCGGATGTCGAAGCCGCCGCGCAGCGTGCCGTTGCCGCCGACCAGCACCGAGGCGAGGTGCGGGCGGTGCCGCAGGGCCGCGGTGAGCTGGCGTCCCGCGACGTCGCCGGTGCGGGCTCCGCTGCGGGCCACGTTGAGCAGGTCCGCGTCGGGGGTGAGGGATTCCGCGAGCAGCACGGCCCAGCCGCGCCAGCCTCCGGTGGGCGCGGGGTCGCCGACGCCCTCGCTGAGCGAGTCCCCCAGGACGGCGAACCGCACCACGCCGCCGCTCAACGGACCCACCGCTGAGGTTCGCCGTGCCGCCGGCTCGCCTTCCGCGACAGCTCTTCGCGGCCGGTCGCGCGGGTCCCTGCGGCCCCGAGGGGGGCGGCCGTGGTGCTCGTCCCGCGCGGCCATGCCGCGGCAGCCCGGTCCCCCGAGAGGTCACGCGCACGCCGAGGCAGGTGCGGCCGCTGTACCCGCGGGCCGGGCGCCCGCTTCACCGCGCCGCGCAGGCGGCGGCGCGCCAGGCGCGAGGAAGCACGCGTGCCGCCGCCGCGAACCGCCGAAGCTCGGGCCGCCGCGCGGGCCGCGACCCCTCGCCCGGAGGGGGTGTTCACCGGACGGCTTCCGTGTGGGTGGGGGCGCGGTGGGCGGTGAGGAAGGCCGTCACCGCGGCCGGCCAGGTGTAGAGCTCGGCGCGGCGCCTGGCACGCTCCCGCCGTACGGCCGCGGGCACCGCGAGCAGGTCGCGGACCGCGGCGGCGTACTCAACGGGGGTGGCGGCGGCCGCGCCGGCCGGGCCGATGAGCGCGGGCAGGGCGGAGCGGGTGCTGGCCACCACGGGGGTGCCGCAGGCAAGGGCTTCGAGGGCGGCGAGCCCGAAGGTCTCGACGGGGCCGGGTGCGAGGGCCACGTCGGCGGTCGCGAGGAGCGCGGCGAGGTCGTCGCGCCGCGCGACGTGGCCGAGGAAGGTCACCGGCAGGCGGTGGGTCCTGGCGTGGGTGGTGAGGCGGGCGCGCAGCGGCCCTTCGCCGGCGACGACCAGCGCGGCGTCGACCCCGGCGCGCCGCAGCCGCGCGAGTGTCTCGATGGCGTCGTCCGGCCGCTTCTCGGGGCTGAGCCGGGAGCAGAGCACGAGCAGTACTGCGGCCCCGTGGCCGTACCGTTCGCGCAGGGCGGGGTCGTGGTGGCCAGGGTGCAGGCCGGCGAGGTCGACGCCCAGCGGGGCGCGTACGACGTTGCGCGCCCCGATGCGTTCGAATTCGGCCGCAGCCCAGGCCGTGGTGCACACGACGCGGGTGTAGGCGTGCGCGGTGCGCCGGTTGAGGGCGTCGGCGGCGCGGCGGGCGGCTCCGGCCGGCAGGCCCCAGGTGCCGAGGACGCCGTCGGCGCTCTCGTGGGAGACCATCACCGCGGGCACCCGGTGCCTGCGGGCCCACTCCCCGGTCCAGCGCAGCGTGGTGCGGTCGGACACTTCGAGCCGGTCGGGGGCGAGCTGTTCGAGCAGGGCGGCGACGGGTGCGCGGCGGGCCAGTACGCGGTAGCCGCCGGTGCCGGGGATCTCGGGGCCCGGCAGGGTGACGACCCGGCCCTGGGAGGTCTGCTCGTCGGACGCCTCGGGTCCCGGGATGACCAGGACGGGCTCGTGGCCGGCCGCCGCGTACCCCTCGCCCAGGTGCCGCAGTGCGGTGCGCAGGCCGCCGGAGACGGGGGTGACGAAGTTCGCCACGCGGACGATGCGCAGGCGGGTGCCGGTCATGCGACGGCCGCCGCTCGTTCGCCGAGCACCTGCGCGTAGTGGCCGAGGAGCTGGTCGCCGACGGCTTCCCAGCTGCGTTCCGCGACGGCTTCGCGCGCGGCGGTTCCGTAGCGGACGCGCAGCCTGGGGTCGGCGTGCAGCAGTTGGACCGCGGTCCTCACCGAGAGGTCGTCGCCTGCCGGTACGAGCAGGCCGGTCCTGCCGTGGTCGACCAGGTCGAGCGGGCCGCCCGCGGCGGGTGCGATCACCGGGACACCGCTGGCCATGGCCTCCTGGACGGTCTGGCAGAAGGTCTCGAAGGGCCCGGTGTGGCAGAAGACGTCGAGCGAGGCGTAGATGCGGGCGAGGTCGCCCCCGGTTCTGCGGCCGAGGAAGACCGCCTGCGGCAGGGCCTGGCGCAGCGCGGGCGCGCTGGGGCCGTCGCCGACCACGACGACGCGCACGCCGGGCAGTTCGCAGGTGCCGGCGAGCAGCTCCACGTGCTTCTCGGCGGCGAGCCGGCCGACGTATCCGACGATCAGCTCACCGCGCGGGGCGAGTTCGCGGCGCAGTGCCTGGTCGCGGTGTGCGGGGTGGAAGCGGATCGAGTCGACGCCGCGCGGCCACAGGTGGACCCGGGGCACGCCCTGGTCCGCGAGGGCCGCGGCCGAGGCGGTGGACGGGGCGAGGGTGCGGGCGGCCGCGGTGTGGACGGCGCGGATGCGGCGCCAGGCGGCGGCCTCGCCCGCGTTGAGGTAGGTCCTGGCGTAGCCGGCCAGGTCGGTCTGGTAGACGGCGACGGCCGGGATGCGCAGCCGGGTGGCGGCGGCCAGGCCGCGTACGCCCAGCACGAAGGGGCTGGCCAGGTGGACGATGTCGGCCCGGTGCGCGGCGATGGCGGCGGCGGTGCGCCGGCCCGGCAGCGCGACCCGGACCTGGGGGTAGCCGGGCAGCGGGAGGGAGGGGACGCGGACGACGGGGCAGGGGTCGTCGGCTTCCTGGTCGTGCGGGCCCGCGGGCGCTACGACCATCGGGTCGTGGCCGGTGCGGGCGAGGTGTTCGGCCGTGCGCAGGGCGCAGTGGGCCACTCCGTTGACGTCGGGCGGGAAGGACTCCGTGACGATGGCGACTCTCATACGGACGTTGTCGCCGCGCCGGACGTTGTCAGGGCCACGAGGATCTTTCCCGAAGGGGAACGCCCCATGAGCGTTGGGCCGTGGCCGGCGCTCCCGGCCTGGACCTCCGTGGCGCGAGGCCCTCTTCCGCCCCGCCGGGCGGGGGGGCGGGGGTGGGTCGGCGGCGGTGCGGGATTCAGCGGGGCGTGCCGCCGGAGCTGAGGCGGCCGCGGACGGCCGTCTGGACCTCCGCCTCCTCGGCGGGATCCGCGGCCAGCCGGCGCAGCTGGGTCAGCACCCGGACGTCGCCCGAGGTGGCGCGGTGCGCGGCCAGTTCCCTGGTGGCCTCCTCGCAGTCCCACAGGCACTCGACGGCGAAGCCGGCCGCGAAGCCGGGGTCGGCGGCCGCCAGGGCACGGGCGGCCGTGCCGCGCAGCTGGGAGGAGGAGGTCTCGCGGTAGAGGTGCCGCAGCAGGGGCGCGGCGCGGCAGGCGGCGAGCCGTCCGACGCCTTCGACAAGGGCGTCGAGCCCTTCCGCGTCGGCGCCGCCGGACTGGACGGTGCGGCGCAGGGCGGCGAGCACGAGGTCGGCGTCCGCTGGGCCGCCGTGCAGGGCGAGCATCCGGGCGGCCGCCGCGCCGAGCGGGTCGGTGCGTACGGCCCAGTGACGGGCGCGGGTCATGGCGGCGTCGTCGTGCATCCGCTCGAAGGATTCGACGGCGGCGCGCACCACGCGCTCCTCGACGGCCTCCGCGGCGGTGCCGATGAGGTCGAGGCACTGCGCGTCGCGGCGGTCGCAGAGGTGGCGGAGGGCGGCGGCGCGGGCGGCGGAGGGACCGTGCAGGGCGGCGTCCAGCAGGGCGGGGCGGTCCTCGGGTCCCGCGACGGCGGCGAGGCAGCGGGCGGCGGGCTGGTCCCGTTCGACGGCGGGGTGGGCGTCGAGGCCCTGTTCCGCCCAGTCGAGGACGGCGCCGACGCTCCAGCCGGGGGTCGGTCCCGCTGATCGCATCTGGCGCTGCCAGCGGTCGAAGCTGACCTGCTCGGTGGCCTGCCTGACCCTTTCCGCGGTGGCGGGCTGCGCGGTGTCCTCGGCCCACAGCTGCCAGGGGCGGGGTTCGTAGGCTTCGCGGACGGCGCGGGCGAGAGCGGCGTCGCCCTCGGGGGTCCGCGGGAAGCGGGCGACCACGGCGGGCCCGAGGCCCCGCAGCCCGGCCTCGCCGTCGCGTACCGCCAGCTCGTCGAGTGCCCATTCCCAGCAGCCGCCGGTGGCGGCGTACCGGCGCAGCAGGTGCAGCGCGTCCCGGCGCCCGTATCCGGCCAGGTGGCCGAGGACGGACAGGGCCAGGCCGCAGCGGTGCTCGTCGGGCGCGATCAGGTCGTCGGGGTGGAAGAGGTGCTGTTCGATCCCGTCGAGCGGGCCCTCGAGGTCGGAGTAGAGGCGCGCGTAATAGAGGGAGCGGGACTCGACCCGCCAGTCGAGCCTGGGGTCGCGCAGCACGCAGTGCTCCAGGGCGGCGAGTGCGTCGGCCCGCGGCGCCGCGAGGGCGTGCAGGGGACCGTCTCCGCGCCCCCGCTGGAGGAGGCCGAGAAGGGTGCCGCTGGGCGCTATGTCTGGGTCGAACATGAGGTCAGCATCCGGTGCGGGGGGTTCCATGGCAACGGGATTTCCGCTGCTGATGCCCGGCATCCTTACCGGCCACCGGGCATTTCACACCTGGCGGCAGGGGCGGACCCCGTGGGGACGGGCGGCGGCAGCCTACCGACTCGGGGGCGCGATGTCGCTTCGGGGAGTGCTCCCCTCCGGAGCAAGGTGGCCCCCACGCGTCGCACAGACGGCCGGCCGGCGGTGGCGCGGCGGCGAATTCTCCGGCCGAAAGCCCGCTGGGCATTCGGCATATGCCGGAAGCACCACCGGATCGGGTATCGCAGAAACCCTTACGACCCATCGCTCCCTGTGCAACAGTCGTTACCGGCCCCTTCCGTCCGCCACGGCCGTCGAGAGCCTGCCAGCAGACACCTTCGGAGTGCGTCATGCCGTCCCCAACGCATGCGGATCACACCGCCGCTCAACCGCCGGATCCCGGTACGGTGGACGCGCTGATCACCCAGGCGCGCCAGCTCAGGACCCGGGTCGACGCGGTACTGCGGGACAGCGACACCGCAGGGGACCCGCAGCTGCGCTGGCAGCGCGCGCTGTGCGACCTGGCCGTGCACCAGCTCGACGACCTGGGCACCCACCTCGGGCAGCTGAGGGACGGCCTCGACCCCGCGGACCTGCCGGCCGACCGGCTGCTGCTGCTCGACGTGCCCCTGCAGCGCTCCGGGACCGACGCGGCCGCGGTGGGCGCGCTCGGCCGGGCCGGCAGCGCGCAGTGGGACCTGCTCACCGACGCCGCCGAGTGGTCCGACGAGCTCTACCGCATCTTCGGCCGCTCCCCGCAGGACGGCCCGCTCACCCTGGACGAGCTGCCGTCCTGGCTGTTCGCCGAGGACCAGGCGGTCCTCACCGAGCTGGTGACCGGCTGCCTGGTGGACGGGCGGCCGATCGACGGCGAATTCCGTATCGTGCGGGCAGACGGCTCGGTGCGCACGGTGCACATGGTCGGCGAGCCGGTGCTCGGCTCCGACGGCGGCACCGAGTCGATGTGGGCGGTCCTCAGGGACGTCAGCGACCTGCGGCGCAGCCAGCGGACGCTGCGGGAGACCAGGGAGTCGCTGCAGCGGCAGCGGCAGATCGCGCAGACCGAGCGGCGTATGGCGGTCGAGCTGCAGGAAGCCGTGCTGCCCCCGTGGCGCGGCGCCCAGCGCTTCCCGCAGGACGGGGGGCCGACCACGATGGACCTGGCCGCGCACTATCTGCCCTCCGCGACCAGCGCACTGATCGGCGGCGACTGGTACGACGCCATGCAGCTGCCGGATGGTGCCTCCTTACTCACCGTGGGCGATCTCACAGGACACGGGGTGACCGCCACCTCCGGTATGGCGATGCTGCTCGGGGCGCTGCGCGGGATGGCCGTCGCGGGCCTC
Source organism: Streptomyces sp. NPDC049040 (assembly GCF_043197715.1). Classification (NCBI taxonomy): domain Bacteria; kingdom Bacillati; phylum Actinomycetota; class Actinomycetes; order Kitasatosporales; family Streptomycetaceae; genus Streptomyces; species Streptomyces sp. NPDC049040. Next base: position 41,790 of record NZ_JBICTO010000017.1, read on the forward strand.
CGGCCGGGGCCCCTGATGGGCTGGCTCAACGAACTCCTCGACACCTCACCGCAGCCCGCGCTCGGCAGCGCCCTGTGCTGCCGCTACGAACCGGCCACCCGGGTGCTGCACTGGTCCCAGGCGGGCCATCCCGCCCCGCTGCTCTTCCGCAACGGGACGGGACGCTCCCTCGATCCGCCGGACGGCGTCCTGCTCGGCGCCACCTCCGGCGCCCAGTACTCCCAGGCCCGCGAGCAGCTGGCACCCGGCGACCTGCTGGTACTGCACACCGACGGTTTGGTGCCGCGCCGCCCGGCCGTCGACCACGGTGCCGCGGGCACGGCGGACACCGACGGGGGCGGGCACCGGCTGCTGTCGATGGCCCCGCTCTTCGCCGCCGCCAGGACCGCACAGGACTGCGTACGGCTGGTGGCGGAGGAGTTCGGCACCCCGGACCGCGAGGATGACGCCTGCGTGCTGATCGCCAGGATCGCCTGACGGGAGAGGCTGCTGTCCGACCCGTTCGGCGGCGGGCCGGTGCTGTGCCTCACGACGTGCTGTGCCTCACCACGGAGGCCTTCGATGCGGCCGCGGGGGCCGCGGTGCCGCTCAGACCTCGCGGTAGCGGGGGGCGCCTCCGCTCTTCTTCCGGCCGGGAAGAGTCGACTCGATCTCGTTGCGCAGGTCCTGGACCCGTCGGTAGTCGGAGTAGCGCCCGGTGAGGCGGTACATCTCGCGCAGCCGGTCCCAGGTGCGGTGCGAGGAGGTCTGGCCGATGGTCAGCAGCGCCATCCGCGCGTAGCGGTCGGCCTGCTCGGGGTCGTCGGCGATGAAGCAGGCCGAGGCGAGCGACAGGTAGTCGAGGATCGTCGACCGCTCGTGGCCCGAGGTGCGCAGCGTGATCGCCTGCTTGGCGTGCAGCTGGGCCTGGGCCGCGGCCGACGGGTCGTGCTCGGCCAGGGTGCGGTAGGCGAGCGCCTGCATGCCGTGCAGGTCGGCCTCGTCGAAGTTCTGCATCCAGCTCGGCGGGGGCACATCGCCCTTGTCCGACACGAACAGCTCCTCGGCCTCGCCGAGGGTCCGCCGCATCGCCTGGCCCCGCCCCATGGACGCCTGCGCCCACGCCTCGATGGTGTGCAGCATCGCCTGCGTACGCGGCAGGGTCTGCTCGCCGGAACCGGACTTGGCGAGCTGCATCAGGTCGAGGGCCTGCTCCGGCCGGCCGAGGTGCACCATCTGCCGGGCGGCCCGGGACAGCGCCTCTCCGGCTCGTGGCCGGTCGCCGCCCTCGCGGGCCGAGTGCGCGGCGATCAGGAAGTACTTCTGCGCGGTGGGTTCGAGGCCGATGTCGTGCGACATCCAGCCGGCGAGGACCGCCAGGTTGGCCGCGACCCCCCACAGCCGGCGCTGGAGATGCACCGGATGCCGGTAGGAGAGCATGCCGCCCACCTCGTTGAGCTGGCCGACGACCGCCTTGCGCTGGAGTCCGCCCCCGCGGGCGGCGTCCCAGGCGCGGAAGACTTCGACGGATCGTTCCAGCGACTCGATCTCCTGCGAGCCGACCGGAACCGCCTCGTAGGTGTCGTAGTCGGCCGGGTCGGCGCGCAGCGGATCGTCGACCCGCGGTGCGTCGGCCGCGAGGGCCGGATCGGTTGTGAGCCAGTCGGACATGGCTTTGCTGATTACGGTGCCGGAGGCGAGCGCGGCGCTCGCGCCCACCAGACCGCGTCGGTTGAGCATGAGGTCCATTCCCGTGAATTCGGTGAGGACCGCGGCTGTTCTTTCCGGCGGCCACGGGAGGCCGTCTCCGGTCTGTCTGTCACCCGTCTGCCGGCGCCGGTCGAAACCGAGATCCTCAATGGTCACGACACGGCCGAGACGCTCGGTGAACAGTGCGGCCAGCACTTTCGGCACGGGTTCGCGCGGCGACTCACCGGTGTCGATCCAGCGGCGCACCCGCGAGGTGTCGGTCGCCAGCTGCGGGTGGCCCATGGCCGCCGCCTGCCGGTTGACCAGCCGCGCGAGTTCGCCCTTGGACCAGCCGGTGAGACCGAACAGGTCCGCGAGTCGGGTGTTGGCCTCATTGCCCACGTCAAGCCCCCAGGTTCCTCGGCGTTGTCGAGACTATTCCCCCCGACATTGGCCTCGCGAGTATTCGCCAGGGTTCGCCAGGGTCCGCCAGATGGTCTGCCAGGGCCCCCCGGGTGTCAGGTAGGAAAGCGCCACCCCGCCCCGGCGCCGCATTCCCCAGGGTGCGGTGCCAGGCCGGGGTCGGCGCCCCTGAACTCGTAGGCACGTGAAGGGATCTGCTTCTTCTCATGTATTCGGCATCGTCCTCCGTGTCCGCCCCACCCCGCCCCGCGTACCCCGTCGTCGCGGAGCCGGCCGTCAGAACCCGATCCGCGGCAGGACTGCGGCGCGGGACGCTCGGCGGCGCCCATCCGCTCAGCGGGAGACTCGACTTGACCGGCCCGCAGGGAACCCAGCTCCGCACCGCGGTCGCCGCGGTACAGCGGATCTGTCCCGAGTTCACCCCCGTGCAGCTACTGCGCCGAGGTGGCCGTACGGCGCTGCTGATCGGCACCTCGGGACGGTCGCCCGCGGTGGCCAAGTGCCTGCTGGACCACTCGCCCGCATGGGCGGATCGTTTCCGCCACGAGATAGCGGCCTACCGCACCTTCGTCCGGCACCGACCGCCGGTGCGGGTGCCGCGGCTGATCGCCGCCGACCCGGACAGCTGCGTGCTGGTGATGGAGCGGATGCCCGGCCGGGTCGTCTCGCCGCAGCGCCACCCGTCGCACCCGCCGAGCCGGGGCGACGTACGCGCCGCCCTGTCCGCGTACGCGCGGATCAACATGTGGCGGCCACCGCCCGGTTCCTTCGACGCGCCGATCGACTACCCGGCCAGGATCAGCCGTTACCACGAGCTGGGGCTGCTGACCGACCGCGACATGGGCGACCTGCAGAAGCTGCTGCACGGACTGACTCACGCGCAGGGGCAGTTCTGCCACGGCGACGCCTTGCTGTCCAATGTGCTGCTCTCGCCCGCCGGTCCCTCGCTGGTCGACTGGGAGCACTCGGGCTGGTATCTGCCCGGCTACGACCTGGCGGTGCTGTGGTCGGTGCTCGGCGACGACGAGGCGGCGCGCCGCCAGATCAGCCAGCAGGCGCAGGCCCCCGGCCCCGTCGCACGGGACGCCTTCCTGGTCAACCTGATGCTGGTGCTGACCCGGGAGATCCGCACCTACGAGACGGCCGTCCAGCGCACCATGCGCTCCAGCGCGCCGGTGGCACCGGGCGCGGCCGAGACGGGCGAGGAGCAGCGGCTGCTGCTGCGCAGGCTGCACGACGACTGCGGGCTGGCCCGCAGGGCGGTCCGGGCCGCCGTCGGCACCCGCTGAGCGGGGTGGGCTGAGCTCGGGGGCTCAGCCGGCCTGGAACATCGCCGCGGGCAGCGGCTTGAGCAGCTGGTAGAGGTCGTCGGTGATCGGCCGGTCCCAGGTGGCGATGGTCACCTGGACGCCGTCGCTGCGGTCGAACTGCGCACAGGCGACCCGCGACTCGGAGATCTTGATCCGCCGTACGATCAGCAGGCCGTCGCCCTGCCAGACCGGTGTGTCCTCGGTCTCGGTGACCTCGGCCGGCTCGTCGTTGCCCAGCGCGGCCAGCAGCTGCGCCACCTCGAAGGGCACCTGGCCCTCGTCCAGCTCCCTGGCGGGCGAGCCCTCCGGCAGGTTGCCGATGAGCATCGCGGGGCCGCGCCCCCCGAAGAGGTCGTAGCGCAGGTAGATGCCCTCGCACCGCCCGTCCGGCCCCGGCAGCAGCCCGGCTCCCAGGTCCCCAGGCCAGTCCCCCGGGTCCATCGCGAGTACGTCGAAGTCCGGCCCGGTGGGCGTGGCTGCGCTGCGGCGGCGGAGGAAGGACATGCGGCCATGGTAAAGGCTGGCCTGCGCTCCGGGGACCCGCCGCTCATCAGGTGACACGCCCGGGGACCGGGTCGTGGCGGCACGTGGCGCCCCGCGGAGCGCCGGGGAGCTCCGTCAGCAGGCCGTGCCCTCGGCGGCGGCGATCGGCGCCAGTTCCGTCCGGGCGCTGTCCGCCGTGCCGTCGGCGGCGCAGCGCTGGGCGGTGCGCAGGCCCATGCGGAGCCGGTCGGCGGCTTCCGCTGGCCGGCCGGCCTCGCGGAGCGCGACCCCGTGGGCGACCAGTGCGGCGGCGAGCAGGTGGGCCGGCGGCGAGGCCTCCAGGTGGGTGACGGCCTCGGTGAGGAGTTTCAGCCGTTCGGGGCCGTCGGAGACCTCAGCGGCGACCAGCAGCGCGTGGCCGATCGCGGATCCGGCCCCGTACTGCCGTGCCCGGGCGACGGCGTCGAGTGCGGTGTGCCGGGCCCGCTCCGGTACGACGTGCGCCTGGGCGAGCGCGAGGTGCAGCTGCCAGGGGCACCAGGCGGGATTGCGCATGCCGCGCGGGTCCAGCCGGCCGCCGACCGCGGCCAGTTCGGCCGCGGCCTCCTCGTACAGGCCGCGGGCCAGCAGCAGTTCGCCGTGCACGGCCTGGGCGTCCGGGAAGGTGACGGCGGCCGGGAAGGGCTCGCGGAAGTCGTAGTCGGCGGCCAGCGCGGTGGCCTGCGCGACCCGGCCGCGGGCCAGCAGCACATGGATGAGGACGGCGACGGCGTACCACTGCACGGGGGTGCCGCGCCCGACCCGCTCGGCCAGCCGCAGCCCGTCGCGGGCCAGTTCCTCCGCCTGGTCGAGCCGGCCCTGCCGGCAGCGGACGTAGCCGAGCAGCAGCAGGCCGAAGGACAGGTGCGCACCACGCCACCCGTGGCGTTCGAAGTCGGCGATGCCCTCGGCGAACAGCTCCTCGGCGCGCTCCGGCCGGTCGGCGTAGATGTAGGTCATCGCGACCAGCGTGGGCACCTCGAAGCCCCAGTCCTCGTCGGCCCACGGCAGGCCGCCCTCCAGGGCGCGGCCCGCGTGCCGCAGCACGGTGGAGATGTGCTCACCGCGCAGGGTGGCGTCCCAGGCCCGCAGTCCGATGATGTAGCGCTCGGTGAGGTCGCGGCCGGTGAGCCGCTCGGCGAGCCGGGTCAGCCGCCGGGAGCGGCCGGGCGAGTCCGGTTCGTCGGCGCGGAAGGCGTCCCACATGAACTGCTCGGCCTGCATCCGCAGCCGGGTGCGGGCACTGGTGGCCGTGCGGGCGGCGTGCGCGACGACCTCGGCGGCCTCGCTGAGCCGGTCGCTGTGGGCCAGCGACTGCGAGAGGCGGAAGACGATGCCGTCGCGCAGCGCGGGGTCGCTGATCGGCTCCTCAAGCGCAGCCCGCAGGTGGTTGACGGTGACGGAGGGTTCGAGGAGCTGGGAGGAGCAGCCCAGTTCGTAGAGCACCGCTGCCCGGTCGGCGTCCTGCGGTGGTTCGCGCAGTGCCCGGCCCAGGTAGCTGCGGGCCGTCTCGGGTGCGCCTGCCCGCAGCGTCTCACGGGCGGCCGCCCGCAGCAGGCCGACCGCCCACGGGTCCCCCTCGGGGTGGGTCTCCAGCAGGTGCCGGGCGGCGGCGGACGGGCCGAGCCCGGCGTCGACGACCGACCACGCGGCCTGGCCGTGCAGGGCGACCCGTACGGCGCCCGGTATCGCCCGGTAGACGGCGGTGGCGATCAGCGGGTGGACGAACTCAAGGGTGCGGCTGCCGGTGAGGATGCGGGCCTCGCGCAGCCGGTCGGCGCAGTCGGCGGCCTCCTCCCGGCCGAGCCCCGCGACGTCGGCGGCGAGCCCCGGCGGCACCTCGGTGCCGAGGACGGCCGCGGCCCAGGCGAGCCGGACCGCGGAGGGGCCGAGCCGATCCAGCCGCCCGGCCAGGCCCTGCCCGGTGGCGGTGGCGGCGAGGTCGCGCAGCAGGTGGGTGCTCGAGCCGTCGGGGGTGACACCGCGGTCGCGGAGCCTGGCGGCGAGCTCCACCGCTTCGAAGGGGTTTCCCGCGGTGACCGCCCAGCACTCGCGGCAGAAGTCGTCGGCCGCGTGCTCGCCGACCGAGTCGCGCACCAGGCGCCCGATGGCGGCCTCGGTGAGGGGTTCGAGGCCGATCGGGCGGTGCCCGGCCCTGCCGGGCAGGCCGCGGAAGGACTCGGCGCCGGCCGGGAGCTCGTCGGGCCGGTAGGCGACGACGATCAGCAGGGCCAGGTCGTCGGCGCGCGGCGCGAAGGCGGCCAGCCAGTTGAGCGACTGCGGGTCGGCCCAGTGGGCGTCGTCGAGGACCAGGACGACCGGGGCGCGCTGCACCGCGAGGTGGGTGAGCACCCAGTCCAGCCCGTCGCGCAGACCCTGCGGGTCGGGGGCGGCGCCTTCCGCCGTGCACAGGCCGAGCGCGGGGCCGACGATGCCGTACCAGCTGCCGAGCCTGGCCTTGATCTCGTGCTCGGACTCGCCGGCGAGCTGCGGTTGCAGCAGTTGCCGGGCCACGTGGAAGGCGACCTGCTGCTCCTGGTCGCCGCCGCGGGCGGACAGCACGGTGCAGCCGTGGTCGGTGGCGCGCCTGCGCACCTCGGCGAGCAGGGTGGTCTTGCCGAGGCCCGCGGACCCGGCGAAGGCGAGCAGGCCGCCGCGCCGCCCGGCGCCGGGATTCTCGCTGCCGTCCGGGCCCAGCCCACTCAGCTCGCTCAGCGCCTCGTCGACGGCGACGAGTTCGGCCTCGCGTTCGAGCAGCGCGCGCCGGCTGTGCGTCTGGCGCTGCGGCATGGTGCACCCCCTGGCGGCCGGACGGCGCACGCCCGGCGCACGCCGTGCGGTGCGGACACCCGTCCGGTGGCCTCACAGCGTACGCCGTCGGGTGCGGTGTGTGAGCACGAACGGCCGCGCCGATCCGCCGCCCGCAGGGGACCCGACCGGCGCGGGTCATGTCGCGGTCTGCGGGAGGGCCGTTGCCGTCCGGTCCTGCGGCGGTCGCGGGGACGGGCGTCGACCAGCCGGGACCCACCGGTCACGTGCCATGTCCGAACTCCCGTGCGCCCCGGATGCGCCCCTGTCACCGCATTTACCGAGCGGCACGGGGGCCGGCGTCACGGGGTGTCGACGCCGCGAGCCTGGGTGCGGTGCCTGGCGTGGTGGCGGGCGACCCTGGCGCGGTTCCCGCAGGAGGGTTTGCACCACTCCTGGCGGGCGTGCTCCTTGACGAAGTAGCGGACGCAGCGCGGCGCCGGGCAGGCGCGCAGCCGGTCCCGGGCGGGGCTCGCCAGGAAGGCGATGGCGTGCCGGGCGAGCGCGGCGGCGAGCAGGTCGGCCGGGGCCGGGGTGCCGGTGACCGCGGGGGTCGCGGTGGCGGCGCCGTCCTGCGGCCAGTCCAGGTGCGGGGAGAAGGGGACCAGCGCGGCCGCCGCGTTGAGCCGGACCAGGGCCTGCCGGGAGGGCGGCAGGCGGTCCGCGTCGGCGGGGCTCGGCTCTCCCGGCAGCACCGCACGGGCGAACAGCGAGCGGACCGCGGTTCGCACCTCGACCGCCGCGGCGAGCGCGGCGGTGTCCGCGGTGAAGTCCGCCGCGGTGTACGGACCGGCCGCCAGGTCGGCCCGCAGCGCGTCGGCGTGCGAACGGACCCAGCGGGTCAGCCCCGCCGGGTCCGCCAGGTCGTCGGCGACGCCGCCGCGGCCGTCGTGCCGGATGGTGACGGCCAGTTCCAGCGCGAGATGATCACCCTGCATGAACTAATGCTAGCATCGCCACATACCATTAACACTGAGGGGGTGGCTGTGTCCGATCTCCGCGAACTGCTGCGCGGACTCGACGTGTTCTCGGGTGACCTGCCGGACTTCGACATCGACGCGCTGCCTGCCGACCCGCGGGAACTGTTCGTCGAGTGGCTGCTCGACGCGGTGCGCGCCGGGGTACGGGAGCCGCACGCCATGACCCTGTCCACGGTCGGCACCGACGGCGGCCCGTCGGCGCGGGTGCTCATCGTCAAGGACGTCTCCCCCGACGGCTGGCACTTCGCCGCCGACGCCGGCAGCCGCAAGGGGCGGGAACTGGCCGCACACCCCGCCGCGGCGCTCACCTTCCACTGGTCCGCGCTGGCCCGCCAGATCCGGGTCCACGGCAGGGTCGCGGCGGGCAGCGCGGAAGCCGGCGCGGCGGACTTCCTGGCCCGCTCCCCCGGCGCCCGCGCCGAGGCGCTGCTCGGCCGCCAGAGCACCCCGCTGCCCGACCTCGCCACCAGGGACGCGGCCGTACGCGAGTCCGCCGCCCGTGTCGAGCGCGAACCCGGCCTGGTCGCACCCGGCTGGACCCTCTACACCCTTCGCCCGGACAGCGTGGAGTTCTGGCAGGGCGACCGCGACCGACGGCACACCCGGGTCGGCTACACGCGCGCCGGAGACGACTGGAAGCGGGGACTGCTGTGGCCGTGAAAGGACCTGCACAGCCGGACGACCTCGACCTGCGGGCCGCGCTGACGGCCGGTCACCTGCGGCTGCGCGGGCTGCTCGACGGGCTGACCGACGAGGCGGCCCGCGCGCCGAGCGCGCTGCCCGGCTGGACCCGCGGCCATGTGCTCACCCACATCGAGGGCGTCGCGCTCGCGCTCGCCCGGCAGGCGCGCTACGCACTGCGCGGCCGGGAGATCGAGGTCTACGACGGCGGCAGGCCGGCGCGCGACGCGGCGATCGAGGCAGGACACGGGCGTGGCGCCGCGCAGTTGGCCGCGGCGGTCGGGGCGGCCCTCGACGAGGCCGAGGCGTCATGGGCCGGTGTCGGCCCCGGTGACTGGCGGCGTCCCGTGGCCTACCGCGGTGGCACCGTACGCACCGCGGGGCTCGCCTGGTGGCGGGAGGTGGAGATCCACACCGCGGACGCGCTGCTGGGCGCGGGCCCCGACCACTGGCCGCCGCAACTGTGCGCGCACCTGGTCGACTTCCTGTCCGTAAGGGTGCCGGACGGGACCGCGCTGACGCTGACCGCGGTGGACGCGGGCCGCTCCTGGACACTCGGCGGGGGCGAACCGGTCGCCGTCCAGGGCAGGCTCACCGATCTTGCGGCATGGCTGGCGGGCCGGGCTCCGCAGCAACCGCTGAGCGGCGATCCGCTGCCGGTGCTGGGCAGTTGGCCGTGAACCGACCGGCCCGCGGGAGCGCGTGAAGGGCCGGGGGCGGGATCGCGAGGTGCCGGGCGTACGAGCGTGCCGCGTCGTACGCCCGGTGGCCGGCCGTCGGACGGCCGGTCGTCAGGTGAGGTCGAACTCGCCGTCCCGCGCGCCGAGTACGAAGGCACGCCACTCGGCGGGGGTGAAGATCAGCGCCGGGCCGTCGGGATGCCGCCCGTCCCGCATCGCGATATAGCCCTCGACGAAGGCGATCTGCACGTCGCCGCTGCCCTGGCTGCTGGACAGCCACTCCGCACCCGCCAGATCCAGTTGCGGCTTCTTCCCGTTGGCCAACGGCTGTCCTGTGGTGCTTTCCGCCACGTCCGCTCTCCTCCCGCATCGTCCTTCCCATCCAGCCTATCGGCCGTGGCGCACGCCGACACAAGATGACGGAAGCCGCCCGCCGCGGGCCCGGACGTGATCGCCGGACGCCCGCAACGGCACCGGTCCACGAGCGGCCCTGCACCCTTGTGAACACCCGGCGGGGGGCATGACCCTGCGGGTAGGGTCCGCTCATGACCGCACATGATCACGAACAGGGCCCCGGGCACGTCCCGGGCCCCCACCCCGGGTCCACGGCGGCCGCCAGGCCCGCCCGGGAGTCCCCGCTCGCCCCCGGCCTCGATCCGGCGCGCACCGCACTGGTGATGATCGACCTCATGGACCGGATCGTGGCCTTACCCCTCGCGCCGCTGCCGGGGCCCGCGGTGCTCGACGCCGCGCTGGACCTGGCCGCCGCCTTCCGCAAGGCGGGCGCCCCCGTGGTGGCCGTCCGCGCGCAGCGCCCGGGAGCCGCGGAGCAGCCGGCCGGCAGCGGCCTGGCGGAGGGGGTCGCCCAGGACGGGGACATCGTCGTCGTCAAGCAGACCGTCGGCGCCTTCCAGGGCACCGACCTGCACGATCGGCTGCGAGCGCTCGGCGTCGACACCCTGGTGATGGCGGGCGTCGCGACCAACCTGGGCGTGGAGTCCACCGCCCGGGCCGCGGCCGACCTCGGCTACCGGCTGGTCTTCGCCGAGGACGCCATGTCCGGCCTGACGGCGGCGGAGCACCGGGCCGCGGTCTCCCTTGACTTCCCGCGGTTCGGGACCGTGGTGACGGCGGCGGAAGTGGAGTTCGCCGCGGTGTGACGCGCGTCCGCGGTGCGCGCGCCGGACCGCGGACCGCACGGCCGGCATCCCGCCGGGACCCGCACCCGCGTGCCGGCAGCGCACCGGACCGCGGACCGCAGGGCCGGCACCCGACCCCGCAGGTCGGCACCGTGCCCGGCACCGCACGGTCAGCACCGTGCCGGGACCCGCGGTGGGAAGACCGCCTCCAGCCTGGCGCCCGGCGGCCCGGGGACGACCCGGAGGGTGGCCCGGTGCGCGAGCGCGATGTCGCGGGCGATGGACAGGCCGAGGCCGGAGCCGCCGGTGTCCCGGGTGCGTGCGTGGTCGAGCCGGGTGAAGCGGTCGAAGACGGCGTGCTGGTGCTCGGGCGGTATGCCGGGCCCGTCGTCGCTGACGCCGAGCCGGACCTGCCCGGAACCGGCGTCCAGGGTGAGCGCCACGGTCACCGAGCCCGCGGCGTGGCGTACGGCGTTGTCGACCAGGTTGGCGACGAGCCGGCGCAGATGGTCGGGCGAACCGTCGACGAGCAGGTCGGGGGTGAGCCGCAGGGCGACCCTGACGTCGGTGCGCGGGCGGGCGCGGGCGGCCTCCTCTGCGACGATCTGGGCCAGGTCGGTCTCCCGGGTGCGGATCGGCTCGCGGGCGTCGAGCCTGGCGAGCAGCAGCAGGTCGGAGGTGAGGGCCTGGAGCCGCGCGACGTCGTCCAGCGCACCGGCCGCGAGCCGCCGCTCGGCGGGGTGGGCCAGTTCGAGGCGGGTCCGCAGCACGGCCATCGGGCTGCGCAGCTCGTGGGCCGCGTCGGCGACGAACTGCCGGTGCGCGGCGACCGCGGTCTGCAGCCGGTCGAGGGTGGCGTTGACGGTACGCGCCAGGGCGCCGACCTCGTCGCGCGACGCGGGTTCCGGCACCCTTTCGTGCAGGTCGCGAGCGGTGATGTCGGCGACTTTCGCGCGGATCTCCGACACCGGCCGCAGGGCCCGGCCGACGGCGAGCCAGGTGAGCAGGGCGACCAGCGCGAGCAGCGCCGGGATGCCGGGGACCAGCAGGGCGGTCAGGGTGCGCATCGCGGCGCGCGCCGGCGCCAGGGACGCCGTGCCGACGACGGTGACCGTGCCCGACTGCGTGTCGACGCGCCGGCTGATCACCACCAGGTCGCCCGCGCCCTTCCCCGGAAGCCCCGGTGGCGGGCCTGCCAGTGCGCCGGGCCCCTGGTCCGGCGGAGGAGCCGTCGCCTTGCCGCCCGGACCCCCGGCGCCGATCCCCGCGCCGCCTTGCAGAGCCACGACAGCCTTGTGCTGGGCGTCCTGCGCGGCCAGCGTCCTGGCCGAGTCCGTCAGGCTGGCATGCAGTGCGGCGAAGAGCGCGAAGGAGGCGAGCGCGAGGGCCGCGGCCACCACGGCGGTCGCGGCGAGCGTGGTCCGCAGGCGTACCCCCATCTCAGGCCTCCAGCCGGTATCCGGCGCCGCGTACGGTGCTCAGGGTCGTGCGCCCGAAGGGTCTGTCGATCTTGCGGCGCAGGGCGCTGATGTAGACCTCGACGACGTTGGAGTCGCCGTCGTAGGCGAAGTCCCAGGCCCTGGCGAGCAGTTCCGACTTGGGCACCACCTCGCCCGCGCGCCTGGCCAGGCAGTGCAGGATCGCGAACTCCTTGGGTGTCAGCGCGATGAGCACGTCGCCCCTGCTGCACCGCAGTCCTGCGGGGTCGACCCGCAGGTCGCCCACCGACAGCACCGCGGGCCGCTCCCGCAGCCCGCGTCTGACCAGTGCGCGCAGCCGGGCCAGCAGCACCACGTAGGAGAACGGCTTGGTCAGGTAGTCGTCGGCGCCGGTGTCCAGCGCCTCGGCCTCGTCGTACTCGCCGTCCATCGCGGTGAGCATCAGAATCGGCGTCCAGACGCCTGCCTCGCGCAGCCGGGCGCACACCTCGTAGCCGTTGAGCTCGGGCAGCATCACGTCGAGGACCACCACGTCGTACGGGTGCTCGGTGGCCATCCACAGCCCCTCGCGCCCGTCGTGGGCGAGGTCGACCGCGAAGCCCTCCCTGGTCAGGCCGTCGCTCAGCAGTTCCGCGAGCCTGCGTTCGTCTTCCACCACGAGTATGCGCACGCCGCCAGCGTGCAGCGCGGAACCTAAGGCGAACATGAAGATCATCCGTCGGGTCCTCAGGTCCGCTTCAGCCGCCCGCGGCGAGGCTGCTCGGTGCCGGATCGACCGATCGCGGCGCCCCTCTCACGGGAGTGAACAGACCATGCAGAAGAAGAGGATCCTCGCGGGGATCGCGCTCACCGCGGGCCTCGGCCTGACCGGTGTGGCGACCGCGCCGGTCAGCGGTGCCGCGACAGGGCCGGCATCCGGCCGTACCGCCCATGCCCGGCCCGCCAAGGCCGCACCCGGCAAGAAGGCCGGGGGGCCGCAGATCGTCTGCGTCGTGCGGATCGGAGGGTCGCAGGGCAAGCCCGGCGGGAAGACCCCGCCGCTGCCTCCCCTGCCGCCGCTGCCCGGGAAGCCCGGCAAGCCGGGAGCGCCGGGGAAGGGCGCGGCAGGAAAGATCACGGTGAAGGTCGTGAACGGCAAGGTCTACATCAACGGCAAGCCCGCCCCCAAGGGCAGCGTGGACACCTCGGGCAAGCCCGGCAAGTGCCCGCCGCTGCCTCCGCTGCCGCCCAAGGGCGGCAAGCCCGGCAAGGGCGGGAAGGGTGTGGTGGTCATCGAGGGCGGCGAGGGCGGCCTGGTCACCAAGGGCGCCAAGGGCGGCGCCGAGTCGGGCGTGTCGACGGCCCGCCTGTCCGGCTGACCCGCGGCAGCCTCCGGATCGGCCCGCGTACGGGGCGCGGGCCGATCCGGTCCTTCCGGTTTCTGTACCTACTAGTATGTACACTGCTGCCATGGAGACGTCGGAACGCTTGATCGAGAGCGCCAGGGAACTGCTCTGGGAACGCGGCTACGTGGGCACCAGCCCCAAGGCCATCCAGGAGCGGGCGGGTGCGGGTCAGGGCAGCATGTACCACCACTTCCGCGGCAAGCCGGACCTCGCGGAGGCGGCGATGCGCCGCAGCGCCGCCGAACTGCGCGCCCAGGCCGAAGTGCAGATGTCCACCGGGCGCACGGCGCTGGAGAAGGCCACCGCCTACCTGATGCGCGAGCGCGACGCGCTGCGCGGCTGCCGGGTCGGCCGGATGGCCATGGACCCCGACGTCATCACCAGCGCGCAGCTCCGCGAACCGGTGCGGGAGACCTTCGACTGGCTCACCGGACACCTCTCGGCGGTCATCGCCGAGGGCATCGACAACGGTGAACTGCGTCCGGGCATCGACCCCGACGACACCGCGGCGCTGATCGTCGCCGTCGTCCAGGGCGGCTATGTGCTGGCCCGCGCCGCCGACTCGCAGGAGCCCTTCGACCGGGCGGTACGCGGCGCGGTGGCCCTGCTCGCGGCGCAGTCGGTCACCGCACCCGAGGCCTGACCTCCTTCGGCGCCTGCGCCGCCAGGCGCCCGACGTCCCGGCGCGCACCGCGCGCACCAATCACACCCGTCATGCCTGTCACACCCCCGTGGGGAGCAAGCACCCGTGCACGCGATGAACTACCGGATCACCTTGCCGGCCGACTACGACATGCAGACCATCCGTCATCGGGTGGCCGCCAAGGGCCACCTGCTGGACGACTTTCCCGGCCTCGGCCAGAAGGCGTACCTGATGAGGGAGAAGGGCGTGGACGGCTCGCCGGTCAACCAGTACGCGCCCTTCTACCTGTGGAACACAGCTGAGGGCATGAACAGCTTCCTGTGGGGGCCCGGATTCCGCACTCTCGTCGGCGACTTCGGGCGGCCGGTCGTGGAGCACTGGACGGGCCTCGGCTTCGTCCGCGGCGCCGCCTTCTCCACCGCCCCGCGGTCGGCGGGCCGCCGCTCGCAGCCCGTCGCCCCCGGCGAGGACCCGGCCGCCGCGGTCTCCCGCGCACTCGACGGGCTGGCGGAGACGGCCTCCCGTCCGGGACTGCACTGCGCGGCGCTGCTGATCGACCCGCGGCACTGGGAGCTGCTGCACTTCACCCTGTGGCAGGACGCGGCGCCCGAGGAACCGGGCGAGGAGCGCTACGAAGTGCTGCACCTTTCGAAGCCCGGACTCGACGACATCAGGACAGGACGGCAGTGGTGATGCGCGAAGCAGTGATCGACCGCGAGGCGGGCTACCGGCTGCTGGGCGAACTGGCGGGCCCCGAGACCGTCGAGGGCACGCTCGCGGGGCTCGACGCGCTGGCGCCCGGCTTCCCCGACTGGATCGTCACCAGCCTGTTCGGCGGCACCTACCAGCGCGAGGGTCTGGCGCCGCGCGACCGGCAGATCGCCACCCTGGCGGCGCTCACCGCGCTCGGCGGGGTGGAACCGCAGCTCGACGACCATGTGCGCAACAGCCTGCGGATCGGCGTGGAGGCGCGGGAGATCGTCGAGGTCATGGTGCACCTCGCCCCCTACGTCGGGGTGCCCAGGGCGCTGGCCGGCCTGCGGGTCGCGGCCCGGGTGCTCGGCGAGACGGAGGAGGAGGCGTGAGCGCGGTCCGTACCGTCCTCGGGGACATCGAGCCCGCGGCGCTCGGCGTGTGCGACTCCCACGACCACCTCTTCCTGCGCAGTGCCGCGTCGCGCGGGACGGCGCTCGACGACGAGGCGGCAGCCCTCGCCCGCCTCACCGGCTTCCGCGACCTCGGCGGGGCGGCGTTCGCGCAGTGGACGCCGTTCGGCATGGGGCGGATGGCGGAGGAGACGGTCGCGGCCTCACGTGCCACAGGGGTGCACGTGATAGCCGCGACCGGACTCCACCAGGAGGTGCACTACGACCCCGCCGTGCTGCGGCGGTTGCGGCGCGGCGACGGCCTGGCGGCCTTCTTCGTCGCCGAACTGACCGAGGGCGTGATCGCCGGCGACGACCCGGACGGTGCGCGGATCCCCGTGCGGGCCGGGATGATCAAGGTCGCCGGAATGTTCCACGCCCTGGACGACCACACCCGGTGGGTCATGACGGCCGCGGCGCAGGCGCACCACGCCACCGGCGCCCCGATCGGGATCCACCACGAGATGGGCACCGCAGCGGTGGACGTGTTCGCGCTGCTGCACGGCGAGCTTGGGGTGCCGGCGCGCAGCCTGCTGCTCGGCCACCTCAACCGCTTCCCCGACCCCGGGGTGCTGCGGGAGCTGGCCGCGACAGGGGCGTACCTCGCCTTCGACGGGCCGAGCCGGGCGCACCATGCCACCGACCCGTGGCTGGTCGAGAGCATGACCGCGCTCGCGGCCGACGGGCACACCGGCCGGCTGCTGCTGGGCGCCGACACCACGTCCCCGGACGCCGGCCCCGGCGCCCCCTACCTCCTGCGCACCCTGCGCCCCCGGCTCACCCGCGAGCTGGGCCATGACGCGGCCGACGCGATCTTCCGCGTCAATCCGGCACGGGCGTTCGCCTCCTCCTGGCCCACCTGACCGGCGGCCGGGTGCGGGACGGCGCCCACAGGTCCGCGCGCGCCCGGCCGGCGACCGCGGACCAGCCGTCAGGACCGCAGGAAGTCGCGCACCGCGGCGAGGAAGTCCGCGGGGCGGACGTCATGGATCATGTGCCCGGCCTCGATCGTGGTGAGGCGCGAGTCAGGGATGCGGGCGGCCACCCTGGCCAGCTGGTCCTGGCGGAGATGGCTGCTCGGGCCGCCCGCGATCACCAGGGTGGGCGCGGTGATCTCGGCGAGGCCTTCCCAGTGCCGCGCGGCGGGCTCGTTGCGCTGCCGGGCCACCGCGGCCAGGACCCGCCAGTCGTACGGGACCGGCTCGTCGCCTGGTCCCTCGGGGACGGGGCGCGGCGGGTCGGCGGGGAAGGGCAGCGGGCCCTCCTCGAGGACGAGCCGCTGTACGGCCGACGGCCGGTCCATCGCGATCAGCGACGCGACGACCGTGCCGAGGGAGTGGGCGACGACGGTGACCTGCCGGACGCCGAGTGCGTCGAGCAGCCCGAGGACGTCGTCGCGCATCGCCTCGAACGCGTAGTCGCCCGGATGGCCGCTGCCGCCGTGCCCGCGCAGGTCGGGGGCGATGGTGCGCCAGCCGTCCGCCGCGAGGGCGGCCGACACCGCCGCCCAGGAGCCCCGGTCCTCGCCGAGCGCGTGCAGGAGCAGCAGCGGCGGGCCGTCGGCGGGTCCCGCGAACTCGCAGGCCAGCCGCACCCCGTTGACCTGGTATTCCCTTACGTCGCCCATGACGGCGACAGTAGTGCGCGTCCGGCGGCGCGACGGCCGCTGTTCGCGCTCGGCCGAAACCCGCCGCACCCTCAGAGCTGCTGCGGGCCGTTCTGCTGCTGTGCGGCGACCCGGTCGTAGAGGATCCGGGCCTCGGCGCCCCGCCCGAGCTGCTCGAGGCACTGGGCCTCGTCGTTGCGGCTGGTGAGGGTGTCGGGGTGCGCCGGGCCGAGCACCTGTTCGCGCGCGTCGGCGACCTCGTGGTAGACGGCGAGCGCCCCGGCCCAGCGGCCGAGCCAGCCGAGTCCCACCGCGATCTCCCGCTTGCTGACCAGGGTGTCGGGGTGGACGTGGCCCAGCACCCGCTCGCGCACGGCTGCCACGTCGCGGGCCTCGGCGAGCGCCCGCTCCCAGTGGCCGAGCCGCCCGAGGTTGACGCCCAGCGCGTGCCTGGCGCGCAGCGTCTCGGCGTCGGCGGAGCCGGCCGTCCTGGTCCTCGCCTCGACCAGGGCCTCGTAGAGCGTCAGCGCCTCCGCGCTGCGGCCGAGCCTGCCCAGGCAGATGCCGCACTCGTAGTGGACGGCGAGCGTGTCGGGGTGGTCGGGGCCGAGCACACGCGATCTGACCTCACCCACCTGGCGGTAGACGTCGAGCGCCTCGGCCCAGCGGCGCGAGCTGCCGAGCAGGTGGCCGACCTCGAAGCGGCTGACGAGGGTCTGCGGGTGTTCCGCGCCGAGCAGCCGGGTGCGCGCCTCGGCCACCTCGACCGCCATGGCGTGCGCCTCCGCGGTCCTGCCGAGGCGCCCGAGGTTGAAGGCCAGGTTGTGCTTGCACTGCAGGGTGTCCGGGTCGTCGGGTCCCGCGGTGCGGATCCTGGCGGCCAGCACCTCGGCGTACTCCTGGTGCGCCTCCAGGTGGCGGCCGAGCACGCCGAGCGCGTAGGCCGCCTCGTGCCGGGCGGCCAGGGTGTCGGGGTGGTCGGGGCCGAGCACACGGGCGCGGGTCTCGCCGACGTAGCCGTAGAGCTGGAGGGCTTCCTCGGTGCGGCCCAGGCCTGTCAGGCAGTAGGCGGCCTCGTAGCGGCTGGCGAGGGTGTCGGGGTGCTCGGTGCCCTGCGCACTGTCGCGGGCGGCCGCGACGGCGGTGTGCAGGTCGTAGGCCTGGCGCCAGTTCCCGACCCGGGCCAGGTCGATGCCCTCGGCGTGCCGGTCGCCCAGTTCGGTGAGCACGCCGGGCCGCGGCTCGGCGTGCAGGCCGCGGGTGGACCAGGCGCCGGTCAGCTCGTGGCGTGGGGCGCCTGCGGTGTGCCGGGGGCGGGTGGAGGCGGCCGCGGTCCCGGTGGTGAGCTGCCGTGCCCAGCCGGGCAGTTCCGCGGGCTGCCCGGTCCGCCCGGTGGCGGTGCCGGTGTGCGGGACCGGCCTCAGCTCCGCGCCCGCGGCGGCGTGCAGCGCCTTGAGCCGGCCGCCGACGTCGGCGGCGTCCTGCGGCCGGTCGTCGGGGGCCTTGGCGAGCAGGTCGAGGATGAGGCGTTCCAGCTCCTCCGGCAGCTCGGGCCGCCGCTCGCGGGGCGGCTCCGGCACGTTGTCGCGGTGGCCGACCAGGATCGCCCAGGTGTCGCCGAGGTCGAACGGCGGTGCGCCGGTGGAGAGTTCGTAGAGCACGCAGCCCAGCGAGTACAGGTCGCTGCGGTGGTCGACCTCGCCCGACGCGCCGATCTGCTCGGGCGACATGTAGTGCGGGGTGCCCATCGCCACGCCGGTGCCGGTCAGCCGGGACGTGAAGCCGATGTCGTGGCCGAGCCGGGCGATCCCGAAGTCGCAGATCTTCACCGCGCCGTCGCTGAGCCGGATGATGTTCGCCGGTTTCAGGTCCCGGTGGACGATGCCCTGCGTGTGGGTGTACGCCAGGGCGGAGGCGACCTGCTCGGCGATGTCGATGATGTCCGGGACGGGCAGCGGGTGCCTGCGGGCGTCGTCGAGCACCTGGAGCAGGTTGCGGCCGTCGAGCAGCTCCATCACCAGGTAGAGCACCCCGTCGTGCTCGCCGAAGTCGTGGACGACGGTGACCCCGCGGTGCTGGAGCGCCGCGGCGACCCTCGCCTCGCGGCGGAAGCGCTCCTCCAGGATGCGCGTGAAGCCGGCGTCCCTGGCGTGACCCACCGGTTTGAGGCACTTCACCGCGACCCTGCGGCCCAGCGACTCGTCGAGGGCGCGCCAGACCTCGCCCATGCCCCCGCGCCCGATCAGCTCGTGCAGCCGATAGCGCCCCTGGATGAGGGTGCTGTGCTCCGCCGCTTCCGTGTCGCCCTGCCCGTGGTGGTTCCCGTGATGTCCCGCCGCCATCGCGTGCCGCCGCCCCCGTGCTCCTCGGTGCTTCCCCGCACTCAGTATGGCCGCGGCGGGCGGCGCGCGGCACCTCGCGTCGGGCCGATACGCGTCACCGCCCGGCCGCGGCCCGCTCGCGCAGGCGGCGTGCGGAGGGGCGGCTTGCCGGGCCGAGCCGGCCGACGGCCTTGAGTATGTGCCCGGGCGGCAGCTGCCAGCGCACCCGGGCCGGCACGGTGCGCAGCAGCCGCCCGGCCGCGCGCAGCCGCCGGTCGGTGGCCGCGGGCGAGGGGACGGGCCACCCGTACAGCTCGTGCGCCCAGGGCGGCAGCGCGGCCCGTGCGGTGCCCGCGACGGCCCCCCACACCGCCAGCCGGGCCGGCAGCAGCGGCCAGGGCACAGGCGGCGCCTTGAGGAAGCCGGTGACCTCACCCGATTCCGGGGTGGCCGCCAGCTCGGGCCGCACCCTGTCGAAGTAGCGGGCCAGCCCCCCGGTGTCCGCCGGGACGTCCGCGGGGTCGAGGCCGACCAGCCGGGCCGCCTCGCGCTGCTCGTCCACGTAGCCGTCGGCCTGCGCGTCGGTCAGCGGGTAGCCGGAGCGGCGGGCGACCTGGAGGTAGGAGTCGATCTCGGCGCAGTGCACCCACAGCAGCAGGCCGGGGTCGTCGACGGCGAAACGCTCCCCGGTGCCGGGATCGGTCCCGCCGAGCCTGCGGTGGATGCCGCGGATACGGGCGCCCACCCGCTCCGCCGCGGGCGTGGTGCCGTAGGTGATCTCGCCGACGAAGGACGCGGTCCGCAGCAGCCTCCCCCAGGCGTCCCGCCGGAAATCGGAATTCTGCACGACCCCGCGGACCGCCCGTGGGTGCAGCGCCTGGAGATAGAGCGCCCTGACGCCGGCCACCCACATGACCGGGTCGGCGTGCAGCTGCCAGGTCACCGAGTCGGGTCCGAAGAGCCCTGGGTCGGCTTCACGCATGACGGCCTCCTTCCTCGGCCCACGGTAACCGCGCCGGCCCCGCCTGCGGGGCCGATACCGACCGCCGGGCACCGCGGTGCACCGCCGGCGGACGCCACGTGGTGCCTGCGGGCCGGCGGAAACGTAGTCTGGAGACCTCCATGGGTCGTGCGGACGGAGTAGCTGATGAAGATGCTGATCAACGTCGCCGAGAACGTGGTCGCCGACGCGCTGCGCGGTTTCGCCGCGGCGCATCCCGATCTGACCGTCGATGTCGAGCGCCGGCTGATCGTGCGGCGCGGCGCGCCGTACGAGGGAAAGGTCGGGCTGGTCTCCGGCGGGGGCTCGGGGCACGAGCCGCTGCACGGCGGATTCGTCGGCAAGGGCATGCTGGACGCGGCCTGCCCTGGTGAGGTCTTCACCTCGCCGGTGCCCGACCAGATGGTGCGGGCGGCGGCCGCCGTGGACAGCGGCGCCGGGGTGCTCTTCATCGTGAAGAACTACACCGGGGACGTGCTGAACTTCCAGATGGCCGCGGAGCTGGCCGAGGACGAGGGCGTGCAGGTCGTCAGCGTCCTGGTGGACGACGACGTGGCCGTGACCGACAGCCTGTACACCGCGGGCCGCCGCGGCACCGGTGCGACGCTCTTCGTCGAGAAGATCGCCGGCGCCGCCGCGGAGGAGGGCGCGCCGCTGGACAAGGTGGCGGCACTGGCCCGCCAGGTCAACGCGGCGTCCCGCACCTTCGGTGTGGCGCTCAGCGCGTGCAGCACACCGGCCAAGGGCGGCCCGACCTTCGACCTGCCGGACGGCGAGCTGGAGCTGGGCGTCGGCATCCACGGCGAGCCGGGCCGGGAGCGGCGGGCCATGATGACGTCAGGCGAGATCGCCGACGTCACCGTCGAGGCGGTGGCCTCCGACCTCAACCCGGACGGCCCCGTGCTCGTCCTGGTCAACGGGATGGGCGCGACACCGCTGCTGGAGCTCTACGGCTTCAACGCCGAGGTGCAGCGCGCGCTGGCCGAGCGGCGGATCCCGGTGGCCCGCACCCTGGTCGGCAACTACGTGACATCGCTGGACATGGCCGGCGCCTCGGTCACGATCTGCCAGGCCGACGAGGAACTGCTGCGGCTGTGGGACGCGCCGGTCTCCACTCCCGGCCTACGCTGGGGCTGCTGACCGTGGCCACCGCCGGTGCCCGCCGGCACCGCACCGGGCCGGCGGCAGACCGGCATCCATCCCGTACCACCGGCGAAAGGACCGCGCGACCGCGATGAACGCAACCCCCGACCCCGAGACGCCGGTGGACGCGGCCTTCCTGCGCCGCTGGCTGGACACGGCGACCTCCGCCGTGGACCGCGAGGCCGCCATGCTGACCGAGCTGGACTCCCCGATCGGCGACGCCGACCACGGTACGAACATGCGGCGCGGCTTCCTGGCCGCGCGCACAGCGGTCGAGCAGGAGCCGCCGCAGACCCCCGGCGGCGTGCTGGTGCTCGT
Organism: Streptomyces sp. NPDC049040; assembly: GCF_043197715.1. Classification (NCBI taxonomy): domain Bacteria; kingdom Bacillati; phylum Actinomycetota; class Actinomycetes; order Kitasatosporales; family Streptomycetaceae; genus Streptomyces; species Streptomyces sp. NPDC049040. The sequence continues at coordinate 63,001 of NZ_JBICTO010000017.1, forward strand.
CGGACGGACGCTGATAAGCACCGTCGGCGGTGCGTCGGGGCCGCTGTACGGCACCCTGCTGCGGCGCGCGGGCAAGAACCTGGGCGAGGAGCAGGCGGTGTCGGCTGCCCGGCTGCGGGACGCGCTGCGCGCCGGGGTGGACGGGGTGGCGACGTTGGGCGGCGCGGTGCCGGACGACAAGACCATGCTGGACGCCCTGCTGCCGGCCCTCGACGCGCTCACTGCCGCCCTGGACGCGGGCGGCAGTGCGGCGGACGCCTTCGCCGCGGCGGCCGCCGCCGCCGAGGACGGCGCGCGGGCGACCATCCCGCTGCGGGCCCGCAAGGGCCGGGCGAGCTACCTGGGTGAGCGCAGCATCGGCCACCAGGACCCGGGTGCCACCTCGTCCGCGCTGCTGATGGCAGCGCTGGCCGACACCGCCAAGGAGGCCGTATGACCGCCCCGCTGGTCGGAGTGGTGCTGGTCTCGCACAGCGCCCAGGTGGCCAGTGCCGTCGCGGACCTCGCGGCCGGGCTCACCGGCGGCGGCGGGGACGTGCCCGTCGCCCCGGCGGGCGGCGGCCCCGACGGCGGGCTCGGCACCAGCTCCGACCTGATCGTGGCCGCGGCCCGAGCGGTGGACCGCGGCGCGGGCGTGGCGGTGCTCGCCGATCTGGGCAGCGCCGTCCTCACCGTGAAGGCGCTGCTCGCGGACGACGAACTCCCTTCGGGCGCCCGGCTGGTGGACGCGCCCTTCCTCGAGGGCGCCGTCGCCGCGGTGGTCACCGCGTCGAGCGGCGCCGACCTGGACGCGGTCGCCGCGGCGGCCGCTGACGCGTACACCTACCGCAAGACCTGACCGGGGCGCACGGAACGGCCCCCTCCGCGCCGGGCGAGGGGGCCGTCAGGTGCGCCGGTCAGCGCCCGTAGACCAGCAGGGTGCGGACCATGCGGCAGGTGGTGTCCGAGGGCTCGTGGACACCGATCCGCTCGGCGGTGTCGCGGATCCGCCGGTTGCCTGCCTGGCCCGGCTCGTAGACGCCGGCATCGAGCAGGGCTATCACCAGGCGCATGGTCTTCAGCCGCCGGTTGTGCGCGACATACCAGGCGCGCGGGCGGCCTGCGGGGAGTGGCTTCCTGGGTAGTGGAGACTTCGGCGGGGACAGTACGGCAACAGCCATCGGCATCCTCCTGCGGCGTCGGCCGACCCTTTCGAACACTGTCCATTTTACCGCCGGGCACTGACAAAGTCCGCTGGCCAGACGGCATTTGGCGAATACGTGTGCGACCTGCCGCCGGGTCGGCCCGGCGGCACTCCCCCGGCCGCCGCGCCGGGTGCCCCGCCCCCGCCCGTAGTTGCGGCAGAGCCGCGCCCGGTCAGCCGGCGACCGCCGCCGGGCCGCCGGGAGTCGCGTCCTGAGCCGCCCGGATCTCCTCGTCGCTCATCGGCAGCCCGTGCGGGTTGCCCGAGGCGCCGTCGAACTTCCTGACGAACAGGCAGCTCACCACGCCCAGCGCGAGCACTCCCACGGAGACCAGCAGCGTCGGTCCCATGGCGTCGATGAAGCCGTGGCCGAAGACCGAGCCGGCGGCGTCCTGGATCCGGTGCGCCGCATCGGCGGGCACGTTCTTCTGCACCTGTCGGCCCGCGCCCCCGGACGCCACGTCGAGATGCCTGCCCGCCGTGTCGAAATTCCGCATGAAGGACTGCCGGTAGGGAGCCGGCACCTCACCCGCGTGCCGCGCGGCCTGTTCCTTGAGCGCCGAGGCGAACCGCCCCTGGAGCACCGCGCCGACCACCGCGCCCGCGAGCACCGAACCGACCTGCCGCAGCGCGTTGTTGACGCCCGAGGCGGCGCCGGTGAGCTTGGGCGGCACATTGCGCATCGCCTCCGCGGCCATCGGCGCGAAGGTGCAGCCCGTGCCCAGGCCCATGATGAACAGCGGGCCGACGACGCCGGTCCAGCTCCGGCCGACGTCCGCGACCGCCATGATCCAGGCCAGGCCGCCGCCGAACAGCGACAGGCCGGCCATCAGGATGTACTTGGCGCCGAGCTTCTCGGCGAGCACCGCGGCCGGCCCCGCCGTCACGAAGGTGCCGACCGACAGCGGGAGCAGCACCACACCGGCCTTGAGCGCGCTGTAGCCGAGCACCGACTGGAGATAGACGGTGATCGGCAGGAACAGCCCGACGATGCCGAAGGAGATGGCGATGCCGACGAAGTTCATGATGGTGAAGTTGCGGTCCCGGAAGAGCGAGAACGGCACCAGCGGCTCGTTGTCCTGCTGGCCGCGCTGGTGGAGCACGAAGATCGCGCCGACCACCGCGGCGGCCGCGACGGTGGCCCAGATCCAGCGGTTCCAGTCGTACTTCTCACCTTCGATCAGGCCGAACGACAGCAGGAAGAGCGCGATCGAGGACAGGACCACCCCCGGTACGTCGAAGCGGTGCCTGACGGTCCGTACGGGCGCGGGGAAGAGCAGGACGGCGCCGATGACGCAGACCACGCCCAGCGGGATGTTCACGAAGAAGATCCAGCGCCAGTCCAGCCTGGTGACCAGCAGGCCGCCCACCGTCGGCCCCGCCGCGCCTGACACGCCCGCGACGATGCCCCACACGCCGAGGGCGACCCCGCGCTTCTCGGCAGGGAAGACGTCCACGACGAGCGACAGGGTCTGCGGCAGCAGCAGGGCCGCGCCCACGCCCTGTACGGCCCTGAAGGTGATCAGCTCCCCCGGGCTCTGCGACAGGCCGCAGGCCAGGCTGGCCAGGGTGAACAGCCCCACACCCCAGATGAAGAGGTTCTTCTTGCCGTTCAGGTCGCCGAGCCGCCCCGAGGTGATCATCAGGACGGCCAGCGCGAGTGTGTAGGCGTTGGTGATCCACAGGATCTGGTCGAGCGAGGCGTCCAGATGGTCGACCATGTCGGGGATGGCGATGTTGACGATGGTCAGGTCGAGCAGTGTCATGAAGAACCCGATGGACAGCACCGTCAGGATCGCCCACGGGTTGCCCCGCAACTTGTTCACAGTCTCCTCCTCGCCGCGCGCGTGACAGGCGCTCACGGCCTCGTGGTCGTACGAGGCGCGGGTCCCGTCGGGACGGGCCCGCGGCTCGTACGCGGTGAGCCCGGTGCGCTTGCGCGCCCCCTCGGCTCCATGACCCCGAGAGGTGCGCGGCGCGGCGCGATGTGACATCGCGCTCCGGCGGTGAGGTGTGGATCACACGGCGGGCGGGGCCGCGGCTGCGGCCCCGCGCGGGGTCAGGGAGCCCGGTATCCGCGATCGGCGAGCCCGGGTACGGGCGCGGGGGCGAACCAGGTCGGGTCGTTGCGCAGCGCGAGCTCGATCCGGCCGCGGGCGATCGGGCCGAGCGGCGGCAGCTCGTCCGGCGCGAACCAGCCCACGTCCAGCGACTCGTCGTCGTTGACCCGCGCCTCGCCGCCGACCGCGCGGCAGCGCAGCACGATGTCGATGTACTGCGCCCGGTCGCCGTTGCCGTAGACCACGGGTTCGTTGGTGAAGACGCTCAGCACCCGCTCCACGATCGCCGCGACGCCGGTCTCCTCCTCGATCTCGCGCACGGCCGCCTCCGCGGGCTGCTCGCCGGGGTCGGGGATGCCGCTGATCAGTGCCCACTTCCCGGTGTCGGCCCGGCGGTTCAGCAGAACCCGGCCTCGGTCGTCGAACACCACCATCACCACGCCCGGCATGAACAGCAGCGTGTCGCCCGCCTTGGCGCGGATGTCCAGGATGAATTGCGGAGTCGCCATGGCGAGAGCCTACGAGAAGCGAGGTGAACGCCACATCTGCACCAGGTTTCCCAACGTGGACATCGTTGCTGCGCAAGTGTCCACAGCGGCCCCATCAGCCGTTACGGTGGCCCGACAGGAAGCGCCCAACGCGGGGAGCGCGGGTGTGACGGCACCCCGTCACGTCCGCGTGGCGTCAGGGGGTAACGGGGGCATGGACACGACGGCCGGCGGCACGCCGGGCGCCACCCGCGCGGGCCGCGGCGACGGATCGCTGCACGACAGCGGCACCGTGCGTCGGAAGGGCGGCGGGGCCACCGACGCGGTCGGAATCGTGGTTCTGGTCTGCTGCGCCGTCTGGGCGCTGGCCGCGGCCGCCGGGCGGTCGGCCCGGCCCGAGGGCACCCTGCTCGCGCTGCTCGCCGTCACCGCCGGCTACGCGCTCGGCCGGATCCTCGGCGCGCTGCTGCCCGTCCTGGCCCCGGCGACCGCGGCAGGGGCGGTGCTGGCACTGGTGCTCATACCGCCGACCCGGCTCTCCGCACACCCGGACGCACCGCCGCTCGGCTACCCGAACGCCGACGCGGCGCTGCTGGTCCTGGCCGTAGGCGCCGCCTGCTGCGCCGCGTGGGCCGCCCGGGGCAGCGCGCGGCGGATCGCGCTGCGCTGCGTGGGCGCGGGCGCGGCCGTGACGGCCCTGGCGCTCGGCTCCGCCGCCGGCTTCGCGGCGGGCACCGCGGTCGTCCTGTGCTCCCTGGCCGCGGCCCGTATGCGCGGGCGGCTGCTCGGCCTGACCGGGCTCGCGCTGGCCGCCGCGCTCGTCGTCGGCGGCAGCTGCGCGGTGGCGGTGGACGCGCTGCCCGCGGGACTGTCGGAATCCCTCACCGGCCAGCTCACCCAGCCCCGGGTCGAGCTGTGGCACCAGGCGGTCACCCTCACCGAGCACCATCCTCTGCGGGGCGTGGGGCCCGGGCGCTTCGCCGACGAGGCACCACCCGCCACCGGACCCGTGCCCGCCTCCGACTCCCCGCAGTCCGCCCCGCTCCAGCTCGCCGCCGAGCAGGGCATCCCCGGTGTCGCCCTGCTGGCGGTGGCCTTCGGCTGGCTCCTCACCGCGCTGTGGCGCTCCCCCCGGCCGACGCCCGTGGTCCTCACCGCCGCGGCCAGCCTCACCGGTCTCGCGATGCTCGCGACCGTCGACCACGTCCTGAGCTACGCCGTCGTCACGGCAGGCGCCGGCTTCCTGTCCGGCGTGGCGACGGCCCACCCGCTCAGCGACGAGGCCTTCCTCCCGCCCACCTGAGCGGCCCCTGGTGCCGGCGCCGACCGGGCGCGGACGGCCGGGAGGACGCAGCGGCCCTCCAGCGCGGGGAGCGGGCCCTCAGGTGCCCGACAGCGGCCTGGCCCGCAGCCGGAGCAGATCGCCGATCGCCTGCACCGCGCCCTCGGGGTCGTCGACCGTGACGGTGAACCGGTGGCCGGCGACGACGTCGATGATGATGCCGGGTCCGCGCCGCACGATGACGGCCGTGCCCTTCTCGGGGCGCCAGCGGTAGCCCCAGCCGCCCCAGCTGCGCGGGCTGATCAGCGGGACGAGTCTGGCGCCGCTGACGTCCTCGAGCGGGATACGGCGGCGCGGAAGTCCGATGTGGCCGCAGCGCACCTCGACGCACTCCCTGTCGACCTGCACCTTGACGTGCGTGAAGGCGACCGTGCCGAAGATGATCAGCAGTCCGACCGCGAGGCAGCCGACCACGGACATCACCAGGGGTACGAGGTCGGTGGTGGCGGGCTGGTCGACGGCCAGTTCGACACCGAGCGCGAGGCAGGCCGCGCCCACCATGGCGAGGACCCACTGCATGCGGTTGCTGGCGCGGCCCGTCCACACCTGGGGCGCGACGGACTCCTGTCGGGGAGCGTGCGTCATGCTCGAAGCGTACTCATACGGCACGCATCGGGCGCCCTGTGACGTCAAGCCGTGGCGGGTGTCACGGCGAGAGCCGCACCCTCGGCGTACTGCGTCGCGACGGCCGGCAGCGCGGCACCGCGCCCGTTCAGCAGCACTTCGAGGCCGCCGACGGCCCCGCCGCCCGGTCCGCCGCCGGCGGTTTCCGCCGGCTCCGCCACCGCCGCGATCCTGCGCAGCGCCTGCGCGGCCACGGCGTCGGCGGAGCCGAAGAGCGCCGCGCCCGGCACGGCCGCAGCGATCCGGTCGGTGACCAGCTCGTAGTGCGTGCAGCCGAGCACGATCGCGCGTACGCCCACCGGGGTCAAGGCCGCCGCCGCCGCCACCGCGGCGGCCACCGCGTCCTCGTCGCCTGCCTGGACCGCGTCGGCGAGACCGGGGCACGGCACCTCGGTGACCTCGGCGCCGTTGCCGAACTCGGCGATCAGCTCGCGCTGGTAGTCGCTGCCGGTGGTGGCGGGCGTCGCCCAGATGGCGACCGCGCCGCCGCCGACCGCCGCCGGTTTGATCGCGGGCACGGTGCCCACCACCGGCAGGGCCGGCTCCAGCGCGGCCCGCACCGCGGTCAGCGCGTGCACGGAGGCGGTGTTGCAGGCGACGATCAGCGCGTCGGGGCCGCGTTCCGCCGCGGCCAGCGCGCACCTCAGGGCGCGGTCGCTGACGTCCTGCGCGGTCCGCGGCCCCCAGGGCATGCCCTCCGGGTCGCACGACAGCACCAGATCGGCGTCCGGCCGCATCCGCCGTACGGCCGCGGCAGCGGCCAGCAGCCCGATTCCGGAGTCCACGAGTGCGATCTTCACGCCCTCACCCTATGCGGCGCGGCGGCCGGGCCACCGCCCGGCACCCGCCGTGCGGCAGACTGCCGCAGGTGACGGTGATGACAGTGATCGCAGGGCTGTCCCTGCTGGTGTGGATGTGGCTGCTGCTGGGACAGGGCTTCTTCTGGCGCACGGACGTACGGCTGCCGCGGCACACCGCGGAGCCGTCCGCGTGGCCGGCCGTGGCCGTCGTGGTGCCCGCGAGGGACGAGGCCGCGGTGCTCGGCCTGAGCCTGCCGTCGCTGCTGGCGCAGCAGTACCCGGGGCGCGCCGAGGTCTTCCTGGTCGACGACGGCAGCACCGACGGCACCGGGGACGCCGCCCGGGGACTGTCCGCGCGGCACGGCGGGCTGCGGCTGACCGTCACCTCCCCCGGTGAGCCGCCCGCGGGCTGGACGGGCAAGCTGTGGGCGGTGCGCCATGGCGTCGCGCTCGCCCGCGAACGGACCGGGGCGGAATTCCTGCTGCTCACCGACGCGGACATCGCGCACCGGCAGGACAGCCTGCGGGCCCTGGTGTCCGCGGCGGTCGGCGCGGACCTCGACATGGTGTCGCAGATGGCCCGGCTGCGGGTGGAGACCGGGTGGGAGCGGCTGATCGTCCCGGCGTTCGTCTACTTCTTCGCGCAGCTCTACCCCTTCCGGTGGATCAACCGCCGGCGCTCCCGCACCGCGGCGGCGGCCGGCGGCTGCGTCCTGATCCGCGCCACCGCGGTCGACGCGGCCGGGGTCCCGGACAGCATCCGGCAGTCCGTCATCGACGACGTGGCCCTCGCACGGGCCGTCCGGGGCTCGGGCGGCCGGATCTGGCTCGGCCTCGCCGACCGGGTCGACAGCATCCGCCCCTACCCGCACCTCGGGGAACTGTGGCGGATGGTCTCGCGCAGCGCCTACGCCCAGCTGCGGCACAGCCCGGCACTGCTCGCCGGCACGGTGGCAGGGCTCACCCTGATCTACCTGGTCCCCCCGGCCGCCGCGGTCGGCGGCGCCGCCACCGGCTCCTGGGCCGTGTGCGGCCTGGGCGCCGCCGCGTGGGCCGTCATGACGGCGACGTACCTGCCGATGCTGCGCTACTACGGCCAGCGGCTGTGGCTCGCCCCGACGCTCCCCTACACCGCCGCGCTCTACCTCCTGATGACGGTCGACTCGGCCGTCCAGCACCACCGCGGCCGCGGAGCGGCCTGGAAGGGCCGCACCTACTCCCGCCCCGACCCGACCTGACGCGTGCACGCCCACACGCCCCGGCCGGAAGTCCGCGTCGGAGGGCAGGCGTTGCCCCGGCCTGGCCACCCCGCGGGGGTGGGCGTGATCGGACCCTTGCGGGTCAGAACGTGGCCGGGGTCCACACCAGACCCCACCCGTACGCGTAGTCGACGGTCCGCTGCGGGCTGACCCCCTGCCGAACTGCGAGGTGGCGGGCCTCCCGCCGGACGCGCAGGGCGTCCCCCTCACGCGTGAGCAGCAGCAGCACGCAGGCGGTGGACTCGAGCCCGCTGGGGTCCAGGGCGAAGTCCTGTGCGGGCCCGTGGTCGGGCCGTACCGTGACCGTGCCGTGGACGTCGGCGAAGCTGCGCCCGGTGCCGCGCAGCGTGAGGTAGACCAGCACGCGCCGGAAGCGCACCGCCTGGTCGAGGTTGACGGTGAGCCGCGCACCGCCGCCGTCGCGTTCAACGTCGAGCCGCACGTACGGCGGCAGCCGCAGCGCACCGGCGGCACCGCCGAGCGGCTGGACGACCCCCTTGAGGCCGTCGGCGAGTTCGTAGAGAGCGCACAGGTCGACGCCCGCCCCGTCGCCGCCGTCCGCGTCGAAGGCGATCCGCAGCAGCCCGGGGCCGACGCACGTGCCCTCCGGCGGCAGTACCACGGGGGCGGGCAGTGGCCGGCGCGGCGCGGCGGGCAGGAGTGGCCGTGCCAGGGTCACGGCCCGCAGCCGCCACCCGTCGCCACCGCCCTCCTCGCGGTGGCACTCGGCGACGACGAGCATCCGGCCGCCGGTGACACCGCCGCAGTCGAGCCGCACCGGCTGCCTGCCCTCGACCAGTGCGCACAGCCGCAGGCCGGGGATGCGGCCGAGCGGGCCGCCCTCGGCGCGTATCGCAAGCACCACCGCGGTGACGTCCTTCCCGACCGACGCCAGGTCCACGAGGAGGGCGTCGACAACCGACCCGTCGTCGGATTGCTCCCGGGTGTGGGTGACCGCTCCCGACTCGTGCCGCGGCACCTCGGCGTCGACCAGATCCCCTGCGCCGCGCGGCGCCCCGTCGGCGAGCAGAAGCGCGCACATGTCGGCACGAGGTATGCCAGGACCGGTCCCCCGTCCGAACTCCAACCGGACTTCGGCGGTCGGCAACCGGACACTCTCCCCCCTGCGCAGCAGCATGGCCCCCCTCCTCCGACCCGTCTCGAGCCCCCGGCAACCCCTCGGACGCATGCCTTTTACCTGATCACACCATGCCGTGCTGACCGGTTTCCGGGGATTCGCTCATATTGGGGACTTGGTGCCGCTCCCCGCCTGCCAAACAACCCTCTAATCGGTCTCCCCAACGACCACATCGTGGGCTTAACTTATGGCTCATGACCACCCCCCGCGGTTCGTATGGTGGCGGCTACGGCGGCTACTACCCCTCGTCTTCGTCCTTCCCGGACACCCCGATCTACGACAGCCTGGTGGCCGAGCGCGGTACACCACAGATCGCCCCGATCCGCGTGCCGTCGCCTTACTCGGGCTACGACACGGGACTGGCCAACGGCTACAGCGGCGGCAGCAACCTCCCGGCGCTGCCCGCGCTTCCCGCGCTGCCGTCAGGACCGTCGTCGCCGTCCTACCAGCAGCCGCAGCCCGCGGCGCAGGGCGGCTACCCCAGCGGCGGCTACCCGCAGCAGCCGGCGCCGTACATCCCGCAGCAGGCCCCGCCGCGCGGCGGCTACGGCGGTGGCGGCTACCAGAACGGCAACGGCTACCCGTCGATGCCGCCGCAGCCCTCGCCCAGCGGCTACGAGGCGGCCCGCCCCGTACCGCCCCGCCCGGTACCCCCGCGGCAGGCTCCCGGGGGGCACCCGGAGGAGCAGTACCCGCGGCGCAACCTCGGCCAGGGCGGCGGGGGCTACTACCAGGGCTGATTCCCTTCACGGCGAGCTGAGAACATGGCGTGGTGACCACGCCCAGACTCAGCGCGCTGCGCATCTATCCCGTCAAGTCGCTGCGTGCCGTCCGCATGCAGGAGGCGGTCGTGGAGCCGTGGGGGCTCGCGGGGGACCGCCGCTGGATGCTGGTCGACGCCGGCACCGACTCCGCCGTGACCCAGCGGGAACAACCGCGCCTGACGCTGCTCGCCGCACTGCCCGTGGGGGGTGGCGGCCTGCGGCTGACCGGACCCGGGCAACCGCCGCTCGACGTCGCGCCGCCCACCGCCGGGCGGCTGCGGAGGGTGCGCCTGTTCACCGGGAAGTTCGACGTTCTGCCGGCGGGCGACCGGGCCGACGCCTGGTTCTCCCGCTTCCTCGGCACGCCGGTGCGGCTCGTGCACCTGGACGACCCGGCGGTACGGCGGCCGCTCGACCCCGATCACGCGGCGCCCGGGGAGACCGTCAGCCTCGCCGACGGCTTCCCGCTGCTGGTCACCACCACTGCGTCGCTCGACGCCCTGAACGCGCTGATCGCCGCGGGCGACCGGGCCGAGGAGGGCCCGCTGCCGATGGACCGCTTCCGGCCCAACCTGGTGGTGGACGGCACCAGCCCCTGGGCCGAGGACGATTGGCGGCGGGTGCGGATCGGCGAGGTGTCCTTCCGGGTGCCCAAGCCCTGCGCCCGCTGCGTGGTCACCACCACCGACCAGAGCAGCGGCGCCCGCGGCAAGGAGCCGCTGCGGACGCTTGCCCGGCACCGCAGGATCGGTTCAGGACTGGTTTTCGGCCAGAACCTGGTGCCCGAGCGATCCGGAACCCTGCGCACCGGCGATCCGTTTACTGTGGAGTAACGGGTCGATGCGTCGCACCCTCGGCCTCAGCGGGATGCGGGACAGCACGCATGAGTCGCGCCGTTTGCGGTAGTTGAACGGGTGAAGGGGGTGGTCGGCCATGGCTCGTCCCAAGAGGCTCACCAAGAGCTGGTGGCGGTGGCGGCGCAATCCGCTGCGCCGGCGGTCGGACGTCGTGGAGGCATGGCTGGGCGCGGTCACCGCGCTCCTGCTCTGCACCGCCCCGCTGATCGGCTGGTGGGCGGGGCAGTCCGTCGACCGCACCCTGCACCGGGTGGCTCGCGACCAGCGGGCGCAGCGGTCGCTGGTGCCCGCCGCCGTGGTGGAGTCGCCCGCGGCCCCCGGCACCACTGCGGCACCCGGCGCGGCGAAGGCGGCGGCCGCCACGGCCGGCACCGATCCGCGGCACGGCGACATGCTGCACTGGATCGCCCCCGACCGCTCGCCGCACACCGCGAAGGTGCCCGCGGGCCTGGAGGTCTGGCGCGGCGACAGCCTCCTGCTGTGGACGGACAGGACCGGCGTCCTGGTCCCGCCGCCGCTCGACGACACCACGGCCTCGACGCACGCCGTACTGGCGGGCGTCGCCGCGGGCAGCGCGGCCGGCGGTGCGCTGCTGATGTCCCGGCAACTGCTCGTGTGGCGGCTGATGCGGCGCAGAATGGACTCCTGGGAGCGCGAATGGGCCGCCGTCGGCCAGGACTGGGGCCGGGCCGGCGCCGACGGCTGACGTGACGCGTGTGGCTCCGCCGCCGGTGGCGGTGTCCACCTGACGGGTGGTCGGCAACGACCACCCGCTGCGCGCGCTACGGTTGATCCCCGGTCGGCCGACGCAAGAGGTGGGGGCAGAGCAGCCCGATGGCACATGGCGTGGTGCAGGTCACCAACCCGAGCAGTTCGCGGTGGCGCCGCCGCACAGGTGAGTACGACACCGTGGCGGCCGCCCTCGAAGCGGCAGGCGACGGCGACGTCCTGACCGTGAGCCCCGGCACGTACCGGGAGAATCTGGTGATCGACCACGCGGTCACACTGCGTTGCGCCGACGGCCCCGGCACGGTCCGCATCGCCCCGCCCTCCGGCGTGGCGGTGACCGTTCGGGCGGCGGCCGGCGTGCACGACCTGCTGGTCGAGGGCCAGGACAGCGCGGCTGCGGCCCTGCTGGTGGAGGCCTGCGCCCCGGAGCTGACGGGCCTGCGGATCAGCACCCGCTCCGCGGTCGGCCTCGAAGTGCGTGACGGCGCGCGCCCCACGGTGCGGCGCTGCACGGTCGACAACCCGGCGGGGCTGGGCATCAGCGTGCTGGACGCGGCCGGCGGGCTGTTCGAGGACTGCGAGGTGGTCGCGGCGGGCCAGAGCGGCATCTCGGTGCGCAGCGGGGGCAGCCCCCGTCTCGAGCGCTGCCGGGTGCACCACGCCTCGGGCTCGGGTCTTTCCGTCACCGGCGAGCACAGTTCGATCGAGGCGCTGGGCTGCGAGGTCTACGAGATCCACGGCACCGGGCTGCACCTGTCGCAGCGGGCGTCGGGGCACCTCACCGACTGCCAGCTGCACCGCACGACGGGCGACGGCGTCTCGCTCGACACCGACGCGGTGCTGGCGATGTCCGACTGCGACATCCACGACATCCCGGAGAACGCCGTCGACCTGCGGGCCCGCTCGGTGCTGACCCTGACCCGCTGCACGGTCCGCCGCTTCGGCCGCAACGGCCTTTCGGTGTGGGACCCGGGGACGCGGGCGGACGCCAACCAGTGCGAGATCCACGACAGCACGGGCGACTACCCGGCGGTGTGGGTCAGCGACGGCGCCGTGGCCATACTGGACGCCTGCCGGGTGCACGATGTGCCGGACGCGCTGTTCGTGCTGGACCGCGGCTCGCGCGCGGACGTCGTCGACAGCGACTTCACACAGATCCGCAACACCGCGGTGTCGGTGAGCGACGGCGCCAACGTCCAGCTGGACGACTGCCGGATCAAGGAGGCCGCGACCGGTGCCTGGTTCCGCGACCACGGCAGCGGCGGCACCTTCGCGCAGGTCACCATCGACGACACCGCCACCGGCGTGATCGTCACCAAGGGCGCGGACCCGGCCCTGGACCGCTGCACGGTCACCAACGCGACCGAGTCCGGCATCTACGTGTCGGCCGAGGGCCGCGGCACCTTCACCGGGTGCCGGGTGACAGGCAGCAAGGGCTACGGCTTCCACATCATCGACGGCTGCAGGTCCACCCTGACCCGGTGCCGCACCGAGCGCTGCACGCGCGGCGGTTACGAGTTCGCCGAGCCCGGCCCGGTGACCGAGGACTGCACCAGCGACCGCACCGCGGAACCCGATCCCGCGCCCGTCCCCGCGCCCGGGCCGTCCGAGCGGCAGCCCGCCGCGCAGTCGTACGGCCTGCTCGGCGGGGTGCCTCAGCAGCGCCCCGCGGACGCGGAGACCGTGGCCGTACCGGCGGCACGGGAGAGCACCGAGGTGCTGGGCGAGCTGGACGCCCTGGTCGGCCTGGACAGCGTCAAGCGCGAGGTGCGCACCCTGATAGACATGATCGCGGTGGGCCGCCGCCGGCAGCAGGCGGGACTCAAGGCGCCGTCCCCGCGCCGCCACCTGGTCTTCACCGGCTCCCCCGGCACCGGCAAGACCACCGTGGCGCGGCTCTACGGCGAGATCCTGGCCTCGCTCGACGTGCTGGAGCGCGGCCACCTGGTGGAGGTGGCCAGGGTCGACCTGGTCGGCGAGCACATCGGCTCCACGGCGATCCGTACGCAGGAGGCCTTCGAGCGGGCGCGCGGCGGCGTGCTGTTCATCGACGAGGCCTACGCGCTGGCACCCGAGGACGCCGGGCGGGACTTCGGCAGGGAGGCCATCGACACCCTGGTGAAGCTCATGGAGGACCACCGGGACGCGGTGGTGGTGATCGTGGCCGGCTACACGGCGGAGATGGAGCGCTTCCTGGCCTCCAACCCCGGGGTGGCGTCACGCTTCTCGCGGACCATCACCTTCGGCGACTACACCGCCCACGAGCTGCTGAGCATCGTGGAGTCGCAGGCGACGGAGCACGAGTACCGGCTCGGCGACGACGCGGGTGAGGCGCTGCTCAAGTACTTCTCCGCGCTCCCCAAGGGGCCTGCCTTCGGCAACGGCAGGGCGGCGCGGCAGACCTTCGAGGCGATGGTGGAGCGGCACGCGATAAGGCTGGCCCATGTCGCCGAGCCGACGCACGACGAACTCCAGCTGCTCTACCCGGAGGATCTGCCGGAACTGCCCTGAACATGCGGCCTCGGGCACCCCGTGTGTTCCGACCTGTGGCCCGGCATACACCGGAGGGCGCGGTGCGTGGAAAGATGACCGCAGCGCGCCGGCAGACGGCATCGCACACGACGAGACGGACGATACGAGGTCACGGGTGAGCGACAACCAGAACCTCCTTGCGGAGCAGCGCCGTGCGTTGATCCTGGACGAGGTACGCCGACGCGGCGGCGTGCGGGTCAACGAACTGACCCGCAGGCTCAACGTCTCGGACATGACGGTGCGCCGCGACCTGGACGCACTGGCCAGGCAGGGCGTGGTCGAGAAGGTGCACGGCGGCGCGGTGCCGGTCGTCGAGGCGAGCAGCCACGAGCCGGGCTTCGAGGCGAAGTCGGGGCTCGAACTCGGTGCCAAGGAGGCCATCGCGACGGCGGCCGCCGCACTGGTCCCGCCGGGCAGCGCGATCGCCCTGGCCGGCGGTACGACCGCCTACGCGCTGGCGCACCACCTGCTGGACGTCCCGGACCTGACGGTCGTCACCAACTCGGTGCGGGTCGCGGACGTCTTCCAGTCCGGCCAGCGCCGGGCCGGTGCCAACCACGCGGAGGCCACGGCCACCGTGGTGATCACCGGCGGTGTCCGTACTCCCTCGGAGACGCTGGTCGGCCCGGTGGCCGACCGGGCCATCCAGGCACTGCACTTCGACCTGCTCTTCCTCGGCGTGCACGGCATCTCGGTCGAGGCGGGCCTGTCCACCCCCAACCTCGCCGAGGCGGAGACCAACCGGCACTTCGTCCGCTCCGCGCGGCGGGTGGTGGTGATCGCGGACCACACCAAGTGGGGCACGGTGGGGCTCAGTTCCTTCGCCGCGCTGGAGGACGTCGACACCCTGGTGACGGACGCGGGCATCCCCGAGGTGCTGCGTGCGGAGATCGCCGAGCACCTGTCCGACCTGATCGTGGCGGGCGAGCCGGCGCAGGACTGACGCCCGGCTGCCGGAGCGGGGCCGGCAGACGGCGGGACGTCCGGGGTCCCTGTCCGGTCAGCCGGTGAGCCAGGACCAGGTGCGGTCGGGTGCGAGGACGACGAGCACCACCGCGACCACCAGCAGGACGCCGGCCAGCGCGCGCAGCCGGCGGATCGAGGGAGACATCGGCCGCCGGGGCGGACGGTTGTCGGGACGCCACGCGGCAGCGGCCTGCGAGGGGGTGTGCGGCCGCTCCCGGCGGCGGCGCCTCCAGCCCCGCGGCTCCGCCTCCGCGGCCCGCTGGTCCTCCTCGCGCAGCCTGCGGGCGACGATCCTGGCCCGGGCCGACGGCTCCTTGGGGGCGCTGGCACGTATCGCACGCAGCGAGTCGTTGGCGAACTGCTCCCATACCTCGTCGGGCAGCGACGGCTCCTCGGCCGCGGATGGTGGTTCGATGGTCACTGTCTGCGCTCTCGTCTCGTCCAGGCAAGGCCGGGGCGGCGAGCTGCTCGCGGTCCCCCACCGGCGAATCGATACTTCCCCACCACTTCTACCTGCCGCGTACCGGAATCGACAAGTACGGTCCCGGCCCCCCGCGGGCCGGGACCGCCGCCGCGGGCGACCTCAGCGGTATTCGGCCAGCCGCGGCCGCACCCCGAGGAGCACCAGCACCGCGGCCAGGCCGAGCGCGCCCGCGGGTATCGCGGGCCAGCCGTCGAGCGCGTGGTGGGCATCGTCGGCGTGGGTCGCGAAGTCGTCCAGCTGCCGCCCCGCGAGGCTGTCGAGGGTGGTGGCGAAGTCCCAGAAGTCGAAGGCCACGTCACCGCGGCCGACCTCGGTGAGCACCGCCGCCGCCTGCTCGATGTCGCCCGCCCGCTTCAGCGAGCGGAGCTTGTCGTCGTCGGCGCGGAAGTGGCGGTAGCGGGTGAGCACGTCCTCGTAGGCGGGGCGCTCCGCCGCGGTGGCGTAGCCGTCGGGCGACAGCAGGGCGTCGAGCTGCTTGACCAGTGCGTCGAACTGCCGCTGGTCGGCCTCGCCGAAGGCCGAGTCGTGCACGAACCAGCGGCTCTCGGTGGCCGCCGCCTGCGCGGCGACGGCGCGCGCCTCGGCGAGCCTGGTCCAGGGCCGCAGGCCCTGCCCGCTCGCCGCGTCCACCCCGTCGGCCGCGGCGGTCAGCGCGACGCCCCCGGCGAGCGTGACGGCCAGTGCGGCTGCGGTCGCGGCCAGCAGCGCCGGATTGACGCGCCTGCGGTAGTCGCGCGCCATCCCCCACTGCCACCACACCAGCACCGCCACCGCGGCGAGGCCCAGCACACCGAGTGCCACGCTCCAGCGGACCGCGGCGTCATGGGCGGCGTGGCGCTGCTCGTCGGCCTGCTGCCGGTAGTGCGCGGACAGGGCGTCGGCGGCGGGCAGCAGCTCGTCGTGCATGACACCGCCCGCCTGGACGTTCATGGCGACGGCGAAGGCCGGCGGGTGGCCCGCGACGGGGTCGTGGTCCTGCTCGGCGACGTAGGCCGCGCGGCCGCCGAGGTCGTCGTAACGGCCGAGCCCGTCGAAGAGCGCCCGCACCTGGGTGCCCTGGTCCTGGTCCTCGCCGAGCTGCCGTAGCAGGTCGCTGACCTGGGCGCGGCGCTGCTGGGCCGTGATCAGGGCGTTGAGCTGGTTGCCGACGATGGTGTCCTTGTCGGTGGCGGAGCGGCCGGGGGCGAGCGTGTCGGCGCGCTGCGCGTCGAGGTCGGCGAGCGCGAAGCGGAGCTGGGCGGCCACCGCGGCGCGTTGGGCGACGGTGGTGCCGAGCCGTCCGGTGCCGTTCTGCACGGACACCGCGCCCACCACGGCGACCGTGCACAGCGCGCCGAGCATCAGCAGGGCCGCCACCGTGCGGACGCCGAGCCGCCTCGGCCCGCTGCCCACCAGCCTTGGCCGGCGGCGCGGCCGGTACGCCTCGGGCCGGGGTGCCGGGGCGGTGCCGGCGGGCACCGGTTCGGCCGTGGCCTCCCGCGCCGGCGGGGCCGTCTGAGACGTCGTCATACCGTGAAGCTAGGCCCGGCCCGCGAAACTCCGGTGGCCCCGCGGCGACCACCGGGTGTCCTGGCCGTAACAGAACTGCCGCGAAGGCCGGTTGGTCCCGCACCCGTCGCCGCACCGCGCCGCCCGCGGCCTCAGACCTTCTCGGCGGGCGGGTCCTGCGGTGCCTCCTCCTGCCACAGCGGGTGTTCCTCGCGTGCCCACCAGCGCGGTACGTATCCGGTGCGCAGCCCGCGCCGTGCCTCGGCGTCCTTGGTGGCGAACCACACATGCCCGGTGATCACCGCGGCGAAGCCGAGGGCGAGCCAGTCGTGCACGAAGGTCGCCCCGGTGCGCCACACCAGCGGTGAGACCCGCGGGAACCACATCAGCAGCCCGGTGCCCACCATGATCAGCAGGGCGCCGGTGGCGAAGGCGGCGTAGAGCTTCTGGCCGGCGTTGAACTTCCCCGCCAGGCTTGGCTCCCGCCTGCGCCGGCGCAGCGCGACCCGCAGCCACCGCCAGTCGTGCGGGAAGAAGCGGCCGAGCCGGCCGAGGTCGCGGCGGAAGGCGCGCGAGACCAGGCCGAGCAGCACCGGGACCGGAACGGCGATCCCGGAGTACTCGTGCAGGGTGACCACCGTCCTGCGGCGGCCGACGATCTCGGCGAGCGGCGGGAGGTAGAGGCAGGCGCCGGTGAAGACGCAGATGCCCATCAGCCAGTTCACCGAGCGGTGCACCCAGGTCTCGGCGCGGGTGAAGCGGCGCAGCCCGGTCACCACCCGGGTGTCACGAAGTGGGGTCATCGTGGCGCCCGTTCGACTTGCCGACCCAGCCGTCGACGTCGTAGCCGTACCGCTCCCAGTAACCGGGCTGCACATCCTTGGTCACCGTGATGCCGGACAGCCACTTCGCCGACTTGTAGAAGTACATGGGTGCCGCGTAGAGCCGGACCGGCCCGCCGTGGGCGGCGGTGACCGGCTTGTCGTTCATGGTGAGCGCCACCAGGATGTCGGCGCGGCGGGCCTGGTCGAGGGTCAGGCTCTCGGTGTAGACGCCGTCGAAGCACTCGAAGTGGACCGCGGCGCCGCCGGAGCGCACACCGGCCGCGTCCAGCAGGGTGGAGAGCCGCACACCGGAGAAGGCGGTCTTCGGCACCCGCCATCCGGTGACGCACTGCACATCGCGCACCAGCCGGGTCTGCGGAAGGGCGCGCAGGTCCGCGAGCCGGTAGCCGGCGGGCTTGTCGACCAGGCCGCCGACGGTGAGCCGGTAGTCGCTCTCGCCGCGGTGCGGGATGGAGTCGGACACCGAGTAGAAGCGGAATCCGCCGCCGCCGGGCAGCAGTCCGGTGACCCCGGTGGGGTCCTCGGCGCTGAGCGAGGCCAGCACGGAGTCCAGTTTGCCCTGGACCGCGCCGCCGACACCCACGCCGACCGCGCCGAGACCCAGCATCCCCAGCACGACCCGCCGTCCCACAGGGGTGCCGCGGCCTTCTTCCGAGGGGCCCGGGTCGGCGGTTCCGGGTCTCTCCGGTGCCTTCAGCGGCGGCGTGCGGTCGTCCATGACTCGATTCGAGCACGCTGACCGCCATCTGACCAGGGCCTGTCGTACGACGTCAGGATTCCGTCACATTCCCGGCGAGCGCCGTGCGACCCTCCCGTACGGTCGTGAGGAGTCCCGCGAGGGCGTCGTTGAACGCGTCGGGGCGTTCGAGGTTCGGCAGGTGCCCGGCGCCCTCGATGACCGCGAGCCGCGCGCCGGGGATGCGGTCATGGAGGAATTCGGCGTCCGCGACCGGGGTGAAGGCGTCGTCCCGGCCGACGACGACCAGCGCGGGTACCGCGACGGTCGGCAGCGTGGGCGTGTAGTCGGGGCGTTCCGCCCGGCCGCGGAGTGCGGCGGCGGCGCCCTCGGGCGGCGCGGCGAGCATCATGCCGAGCACATGGCCTGCCACCTCCGGCAGTTCCGCGACGGTCGCGGGCGACACCATCGAGTCCAGCACCTCGTGGGCGTACCCGGCCATGCCCTCCCGCAGCAGCCGGTCGGCGCGCTCGTTGCGCTCCTTCCTGCCCTGTTCGGTCTCGGCCTGGGCGAAGGTGTCGGCTAGGACGAGTCCCGCGACCCTGGCCGGGAACAGCCGGTGGAATTCCAGCACGATCTGACCCCCCATCGACAGCCCGCACAGCACGGCCCGCCGCACTCCCAGGTGGTCGAGCAGTCCCGCCAGATCCCGGGCGAAGGTGGCCAGCGTGGTCAGTCCTGGGACGACCTGGCTGCCGCCGTAGCCGCGCAGATCGGGGGTGATCACCCGGTGGCCGGGCGCCGCGTGCTGCTGCGGGCGCCACATGGTGCGGTCGAAGGGGTGCCCGTGCACCAGCAGCAGGGCATCGGCGCCGGCCTGCGGTCCTGTGTCGTCGTAGGCCATGCTGATGCCGTTGATCAAAGCGGTGCTCACCTGCGGTTCTCCTCTCCTCCGGCCTGATGTCTCGATGCTAGGCACGGCGCATTCACGAGGGCAATGGCCGGATTTGATCTCGGTGCAATATGGTGTCCGCGGAACAGGCACGGGCGGACGGAGCGGGAGGCGCGGGCATGGCGAGGGACTTCCGGCGGGCGGCCGACGCTGTCGCGGCGCAGATCAGCGCGGGACGGCTGCGGCCCGGTGACCGGCTCCCGACGCAGCGGGCCTTCGCACGGCGGCACGGGATCGCCGAGTCGACCGCGGGCCGGGTCTACGCGGAACTCGCCCGCCGCGGCCTGGTCACCGGCGAGGTGGGCCGCGGCACCTTCGTGCGCGCCGCCGCGCCCGCGGCGGACCCGGCACTGGCGGAGCCCGCGGCGGCACGGGTGGACCTGGAGCTGAACTACCCCGTCACGGAAGGGCAGTCGGAGATGCTGGGCGCCGGGCTCGCCCGGCTGGCCAGGACGGACGTGCTGGCCGCCGCGCTGCGGCCGTCCGGCGCCGCGGGCACACCCGCGGCCCGCGCCGCCGTCGCGGACCTGCTCAGCGTTCCCGGCTGGACACCGGAGCCGGACAGCGTGCTCTTCGCCGGCAACGGCAGGCAGGCCGTCGCGGCCGCACTCGCCGCACTGGTGCGTCCCGGCGGCCGGCTCGGCGTCGAGGAGTTGACGTATCCGGTGGTCAAGGCGGTCGCCGCACGGCTGGGCATCACCCTGGTGCCGCTGGAGTGCGACGGCGACGGCCTGCTGCCCGGCGCGCTGCTCGCCGCGCACCGGGTGGCACCCCTGCGCGGGATCTACGTGCAGCCGACGCTGCACAACCCGCTGGGCTTCACCATGCCGGGCCCGCGCCGGGCCGAACTGGCCGCGGCCTTGCGGGAGACCGGGCTCGTCGCGGTCGAGGACGCGATCTGGTCCTTCCTGCGCCAGGACGCGCCGCCACCGCTCGCGGCCCACGCACCCGAGCGGGTCATCCTGGTCGACAGCGTGTCCAAGCGGCTCGCCCCCGGCCTCACGGCGGGCTTCGCCGTCACCCCGCAGGACCTCGTCGCGCCGGTGACGGCCGCGCTGCGCTCCGGCGCCTGGACGAGCGCGGGCTACGCCCTTGCGGCGGTGACCGGTTGGCTGACCGACGGCACCGCCGCGGCGATCGCCACGGCCAAACGGGCCGACGCGCGCGACCGCGGGCGTATCGCCGAGGAGGCCCTGGCCGGCATGTCGACGCGGTCGGGCCCGGGATCGTACTTCTGCTGGTGGGAACTGCCCGCCCCCTGGCGCGCCGACACCTTCGTGGCCGCCGCCGCCCGGCACGGCATCGCGGTCACCCCGGCCGCGTCCTTCGTGGTGGGTCCGCACCGCACCCCGGCCGCCGTACGCCTGGGCCTCGCCTCTCCCCCGCCGCCCGTGCTGCGCCGGGCGCTGACCACGCTGGCGGCCCTGGCACGCACGGGCCCCGACGATGTCGCCCCGGGGTAAGGACCCCGCCGGTCGGCGGTGCGATCGGCCGCACCGGGATCGCGGAAAGGGCCGGGCAGGGCACCGAAAGGCCTGGTCGGAGCGGCCCTGCGGGACGAGTTGCGGAATTCCCCACATCGGGTGACGCTGATATCGCATCACGGAGTGCTGCATCAGTCACTCTACGCATTTTCGCTCAGGTGTTCCCATCGGAGCGGCGAACGGCCGGACGCCCGCATGTGCGGGCCCGGCCCAGCCGCGGAGGGAGTCGCAGCCGTGATCATGCAAGCCGACCAGACCGACCAGACCCACCGGACCGAACACGAGTGCACGCTGGAACTTGACGCGCACCCGTACCGGATCCAGCAGATCCGCCGCATCGTGTCCGCACAGCTGCGCTACTGGCGCCTCGATCCGCTGATCGAGCCCGCGTCGAGCGCCACCAGCGAGCTGCTGGCGAACGTGCACCGGCACGCCCAGCCCGACAAGAAGTGCGGCGTGCGACTCACCCTCGCCGACGACCGCCTCACCGTGGCCGTCACCGACCACGACCCGCGACTGCCGCAACTGCGCCCGGTGGAGCCGATGGCCACCACCGGGCGGGGGCTCACGATGGTCGAGGCCCTGAGCGACAGCTGGGGCACCGACCTGCTGCCCGGGGACAGCGGCAAGGTGGTGTGGTTCGTCCTTCGCACCCCGCTCACCGTGCCGACGCTCGTGCCCATGCGGTCGACCGTGCCCTTCGAGCGGGCGCTCCCCGACCCGGAGCCGGCACCGGAGACGATCTCTGTCGCCGCTGCGGCCTGACCGCCGCCCCCGCCGGCATGCCGACGGCAGACAGTGGTCCGCGCGCCGCCTCCCCACCGGGAGGCGGCGCTCCGATCACCCGCCTGCGGAAAGGCCCCCCACAGCGGCCCGGCGCGCACAGGACCCCCGCACGCAACGCGCTCCGGGGGCGCGCGGCCGAGCAGCGTTCAGAACGCCCTCCACGATCGGCACCTGGCTATCCGGTCGCGCCCCTGAGGAACGTGTGGAATTCGGAGGCGAGATTTCGCATGTCCTCGCCGGCCGCGTGCACGGTGGTGGTCTCGAAGTGCCAGACCTCGGACGGCGGTCGACCGTGGATGCCCCATACGAGATGGACGTAGCCGCCTGGACGGTGTTCCGCCGAGAGGGTCAGGTCGTCTTCCAGCGAGCGCCAGGCACGTGCTCCTTCCCATCCGCGGAAGTCCTCTGCCAACGAGGTGAGGAAGGTGTCGAGGCCGTCGCCGTGCCAGGTCCGCACCAGGGTCTCGATGCCCACCCACTGGCCGCGAGCCTGCACTATGAAGTCGATGGTGGGGTCGTCCCCGAACGGCCTTGCCGGCTCGGAGAAGAGCAGGTGGACCGTTCGCGGTCCGCTGTCCCCCACGCGTATCGAGGGGCCGTCTTCGCTCATCCGAGCAGGCTAGAAGCAGGGGGACCCGATGGCCAACCGCCCTTCCCGCACTGCCCGGGGCACCGGCCGCTCATCGGCTGCGGGCGCCCGCCCCCGTGGATCGGGGCGGGCGACCCGGCCCGCGGGTGGCCCCGCCGGCCGGGTCGTCGTCGTAACCGGCGCTCATCCCCGGTTCCGCGGGGGCTTCGTCCTCCGGCCCCACCGCGCGCCGCGCGTCCGGCACGGCACGGGCGGCAGCGGCGATGCCGAGGCCTCGGCGTTCACAGCACGCCGCCCTTGCCGCCGCGGGGGCCGCGCGGGTCGCGGGCGAAGTGCTCCTCGAGCACCGACATCCGCCGCCAGTACTCCTCCTCGTCGATCTCGCCGGAGGCGAACCGCCGCCCGAGCACCGCCATCGGGCTGTGCTCGCCTGCCGCCGGGCCAGCCGGCCTGAGCTGCTGCCACGGCACGCCGCGGCCGCGCCACACCGTGCGGCGCAGCACGGTGACCACCGCGGCCACCGCGAACGCCCATACCAGCGGGAAGAACAGGATCCACGGGCCGGGCCCGCCGTCGTGCCAAGCCAGGGTATTCATCGTCCGTCATCTCCTCGGTCGTGCCGGGTTCTCCCGACACCACCGAGCCTGGCTTCTCCCGCCGCCGAAATCGTCGTGCGGCCGGCGGCAGCGGCGCTGCTCCGCGGGGAGTAGGCGGCGCCCCCGCAGGGCCGCCGGGTACCGCCCGAGGGCCTGGCGCCCGGAGCCACCGGGCCCCGGGACGCGGTCGCGTCGCCGTCGCCGTCGCCGTCGAGCGCGGCGCCGTCAGCCGCCCAGCGCGGCCAGCGGGTCGTCGAGCACCGGCTGCCAGGCGAGTTCGGCCGCACCGACCAGGCTGTTGTGGTCGAGGGCGCAGGCGAGCACCGGCACGCTGCCGCTGCGGCCCCACAGGCTGTGGTCCGCCACCACCGCGCGCAGCGCCTCGGGGTCGGCGTCCAGCAGGTGGCGGTGCAGGCCGCCGAGCAGGATGCGGTCCGGGTTGAGTACGTTGACCATTCCGGCCAGGCCGCGGCCGAGCCGGTCGATCAGGATGTGCGCGGCCGCCCTGACGGCCGGGTCGGCGTACTCCGTGCGGAGCAGGTCACGGCACTGTTCGAGCAGCGACACCTCGGGGCCCGGGACCCTGCCCGCCGCTTCGAGGAAGGCCAGCGGGTCCGCCTCGACGTCGAGGCAGCCGCGGCTCCCGCAGTGGCAGGGGCGCCCGTCGGGCTGCACGGTGAGGTGACCGACCTCGAGGGCGAGCCCCGAACTTCCGGCGTGCAGCCGCCCGTCGAGCACCAGCGCGCCGCCGACGCCGCGGTGGCCGGAGGCGACGACCAGCAGGTGCTGTGCGCCGCGCCCGGCGCCGTGCCGGTGCTCGGCGAGCGCCGCCACGTTGACGTCGTTGCCGACGAAGGACGCGACCGGGTCGCCGCCGGGGCCGAGGATGCCCACCCGGGCGACCTGGCCCGCGAAGACCTCGCGCACCGGGGCGCCCGCGGGCCAGGCCAGGTGCAGCGGGTTGAGGGCGGTGCCCTCGGGCTCCGCGACCGCGGACGGCACCGCCAGCCCCGCGCCCACGCACACCCGTCCGGATCCGCGCAGCAGCCCGGCGCCGGCCTCGACGACCGCTCCCAGCACATGCGCGGGGTCGGCCGGAACGGTCATGGAGCCGGGCGCGGTGGCCACGATCTCCCCGCCGAGACCGACGAGCGCGGCACGGAAACCGTCCGCGTGCACCTGCGCGGCGAGTACGACAGGCCCCTCGGGCGCCACGTCGAGCCGGTGCGAGGGACGGCCCTGCGCACCTGAGGGGCCGCTGGGCCGGGTGTCCACCCGGATCAGCCCCAGTGCTTCCAGTTCCGCGGCGACCGCGCCCGCGGTCGCCCGGGTAACCCCCAGTTCAGCGGTGAGCAGTGCGCGGGTCGCCGCGCGGCCGGTGTGCACGAGGGAGAGCGCGGGACCGAGTGCACCGCGACCCCGCTCAAGCCTTGTCCGAATCTGTGTCACCCCCCTATTCTGACTTTGTGCCGACGCTAAACAAAATAGGGACGGCCCTGGGCCGATCCCACCACACTCCCGCCTCCGACCCCGTCCTGCGCCGCCTGCGCATCGCCCTCACCGTCTTCTTCGCCGTCGACGGCTTCCTCTTCGCCGGCTGGGTGGTGCGCATCCCCGCCATCAAGGCCCAGGTGGGCGCCTCCGCCGGCCAGCTGGGCCTGGCCCTGCTCGGCGTGTCCGCGGGCGCCGTGGCGACCATGGTGATCACCGGGCGGCTCTGCCGCCGCTTCGGCAGCGACCGCGTCACCCTGGCCACCGGCGCCGTGCTGTCGCTGAGCATCGCCCTGCCCCCCAGAACCCACTCGGCACTCGCGCTCGGCCTGGTCCTGCTGGTGTTCGGCGTATCGTACGGCGGTCTGAACGTCGCCATGAACAGCGTCGCCGTCGAACTCGTCGCGGCGCTGCGCCGCCCGGTGATGTCCGGCTTCCATGCCGCCTACAGCCTCGGCGGCCTGCTCGGCGCCGGAATCGGCGGCCTGCTCGCACCCCATCTGTCCCCCGCCACCCACCTGATGCTGCTCACCCCGGTCGGTCTGGTCACCGTGGCCCTCGCGGGACGCGTCCTGCTGGCCCACCCGATCGAGGTACCGCCGGAGGGCGTCGTAGCCGGCGAGGCGGCATCCCCGGTTCGCGGGCCCGCGGCCGCCCCCGCGCCCGACCGCGCACCCCGTACCGGCCTGCTGGTCGCCTTCTTCGGCCTGATCGCGGCCTGTTCCGCGTACGGCGAGGGCGCGCTCGCCGAATGGGGCCCGCTGCACATCCAGCAGGACCTGCACGGCGGCCCCGGGATCGCGGCGGCCGGGTACGCGGCGGTGGCCGCGGCAATGACGCTCGGCCGGCTGTCGGGTACCGCGCTGCTGGAGAGGCTCGGCCAGACCCGGGTGCTGGTTTTCGGCGGGCTCACCGCGGCCTGCGGCATGCTGCTCGGCGCGCTCGCCCCCGTGATGCCGCTGGTGATCATGGGCTTCGCGCTCACCGGCGTCGGCCTGGCCAACCTCTTCCCGACCACGATCGCCAGGGCAGGCGCGCTGACCGGCCCCAGCGGAGTGGCCGCCGCATCGACGCTCGGCTACGCGGGAATGCTGCTCGGGCCCCCCTCGATCGGCTTCCTGACCGACGCTGTCGGGCTGCCGGTCGCGCTGACCACGGTGTCGGCACTGGCCGCGCTCGCGGCCGTAATCGCTTACGGAGTGCGCAACACCGGCCGCAGGGCTTGATGCCCGCCACCGTCGCGGGAATGCTGAGTCCGGGCACGGGGAGGACGTCCCCGCTCCGGCCCTCGGCGGGCCCCGAAGGCCCTGAGCGAGGAGAAGCGATGCGCGTACCGGCGCGGCTGACCGCCGCCACCCGCCTCGTACACCGGGAGCGGCTGTCCAGGATCTATCTGGCCGTGGTCGGCGTCGCCACCGCACTGCTGCTCCTGGACACCGCGCTGGTCTCGCACCGGCACGCCTCGCCCACCGCTTTCCTGCTGCTGGTGGTGACACTGCCGTGGACACCGCTGCTGTGGTCGCTCGCGGCGTCGGCCGGCGGGCTCGATCTCCAGGAGACGGCCTTCGGCTGGTCCGGCTGGACGCTCGCGGTGGTCGCGGCACTGGTCTCGGCCGTCGTCAACGCCGTCCTGCTGGGTTACGCGGCCCGCTTCACACGGCGGCGTGCCGCCGCCTCGGGCAGCGCGGCACCGCACATCTGACGCCTGCCCGTCACTTGGCCGCGCCGCGGGAGGTCACACCTCGGCGGGACCGGCGAGCATCCGCTCCAGTACGGCACGGTGGCCGGGGCGGGCTTCCTCGTAACGCCTGCGGCCGTCCTCGGTGATCGCCACGTAGACGCCCCGCCGGTCCTCGCTGCAGATGCCGCGGTCGACGAGGCCGTCCTTCTCCAGCCTGGCGACCAGTCGGGACAGGGCGCTCTGGCTGAGGTGCACCCGGTCGGCCAGTTCCTGCACGCGGAAGGTGCAGCCGCCGTCCTCCGGGTCGCCCGCGAGGACGTCGAGAACCTCGAAGTCGCTCGCGCAGAGCCCGTACTGGTGCAACTCACGGTCGAGTTCACACGCGGTGCGCGCGTGGATGGCGAGGATCTCCCGCCACTCGCGCTCAAGCGCACGCTCACCCTTGTCCACGGTCATGTCCGCAGGGTAGCAGGAAACGGACCCCGATGCACGGACATTAAATGCACTTGCATCTGATGCGCATGCATGTAATCTACCGACCATGACCTCTCCGTCCACCACCGTCCCCCGCACAGAAGCGCGTTGGAGCGCCCTCCAGTGGGGCACGCTCTTCGTGCTCTGCGGCGCGCTCTTCCTCGACGCACTCGACGTCTCGATGGTCGGCGTGGCGCTGCCCTCGATCGGGTCCGACCTCCACCTGTCCACCAACTCGCTCCAGTGGGTCGTCAGCGGCTACATCCTCGGCTACGGCGGCCTGCTGCTGCTCGGCGGCAGGGCGGCCGACCTGCTCGGCAGGCGCCGCGTCTTCCTCGTGGCGCTCGGCGTCTTCGCCGTCGCCTCACTGCTCGGCGGCCTCGTGGACTCGGGCTCGCTGCTGATCGCCACCCGCTTCATCAAGGGCCTGAGCGCCGCCTTCACCGCGCCGGCCGGCCTGTCGATCATCACCACCACCTTCGCCGAGGGCCCGGTACGCAACCGGGCGCTCACCATCTACTCCAGCTGCGGCGCCACCGGGTTCTCCATGGGCCTGGTCCTGTCCGGCTTCCTGACCGAGGCGGGCTGGCGCTGGACGATGCTGCTGCCTGCGCCCGTCGCGCTGATCGCGCTGATCGCCGGACTGAAGCTGATCCCCAGGACCCCCAGGGAGAGCACGAAGGGCCGCGGCTACGACCTCCCAGGCGCGATCACCGGCACCGCTTCGATGCTGCTGCTGGTGTTCACCGTGGTCTCGGCGTCGAGCGTCGGATGGGGCTCGGCCCGTACTCTCGGCTCCTTCGCCGGTGTCGCGGCACTGCTCGCGGCGTTCGTGGCGATCGAGCACCGCTCCGCCCACCCGCTGATCCGGCTGGCCGTACTCCGCTCGTCCAACCAGGTCCGCGCCAACCTCGGCGGTGCCACCTTCTTCGGCTCGTACATCGGCTTCCAGTTCCTGGTGACGCAGTACCTCCAGAACGTGCTCGGCTACAGCGCCATGCAGACCGCGCTCGCCTTCCTGCCCGCCGGCTCGCTGGTGGCCATCCTGTCCACCCGGATGGGGCCGATCGTCGACCGCTTCGGCACCCTGCGGGTGATCGCGGCCGGCTTCGCCTCCCTGGTCGCCGGCTACGCGCTCTTCCTGCGGATCGACCTCCACCCGAGCTACGCCGCCGTCATCCTCCCCTCCATGCTGCTGCTCGGCGCGGCCTTCGCCCTGGCCTTCCCCTCGCTGAACATCCAGGCCACCAACGGGGTCAAGAACGAGGAGCAGGGCATGGTCTCCGGCCTGCTCAACACCTCCTTCCAGGTCGGCGGAGCGATCTTCCTGGCCGTCGTCACCGCCGTGGTCACCGCCAACACAGGCGGACACGGCGGCGGCAAGCAGGCGGTGCTCGACAGCTACCGGCCGGCCCTGTGGGCGGTCACCGGCATCGGCGTCGTGGGCCTGCTGATCACCATGTCCGGGCTGCGCACCCGGCGGCCCTCGTACGGCATCCTCGTCGCGTCGTCCGCCGACGACGAGGCGCGGCGGGCCGCCGCGGCGGGCGGTTCGGTGCCGGAGTCCGCGGCCGCCGCGGCGCCGGTCTCCGCGTCCGCCGCGGGGTCGGTCTCCACACCTTCGGGGGCGCCGGTCGCCGGCTCCGACACGGGCGCGGCGCGGGACTGAGCCACCCCGTGCCCGCGGGCACCCCTTCCCCACGGCCCCGGCCTCGCACGTTCACCGTGCAGGGCCGGGGCCTTCGGTCAGGACCGCAGAAGGGGATCAGCCCAGCCAGCCGGGGCGTACGAGGCCCGACTCGTAGGCGAGGACCACCAGCTGGGCCCGGTCGCGGGCGCCGAGCTTCACCATGGCGCGGCTGACGTGCGTCTTCGCGGTGAGGGGGCTGACCACCAGGCGGCGGGCGATCTCCTCGTTGGACAGGCCGATGCCGACCAGTGCCATCACCTCGCGCTCGCGGTCGGTGAGCCGGTCGAGGGCGCTCAGCGCGGCGGGCTCCTTGGACCGGGCGGCGAATTCCGCGATGAGCCGGCGGGTGACGCCGGGCGAGAGCAGCGCGTCGCCGCCCACGACCGCGCGGACCGCCCGCAGCAGCTCGGCCGGCTCCGTGTCCTTGACCAGGAAGCCGGAGGCCCCCGCACGGATCGCCTCGAAGACGTATTCGTCCAGCTCGAAGGTGGTCAGGACGACCACCTTCACCTCTTCGAGCCCGGCGTCCCCGGTGATGCGGCGGGTGGCGTCGAGCCCGTCCATCACCGGCATGCGGATGTCCATCAGCACCGCGTCAGGGCGCGTATCCCGGACCGTACGCAGCGCCTGCTGCCCGTCGGACGCCTCCCCGACGACCTCGATGTCGCTCTGCGCGTCGAGCAGCGCCCTGAACCCCGCCCGGACCAGGGCCTGATCGTCGGCCAGCACCACACGGATCATCGGCCCTCCCCGACCGCGGACATCCCGGGCGCCCGCAGCGTGGTGTCGGCTCCCCGCCCCGCCGGGGGCATCCCGTCCGGTGCGCCGGGGCCCACGGCGCTCGTGGCCGGGCCGGCGGGGGCGGGGGCCGGGGCGGGTGGACCGTCCGGGCGGTCGGGCGATACGGCCCGCGGATCGGAGGGGGCCGCTTCGGTCACGCCGGTGTTCCCGTCCGGCCGCGCGGGCGGCGGGCCCGAGGCGGAGTCGGACGGGCCGCCCGGGCCTGGGCCGGGACGGTGACCGGGGCCTGGGGCGGCGTCGGGGCCTGTGCCAGGGTAGGGGGCTGGGTCGGGGCCTGGGCCGGCGTCGGCGTCGGGGCCTGAGTCGGGGTAGGGGGCTGGGTCGGGGCCTGGGTCGGCGTCGGCGTCGGGCAACTCGACGGAGTCGCCGGGCGGCTCGGAGGGGGCTGGGCTTACTTCGGGCCGGGCGTCCGGCGAGCCGTGCGTATCGGCGGAGGGCTGCCGTTCCGGGGCGGAGGCCCGTTCCGCGGAGGGGGCCGGGGGGCGGCCCATGGCGGGCGGGGGTTGGTTACGGGTCGGCGGAGCCGATGACTCGGGGGCGCCGAGCGGTAGCCGGGCCAGGACGCGGAAGCCGCCGTCGGGGCGCGGCCCGGCGGCGACGGTGCCGCCAAGCGCGGCAGCACGCTCGCGCATGCCGACCAGGCCGTTTCCGCCGCCGCTCTCACCGCCGGCCGCCGCTGGCCCGTCGTCGTCGACCTGCACCTCGACGCAGCCGGGCAGGAGGCCCAGGCGCACCCGCGCGGTGGGCGAACCCGAGTGCCGCACGACGTTGGTCAGCGCTTCCTGGACGATACGGAAGGCCGCGAGGTCGGTCCCCGGGGGCAGCGGCACCCGCCGGCCCTCGACGGTCACCGTGGCACGCAACCCCGCGGCCCCGGCCTGATCCAGCAGTTCGGGCAGCCGATCGAGGCCCGGGGCCGGGGCACGGGGTGCCTCACCCGGCGCCCGCAGCGTGCTCAGCACCTGCCGCACCTCCCCCAGTGCCTCCTTGCTCGCCGCCTTGATCGTGGTCAGCGCGATGCGTGCCTGCTCGGGCCGTTCGTCGATCAGCTCGAGGGCGACTCCGGCCTGCACATTGATCAACGAGATGCTGTGCGCCAGCACATCGTGCAGCTCCCTGGCGATCCGCATCCGCTCCTCGTCCACCCGGCGCCGCTCCGCCTCGGCCCGTTCCCGCCGCTCCCTGGCGATCTGCTCGCGCCGCACCCGGAACAGCTCCGCGCCGGCCAGCACCGCGAGCAGCCAGGCCGCGGCTCCCGACAGCTCCGTCCATGACGTGCGGCCGTCGCCGGACGGCGGCAGCCAGCGATAGAGCCACTGCCCGACCAGCGCGTGGCCGGCGAAGACGGAGCCGGCCACGATGAGCACGGCCCTGCGGTGCCCGGCTGCCACCGCGCTGAAGAAAGCCACAACCAGGCTGGCGAAGACAGGGCCGTAGGGATATCCGAGGACGGTGTAGAGCAGCGTCACCGCCGCGGTGCCCGCGGCCACCTCGACCGGCCTGCGGCGGCGCAGAAGGAGCAGCGCGGGGCCCGCGAGCAGCAGCGCGTAAGCGAGCCAGTCCAGGTCGACCCGCCCGGTCTGGTGCCGCCCGGCCACACTGGAGCCGACCACCTGGACGAAGGCGAGCACCAGCGCCGGCACCCACAGGGCGAGGCTGCGGCCGCGACCCCGGCCGGCGGGGAAGCGCCCGCCCCGCCGCGGACCCGGCTGCACCTCGAACGTCATGCCTCCACGCTAGACCGCGGCCATCGGGACCTGCGTCCGCTGCACGGTGGCACCGCGGCTACTTCGCCGGGAGTACGTCGCCACCGGACGTGCCGCCGGAACCGCTGTCCCCCGGTGTGCCCGCCGCCGCGCCGACGGGTATCGAACCGTCCTTGCCCGATCCGTCCGTGCCCGTTCTGCCCCTGCCCGCCCCGTCCGTGCGCAGCCCCACCTGCGCGGCCAGCGAGACGGCTGCCTGCTCGAAGAACTCGCTACGGGCCTCCACGACCCGGTTGAACTGGCCGAAGACCTCGAAGCTGACGATGCCGAAGACCTGGGCCCATGCGGCGACCAGCGCGGCGATCACCCGGATCGGCAGTTCGGGGGCCAGCTCGGCGGCGAGCCGTCCCGCGTCGGCGCGGACGGGGCCTGCCAGCGGCCGGCCGGCGGGCTCGCCCAGCAGCCCGGCGGTGTGGGCGTCGCGGACCACCGAGACCAGGGCGAGGGGGACGCGCGAGGCCGGTCCCACGGTGGCGTCGGGCGCCGAGTAGCCCGGCACCGGCGAGCCGTAGATCAGGCCGTACTCGTAGGGGCGGCCGACCGCCCAGTCGCGGACCGCGCCGCACACCGCGACCCAGCGCTCGACCGGGTCCGCGGCCTCGCCCGCCGCGGCCAGCGCCTGTTCGGCGGCGGCGCCGACGGCGTCGTAGGCGTCGATGATGAGGGCGGTGAGGAGGTCGTCCCGGCTGGGGAAGTAGCGGTAGAGGGCGGAGGACGCCATGCCCAGCTCGCGGGCGACCGCGCGCAGCGACAGACCGGCGGGCCCCTCGGCGGCCAGCTGCCGCCCCGCTTCCTCTTTGATGGCCGCGGTGATCTCCGCCCTGGCCCGCTCCCTGGCTCCTCTGATGGCACTCATGGCGTCCATTGTGCCATTTCCAAGAGCGACGACCAAGAACGAGAGCCGCCGAAAAATTCGAGAGCGGTGCTCTTGCTTTTGGATGCCGGGTTCGGTCACACTGTTCTCAAGCGAGAGCACCGCTCACAAATCAGGAAAGGTCGTCATGTCCCAGCAGATCCAGGCAGGTCAGACCGTGCAGCCCGTCCAGCAGGCTCAGCCCGCCCAGCAGATGCAGCATGTGCGGAAGCCCGGCTGGTTCACCGTCAACGTCATGAACCGGGCCGTCGCCTACCTGACCCGGCGCGGCTTCAGCGTCTGGGGTTCGCGGGTGCTGGCCGTCCGCGGCCGCAAGAGCGGCGAGTGGCGGACCACGCCGGTCAACGTGCTCTCGCTGGACGGCGAGCGCTATCTGGTGGCGCCGCGCGGCCACGTCCAGTGGACGCACAACATGCGGGCTGCCGGCGGCGGGCGCCTGCTCCTCGGGAAGAAGGTCGAGGAGTTCACCGCGACGGAGGTCACCGGCGACGACAAGTCGCCGATATTGCGCGGCTACCTCAAGCGCTGGAAGGCCGAGGTCGGGGTCTTCTTCGACGGTGTCGGCCCGGATTCCAGCGAGGAGGAGCTGCGCGCCATAGCGCCCAAGCACCCGGTCTTCCGGATACGGCAGGCCGGCGGGGTCGGGGGCGCCCACAAGGACGGCGGTGAGTGACGGCTGGGGACACCGGGCCGTGCCCGTCGCCCCCGGCCGCCGCCGCGGCCCGCCGTCAGGCCCGGTTCACACTGTCCA
Source organism: Streptomyces sp. NPDC049040 (assembly GCF_043197715.1). Taxonomy (NCBI): domain Bacteria; kingdom Bacillati; phylum Actinomycetota; class Actinomycetes; order Kitasatosporales; family Streptomycetaceae; genus Streptomyces; species Streptomyces sp. NPDC049040. Next base: position 95,170 of record NZ_JBICTO010000017.1, read on the forward strand.
GCGCCCGGCGGGCCATCGGGTGGGTGCGGACGAGTTCGGCGAGCGAGCGCTTGCCGCGGGTGATGCCCGCGAAGGCCCGCCAGGCCGGCGGGAAGGTGGTCAGCACCGCGTGCAGCAGCCCGGGGCGGCGCTCGAAGAGGGTGAGCATCCGGCGGCCGACACCCATCTCCACGCCGAGTCCCGCCTTGACCGCGAAGGCGTAGTTGAGCGCCTGCCGGCGCGCGTCCACCGCGTCGTGCGACTCGGCGATCCGCACCGCCCACTCCCCCGCGAGCCGGCCGGAGCGCAGCGCGTAGGAGATGCCCTCGCGGGTCCAGGGTTCAAGGAGTCCCGCCGCGTCACCGCAGACCAGCACCCGGCCTCGGGACAGCGGCGAGTCGTCAGCGCGGCAGCGGGTGAGGTGCCCGCTGGACACGCTGGGTTCGAAGCCGGCAAGGCCGAGGCGGGCGATGAAGTCGTCCAGGTAGCGCTTGGTGGCGCCGCCGTCGCCGCGGGCGGAGATGACGCCCACGGTGAGGGAGTCGCCCTTGGGGAAGACCCAGCCGTAACTGCCGGGCAGCGGGCCCCAGTCGATGAGCACCCGGCCGGTCCAGTCCTCGGCCACCGCCTCGGGCACGGGGATCTCCGCCTCCAGGCCGAGGTCGACCTGGTCGAGCTTGACCCCGACGTGGGCTCCTATCCGGCTGGCGCTGCCGTCGGCGCCGACCACGGACCGGGCGTAGACGATCTCCTCGTCACGCTTGCCGGTGGCTCCCCCGCCTGAGTTCACTATCACCGCCACCGTGCGCCGGTCGGGCACACCGGGGCCGTGCTGCTCGACCCGGGAGACCGTCACACCGGTGCGTACCTCGGCGCCGGCCTCACGGGCCGCGTCGACGAGGGCCGCGTCGAATTCGGGGCGGTTGATCAACCCGAAGAGCATCTGCCGGGAGCGCTTGGTCCTGGACAGCCGGCCGTTCAGGCTGAAGGTGACCGCATGCACCCGGTCGCGCAACGGCAGTTCGAATCCGGGCGGCAGAGCGTCCCGTGAAGGGCCGATGATGCCGCCGCCGCAGGTCTTGTACCTGGGGAGTTCTGCCTTCTCCAGCAGCAGGACCCGGCGGCCGGTGACAGCCGCCGCGTGGGCGGCCGACGCTCCCGCGGGTCCCGCGCCGATCACCACGACGTCCCAGACCACCGGCGTCTCGCCGCCCGCCGCACCGCTGTCCTGCGCCGCCTGCTCACCGCTCACGTCTGTTTCCGCTCCCGCTCGGCCCGTCCGGCTGTCGTCGCCCCTGCTCAGCGCATCCTATTGCGCCCGTCGGGGTCGGCTCGCTGTGGCACCATCGGCAGCGACCCGATGTGTGCACCAACCACCACAGCAGTCCCCCGATTCCTGCGAGGAGCAGCCCATGCCGTCCGTTCCGCTGTCCGAGACCGTCGCCTCACTCATGCCCCGTGCCCGTACCGAGCTGGCCGAGCTGGTGTCGTACACATCGGTGGCCGACGAGCGGCAGTTCCCGCGCAGCGAGAGCGAGAAGGCTGCGGCCTGGGTGGCCGCGGCGCTGCGCGACGAGGGCTTCCAGGACGTCGCGCTGCTCGACACGCCGGACGGTACCCAGTCGGTCTACGGCCTGCTGCCCGGCCCCGCGGGCGCGCCGACAGTGCTGCTCTACGCGCATTACGACGTGCAGCCGCCGCTGGACGAGTCGGCGTGGCTGTCACCGCCGTTCGAGCTGACCGAGCGCGACGGCCGCTGGTACGGCCGCGGCGCCGCGGACTGCAAGGGCGGCCTTCTGATGCACCTGACGGCGCTGCGGGCGCTGCGCGAGCACGGCGGTGCGCCGGTGAACGTCAAGGTGATCGTCGAGGGTTCCGAGGAGCAGGGCACAGGCGGTCTCGAGCGGTATGCCGAGGCGCATCCGGAACTGCTCACGGCCGACGCGATCGTGATCGGCGACGCGGGGAATTTCCGGGTCGGGCTGCCGACGGTGACCTCGACGCTGCGCGGCATGGTGCTGACCGAGGTGCGGGTCGCCACGCTCGAGGGCAATCTGCACTCCGGGCAGTTCGGCGGCGCGGCGCCCGACGCGCTCGCGGCGCTGATCCGGATGCTCGACTCACTGCGGGACGCCTCGGGCGCGACCACCATCGACGGTCTCGACGGTTCCGGATCGTGGGCCGGGCTCGACTACCAGGACGAGGACTTCCGCAAGGACGCCAAGGTGCTCGACGGCGTGGAACTGGTCGGCACCGGCAGCGTCGCCGACCGCATCTGGGCCCGCCCCTCGGTGACCGTGCTGGGAATCGACGCCCCGCCGGTCGTCGGTGCGACTCCCTCGGTGCAGGCGACCGCGGGCGCGCTGGTCAGCGTACGGGTGCCGCCCGGCGTGACGGCGGAACAGGCCTCCCAGGCCCTGACCGCGCATCTGCGGGCGGCGGCGCCTTGGGGTGCCCGGGTCGAGGTCACCCAGCGCGGCAGCGGCCAGCCTTTCCACGCGGACACCGCGAGCCCGGCCTATGCCGCGATGGCCGAGGCGATGCGGGAGGCGTACGGGCAGGAGCTCGCGGTGGCCGGCCAGGGCGGCTCCATCCCGCTGTGCAACACGCTGGCGACGCTCTATCCGCAGGCGGAGATCCTGCTGATCGGGCTCAGTGAGCCGGAGGCGCAGATCCACGCGGTCAACGAGAGCGTGTCGCCCCAGGAGTTGGAGCGGCTGGCGCTGGCGGAGGCGGTCTTCCTGCAGCGCTACGCGGCATCGAAGGCGCCGGGGTCCGCGGGCTGAGAGCCGAGCGCCCGGGGCCTGTTCGTGGTGGTCCCGCCCCGCACTCGGCGGTGGCGGGACCGGGGCGGGTCATTCGGCGGGGTGGCCGGCTTCCAGGTTGAGGGGGCGGCCCTGTTCGCGGGCTCGCAGCGCCCAGCGCAGCCGGTCGAGCCGCACCGGCGGCAGCAGGTCTGCGGCCTCGTCCTCGGTGACGAAGCGCCAGTCGCGCAGTTCGGCTGGGGGCAGCAGCAGCCGGTCGATGACGGCGTTCGGCACCCGGCCGCCGTCGAAGAGCAGTCGCAGCCCGCCGTGGCCCGGGGGCTGCGGCGGTTCCCAGTCGACCACCAGGAGTTCGAGCCCGCCGGTCAGCTCGATGCCGAGTTCCTCGGCGACCTCGCGGTGCCCGGCCCGCGCCGGTGACTCGCCGCGCTCGACGACTCCGCCGGGGAATTCCCAGCCGGGTTTGTAGGTGGGGTCGACCAGCAGGACCCTGTCGGCGTCGTCGAACAGCAGCACCCCCGCCGCCACCGTCTCGGCCCGCGGCTCAGGGGTCTGCACGATGCCGCAGGACCCCGCGCCCCGGCTGACCGCCTCGGCCAGCCGCAGCGCCGTCTCCCGCGGTGTCAGCCCGGCGGCGGGCAGCACATGGGCGTCGCGTTCCAGCCAGGGCAGCGCGTCGAGGTAGTCGGGGATGCGGTCCAGCGCCCAGTGGCGTGCCGGGTCGGCCACCGGGGAGTGGTCGGAGTATTCGGTCCACGCGGCGATCCTGCCTCGCAGGATCGTTTCTCCGAGGTCGAGCAGCAGATGGCGGATCTCGATCCCGCGGGAGGCCAGCCCGCCGAAGATCTCATCGCGGTACTCCTGCCGCAGCAGCGTCATCGGGACGACGAGGACCCCGCCCACCTCGGCGAGCAGGGCGGCGCCGGTCTCGATCACGAGCCGCCGCCAGATGGGCAGTTCCTGGTAGTCGGTGACCTCCTGGAGCCGCTTCTCCGGCAGCAGTTGCCGCAGGCAGCTCCCGAGCGCGTCGGGGTCGTACAGGGTGCTTTCCGGTATGAGGTCGAGCATCTCGCGGGCGGCGGTCGACTTGCCCGCGCCGAACGCCCCGTTCACCCAGATGATCACGGTGCCCCCTTCTCCGTAGACCCCTACGAATTGCCCGGATCATCGCCCCCGGCAAACGCGTCGGCCCCGGCGGCGCCGCGTACCGGCCGGAGCAGCCGGGAGGGGGCGGCGAGTGCGGCGGCGACCGGGTCGGTACGGGCGGGGGCGGTCCTGGAGCGCATCTCGATGTCGGCGGGGGGCACGTGCGGCACACCGCACTGCGGGCAGCCGCCGGTCATGTCCAGCCGGGTACCGCATTCGGCGTGGTGGAAGGTCCTGGACGGCTCGTCCCCCGAGACGTGCAGCGAGCCCCAGCGCATCAGTCCGTGCAGCGGCGGCCACAGGTCGAGTCCGGCGTCGGTGAGGACGTAGTCGTAGCGCGGCGGCGACTGCTGGTAGGCCTCCTTGCGCAGCACTCCCGCCTCGGTGAGCGCGGTCAGCCGTGCGGTGAGCACGGCCCGCGGGATGTCCAGGTGGACCAGGAAGTCGTTGAACCTGCGCACGCCGTAGAAGGCGTCCCGCACGATCAGCAGGCTCCAGCGCTCGCCGACCACCTCCAGGGCGCGGGCGAGCGAGCAGTCCTGCTGCGCGTAGTCGGTACCGAGTGCCATATGCCTCAGCCTACCGCCAGGTTCGGTGAACAGACCTTGATGGTAGGCTCAGGTCCGCAGTGAGTTCATTGACCAGACTCAATCGATTCCGGCACTCCCGTCCCGACCGCCCCCGCGGAGGAGACCTGATGAACGCGCAGGCCGCACAGAGCAGCACGGCCAAGGACGCCGCCCCGCCCGACCACCGGGAAGGGAAGGCCGGACCGCCGGCGGCCGCACCGGGCGCCGCGATGACCCTGTTGACCGTGGGCCTCGGCACCCTGCTGACGCTGATGGCCTTCACGGCCCCCGCCACCACACTTGCCGCCACCTCCCACGGCCTGCACTCCGGCGCGGTCGCCCAGACCTGGATGCTCACCGGTACTCCCGTGGGCCTCGCCGCGCTGCTGCTCACCATGGGCAGCGTCGCCGACGCCCGCGGACGGCGGCGCACGTTCGGGGCGGGCGCCGTCCTGCTGCTGCTGGCCACCGTGCTGTCGGCCGCCGCCCCCGACACCTCGCTCTTCCTGGCAGGACGCATCCTCCAGGGCGTCGCCAGCGCCGCCGTACTGGCCGCGGGCCTCGGCCTGATCGCCGACACCCACCCCGCGGGGCAGCACCGGATACGCGCCCTCGGCGTCTGGGGCGCGACCGTCGGCGGCGGCATCGCGATCGGGCCGGTCTACGCGGCGGTACTGACCCAGGCCTGGGGCTGGCGTTCGCTCTACTGGGGCCTGGCCCTGCTCGCCGTGCCGGTGGCACTGCTGACGGCCGCGGTCCCCGAGTCGCGTGCCGCGCACCCCCGCCGCCTCGACATCGCGGGTGCCGTCACCCTCAGCGCCGGAACAGCCGCCCTGGTGGCCGGCTTCGGCGAGAGCCGCAGCGGCTGGCTGCGGCCCGCCGTGCTGATCCTGCTGGTCGCCGCCGTCGCCCTGCTCGCGGTCTTCGCCGCGGTGGAACGCCGGGTGGCGGAACCCATGCTCGACCCGGCGCTGTGGCGCAACCCCACCTTCCTCGCCGCCGGTGTCGGGGCGCTGACCACGGGCCTGGCCGTGGTCGGGCTGTTCAGCTACCTGCCCACCATGGTGCAGGGCGTGCTCGGCACCAGCGCGGTGTCGACCAGCCTGCTCTTCGTGGTCTGGTCCGGCATCTCGGCGGTGTCCGCGCTGCTGGCCCGCCGCCTCGCACCGCACATCGGTGCCGACACGCAGGCCGCACTGGGCCTGATGGTCTCCGCCGTCGGCCAGGGCGCCCTGTACGGGATGCACGTCGGCGGCTCCTACGGCCGGCTCTTCCCCGGCCTGGCCGTGGCGGGCGTCGGCAGCGGCGTCCTCAACGCGGCACTGGCCCGGCTGGCCGTCTCCAGCGTCCCCGCCGAGCGCAGCGCGATGGGTTCCGGAGCCAACAACACCGCCCGCTACGTGGGTTCCGCCCTCGGTGTCGCCCTGACCGTCTCGGTCGTGACGGCCGCCCACGGCCACTCCCCCGCCGCCGCACTGGCCTCGGGCGCCAACCACGCCTTCCTGCTCAGCGCCGCCGCCTGCCTGGCCGGCGCGGCCGCCGTCCTCCTGCTGGGCCGCCGGGCCCGCAGGACGGCCACCCTGTCCGGAGCCGCAGCGGCAGTCGCGGCCGCGCGGCGTTAAGGGCTGTCCCGGCCGCTCCCGGCGAGCGGGACCACACGAGTGCACCGCCCGCCCAAGGCCCCCCGGGCGCCACGCGCACGACGGATCGGCCACCCCGCAGCCTCCGGCGGCCCCGCCACGTCGACCGGCCCACGAAACCGGCCCACGAAACCGTCGAGGCCGAGCCCCTGGGCCCGTAAAGCCCTCGGCGCGGCCGTGAGTCGGCGCAGGCCGATTCCGCGAGCGGGACGCACGAGCGCACCGGACGGATCGCGCGCCCGGCGCCGGAGCGCCCCTGCGGGCGAAGGTCAGCCGGCCACGAAGCCGGCGAGGCCGAGGCCCTGGGCCGCAGCAGCGGCGGCGCCCACCAGGCCGGCGTCGGTGCCGAGCTTGGCCGGGACCACGTCCACACCCGCGGCGAAGGAGAGCGTGGCGTAGCGGGTCAGGTGCTCGCGCAGCGGGTCGAAGAGGACGGGGCCCGCGCCCGCGACGCCGCCGCCGATGACCGCGACGTTGATCTCGACCAGGGTGGCGGTGGCGGCGATACCGGCCGCGAGCGCCTGGGCGGCGCGGTCGAAGGAGGCCGCCGCGAGCGGGTCGCCGGCCCTGGCGGACTCGGCCACCGCGGCCGCGGTCGGCTCGGTGCCTGCCGGCGGCAGCCAGCCGGACTCCAGGGCGCGGCGGGCGATGTTGGGGCCGCTCGCGATGCGCTCGACGCAACCGCGGGAGCCGCAGGGGCACAGGTCGCCGTCGAGGTCGACGCTGATGTGGCCGATGTGCCCGGCGTTGCCGGTCGGCCCGGGGAGCAGGGCGCCGCCGAGCACGAGCCCGCCGCCGACCCCGGTGGAGACGACCATGCACAGCGCGTTGTCGTAGCCGCGGGCGGCACCCTGCCAGTGTTCTGCCGCCGTCATCGCGACACCGTCGCCGGTGAGGACCACGGGCAGCCCGCCGGCCGCCTCGCCGACCCGCGTGACCAGCGGGAAGTCGCGCCAGCCGGGAACGTTGACCGGGCTGACGGTGCCGTGCAGGGCGTCCACGGGACCCGCGCTTCCGATACCCACCGCGACGGCCGCCTGCCACTGCGGTGCGGCGCGCAGCTCGGCGACGACCTCGGCGACGGCACCCATCACCGTCTCGCCGTCCCGGGCCGCGGGCGTCGGCCGCAGGGACCGCGCGACGGGCCGGCCCTCGGTGTCGATGAGCGCCCCGGCGATCTTCGTACCGCCGATGTCCAGTGCGGCCACGAGTGGACCGGTCGCGCCGTGGGGGTGCATCGTTCGAGGGTCTCCTTCGTCGTTGTGTCGCCCGGGTTCCGCGACGGCGGTCCCAGAGGTAGTCTCGCCTGATCGTGACAACGTTGTCCATCTCTTGCCGCAGGGAATACTACGACCGTGACCCAAACTCCTGGACGTGTCCCCCGGCCCACGATGAAGGATGTCGCCGCCCGGGCGGGCGTCGGACTCAAGACCGTCTCCCGCGTGGTGAACGAGGAACCGGGCGTCACGCCCGACACGGTGGCCCGAGTTCAGTCGGCCATCGACGCACTCGGCTTCCGCCGCAACGACAGCGCCCGGCTCCTGCGCACCCGCAGGACCGCGAGCGTCGGGCTGGTGCTCGAGGACCTCGCCGACCCCTTCTACGGTGCGCTCAGCCGTGCGGTGGAGGACGTGGCCCGCGCGCACGGCGCGCTGCTGTTCACCGGCTCGAGCATCGAGAACCCGCGCCGCGAGCAGGAGCTGGTGCTGGCCTTCTGCGCCCGCCGGGTCGACGGCCTCGTCGTGGTGCCCGCCAGTGACGACCACCGCTACCTCACCCCGGAGATCGACGCCGGTGTCGCCACGGTGTTCGTGGACCGGCCGGCCGGCCGGATCGACGCGGACGTCGTCCTCACCGACAACGCGGGCGGCACCCGCACCGGCGTCGCCCACCTGATCGCGCACGGCCACCGCAGGATCGGCTTCATCGGCGACCAGCCAGGCATCCACACCGCGGCCGAGCGGCTGCGCGGCTACCGCGAGGCGATGGCCGACGCAGGTCTGCCGGTGCGCCCCGACTGGTACGCGATGGGTCCCACGACACCCGAGCGGGTCAGGGCGGCGCTGGCCACCATGCTCACCGGGCCGGAGCCGGTCACCGCGCTCCTCGCGGGCAACAACCGCGTCACCGTCACCGCGGTGCGGGTCCTGTCCGGCCGCCCGCGGCCGGTCGCGCTGGTCGGCTTCGACGACTTCGAACTCGCCGACCTGCTCGACCCGCCGGTCACCGTGGTGGCCCAAGACGCGCCGGGCCTCGGCCGCAGCGCCGCGCAGCTCCTCTTCCGCCGGCTGGACGGCGCCACGTCGCAGGAGACCAGCCGGGTGGAGCTGCCGGCCCGGCTGATCGCGCGCGGCTCGGGCGAGATCCCGCCGGCCGACTGATCCGGACGGCCCGAGCGGACCTCCGGCCGCGCGGCTACCGGCCCGCAAGCGCGTCGAGCCCTTCACGGGTCAGCCCGGTGCGGCCGGTGACCTCGGCCGGGTCCACGGCGCCGCAGTCCAGGCCGCGCAGCAGGTAGCCGCTGAGCGCGCGGGCGGTCGCCGGTTCGTCCAGCACCGCGCCCTCGGTCTTCGCCAGGTAGCCGGCCAGCCGTCCCGAAGCGGCGTCCAGGCCCTCCCGGTAGAAGGCGTAGACGGCCGCGTAGCGGGTCGGCAGCTGCGCCGGATGCATGTCCCAGCCCTGGTAGTACGCGCGGGCCAGCGAGCGCCGTACGAGCCCGTGGTGCAGCCGCCAGGCGGCGTGCACGGACTCGGTGGGGCCGACCGGCAGCACGTTGGTGGAGCCGTCGGACAGCCGCACGCCGGTGCCGGCCGCGGCGACCTGCATCACGGCCTTGGCGTGGTCGGCCGCGGGGTGGTCGGGCGCCTGGTCGGCGGCGCTGACCCCGCAGGCGGCGCTGTAGTCGAAGGTGCCGTAGTGCAGCGCGGTGGCGCGGCCCTCGGCGGCCTCGATGAGCCGCGGCACCGTGGCGGTGCCGTCCGGCCCGAGCACGGACTGGGTGGTCTCGATCTGGATCTCGAACCCGATCCGGCCCGCGGCCAGTCCCGCGGCCCGTTCGAACTGCCCGCACAGCGCGGCCATGGCCCGCACCTGGGCGGGGAAGCTCACTTTGGGCAGGGTCAGCACGAGCCCCGCGGGCAGCCCCCCGCCGTCGAGCAGCGTGGTGAGGAAGAGGTCGAGGGTGCGGATGCCGCGGTCCCGCACGGCCGCCTCCATGCACTTCATGCGGATGCCGATCCACGGCGGGGCGCTGCCGTCGGCGGTCGTCGCGTTCACCGTACGCGCGGCGGCGACCGCCGCAGCGTCCTCCTCGGGGTCGGGCCGGGTGCCGTAGCCGTCCTCGAAGTCGATGCGCAGGTCCTCCACCGGTTCGCGGCGCAGCTTGTCGCGCACCCGGTCGTGCACCTCCGCCGCGAGCCCGGCGGGCAGGCCGAGTACCCCGGCCAGCGCGCCGGCGTCCGGCGCGTGCGCGTCGAGCGCGGCCAGCGCCCTGTCGCCCCAGTCCCGTACGGTCCCTGCGGTGAAGGCGTCGGCCGGCACGTAGACGGTGTGGACCGGCTGCCGGGTGCCGGGGTCGCCCGGGTAGCGGCGGGCGAGTTCGGCGTCCGTGGCGGCCAGCGAGGCGCCGATCTCGGCGACGTACGCGTCCGCAAGTGTCGTACCGGCCGGTTGCACCATGGGCCACCCTCCCGAATTCAACAAACCGTTGAAGGGAAGCTAGTCGGGGCCGTCCTGCCGGGTCAACACCCGCAGGACGCATGCCGCGGCCCCCGTACGCCGGGCGTACGGGGGCCGGGGTGAAGGCCTGCTGCGGGCAGGTCAGCCCTTGCGGGTCTTGATCTCCTCGGTGAGCTGCGGGACGACCTGGAAGAGGTCGCCGACCACGCCGTAGTCGACCAGGTCGAAGATCGGGGCCTCGGCGTCCTTGTTGACCGCCACGATGGTCTTGGAGGTCTGCATGCCGGCCCGGTGCTGGATCGCGCCGGAGATGCCGTTGGCGATGTAGAGCTGCGGCGAGACCGACTTGCCGGTCTGGCCGACCTGGTTGCTGTGCGGGTACCAGCCGGCGTCCACCGCGGCCCGGGAGGCGCCGACGGCCGCGCCGAGGGAGTCGGCGAGCTCCTCGATGACCGAGAAGTTCTCCGCCCCGTTGACGCCCCGCCCGCCGGAGACCACGATCGCGGCCTCGGTCAGCTCGGGGCGGCCGGTGGACTTGCGCGGGGTGCGGGAGACGACCTTGGTGCCGGTGGCCAGCTCCCCGAAGGTGACCGCCAGCGGTTCGACCGCGCCGGCCGCCGGGGCGGCCTCGACGGGCGCCGAGTTCGGCTTGACGGTGATCACCGGCACACCGCGGCTGACCCGCGACCTGGTGGTGAAGGCGGCCGCGAAGGCCGACTGGGTGGCGACCGGCCCGTCGTCACCCGCCACCACGTCGGTGGCGTCGGTGATGATGCCGGAGCCGAGGCGCAGCGCGAGGCGGGCCGCGACCTCCTTGCCCTCGGCGGAGGAGGCCACCAGGACGGCGACGGGCGACACGGCGGCGGCCGCGGCCTGCAGCGCGTCCACCTTGGGCACCACCAGGTAGTCGGTGAACTCGGGCGCGTCCGCGGTGAGCACCTTGACCGCGCCGTGCTCGGCGAGCACGGGGGCGGCGGTCTCGGCGCCGGGGCCGAGGTGGACGGCGACCGGGTCGCCGATCCTGCGGGCCAGGGTCAGCAGTTCGAGGGTCGGCTTGCGGACGGCGCCGTCCACGTGGTCGACAAGGACGAGGACTTCAGCCATGGGAATCGTTCTCCTGCGGAAAGTGAGGGGCGGGGGCGGGCCTGCGGTCGCTGCTGCCCTGCCCGGGCGCGCGGCGCCGGGCGGGGCCGTCCATCAGATGAACTTCTGCTCCGCGAGGTAGGCCGCGAGCTGCTTGCCGCCTTCGCCCTCGTCCTTGACGATCGTGCCCGCGGTGCGCGGCGGGCGCTGGGTGGCTTCCTGTACGGCGGTCCAGGAGCCGACGAGGCCGACCTCGGCCTCGTCGATGCCCAGGTCGGACAGGTCGAGGGCCTCCACCGGCTTCTTCTTCGCGGCCATGATGCCCTTGAAGGACGGGTAGCGGGCCTCGCCCGACTGGTCGGTGACGGACACCAGTGCGGGCAGCGACGCCTCCAGCTGCTCGCTGGCCGCGTCGCCGTCCCTGCGCCCGGTCACCTTGCCTTCGGCCACCGCGACCTCGGACAGCAGCGTGACCTGCGGGATGCCGAGGCGCTCCGCGATCAGCGCGGGCACCACGCCCGCCGTGCCGTCGGTGGAGGCCATGCCGGTGACGACCAGGTCGTAGCCGGCGTGCTCGATGGCCTTGGCGAGCACCAGCGAGGTACCGATCACGTCGGTGCCGTGCAGCGCGTCGTCCTCGACGTGGATCGCCTTGTGGGCACCCATGGACAGCGCCTTGCGCAGCGCGTCCTTGGCGTCCTCCGGCCCCACCGTCAGCACGGTGATCTCCGCGTCGTCGGCCGCCTCGGCGATCTGCAGCGCCTGCTCGACGGCGTATTCGTCCAGCTCCGACAGCAGGCCGTCGACCGCGTCGCGATCGGTGGTCAGGTCATCGGCGAAGTGACGGTCGCCGGTGGCGTCGGGCACGTACTTCACAGCGACTACGATCCTCAAGCTCACGCCTGCTCTCCTACTGCTTCGTCCTGCACGTCTTCGTCAACTGCCCCGGCAGCGCCCTGGCAAGTGCCCCGGAATTGGCAGCATAGGCGCCCGTGGCTGCGGCTCCCCGCCGGACGCAGCACGCGTCGCGGCGAGTACCCCGGCAGATATATTACTTGCCAGTAGACAGAGGGTGGCGGCGCTTCGCAAGGTTCGCCGCGTGTGACCTGCCCTACGCCGACGGCGGTGCGCCGCGACGCCGCGCGGCGAAACCGTCAGACCGCTGCGCCCAGCGCGGCGATCACGTCGGCGCGCCGCGGCTGTCCCGAGGCTCTGCGGACCACGGCGCCGGCCGCGTCGAGCACCAGCACGGTGGGCGTCTTGAGGATGTGCAGCCTGCGGACGAGGTCGAGCTGCGCCTCCGCGTCGATCTCCACATGGCGCACCCCCTCGACCATCGCCGAGACCTCCGCCAGCACCCGCCGGGTGGCCCGGCACGGCGCGCAGAAGGCGCTGGAGAACTGCACGAGCGTGGCCCGCTCACCCAGCGGCGCGCCGAGGTCCGCCGCCGTCAGCCGCTCATCACCGTCCGTGGCACGCACCCGGATCCTCCTGTCTTCGCGCCGGTGGCGGGCGCCCAGGGCGCCACGCCCGCCACGCCGCGCTCGCAGCGCATGCTATTCCCGCACTTCAGCGTCGACAGGGCCGCGGCGATTCCCCCGGGCGCCGGACCCCGCCGGCCGCGTCCGCCGTCCCGACCTCCACCGCCCGCCTCGGCTGCGGCACCCGCTCCGCCCCGAGGCGTACGCTCGGTCGGGCGGACGACCTGACGCCGAAGCGGAATCGGCGCCGGGGTGACTGCGCAGTGACGTGAGAAGAATCTCCCCGTGGCGGGGTCGCCCGGGGTGACAGCGGACCCGCTGCCAAGGCACCATCGCTCAGCGGCCGGACAACCTACGGGCGCGTAACTTCCGCCGGGAGCGCCGCCCCGGAGAGAGCAGGTGCCCTGACATGGCCGAACTCGTCTACCCACCGGTGATCGGTTTCGCCCGCACCATGTTCAAGGTGCAGGGCCTGCGGTTCGACATCCGGGGCACGGAGAACGTACCGCGTGAGGGCGGCGCCCTGCTGGTGAGCAACCACATCGGCTACCTGGACTTCGTCTTCTGCGGCCTGACGACGCTGCCCGCCAGGCGCCTGGTGCGCTTCATGGCCAAGGAGTCGGTCTTCCGGCACAAGGTGTCGGGGCCCCTGATGCGGGCGATGAAGCACATCCCGGTGGACCGTTCGGAGGGCATGCACGCCTACGCGCACGCCTTGGAGGCGCTGCGCAGGGGCGAGATCATCGGGGTCTTCCCCGAGGCGACCATCTCGCAGTCCTTCACCCTCAAGTCGTTCAAGTCCGGCGCCGCGCGGCTGGCGATGGAGGCGGGCGTGCCGCTGCTGCCGATGGCGCTGTGGGGTACCCAGCGGTTGTGGACCAAGGGCCACCCGCGCAGCCTCGGCCGCACCAAGTTCCCGATCTCGATGCGGATCGGCGAGCAGATGCGCCCGCACGACAACGAGAAGGCCGGCGCACTGACCCGCCGGCTGCGGATGCGCGTCCAGGAGCTGCTGGAGGACGCGCAGCGCGCGTACCCGGGCCGCCCGTCCGGTCCCGACGACCACTGGTGGCTCCCCTCGCACCTGGGGGGCACCGCCCCGACGCCCGAGGCCGCGGCGGAGCGCGACCGGGCGCCCGAGGTGGCGAACTGACGGCCGACTCGGGCGCGTCACGGGGGAACCAGGGCTCAGCCGGCCGCTGCGCCGGACAGTTCGGTGGGCAGCACGATCCCCGAACTGTCCGGCGCGGCGCGCAGGCAGGCCACGACGGCCGGCTGCGGGGCCGCGTGGACCATCGGGTAGTCGCACTCCCCCAGCTCCGGGCGCACCGGGAAGGCCAGCCGCTCCACGGTCAGCGAGAAGCGGGTGTCCACGCCCGGCCGGTTGCCCCTGGGGTCCAGCCGTATCCAGCGGTCCACGCGGGGCAGCCGCAGGGCGATCAGGCCGTGCAGAGCGGGGTCGGAGCCGTCGTCCTCAGTGAGCCGCTGGTAGCAGAGCCCCGCGGGTATGCCGCGGGCCCGCAGCAGGGCGGTGAGGGCGTGTGACTTGGCGTAGCAGATGCCGTTGCGCTGCTCCAGCACGTCGGACGCCCGCCAGCTGACCCGCGGGTCGCCGGAGTCGAAGGAGTGCGGGATCGCGTCGCGGACGTATTCGTAGGCCACTTCCGCATATTCATGCGGCTCATGAAGACCCTCGGCGAGCAGCGCGGCGGTCTCCCGTACCAGCGGGTCGTGGTGGTCGATGACGTCATCGGCCGCGAGATATGCGGAGAGGTCGGGGACCTCCTGGATCGGTTCCATGGACCGACCCTAGAGAGCCACCGACCTTCGATCAATCGAATTGCCGCACTCCGTATATATATTCAGGCGACGGGGGTCACGCGCCGGAGGCCATCTCCTCGGCGATGGCCGCGGCGAAGCCGTCCACGTCGTCCTCCGTGGTGTCGAAGGCGCACATCCAGCGCACCTCACCGGTCGACTCGTCCCAGAAGTAGAAGCGGTAGCGCTTCTGCAGCCGCTCGCTGACCTCGCGCGGCAGCACCGCGAAGACCGCGTTGGACTGCACCGGCCGCAACACCCGCACCCCGTCGATGCCGCGTACCGCCGCCTCCAGCCTGCGGGCCATCGCGTTGGCGTGCTCGGCGCTGCGCAGCCACAGGTCGCCGGCGAGCAGCGCCTCGAACTGCACGGACACGAAACGCATCTTGGACGCCAGCTGCATCGACAGCTTGCGCAGGTACGGCAGCGCGCGCACCCGCTGCGGGCTGAGCACGACCACGCACTCGCCGAACAGCAGGCCGTTCTTCGTACCGCCGAAGGACAGGATGTCGACCCCCGCCTCGGTGGTGAAGCGGGCAGGCGGCACCCCCAGGCTCGCCGCTGCGTTGGCCAGCCGCGCGCCGTCCAGGTGCACGGCCATGCCCAGCTGATGGGCGTGGTCGCAGACCGCCTTGATCTCCTCGGGCGTGTAACAGGTGCCCAGCTCCGTGGTCTGGGTGATCGAGACGACCTGCGGCTGCGCCCGGTGCTCGTCGTCGAAGCCGTACGCCTGCCGGTCGATCAGCTCAGGGGTGAGCTTGCCGTCGGGGGTCGGCACCGTGAGCAGCTTCAGCCCGCCGACCCGCTCGGGCGCGCCGCACTCGTCCACGTGGATGTGCGCGGAGTCCGCGCAGATCACCGCGCCCCAGCGCTCGGTCACCGCCTGGAGGGCGGTCACGTTGGCCCCGGTGCCGTTGAAGACCGGGAAGACCTCGGCGGTGGGGCCGAAGTGCCGCTTGAACAGCTCCTGGAGGTGCTCGGTGTACGCGTCGCCGCCGTAGGCGACCTGGTGGCCGCCGTTGGCCAACGCGAGGGCGGTGAGCACCTCGGGGTGGACCCCCGCGTAGTTGTCGCTGGCGAAGCCGCGCGTGCCCGGGTCGTGCCGCCGTACGGCGTCGGTCGGGGTGGTCGGTTCTGTCACGGTTGGGGCGTCAGCCACTGGCGGGTCCCGTTCACATCGTCGGCGGGGCGGTTCCAGACGTCCGCGATCGCGTCGGCGAGATCGCGCACATCGGTGAAACCGGTGAATTTGGATTGCGGGCGCTCGGCCCGCAACCCATCGTGCACCAGCGCCTTGATCACCAGGACAGTGGCTGCCGCGGTGGGGTCGTCGCCGCTGAGCTTGCGGAAGGAGTCGCCGAGTGCGAGCGTCCACGCCTCGGCGGCCGCCTTCGCCGCGGCATAGGCGGCGTTCCCCGCGGTGGGCCGGCTTGCGCCGGACTGGCTGATCAGCACGTAGCGCCCGCCGGGGCTGCGCATCAGACCGTCGTGGAAGGCGAGCGAGGTGTGCTGCACCGTCTGGATCAGCAGCTTGTGCAGCACGTCCCAGTCGGCAAGCTCGGTCTCGGGGAAGGAGGCGGAGCCGCGCCAGCCGCCGACCAGGTGGACCAGGCCGTCGACCCTGCCGTGGTCCTTCTCGATCCGGGCCGCCCAGTCCTGGCTGGCCTCCAGGTCGAGCAGGTCGACGATCTCTCCGGTGATGTCGGCGCCGCCCGCGTCGTAGCGCGCCGCGTCGACGGCCTCGGCCAGGCGTTCCGGATCGGCGTCGGCGGCGATGACATGGCCGCCCGCGCGGGCCAATCGCTGGAGTACGGCACGGCCTGCCGGTCCGCCGGCACCCGCCACCGCGATCACCGCTCCGTCAAGACCACCGGAATACGTGTCCGTCGTCATGTCCGCCTCCTCGGCCGCACCGGTCACGCGGCGCTCCGTACCGGGCTGTCGCCCGTGATCCCCTTGGTGGAGGCGATCACCTCGCGGAGCTTCTTGGCAAGGGCTTCGTAGAACATGCTGAGCGGAAACTCGTCCGCCAGCACGTCGTCCACCAGCTTGCGCGGGGGAAGCTCCAGGTCCAGGGCGTCAGGCCCCTTGGCCCAGACCGACCCGGGATGCGGCGAGAGGTAACTCGCGACCAGATCGTAGGCGGCGAACCAGTGCACGAGCTTGGGGCGGTCGATGCCGTCCCGGTACAGCGTCTCGATTTCGGCACAGAGCTGGTTGGTGACCTGCGGTGCGCGCTCCCAGTCGATGTGCAGGGTGTTGTCCGTCCAGCGTACGGCGTCGTGCTTGTGCAGGTAGGCGAAAAGCAGCTGACCGCCGAGTCCGTCGTAGTTGCGCACCCGCTCGCCGGTGACCGGGAAGCGGAAGAGCCGGTCGAAGAGGATCGCGTACTGCACGCCGAGCCCCATCGGGTGGCCCTCGGCCTGGAGCTTGACGGCCTCACGGAAGGTGGTGAGGTCGCAGCGCAGCTCTTCCAGGCCGTACATCCAGAACGGGGCCCGCTGCTTGATCATGAACGGGTCGAACGGCAGGTCGCCGTGGCTGTGGGTGCGGTCGTGGATCATGTCCCAGAGCACGTAGGTCTGCTGCGCCAGCTCCTGGTCGGCGACCAGCCGCGCGGCCTCCGGCGGCAGCTCCAGGCCCAGGGTGTCCACGGCGGCGGCGGTCACCGCGCGGAAGCGGGCCGCCTCGCGGTCGCAGAAGATCGCGCCCCAGCTCCAGCGCTCCGGGGGCTTGCGCACGGCGACGGTCTCGGGGAAGAGCACCGCCGAGTTGGTGTCGTAACCGGGAGTGAAGTCCTCGAAGGTGATCGGTACGAACTGCGGGTTGTCGTACCGGGTGCGCTCCAGCTCCGCGAGCCAGTCCGGCCACATCACCCGAAGGGCGACGGCTTCGAGATTGCGGTCGGGGTTGCCGTTCTGCGTGTACATCGGGAACACGACCACGTGCCGGCGGCCGTCGCGGCGGTCGGCGGAGGGCTGGAAGGCCAGCAGCGAGTCAAGGAAGTCGGGCACTCCGAAGCCGCCGTCGGCCCAGCGGCTCAGGTCGGCCGCCAGGGCGCGGTGGTATTCGGCGTCGTGCGGCAGCAGGTCCGTCAGCTGCCCGACCGCGTCCACGACCCGTCCCAGGGTGCGCTCGGCGTCCTCGCGGGAGGGCGCGCCCTCCGCGTCGAAGTCGATCGAGCCGTCCTTCGACTGCCAGGGCCTGATGGCCTCGACCGCCTGCTTCAGCGCCGCCCACACGGGCTGAGCGACGACAGATTCGCCGGATATCCGACCGATGCGAGCCGCCTCCGACGAAAGAACTTCACCCATGACCGCTCCTCCACAGAAAAAATTACCGTGCCACCACCGTATCCACGAGGTTGTTCCCGCTTCAAGCGCAGTCGAAGCGGATCGTCCGGCCGAATAGCCCTGCTGCGGCGTTTCCTCCGTGGGATGTCCCGGATTGCGGCATGGGAATCCGGGGACGGCCGCCCGGCGCCGACTCGTCACGGCGCGTTCGGCCCGCCGTTGCCCTGGCGGCTTATGGTGCCGCTATGAGCTTCCTCACCGTCGGTCACCGCGGCGTCATGGGCGTCGAGCCGGAGAACACCCTGCGGTCCTTCCGCCGCGCCGAGCAGGCCGGGCTCGACCAGATCGAACTGGACCTGCACCTGAGCAAGGACGGCGCGCTGGTGGTGATGCACGACCCCGACGTGGACCGCACCACGGACGGCAGCGGGCAGATCCGCGACCTCACGCTGGCCGAGATCCGCACCCTGGACGCCGGGCTCGGCGAGCGGGTGCCGGTCTTCGAAGAGGTGCTCGACGCGGTGAGCCGCCCGATCCAGGCCGAGATCAAGGACGCCGCGGCGGCCCGCGCGCTGGCCGACACGCTCCGCGAGCGCGGCGAGACCGAGCGGGTCAGTGTGCTGTCCTTCCACGACGAGGCGCTCGCCGAGATCCACGCGCTGCTGCCCGACGTCCGTACCGTGCTGGTCGCGAGCGACCTCGGCCCGGAGATCGTGAGCCGCGCTCAGGCGGTCGGGGCGCGGCTGGTCAGCCTGGATCTCACCCGGCTGAACCTGGACGTCGTACGCCGCTGCCAGGCCGCCGGGATCGCGGTCATGGCCTGGACCGTGAACACCGCGCAGGACTGGGCGCTGGCCAGGGCCCTGCGGCTGGACGGCGCCGCGACCGACCTGCCGGCCGAGCCCGCCGTCTGACGGCGGGGCCCGCGGCGTCGGGGGCGCCGGTCGTCAGGCGAGCTTCTTGGTCAGCAGCTCGAATTCCAGGTCGTCGCGGGTCGGCTTCCCGAAACGCTCGTCGCCGTAGGGAAAGGCGCTGGTCTTGCCGGTCCTGGTGTAGCCGCGCCGCTCGTACCAGGCGATCAGGTCCGCGCGGACCGAGATCACGGTCATGTGCATCTCGGCGACGCCCCACTCGTCGCGGGCGAAGCGTTCCGCCTCCGCCATGATCAGCTTGCCGAGCCCGCCGCCCTGGAGGGTCGGGCGCACCGCGAACATGCCGAAGTACGCATGGTCGCCGCGGTGCTCCAGCTGGCAGCAGGCCACGAGCTCGCCGCCGCTCTCGACGATGACCAGCCTGCTGTCGGCCTTCGCTATGACGGCGAGTACGCCCTCGGGGTCGGTGCGCTGCCCCTCCAGGATGTCCGCCTCGGTCGTCCAGCCCGCGCGGCTGGCGTCGCCGCGGTAGGCGGACTCGATCAGCGCGACCAGCGCGGGGACGTCTTCTGCGGTGGCGGGCCGGAAGCCCGGGCCGGCGGCGGTGTCCATGCCGGACAGGCTAGCCGGGCCCGGCGCGGCCCCGCCCGGGGGCCCAGGGTCCGGGGCGGGAAGCCACCGCTCGGGGCCCAGGGTCCGGGGCCGGGAGCCACCGCTCAGCGGCCGGGGGCCCAGGGTCCTGCCGTCGGAGCCTGGGGGCCGCGGTGCCACCGCTCGGGGCCCAGGGTCCGGGGCCGGAAGCCACCGCTCAGCGGCCGGGGGACGGGCAGGGTCCTGCCGTCGGAGCCTGGGCGCCGCGGTGCCGGGGCTCGCACGGGTTGCCGGCGAGGAGGGGCGGCGCGCGACCGTGGAAAACGCTCCCCCATCCACTTCAATGCGCTCGGGTGTGCGCCGCCGCGACCGGGCAGGCTCTCCGCGGACCGCCTACGCGCACCCGGGCGGCCCGCGGACCCGAGGGGGGAGGGGCGATGCACGGACCGCCGCTGGTGGCCTGGCTGCTTGTGGTGCTCAGCGCCGCCGCGGCGGTCTGGTGCATACTGCGCCGCGAGGCGCGGAGCGAGGCACTGCTGGGGACGGGCATGGCCGTGATGGCCGTCCCGCTGTCGGTCTTCGAGCCGCCGCGGTGGGGCACCGCGGCGCTCGTGGTCGTCTTCGGCACGGTCGCGTTGCACGCCCTGCGCCCGTCCGGCCGCCCGATGTCCCATCGGATGCACCACCTGCTGTGCGCCGGGGCGATGGTCTACATGTCGGCGGCGATGGCGAGCGCGGGCTCGGCGCACACGGGCCACGCGGCCCACGCGGGCGCGGGCGCCCCGCTGCTGACCGGGCTGCTGCTGGTGTACTTCGCCGGCTATGTGCTGCACACGGGCACCCGGTTGGCGATACCGGCCCTTCCGCCCCCCGCGGCCCTGACCGCGCCCCTGCCTCCCGGCGGCGCGATACGCCTGCGGCACGCCCCCGAGGTCGCGGCGGCGTGCCGGGTGGCGATGGCGCTGGCCATGTTCGCGATGCTGCTGACCCTGTGACGGCTCGGCGGCCGGTCCCGTGCGCCCCGCAGCGGCCGGCCTGCTGCCGGGCAGGCCCCGCCGCCCCCGCGGGCGCGGCGGGGCGTGCCGGACGGCGCCGCGACGGGCAGGCATCCGACGGGCCGCCGTGCCGCCGGGCCCGGCGGCGCGGCGGGCTCCACGGGGCCGCGTGAGTGATGCGTCACATCGGATGCCGGCCGACCCCGCCGTTCACCGTGCACTCCTAGGGTGATCGTCATGACGGTCCCGTTCGTGCTGCTGATCCTGGGCGCACTGACGGCGGCGATGGCGCCGCGACTGCTGTCCCGTGCCGACTGGCCGGAACGCGAACCGGTGCTGGCCCTGTGGGTCTGGCAGTGCGTGGTCGCCGCCGTGCTGCTGTGCTGCCTCTCGGCGCTGGCCCTCACCGCCTCGGCGGCGTGGGCGGCGGTGCGCGGCCACGTGTTCGCCTTCGCACCGCATGGCGTCGTCGACGCCTACGGCCTGTCGGAGTACGGCCGCGGTGCGGGCGCGCTGGCCGTCATGCTCGCGCTGGGCGGGGTGTGGACGGCGGCGATGCTCACCCGCGAGGTGCGCCGCGCACGCGGCAGGCGCCGGCAGCGCCGGGCCGAACTGCGGGTGCGGTCGCCGCGTCTGCCGGGCGAGGAGGTACCGGCGGGCGAGCGCCTGGTGGTGCTGGAGGACCCGAGGTCCGACGCCTGGTGGCTGTCGGGCGCGGAACCGCGGCTGGTGATCACCACGGCGGCGCTCGGCCGGCTCAAGGGCCGCCAGCTGGACGCGGTACTCGCCCATGAGCAGGGGCACATGCGGGCCAGGCACGATGTGCTGCTGCACTGCGCGGGGGCGCTCGCGGGCGGCTTCCCCCAGGTGCCCGTCTTCACCGCTTTCCGCGACCAGGTGCACCACCTGGTCGAACTCGCCGCCGACGACACGGCGTCGCGCCGCTTCGGCCGGCTCACCACCGCGCTGGCGCTGGTGGAGCTGAACGAGGAGCGCGGTGTCTTCGGCCCGGCTCCCGCACCGCTGGCCGCGCTGCCCGGCCGGGTGCACCGGCTGCTGGACCCGGCGCCCCGGCTGCCGCTGGCCCGCAGGATGCGGATGAGCGCCTGCGCCCTGCTGGTGCCCGCGATCCCGCTGCTGATCGCCTTCGGCCCCGGCCTCGGCGCGCTGACCTGGTGACCGGCCGGCCGAGCGCCGACCATGTGCAGGACACCCCACACCCCGCCCTGCCCGCGGACGTGAACGGCGGGCAGGACCCACGACGCGATCAGGCGAGGCGATGAAGGTCAAAGGCTGCATGTTCGACTTCTCCGGCACCGTCTTCAGGATCGAGCCCTGCGCGGACTGGCTGCGCGGGTCCCTGCGGGCGGCGGGCGTGGCCGCCGGTGACGACGAGATCGCGCACTGGGCCGAGCGGTTGGAGCAGTCGGGCGCGCAGCCGGGCGGAGCGCCGCCCGCCGGTTGGCGGGCGGACGCCGCGGGTCCCGACTGGGCGCGGCGCGACCTCAGCGCGGAGTTGCACCGGCGGGCCTACACCGCCAGGTCCCGGGCGATCGGGCTGCCCTGGGACATCCACGACACGCTCTACGACCGGCACATGGCCGCGGCGGCCTGGCAGCCGTACCCGGACACCGCCGAGGTGTTCGCGGCGCTGCGGGAACGGGGCGTGCCGGTCGCGGTGGTCAGCAACATCGGTTGGGATCCGCGGCCGGTCTTCGCGGCCCACGGGCTCGACCGCCTGGTCGACGTCTTCGTGCTGAGCTTCGAATTCGGGAGGCAGAAACCCGATCCGGCGATCTTCCGCGCCGCCTGCGAGAGGCTCGGGGTACCGCCGCGGGAGACCCTGATGGTGGGTGACGACCGCACAGCGGACGGCGGGGCCGCCGCTCTCGGCTGCCCTGTGCACTTCGTGGACCACCTGCCCGCCGACCGCAGGCCGGACGGGCTGCGTGCGGTGCTCGGCCTGCTCGGCTGACCCGTGCGCACGGGAGAACGGCGGGGGGGGGGGGGGGGGCCGCCCCCCCCCCCCCCCCGCCCCCCCCCCCCCCCCCCCCCCCCCCCCCACCCCCCCCCCCCCCCCCCCCCGCCCCCCCGGGGGGGCGCGCTGGGGCGGGGGCCGCGGGCCCCGCCCCCCCCGGGGCCCCCCCCCCCCGGGGGGGCGCCGGCCCCGCCCCCCCCCGGGGGCCGCCGGCCCCGGCGCCCGTCCCCGTACCCCCGTGCGGGCACTGGCCCACCGGGGTGTGCTGAGTATATTGGCTCGGAGCCAGTCAACCCAGGAGTAAAGCATGTCCCCTCGGAGCGCTTCGGTCAATGAAGCAATGCGCAGGCGCTCCCGGGAGCGGCTGCTGCAAGCCACGGTCGAACTGATCGAAGAGCGCGGTTACGAGGCCACCACGCTGGCCGACATCACGCAGCGCGCCGGCTCCGCCAGGGGTCTGGTGTCGTACTACTTCTCCGGCAAGCGCGCGCTTCTCCAGTCGGCAGTGCACCGGTTGATGGCGGGCGAGCTGGCCGACGCGCTGGAGCGCGAGCCGCGGACCGAGGACGGGCAGGAGCTGCTGGCCAGGGCCATCGACGCGATGCTCGGCATGAGTACCGGTCACATCACGCTGATGCGCACGCACATGGCCTCGATCCTCCAGGAGGAGGGCTTCATCCAGTGCCCCGAGCAGCAGCGGCTCGCGCAGCTGCTGCGGGACACGGTGACCTGCTGGGGTGCGGCCGACCCCGAGGAGGAGTACCGGCTGCTGCGGGCGCTGCTGATGGGCGCCTCGGTGGCCTTGCTGCTGCCCGGGGCGCCGATGCCGGTCCTGAGGCTGCGTGCCGAGCTCTTCCAGCGCTACGGCCTGGCCTGGACCGCCGGTGCGCCGCCGCCGGGGGCGGAGGACTACGACCCTGCGTCCGGAAACCGCCGGCCTCCCGTGGTCCGCGGTGCGCCGGCTCCGCTGGCCTGACGCCGGCGCCGGGGTCACACCCGCAGCAGCGAGACGAGGTCGTCCCAACGGGCCATCAGCAGGCCGAGCCCGGCGCCGAAGACGGCGACGACGACGACGAGGACCGGGTCGAAGGGGCCGTTCACCAGGGATCCGCCCAGTCCGAGCAGGGAGGTGGCCACCAGGACGGCGTTGCGGACCACGTGCGGCACGCCCAGCGGCGTCTCGGAGGCGCCGAAGCACCGGCAGGGCACCGCGGCGCCCCGGCGGACCACCGTGACGACCGCTGCGGTGAGACAGCCGAGCAGTCCCGCGGCGAGGACGAAGGCCGCGGAACCGGCCCATCTGAGCGGGGTCATGGCCAGCAGGACGACGCCGGCCTCGGCAACCGCGGTCGCCACGGCGGCCATCGGGGCTCTCTTCCGGTCGATCACCGCCATCGCCCTGATCGACTCGACGAACGCGTCCCAGGCGCCGCGGCCGGACAGCTTCCCGGCCAGGGCGAGCGCGAACACCGTGAGCAGCAGCAGCCTGCTGGCAACGTCAACGTACTGCACGAGGCGAACCTAGCCACGGCCGACCGGATCTGACAAGCCCTCCGCTCTCCCGCGAACCGTGCAGGTCACAGCGCTGGAAACACCCACGGGCGGCATCGCGGCCGAAACCGTGGTATTACGTATCTCGTATCACTCAGGCCGGTGATCCCGTTACGCTCGACGGTCCACAGGCAAGGGGGTGGACCGTCGTGCTGATCCGGTTGCTCGGGCCCGTGGAGGTGGAGCGGTCGGGGCAGTCCCGACCCGTCCGGCCTCCGCAGGTCACGCTCGCACTCGCCGCGCTGGCATGGGAGGCCGGCCGCGTGGTGCCCGTCGAGTCACTGCTCGCCCGGGTCTGGGGAGAGCGGGTCCCGCCCGGCGCGCGGCGCACCCTGCACACGGTCATCACCCGGATCCGGCACCACGTCCTGGCGGACGACGGCGACGTCGTCCGCCGGGTCGGCGGATATCTGCTGGACGTCGACCAGGCCGGGGTGGACGTGCTGCGCTTCCGCGCCCTGGTCAAGCAGGCGTCGGCGGCGCCTGATCCGGCGCAGCCGCTGGGCGCGGCCCTGGCACTGTGGCGGGGCGACCCGCTGACCGGGCTGCCCGGCGAGTGGGCGGAACGGGCCCGCCACCGCATGCGCGACGAGCGCAAGGAGACCCTGCTGCGCTGGGCGCGGACGGTGGGCGGCGACCCCGCGGCAGCGGTGGCGGCGCTGTCGCCGCTCGCCGAGGAGCACCCGCTCGACGAGCCGCTTGCGGCCGCGCTGATCGAGGCGCTCCACCGGTGCGGGCGGACCGCCGAGGCGCTGGCGCACTTCGCCCGGGTCCGCGGGACCCTCGCCGCGGAGCTGGGCGTCGAGCCGGGCGCACCGCTCCAGCGCATCCACCGGACGCTGCTGCGCACCGGCGGCCCTGCCGAGGCGGCGCTGCCGGTTCCGCTGCAACTGCCGGTCGGCCTGCGGCACTTCGTCGGGCGCACGGCGGAGCTGGCCCGGCTGACCGCGATAGCGGCGGACGAGCACCGCGCGTCGGCCGCGGTCTGCGCGATCTCGGGACCGCCGGGTGTGGGCAAGTCGTCGGTCGCGCTGCGCTGGGCGCACCTCCAGCGCGACCGCTTCCCCGGCGGGCAGCTGTACGTGGACCTCAGCACGGTCGACCCGGCCGACCCGGCCGTGGTCCTGCCCCGCTTCCTCGGCGCGCTCGGAGTCCCCGAGTCCCAGGTGCCGTCGGGATTCGAGGCGCAGATCGGCCTCTACCGCAGCATGCTGGCCGGACGCCGGGTCCTCGTCGTGCTCGACAACGCCCACGGAGCCGCCCAGGTCCGGCCGCTGCTGGCCGCGGAGCCCGGCTGCCTGACCCTGGTCACCAGCCGCTCCGAGCTGTCAGGACTGGCCGTCACCGCGGGGGCGCACCTGCTGCAACTCGACGTCATGCCGCGCGAGGACGCCCACCACCTGCTGGCCGCGTGGCTGGGCGAGGCGCGGCCCGCCGCCGAACCCGAGGCCACCTCGCTGATCATCAGGCGGTGCGGCAGGCTGCCGCTCGCGCTGGCGATCGTCGCGGCCCAGCTGTCGCAGCGCGCCGACCTGCCGCTGTCCGAGGCCGCCGCGGACCTGGAGCACACCGACACGGATCTGGAGCCGTTCGCGCACAGCGACCCCGCGATCGACCTGCGGAAGGTCTTCTGGCGGTCCTACCGGGACCTGCCGGGGAGCGCCGCCCGCCTCTTCCGGCGGCTCGGGCAGCACCCGGGCCCGCATCTGTCGCTGTCGGCCGCCGCGAGCCTCGCCTGCCTTCCGGTGGAGCGCACCAGGGAGCCGGCCGCGCACCTCAGCGGCGCCAACCTGGTCGAGATCCGGCCGCCCGGCAGGCTGTACCTGCACGCGCTGCTGCGGGTGTACGCGGCGGAGAAGGCGCAGGCCGCCGACAGCCTCGCCGTACGGCAGGCGGCGACGCGCCGCCTGCTCGACCACTACCTGCACTCGGCATCCGCGGCGAACTCCGTGTGCTACCCGCACCGCGACGGCCTGACGCTCGGACGCCCGGAGCCCGGCGCCGTGGTGGAGCGGTTCTCCGGGCAGTCCGAGGCCCTGCGCTGGTACGCCGACGAGTCGGTGGCGCTGCCCGCGCTGCTGGCGGCCGCGACCGGGGCGGGGCTCGACCGACGGGCCTGGCAACTGGCCTGGTCCTTCGCGGAGTTCATGCAACGGCGCGGCCTGTGGGAGGAAACCCTGCGGGTGCACGCGGTGGCGCTGGAGGCCGCGGGCAGGCTCGGCGACAGCCTCGGTGAGGCGCACTGCCACAACAGCGTCGCAAGGGCCCAGGTCAAGCTCGGCCGCGACCGGGAGGCGATCGAGCACTTCGACCGGGCCATCGGGCTCTACAAGGGCCTGGGCGAACCGGTCCTGGAGGCTTACGTCCTGCTCGGCCTCGCAGGACCGCTGAGCCGGCAGCGGCCGGGCAGGGCGCTGGATCCCACCCTGCGCGCGCGGGAGCTGTTCGAGCAGGCGGGCGACAGCGTCGCCGCCGCCCGGGCGCTGAACAACGCCGGCTGGCTGCGGGCCCACGACGGCGAGTACGAGGCCGCGCTGGCGGACTGCCGCGAGGCGCAGCGGGTCCTGGCCGACCTCAAGTGCCCGGAGGGCGAGGGCCACGCGTGGGACAGCATCGCCTACATCCTTGATGTCAGGGGTGACATCGAGGGGGCGGTGGCGGGCTTCGGGCGGGCCGCGGAGCTCTTCCACGGCTGCGACGACCTGCACCCGGCCGCCGAGACGCTGGTCCGCCTGGGCGAGACCCATCTGCGGACCGGTGACGCCGCCGCCGCGCTGGACGCCTGGGCCCGGGCCGCGGACTTCTACGACGCCGTGGGCGACGCGAAGGCCGACGCGGTCCGTGACCGGGCCGCCGCACTGCGGGCGGCCCCGGCGGACGGGCAGCGGCGGACCGCGAGCCGTTGAGAAGTCGTTGAGAAACCGCTCACACCCCTGGCACAGGCTGCTCGGAGCGGCGGGACGACGGCGCGGGGGGCCGGCATCGGCGCCGCATCGGGCGGGAACCCGCCCGCCCGGCAACCGAAGGGACTCACCCATGCGCATCATGAACAAGATGGCCGACCGGCTGCTGGAACTGGTCGCACCGCACACCGTGGCCCGGGCGACCGACTGCGGCTACGAGTGCTCCTGCGGCACGTGGGACGCCGCGAAGTACTGCTGCTACCACCCGAACGGCACCGTCTCGTGCGGCGGTTGCGCGCACTACGTCTACTGCAGCTGACCGCGCCCCCGGTCGCGGGCACGCACGGCGACGACGCCCGGTCACCGCGGTGACCGCTGCCCGGCGGCGGTCCTGCCGCCCGCCGGGCATGCGCCGACTTCAACTTCGCACGGAGGTATCCCATGCCCTACTTGACTGCCGTCGTGGCTCTCCTCAGTGTCATGTGTCTGCTGACGCTGGTGCTGACCCTCGGAGTGATCCGCCGGCTCAGGGAACACACGAAGCTGATGGACGCACTGTACGAAGCCATCGACCTGATGGGCGGGCCTCCCGGACCCCGCGGCGCGCTGGGCGCGGGCGAACTCGTCGGCGAGTTCGACGCGACGACGATGGACGGTGACCGGGTGACGCGCGAGCTGCTGCCCGAGGGCGCCGTGGTCGCGTTCCTGTCAGCCGACTGCGGAGGCTGCCGCGACCAGCTCCCTGAGATCGCCTCGTGGGCCGCGGCGCAGGAGCGGCGGCAGGTGGTGGCAGTACTCGACGCCCGATCAGGAGACCCGGAGGAGTTGGTCACGGCGCTGTCGCCGGTCGCGCGGATGATCGTGGGGGACGACGTCCCTGCGGTGGGCAAGGCCTTCGGCGTCCAGGCGTTCCCGACCTTCTACCAGGTGTCGGCGGGCGGCAGGCTGCTGGCGGTGGAGGGCAGGATCTCCCGGTTGCGGGTCGGATCGCCGGCGTGAGCGAGGACCGGCCGCGGATCACACCGGCGGGGCGGGACCTGCGGCGGTGCGCGGCACGCACCGCCGCGATGGTGTGGCGGTCGGCGCCTTTGCAGCTGCTCGGATATCTGGCCGTCACCCTGGTCGGCTCCGTCGCCCCCATCGCGGTCGCCTGGCTCATGCGGGCCGTGCTCGACACGGTGGCGCAGCACCGGTCGGACTCGCTGCTCGGGCTGGCGCTCGCGATCACCGCGGTCACCACCGGTGCCGCGGCGGCCTCGCACGCCGGGCAGTACCTGCGGGCCGAAGTGGACCGGCGCGCGTCGCTGTACGCGAAGGACGAGCTGTTCGCGGCGGTGTCGCGGTCCCCAGGTCTTGCCGGCTTCGAGACCCCGGCCTTCCTCGACCGGCTGCGGCTGGCCCAGCAGAGCGCGAGCCACCCCGGCCGGCTGGTGGACAGCACGCTGTCGGCGGCGAGCAGCACGGTGACCGCGGTCGGCTTCGTCGGGTCACTGGCACTGATCAACCCGGCCTTCACCGTCCTGGTCCTGCTCGCGGCCCTGCCGGCACTGCTGATCGAGCTGCGGCTGTCGCGGCAGCGCACGGCGATGCTGTGGCGGATCGGCCCCACCGAGCGCCGGGAGGCCTTCTACGCGCAGCTGATGTCCACCGCGAACGCCGCCAAGGAGATCAGGCTCTTCGCCCTCGGCGACTTCCTGCGGCTGCGGATGCTGGCCGAGCTGCGTACCGCGAACACCGCCCGCCGCCGGATGGACCGGCGGGAGCTGCTGATCCAGGCGGGCCTGTCGGCCGCCTCGGCGATCGTGGCGGGGGCGGGGCTGATCTGGGCGATCCTCGCGGCGGGACACGGGCGGCTGGGCCTGGGCGACGTGTCGATGTTCGTGGCGGCGGTCGCCGGCGTCCAGGCGTCGCTGAACATCGTGGTGTCGGCCGGGGTGATGGCCTACGAGCACCTGCTGACCTTCCACCACCACGTCTGGATCGTGACCGCGGCACCCGACCTGCCGGTGCGGGGCGACCGGTCGCTGCCGCCGCTGCGCCGCGGTGTGGAGCTGCGGGACGTCTGGTTCCGCTACAGCCCCGAGCACCCGTGGACGCTGCGCGGGGTCAGCCTGTTCATCCCCGACGGTGCCACGGTCGCGCTGGTGGGGCCGAACGGCGCGGGCAAGAGCACCCTGGCCAAGCTGCTGTGCAGGTTCTACGACCCGACCCGCGGGGCCGTCCTGTGGGACGGCGTGGACATCCGCGAGGTGCCGCCCGAGGCGCTGCGCGCCCGGATCAGCGCCGTCTTCCAGGACTTCGTGGCCTACGAGCTGACCGCGGCGGACAACATCGCGGTGGGCGACCTCGCCGTCGCGGACGACGCGGCACGGGTCGAGCAGGCGGCGCGGGACGCCGGTGTCCACGACACGCTGGCGGCCCTCCCGTACGGCTACCGCACGCTGCTGAGCCGCGGGTTCGCGCCCGAGCAGGACGAGGAGGCCGAAGGCGTGCTGCTGTCCGGCGGCCAGTGGCAGCGGCTGGCGATCGCCCGGGGCTTCCTGCGGAGCGACCGGGACCTGATGGTCCTCGACGAGCCCAGCGCGGGGCTCGATCCCGACGCCGAGTACGAGGCGCACCGGCGGCTGCGGACGCTGCGGGCGGGGCGTACCAGCGTGCTGATCTCCCACCGCCTCGGCGTGGCGCGCGACGCCGACTGGATCGTGGTGCTCGCGGACGGCGTCGTCGCCGAGCAGGGCGGGCACGCGGAGCTGATGGCCGGCGGCGGCACCTACGCCCGGCTCTTCGCCCGGCAGGCGGCAGGCTACCG
This sequence comes from Streptomyces sp. NPDC049040, assembly GCF_043197715.1. Lineage (NCBI taxonomy): Bacteria > Bacillati > Actinomycetota > Actinomycetes > Kitasatosporales > Streptomycetaceae > Streptomyces > Streptomyces sp. NPDC049040. The sequence goes on from NZ_JBICTO010000017.1 coordinate 124,321, forward strand.
GGACGACGGCGCGGAGCCGGCCGCCACGGAGCCGGCGGGGGCGCCGCGGTGACCGGCGCCCCCGCCGTGCTCGGGGCCGTCGCCCTCGCCGCTGCCGCCGGTGTGCTCGGCCTCCTGCGGCTGCGGCGCCGGTTCCTGGTGGTGACCGTGCACGGCGAGAGCATGCTGCCGGCGTACCGGCCCGGTGAGCGGGTGGTCGTCAGGCGGACACCGGCCGGTGCGCTGCGCGCGGGCCAGGTGGTGGTGCTGCGCGGCGACGGCCCGGCACCCGGGCGGAACACCGCCGGCCGGGAAGCACCGGGTGCGGCGCAGGGCCCGCGTGCCCGCTGGATCATCAAGCGCGTCACGGCCGTGCCGGGTGACCCGATCCCGCGCGACACGGTTCCGGCGCTGCGCTCGGCGCCCGGTACCCGAGTGCCGGCCGGCCGGCTGGTCGTGCTGGGCGACAATCCGGAGCGCTCGCACGACTCCCGCCACGCCGGCTACCTGGCCGCGGACCGCCTGTACGGCGTGGTGCTGCGCAAGCTCGGCCGCTGAACCGCCCAACCGCGGGGTGCCCGTGCCGCCCTACGGCAGGCGCCAGTCCACCGGCTGGGCGCCCTGGCGGATCAGGAGGTCGTTGGTGCGGCTGAAGGGGCGCGAGCCGAAGAAGCCGCGGTCGGCCGACATCGGGGAGGGATGCGCCGACTCGATGGCGGGCAGGCCCTCGAGGATCGGCCGCAGATTGCGCGCGTCGCGCCCCCAGAGCACCGACACCAGCGGCTTGCCCCGGGCGGCCAGCGCGCGGATCGCCTGCTCGGTGACCTCTTCCCAGCCCTTGCCGCGGTGCGCTGCGGGCTTGGGCGGGGCGCCGGTCAGTGCCCGGTTCAGCAGCAGCACGCCCTGCCGGGTCCACGGGGTGAGGTCGCCGTTGGAAGGCCGCGGCAGGCCGAGGTCCGTGGCCAGCTCGCGGAAGATGTTCTCCAGGCTGCCCGGCAGCCTGCGCACCTCGGGTGCCACCGAGAAGCTGAGCCCGACGGCCATTCCGGGGGTCGGATACGGGTCCTGGCCGAGGATGAGCACCCGCACCTCGTCGAAGGGCTGCTGGAAGGCGCGCAGCACGTTCGCGCCCGCGGGCAGATACGTCCGCCCTGCCGCGATCTCCGCACGCAGGAAGTCGCCCATCGCCGCGATCCGCCCGGCCACCGGGCGCAGTGCCTCAGCCCACCCGGGCTCGACAAGTTCGCTCAACTCTCTTGCTGCCACGGCGGATCACTCTACTGGCCCATGGAGCGCGCCCACGACCGCCCGCGGCCTCCCCCAGGCGCCCCCTGCGCGGTCGCCGACCGGCCCGCGGACCCGTCGCAGCTCCGCTGCCCGACCCGCCCGTACCGCCGGTGAAACGGAAGCTCCCTCGACCGGTGCTTGACGGTACTCTGCCCGGGTGACAACGCATTCGAATACCCCGGCGGGCTGGTACGCGGACCCGCAAGGCACTCCGAACCTGCTCCGCTACTGGGACGGCGCCCAGTGGACCGAGCACACCAACCCCGGTCAGGTGCCCCAGCAGCAGGGCGCGGGCGGGGGCAGCGCGTGGGAGCTCAACGTCAGCCGCACCCCCGACCCGGCGAAGGTGCAGCAGCAGGTGCAGCACCAGGCGGGCGTGTCGCCGACGGTGTACGGCGGCGGCACCCTGTTCACCGAGCCCGTCCTGGTGGTCAACCAGAAGGCCAAGCTGATCGAGCTTGTCAACGAGTACAGCGTCTTCGACCAGCAGGGCCGCACCCTGGGGTCCGTCGTGGAGGTCGGGCAGAGCACCGCGAAGAAGGTGCTGCGCTTCGTCTCCAGCGTCGACCAGTTCCTGACCCACAAGCTGGAGGTCAGGGACGCCCAGGGGCAGCCGCACCTGGTGCTGACCCGGCCGGCGAAGTTCATCAAGTCCAAGGTGCTGGTGCACCGGGCGAACGGTGAGCCGCTGGGCGAGATCGTCCAGCAGAACGCCTTCGGCAAGATCAAGTTCGGCTTCATGTACAACGGCCAGCAGATCGGTGCCATCAAGGCGGAGAACTGGCGCGCCTGGAATTTCGCCATCGTCGACCACACCGACACCGAGATCGCCCGGATCACCAAGACCTGGGAAGGCCTCGCCAAGACGATGTTCACCACCGCGGACAACTACGTGCTGCAGATCCACCGGCAGCTCCAGGATCCGCTGCTGAGCATGGTCGTCGCCTCCGCCCTGACCGTGGACACCGCCCTCAAGCAGGACTCCCGCGGGTTCGGCTGAGCCGTGCCTGGCACGACACAGTGGGTGCTCGGTGTCGACTCCGGAGGCTCCGGGGTGCGGGTGGCGATCACCCGCACCGACGGCTCAGGGGGCCCCGGCGCGGTTTCCGACGACCGCCCGGTGGCGACGGGCGAGCACGGAATCGACGCGGCGAGCCTGCTGGAACGCGTGCTGCCGCGCGTGTACGGGCTGCTGCACGAGGTGTCAGCCCGGTCGCTGGCCTCGGCCTGCGTCGGCGCGGCCGGCATGGCGACGCTCGGCGACGACCTGCGCGCGGTGCTGCCCGCCGCGCTGGAGGACGCCTTCGGAGTACGCGCGCTGGCGCTGGCCGGTGACGCCGTCACCGCCTACGCGGGCGCGCTCGGCCTGCGCCCCGGTGTCGTGGTCGCTGCGGGCACCGGCCTGATCGCCCTGGGCACGGCAGGAGAGAGCTGGCGGCGCGCCGACGGCTGGGGCCATCTGCTGGGCGACGCGGGCGGCGGCGCCTGGATCGGCCGGGCCGGCCTCGACGCGGCGATGCGCGCGCACGACGGCCGGGCGGGCGGCTCGGGCGCGCTGCTGGCGTGCGCGGAGAAGCGGTTCGGCCCCGCGGGCTCGATGCCGGGTCGCCTCTACCCGCGCACCGACCGGCCCGCCGTCCTGGCGTCCTTCGCCCCCGACGTGGCGCGGTGCGCGGCGCAGGACCCGGTGGCCTCGGAGATCCTGCGGCAGGCCGCCCAGCACATCCTGGAGTCTGCCGCCGCTGCCCGGCCCCGGCAGCCGGGCGAGACCGAGGTCGGCCTGGCCGGGGGGCTGTTCAAGATGGGCGAGCCGCTGCTCGGGCCGCTGCGCGACCAGGCCGAGTGGCTGCTGCCCGACGCGGTCCTGGTGCCCGCGGCCGGCGACCCGCTGGACGGCGCCCTCCTCATCGCGCGGGCGCTGCACCACGAGGGGCTGACGCTGCCGTGCGACGGCGCGATGCTGGACGTCATTCGGCGATAGCCGCTGTTCAGGCGCGTACGATGATGAACGGTTGACCGAGTGTCACCAGGGAAACGGACACTTCTGGACAGGTCTGACCTGTCTCGTACCCGGCTGGGCATCAGTGCGCCGCCAGGCGTTAGCATGCGTCGCCATGAGCACTACCACAGGCGGTCCTGCCTCCGGCCTTCCCGTTCGCATGCCGCGCCCGCGCCAGACCGGTCGCCACCGCCGACCGGAGGCGATGGCCGCGCCCGAGGGCGCGCCGGTCCTGGTCCTGGCCGTCCCAGGCACCCCGTCCGCCGCCGCGCTGAGCCTCGCCGAGGAGGTCGTCAGCATCGCCCGCTCGGAGCTTTCCGGGCTTGACCCGCGGATCGGCTTCGTGGACGGCGACGGCGACCAGGACAGCGAATTCCCGTCGCTGCGCAGCGTGCTGGACCAGGTCGCGGCCGAGCGCGCGGGCGAGGACACCGCGGCCGTCGTGGTGCCGCTGCTCGCAGGCCCCGAGGCGTCGGTGCTGCGCCGGATCCGGCAGGCGGTCGCCGACAGCAAGGCGCAGGTCGAGCTGACCGAGGTGCTGGGCCCGCACCCGCTGCTCGCCGAGGCGCTGCACGTCAGGCTGTCGGAGGCGGGTCTCGCCCGCGCGGACCGGGCCAGGCTGTTCACGGTGGCGACGGCGGCCGACGGGATCATCCTGGCCACGGTGGGCGGCGAGGAGGCGGCGCAGGCGGCCGGTGTGACCGGGCTGCTGCTGGCCGCACGGCTCGCGGTGCCGGTGCTGGCGGCGGCGCTCGACGAGGACGGCGCCATCGCGCAGGCCGCCGAGCAGCTGCGCTCGTCGGGCTCCGGCACGCTGGCGCTCGCGCCCTGCCTGATCGGCCCTGAGATCGCCCCCCAGTTGCTGCACACCGCCGCGGCGGAGGCGGGCTGCTCGGGCGCCGACGCGCTCGGCCCCTACCCGGCGGTCGGCAAGCTGGTGGTCACGCAGTACGCGGCCGCGCTGGGCCTTTCGATGCAGCAGCCGCAGGGCGCGCCCATCCACTGAGCGGCGGCCCTACGGCACAGGCACGGCATACGGCGGCGGGCGGATCCCCTGGAGGGTCCGCCCGCCGCCGTATGCCGTGACGGGCCGCAGCCGGTCGAGGTCAGGCGAAGAGCACGCAGGACGCGGCCGGCACGTCGAGTGAACCTGCCTGCTTGGGGATGCCGCCTGCCGGGTCGACGTCGAACCAGGTGACGTCGCCCGAGCGCTCGTTGGCCGCGTAGAGCCGGGTGCCGGACGGGTCGAGGGTCAGGTGCCGCGGCCAGTCGCCGCCGCAGCCGACGGTCTCCAGCAGCTCAAGGCGCTCGCCGTCGTCGTGGATGGCGAGCACCGCGATGCTGTTGTGGCCGCGGTTGGCCGCCCACGCGAACCGGCCGTCGTGCGAGACCACCAGCTCGGAGGGGTAGTTCTCGCCTTCCGCGCCCTGCGGCAGCACCCGGGTCTCGGACAGCGGGCGCAGGCTGCCGCGCTCGGGGTCCCAGCTGCACACGGTGACGACGGATTCCAGCTCGTTCATCACATAGGCGTGCCGGCCCGCCGGGTGGAAGGTGAGATGGCGCGGGCCGATGCCGGAGCGCAGGCCGAGCTCCCGCTCGATCTCCAGCTCCCCGCTCGCCGGGTCGAGTTCGCAGACCCGCACCGAGTCGGTGCCCAGGTCCACGCTGACCGCCCAGCGCCCTGTCGGGTCGGACAGCACCTGGTGCGCGTGCGGTCCTTGCTGGCGCTCCGGGTTCGGTCCGTCGCCCTCGTGCTCCAGCAGCGAGAGCAGCCCGCCGAGGCTGCCGTCGGCCTCGATCGCGAGCACGCTGACGCTGCCGGGCTCCGCGTAGTTGGCGGTCAGCAGGTGGCCCCGGTGGACGGTGAGATGGGTGGGTGCCCCGGCGTGTACCGGGACCGGGGCGCCGAGCAGTTTCGGTGCGGCCGGGTCGGCGAGCGAGAAGGCCGCCGCGGCGCCCTCGGGTTCCCTCTCGCTGACGGTGTAGAGCGTCCCACCGTCGGGGGATGTCGCCAGGAAGGACGGATCGGGCACGTCGGCGTTGTCCCCGAGCGCCGTGAGCGCTCCCGTGTCCGGGTCGACGGCGGCCGTGGTGAGCCCGCGCCCACCCGCCGAAGTGAACGACCCGATGTAAACGTGCCCGGCCACTGCCGTACCTCTTCCGCCTGATGTCTGTACGGCGGCTGAGAGTAGTACCTGACGTCGGGCACGTCGCCCCCGGGGCCACCGGCGAGTCGCCAGTGGCCCGCCGACGCGGCCGTCCGCAAGGGCCGTTGGGCGGTACGGACGGGCCCATGCTGCGGTGATGGCTCAAAGTAGCCGGTCCCGCCCGGGCCATCAGTACGGTGATCATGACATCCCGACGACGGTGAGGAGACGGCGGGCCCATGCCCTTCGACGCCCTGGACGCCCGCATACTGCGACTGCTGCTCGACCGGCCGCGCACCAGTGTCCGCGAGTACGCCCGCATTCTCGGCGTCGCCCGCGGCACCCTCCAGGCCCGGCTGGAAAGGCTGGAACGCGACGGGGTGATCGTGATGGCGGGCCCGCGGGTGTCACCGGCGGCGCTGGGCCACCCGGTACTGGCCTTCGTCAGGATCGAGGTCGCACGAGGCCACCTCGACGATGTCGGCGACGCGCTCGCGACGGTGCCCGAGATCGTCGAGGCGTTCTCCATCACCGGCGGCGGCGGGGACCTGCTGACCCGGGTGGTGGCACGGGACAACGCGCACCTGGAGGGGATCATCCAGCGGCTGGGCCGGCTGCCCGGCGTGGTGCGCATCCGCACCGAGATAGCCCTGTCGGAACGCGTACCGCACCGGGTGCTTCCGCTGGTCGAGTCCCTGGCCGCGGGATCCGAGCCGGGCCGGGGCAGCGGAGCGGGCCCCGAGCCGGCAGGCGCCGCTCAGCGCGAGGCCAGGTAGTCCTTCGCGGCCTGCGGCGCCTTGGCGTACGAACCGGCGTCGAAGGGCGGCTGCGGGTCGTATTCGATGGCCAGTTGGAAGGCCTGGGCCGCGATCGGGCCCTCGATCAGCTCGACCAGCTGCAGGGCCATGTCGATCCCCGAGGACACCCCGGCGGCCGTGATGATCCTGCCCTGCTCCACGACGCGCTGCTCGGTGTAGGTGGCGCCGTAGGACTCCAGGAGGCCGGTGGCGCTCCAGTGGGTGGTCGCCCTGAGCCCTTCGAGCAGGCCGGCCGCGCCCAGCAGCAGCGAGCCGGTGCACACCGACGTGGTCCACCTGGTGGTCGCGTCGATCCGCCGGATCCAGTCGAGCAGCGCCTCGTTGCGGACGTTGGCGCGGGCACCGGGCCCGCCCGGGACGACCAGCACGTCGGCCGCCGTGACGTCGGCGAAGGCCTCGGTGGCGGTCAGGGAGAGCATCCCGGCCCCGTCGGTGACGGGGCCGGGCACCGCGGCGGCGAAGACGACGTCGGCGTCAGGGAGCATCCGCAGGACCTCGTAGGGGCCCACGGCGTCGAGCGCTGTGAGGCCGTCGAAGATCGGGAAGACGATGCGCATGGCGGTGCCTTTCTGGCCGGGCGGTCCCGGCGGCGGAGGAAGGGGTGTGCGGGTGGCGGGCACCGGCCGCACGGCGGTGTGCGGCGTCGGGACCCGGTCGGGTGGCGCGGGAAGGGGCCTCAGCGCCCGGCGGTGGCGTGCGGGGCGAAGCGCCTGCGGTACTCCCCCGGGGTGACCCGGACGGAGCGTTTGAAGCTGCGGTGCAGGGTCTCGACGGTGCCGTAGCCGCAGGCGCGGGCCACCGCCTCCACGGTGGTGCCGGTGGACTCGAGCAGCCTGCGGGCGGCCTCCACCCGCGCGCTGTCGACGTACGCGGCCGGCGTACTGCCGGTCTCCGCGCGGAAGGCACGGGCGAAGTTGCGCTCGCTCATCCCCGCCCTGGCAGCGAGCGCGGGCACTCCGAGGTCCTCCGCGAGGTGGTCCGCGACCCAGTCGACCACCTCGCGCAGCGACCGCCGCTCCGGGCGCTGGGCGGCCAGCTGGGCGCTGAACTGCGCCTGGCCGCCGGGGCGCTGGACGAACATCACCAGTTGGCGTGCGACGGCCCTCGACACCTCGGGACCGTCGTCGGCCTCGACCATGGCGAGGGCGAGGTCCATTCCCGCGGTGACGCCCGCCGACGTCCACAGGTCGCCGTCGCGGACGAAGATCGGGTCGGGGTCGACGGTCACCGCGGGGTGCCGCGCGGCCAGCAGGTCGCACGCCGACCAGTGGGTGACCACCCGCCGGCCGTCGAGCAGCCCCGCCGCGCCGAGCAGGAAGGTGCCGCTGCACACCGAGGCGGTGCGGCGGGCCCCGCGGGCGGTGCGGGCGAACCAGTCCACGAAAGCGGCGTCCTGGCAGGCCTGGTGGACGCCCCCGCCGCCGACGGCGACGAGGGTGTCCACCGGGCCCGTGAACTCCTCGACCGTCAGTGTCGGTGAGACCGCGAGGCCGCCGCTGCTGACGACCGGCCCGGGGGCCGCGGCCACCGTGTCCACGACGACCTCGGGACCCGTGCCCGCGGTCAGCCTCCCGGCCTGCACGAAGACCTCGTTCGGCCCGGACAGGTCCAGCAGCTGGAAGCCGGGGAAGACGGCGAAGACGATGCGTCGGCTGGGCATGCGTTCATCGTCCGGTGCGGGTCGCGGCGGCGGCAAGGACAGCCTTGTGACGATTTCCGCCACACGGGACGGAAGGACCCGCGCGCACGGCGGCCGGATCCGAGCCCGCCTGCGCCCACCGGGCGCCGGCGAGGCGGCGGCCTGCGTCAGGTCCTTGCGCCGGGCCGCGGCGGCGCCCCCGTGCTTCAGTTCTCTTCGGTCTTCTTGGCCCTGCTGGGCTGGACCCGCTTCGGCTCGCCCTTCACCTTGGGGTGCTCAGGCGGGTACGGCAGGTCGCCGAGGCCGTGCTCGCGCTCGTCACGGTCGGCGAGTTCGAGGGCGGCGTCGAGCCGGAAGGCGTGCTCGTCCATGTCCGCGTGCAGGTCGCCCAGTTCGGCGTACCTGGCGGGCATGGTGACCAGGTCGAAGTCGGCGGGCGCCACGTCGGACAGCTCGTCCCAGCGCAGCGGCGCCGACACCGGCGCGTGCGGGAAGGGGCGTACGGAGTAGGCGCTGGCGATCGTACGGTCGCGCGCGGTCTGGTTGTAGTCCACGAAGATCTTCGTGCCGCGCTCCTCCTTCCACCAGGCCGTGGTGATCCGCTCCGGCGCCCGCCGCTCCAGCTCGCGGGCCACCGCGATGGCCGAGCGCCGCACCTGGGCGAAGGTCCACTCGGGCGCGATCGGCACGAAGACGTGCAGGCCGCGGCCGCCCGAGGTCTTCGGCCAGCCGGTCAGCCGCAGCCCTTCGAGGACGTCGCGCAGCTCCTGCGCGGCACGGACGGCGTCGGAGAAGTCGGTGCCGGGCTGCGGGTCGAGGTCGATCCGCAGCTCGTCCGGGTGCTCGGTGTCACCGCGGCGGACCGGCCAGGGGTGGAAGGTGAAGGTGCCGAGGTTCGCCGCCCACAGCACCGCCGCGGTCTCCGTCGGGCAGATCTCGTCGGCGTAGCGGCCGCTGGGGAAGGCGATGCGGCCGGTGGGGATCCAGTCGGGCAGGTTCTTGGGCGCGCGCTTCTGGAAGAACGAGTCGCCCTCCACGCCGCTGATGTAGCGCTCCAGGGTGGTGGGCCGGTTCCTGAGCGCGCGCAGGATGCCGTCGCCGACGCTCAGGTAGTAGCGCACCAGGTCGGCCTTGGTCAGGCCGCGCTGGGGGAAGTAGACCTTGTCCGGATGCGACACCCGGACGGTGCGGTCGCCGACGGTCAGTTCCAGCGTCTCTGCCATGACCCCACGCTAAGGGCTCTCCCGCGCTCCTGGGCGGATCAGCGCGCGGCGCCGGGCGCGGTCGACCGCCGGACGCCGGGTCGTCCCCGTACCGGCCGCATCCGGACGGGCCCAGGAACGCAGCGAGGTGCCGCGGCCCCGACGGGAACACCGGACGGTTTCGCGGCCGGCGGGTACGCCGCCGCGCTCCCCGCCGCTCCGGCGCGCACAATCGGGGCATGGACTTGCCGGTGATGCCCCCTGTGCAGCCGATGCTGGCCAAGGCCGCGAAGGCCATCCCCTCAGGCATGCAGTACGAGGCCAAGTGGGACGGCTTCCGCGCGATCGTCTTCCGCGACGGGGACGAGATCGAGCTGGGCAGCCGCTCGACGAAGCCGCTCACCCGCTACTTCCCCGAGGTCGTGGAGGCGCTGCGGGCCCTCGTCCCGCCGCGCTGCGTGCTCGACGGCGAGATCGTCATCGCCCGCGACGGGCGGCTGGACTTCGACGCGCTGCTGGAGCGGATCCATCCGGCCGACTCGCGGGTACGCCATCTGGCGGAGGTGACGCCCGCGAGCTTCGTCGCCTTCGATCTGCTCGCGCTCGGCGACACGTCGCTGATGGCGGAGCCGCAGCGGGACCGCAGGGCCGCCCTGACGAAGGCGTTGCGTGACGTGGCGGCACCGGTCCACATCGCGCCCGCCACGGACGACATGGCGCTCGCGGCCGACTGGTTCAACCGCTTCGAGGGCGCGGGGCTCGACGGGGTCGTCGCCAAACCCCCGCACCTGGCCTACCGGCCGGGTGAGCGGGTCCTGGTCAAGGTCAAGCACGAGCGGACGGCCGACTGCGTCGTCGCGGGCCTGCGCACGCACAAGAGCGGCCCGGTGGTCGGCTCCCTGCTGCTGGGCCTCCACGACGCCGAAGGGCGCCTCCAGCACGTGGGCGTCTGCGCGTCCTTCCCGATGCGGCGGCGCGCGGAGCTGATGGAGGAGCTGGCACCGCTGCGGATGGAGTCGGTGGCCGGCCACCCCTGGCAGGAGTGGGCCAGCGAGGAGGCCCAGGCGTCCGGGCGGCTGCCCGGCGGCCCCAGCCGGTGGACCGGCAAGAAGGATCTGTCCTGGGTGCCGCTGCGACCCGAGCGGGTCGTCGAGGTCGCCTACGACCACATGCAGGGGGACCGCTTCCGCCACACCGCGCAATTCCGCCGGTGGCGGCCGGACCGTGAACCCGAGCAGTGCACGTACGCCCAACTGGCGGAACCGGTCGGTTACGACCTGGCGGAATTCCTGCCGGGGGACGGCCGTTAGGGCCCGCCGGGTCAGCCCAGGAAGCTGAGCCGCACCTGGCGGTGGGGGTTGTCCCGGTTGGTGTCCACCAGCACCACGGACTGCCAGGTGCCCAGCTCGAGCCTGCCGCCGACCACCGGCAGCGTGGCATGCGGCGGTACGAGCGCCGGCAGCACGTGGTCGCGCCCGTGTCCCGGGCTGCCGTGCCGGTGCCGCCACCGGTCGTCGGCGGGCAGCAGGTCCCGCAGGGCGGCCAGCAGATCGTCGTCGCTGCCCGCACCCGTCTCGATGACGGCGACGCCGGCGGTGGCGTGCGGTACGAACACGTTGAGGAGTCCGTCGCTGCCCGCCGCCTCCTCGCGGAGGAACGCGGCGCAGTCGCCGGTGAGGTCGTACACGGATTCCACCGAGCCGGTGGGGACGTCGATCACGCGCGAGCGGTAGCGGTCTGCCATGCCGCCATTGTCCTCCCCGTGCACGGAGGCCGGGGCCAAGCGCATTGGCGTGCCGCCGCGTGGATGCCCCTCACGATGGCCCTTCCCCTCCGGCCGGGTGGGGCTTGGCGCGCGGTTCCCCGCCCCCCGGGGTGCCCTTTGCGGCCGTCTCACGTCAGCACACCGGTAGGGCCTGAGCGCCCAGTGACCCGCGCCCCCGGGGGTTGCCCCTTCCGGCGGTCCTGGGCCTGTGCCCGCGTCGGGGCTTGGCGCGCGGTTCCCCGCGGCGCTGGGGGGGCGGACGGTTGGAGTCGGGGGCGGGTGGTCTCTCGCGGCCCCGGGGAGGTCGGGCCGTGCGGCGGGCCGGATGGCTGGGGCCGGGATGGGAGTCCGTTGCCCTGGATGGCAATTGGTCTGTACCATTCAGCGGGCCTGGACACCGCCCGTCCTCGCCGCGGCCCAGAGGGGGGTGAACGCGTTGCGCCGGCTCACCACACTGGTCGACTCGTGCCTGCTGCCCACCGCCCGGGAGCGCCGCGGACGGCTGCCCGAGTGGATCCTGCGCAGCCTGGAGAGCGGCACGCCGGGCGCGGCCGTGGACGCGCGGGGCCCGGCGGCGCGGGCGACCGCCGATGCGCTGCGGGCGGCACTACCCGACGCGCTCACCGGGCACCACGGTCCTGACCTGCCGGGCAGCAGCGGCAGCGCCGCCGCAGCCGACCTCGTCGCGGCGGGCTCGAACCTCCATCTGGCCGTCCGCCCGGGGCTCCGCGCGGACGAGACCCGCGTCTTCGTCACCGACCTTCAGACGCATGGCGTGGCAGCCGCGCTCGGCCCCTTCACCGCCGACGGCAGCCTCCGGCCGTTCGCCGAGGGCGCGGCCGCCGGTGTACGGGCGATCACGGCAGGCCACGCCCCGGTGCCAGGGGACGAGCAGTTGCCCGCGATGCTCAGCGCCCGCGCGGTGACCGGCGTGCTGCGCGGCGACTTGGGATACGCGGGCGTCGTGGTGAGCGACGCGCTGGACGCACCCTCGATCGTCGACGGCTGGGGAGTGCCGGGTGCCGCGGTGCTGGCGTGGATCGCCGGTGTCGACCTGGTACGCCTGGGACCGTCGAGCGGCGCGGGGGTGCGGGACGCGATCCAGGCCGCCGCCGCCCGTGCGGTCGCCGACGGCGATCTGCCGCAGTGGCGGCTCGAGGAGGCCGCGGAGCGGGTGGCACGGCTGCGCCGCTGGGCCTCCGAGCCGCGGATGCCCGCGGCCGAGCCGGCCCCTACGGCGGGCACCGGCTGAATGCTGCCGGGGAAGCATTCCCCGGGCGCCGCCGTTGGCACAGGCATGAACGATGCGGTGCGTGATGTCGAGGTCGAGGTGGCCGTCGTCGGCGCCGGTCAGGCCGGACTGTCGGCGGGGTATTTCCTGCGCCGCTCGGGCCTCGCACCCGACACCGGCTTCGTCGTGCTCGACCACTCCCCCGGCCCTGGCGGCGCCTGGCAGTACCGCTGGCCGTCGCTGACCTACGGCAAGGCGCACCGCGTGCACGAGCTGCCCGGCATGCCGCTCGACGACGCGGACCCCGGCCGGCCTTCCGCCGAGGTGGTGAGCGACTACTTCGCCCGGTACGAGCGGGAATTCGACCTGCGGGTGCACCGCCCGGTGGACGTGACGGCGGTACGCGAGGCAGCCGGCGGCCGGCTGCGGATCGAGACCGACGCCGGCATCTGGTCGGCACGTGCGCTGATCAACGCGACCGGGACCTGGGACCGGCCTTTCCTGCCGTACTACCCGGGCCAGGAGACCTTCCTCGGCCGCCAGTTGCACACCGCGGGATATCGCGGGGCGGCGGACTTCGCAGGCCTGCACGTGGTCGTCGTCGGCGGCGGCACCTCGGCGGTACAGCTGCTGATGGAGCTGGCCGAGGTGGCGCGCACCACCTGGGTGACCCGGCGCCCGCCGGTCTTCCGCAGCGAACCCTTCACCGAGGACTGGGGCCGCGACGCGGTCGCGAGGGTCGAGCGGCGGGTGCGCGGCGGGCTGCCGCCGCAGAGCGTGGTGAGCGTGACGGGGCTGGCCGCGACCGACGCGGTCCGGCAGGCCATGGACCGCGGCATATTGCGACGCGAGGAGATGTTCGACCGGGTCACCCCGCACGGCGTCGCGTGGAGCGACGGCCGCACGCTGGATGCCGACGTGATCCTCTGGGCCACCGGATTCCGCGCCGCACTCGACCATCTCGCCCCCCTGCGGCTGCGCGAGCCCGGCGGCGGCATCGCGGTGGACGGGACCAGGGTGATGAAGGACCCGCGGATCCACCTGGTCGGCTACGGGCCGTCCGCGAGCACCATCGGGGCCAACCGCGCGGGCCGTGCAGCCGTGCGCGAGATCCGGGCACTGACGGGCCGGCACCCGTCGGAGCCTGCACAGCCCGTGGGACCGGCCCGCGGGCGCTCCCTCGAAGGAGCCTGCTGAAGGCCTGGTGAGGCCGTAGGACACGTCCCAGAGTGGCCAATAAACATCGGATGTCTTCTTCCCTGCTGACGTCGATTGCGGCAGTATGAGCGCATGCGTGATCGAGATCAGCCCAGCCTCCGTCGGAGCGTCGTGGAGGAGCCATGCGCGTAGCCCTTTTCGTGACCTGCGTGAACGACGTGCTGTATCCGGGTACCGGGCGTGCGGTGGTCACGCTGCTGGAGCGGTTGGGTGTGGAGGTGGACTTCCCCGCCGGGCAGACCTGCTGCGGCCAGGCCCACTACAACACCGGCTACCGGCACCAGGCAGAACCACTGGCCCGC
>NZ_JBICTO010000018.1:0-115257 GCF_043197715.1 Streptomyces sp. NPDC049040
CGGTGGCCGTCTCTCTATGCGGGCACCAACCCGGACACCGGGACAAACCCCCGGATCAGGTCCAACCCGCTACACCACTTCCAAGGACGCAACCCAAAGCTGTCCGTGACGACGCTGGCCGCAGCTCTGGCGGTGTCGGGGATCTGCGTGACCGCCCTGCTCCAGCAGCCCACCGCATGGGCCGAATCATCATCGAGCAGCAATGACCACGCGCCCGCCAGGGGTGGTGACAAGACGCCCGCACCCGGCGCGGCAACCGCAGGGGACAGCCTTTTCGGCTACCTGGGGAACGGTGGCTACGACGTCGGGACGTACGACGTGCAGTACGACTACCGGGCCGGCCAAACCACCATGGAATCGTCCGTGGAAATCATGGCCACGGCAACGCAGAATCTGTCCGACCTCAGCCTGGACTCAGTCGGCCAGCAGATCACGTCGGTCTCCGTCCAGGGCAAGCCCGCCCGGTTCCGGACAGCCGATGAGAAGCTCCTCATTGCGCCGGCGCATTGGCTGAGGAAGGGACAGGCCTTCAGGATCGACATCGCCTTTGTCGCCGACCGGTCGGCCAATCCCCCTTCGCCGGCGGTCCTTCCCGGCCAGGAGGACATCCACGCGGATCACTGGAACAACTTCCCCGACGGTTTCGCCCTCTTCGGCCAGCCGGACCGATCCCACCTCTTCTTCCCTATGAACGACCACCCGAGCGACAAGGCCAGGGTGACCTTCCGCATCACCACCCCGAAGGCTCTGCAGGCAGTTGCCGGAGGAACCCTGAAGTCCCGCACCACCCGCGGCGACCGCACGACCTACGTGTACAGCACCAGGGACCCGATCCCCACGGACACCGTCCAAGCGGCCGTCGGCCACTTCATGACGGCAGAGGGGACAGGGCCGCACGGTCTGCCGATCCGCAGTTTCGTCGACACCAAGGACTTCGCCAATGCACAGGCCCAGTTGGGCCGCATCGCGTCCCAGCTGGACTGGGTGGAGAAGAAGATCGGAGCTCCCTTCCCCTTCGAAACCTACGGTGTCCTGGGAGTGGAGTCCTACCCCGCCGCGATGGAATCCGCCACCCTCTCCACGTTCACGTCGAGCGTGGGCCTCACCGAAGGGGACGACAACGACAGCACCATGGTGCACGAACTGGTCCACCAGTACTTCGGTGACGCTGTTTCCGTGAAGACCTGGAACGACATGTGGCTGAGTGAGGGCCATGCCAGCTACTACACGTTCCGCTATTCCGCGGACCGGGGATACACCGGATCCGGGAGCTTCGAGGACAATGTGCGCCGCGCCTATACCTACGACCAGGATGCCCGCCCGCTGGACGGGCCTCCAGGGGATCTCAACGACCCGCTGAACGTGCTGGGCGGGACCAATGCCGCAGGCGTCGTACTCCTCGACGGCCTGGACCACATGGTGGGCGATGCCACCTTCCAGAAAATTGAGGGCACTTTCTTCAAGAAATTCCGGAACAAGGCCGCGACCACTCAGGATTACATCGATGTCGCCAACCAAGTGTCGGGGCGCGACGTCACGGACTACGTCAACAACTGGATCTACGGCAGGACGACACCTCCCGCGGTCGGGCACCCGGACTGGTCCGGTACTCCCGGATCCGCCGTTTCCTGACGGAAGGTGAGGTCTCTGGCGTCTGGAGACTCCGGCCGGACCAGACCAGCCGGCGCCCGTACCGCATCCTCAACGGTTCTTGGCGCTGGCGGTGTCCGTCGGGATTCGCGCTCAGACCGGCGTGATTGCTCGGTCTGGGCGCCGCAGGGGGGCTGGTACCACGCCTTGCGGTTCGTCTGACGAAATCGGCCTCCGCCGCTGAGGATCGCGGCCCCCAGCACTCCCCCTGCCAGCAAGACCCCGTCTGCCGACGGAACCTGGACGCCGTCGCGAGGGACCGAGCCCTGTCGGATTCGAACAACGGACAGTGCCCCGCCCCACCCCGCGGCTCGGAATCCAGCTCGCCGACGGCCGCGGCCGAGCACTGCATCGCCTCCCCCAAATCCCCGTCGGCACGAACGCCTCGCGACCCTGCCCCGCCCCCCAGGAGAAGGGACTCGCCGCCCTCTCTCTGTCTCGATGCGCTCCCCTCGCGCACCCACCCAGCGGCCTCCACGCTCCCAGATCGACCGCCCGCGACAAACCCACAGCTTGCACCCCATGGCGGGGTGAAATGCCGCAGAGCCGGAGAGTACTGACCAACGCACTACACGCACAGGTTCACGCCGCCAGATCTGTCCCTCTACGCAACCGACATCAGCAAGAAACCCCAGGTCAGAAGCCTGACTCAGGGTTTCGGCGGAGCCCCCTGTCGGGTTCGAACCGACGACCTACGCTTTACAAGATCCCTCGGGGCGGGCGGCTGACCTGCGATGATGCGACCCGAAACCCGCTGACCAGCCGAAACTCCACTCACTGGTTGCCGCCAGTTCGGATCGTCTTCCAGGCCGATGTGTACCTAATCCGTGCTGCTGGAGGGCAGGGCTGGCAGCACTGATTGCGATCCAGGGACGTCGACGCGATGACATTAATTTAAGGCATGCCTTAAACTGAGACCAGTCATCATTGAGGAGCCACCTTGGCCTGGGCCGTCAAAGTCACCGATGAGTACGCCGTCTGGTTCGGGACCCTGATCAAGGAAGACCTGGACTCCGCTTCGCTAGTGGCCCAGGCGGTCGCGGCCTTACGCGAGGCCGGGCCGACACTGGGACGCCCTCTCGTCGACCGGCTGAAGGGAGCGGACTTGCACCACCTCAAAGAACTCCGGCCGGGATCGAGCGGACGTTCTGAGCTCCGGATCATTTTCGCGTTCGACCCGACGCGCTCGGCCCTCCTGTTGCTGGGCGGCGACAAAGCAGGGAACTGGGAGCGCTGGTACCGGGACAACATCCCCATCGCCGAGCAGCTCTACCTCGACTACACCCGAGACACCGAGGAGTGACGATGCCCAGAAAGACCCCACAGGACTGGGAGACCCTCGAAGCCCAGTTGTACGCAGCGGGTGTCGATCCCGCCGAAGTCGAAGCCGGTGCTCGACGCCTGCTGGCCGAAGCCCGTGGGCACCAACTCGCCGAGACGCGCAAGCAGTGCTCCATGGCGCAGAAGGATGTGGCCGCCCGGATGGGCGTGAGCATCGCCCGCGTCTCCCAGATCGAACACGGCGAGGTCGCCTCGCTCGACGTCATCGCGCGCTACGTCGAAGCGCTCGGCGGACGTCTCGACCTCGTGGCCGACTTCGGCGACCACACGGTTCGCATGCCGGCCAGCGGCGACAGAAACAGCGCTGCGGCGTAGGTGACGGAGTTCCAGAACACAGCAAGGGCGGGCGCTGTGCCGAACGGGGCAACCCCCTAAACGGAGTCCTGACGCGACAGGCGGTCAACGGTCGGCCTGCGGGCACCCGCGCGGGGGCTGCAATGGCCCTCGGGGAGCGCCGGGGCGCCGATCTGGTCAGTCGTCTACGTGGCCGATGGCAAGGAGGTGGGAGCTGGCCGCGAGTAGTTCGGGGTAAGGCTCGGCGAGGCGGGCGGCGGTCAGGGCGGACTCGAAGAGTTCCTCGCTGGGCGGGGCGCCGGTGGCCTGTTCGACGGCTTTGAGGAGCGACCAGGTCGGGCCTTCGACGCCGAAGACCTGGACGTCGCGCAGTCCCGCAGAGCGCAGTTCGGCGGCCAGTTCTTCCGCGCGGTGGAAGTAGGCGACGGTGAAGCCGCGTCGGCCGTCGTAGGTGGAGGTGGCGAGGGTTTCCTCGATCGACTCCCGCAGGCGCTCGGTGTGGAGGTGGGCCAGCGCGGTGTGTTCGAAGACGGAGGCGTAGCGGTTGATGGCCGCCGCCGCGACGAGTCCGCCGGGGCGGGCGACCCGGACCGCCTCGCGGAGGGCCTGGAGCCGTTCGTCACGGTCGGGTAGGTGGTACAGCGGGCCGAGCAGCGTCACCACGTCGTACGACCCGTCCTCGGCATCCAGACTGCGGGCGTCCCCGACAGAGGCCGCACATACGTGGCGTGCCTGCTCGACATGGCGGGCGACGGGATCGACGAGGTCCACGTCGTAGCCGTCCTGGACCAGCCAGCGCGCGTGCACGCCCGTACCGCCGCCGACATCGAGCACGCCGGCGGGCGCCTTCGGCAGGAAGCGGCGCAACAGCTCCTGCGTGCGCAGCAGTTCCAGCCGCCCATCAGCGGAAGAGGTCAGTCGACTGCCTTCATCGAAGACGTGGGTGTAGAAGGTGGTGACCTCGGGCGCCAACTCGGGGGACGACATCTCGGCAGTATCCTCTGCACCGGTGGACCAGTCCAGCCCACGACCCCACGAGGAGCCATGGCACTACTGAAGTACGAAGAGATCGCAGAGTCGCTGCGCATCCGGATGGCCAGCGGTGAGTTTCCGCCCGGAGCGACGCTTCCCTCGGGCCGGGACCTCGCCGAACAGTGGCAGGTGGCGCGGGCCACCGTGGTCAAGGCGATGGATGTGCTCCGCAATGACGGCGTGGTCGAGGCACGGCAGGGCGCCGGCTTCGTCGTGACCGAGACGGCGATCGGGCGGCCCGCCGGCAACAGGAAGTCAGGCACCGCACGGGTGACCGGAGGTATGCCGTTCACGCGGATCGGCGACCCTGAGCGCACCATCCCGCCCGCTCACATCGCCACCGCGCTGGGCCTGCCCGACGGCACGCATGCCCTGCGTCGCGCCCGGCTGATGCAACTCCCGGACGGCACCCCGCACAGCTATGTCGAGGCATGGTTCCCGCCGGACGTGGTCGACAAGGCACCGCGCCTGGCACAACGTGCGCCGATCGCCGAGGGGACCACGAGGTACATCACCCGGCAGACCGAGCGCACTCCTGCCGAGGGCGTGGACGTGACGACTGCTCGCCTGGTCACGGAGGAGGAGGCACGTCACCTGCGCCTCGACACTCCGGCGGCAGTGGCCGTCGTGCTCCATATTGCCTACGACCAGGAAGGCCGCCCCTTGGCGTGCGAGGAAGGCGTCACACCGGGGTCGCTGTGGGAGCAGACGGACACCTATCCGATGTGACTGACCGACCGTTGAGCTCACGGATCGCTGCCACCTTGCTCCCTCCACCGACGCACGGGCGTACACGCTGAGCTGACCCTTCGCCCCGGGCATTGGGCACGTCACCAGCAGGACTTGACTGGACTGGTCCACCGGTCCAATCTATGGATGACGGTTGGTCACCTCGGTATCCGCGAGGTGCCGTGTTCCGCGATGTGTTGGTGAAGGGGTGGGGTTGGGGTGTCCAGTCGTAGATCTCCGCAGTTGGCGCCGCCACGCGTTGGCCTGACGGCATCGGCCAAAGGGGCGTGGCGGCGCGTCACCTCACCCGGGTTCCCGGTGGAACCGGAGGAGGCAGGTGTCGTGACTGCCCGGCGCGAGGTCGCGCGGATCGTCAGGGAATGGCGGGTGCCGTTGGTGGAGGAACAGCTCGAAGACCTGCAACTGCTGTCCGGCGAGGTGATCGCCAACGCCATCCGCCACACCCAGGCAGCGTGTTCTGTGAAAGTCCGGTGGACCGGAGTCCGGGTGCGGGTCGAGGTCACCGACTCCAGTCCCGTACGCCCGAAACCGCGCAGCAGTTCGCCGGACGCCGAGGACGGGCGGGGACTGGTGCTCGTGGACGCGCTCGCCGCCGACTGGGGCAGCTTCCACGATCCGGCCGGGAAGGTCGTCTGGTTCGAGGTCGCCTCCAGCATCCGGCCCGCGCGGCGGGAGCAGCCGCCGCCGTGGAGTACGCCGGGGACGTGGGCGATCACCACCACCGACGGTGCCATCACGACCGGGTATCTGCCCGCATGGGCCGAGGACGATCCGACCGAAATCGGCGTACTGGCCGGAGAACTGACGCAGCGGCTGGCCCAGGTCAACCACCGGAACTTCTTCGAAGGACCGATGCTGCCCCTCACCGCTCCGGACCTCTGGGACGGCGTCGAGGAGGACTCCGTCTTCGAGGGCAGCATCGACTGCAACCCCTACGCCCCAGACCCCCGCCTGCGCGTACCCGTGGTCAACCTCCAGGTCAGCGTCGGGCGCTGGATCCTCGGCCTCGACCCGGACGGCCTCGCCGACATCGCCACCAAGCTCCGCGCACACGCCGACCTGCTCGACCACAAGGTCGGCCCCGCTCTCATCGCCGCCCGCGACGACTGGGCCGCACGCCACCAGCAGTGAGCGAGCTGTTCTGGCTCGCCCCTGGGGGCCGGAACAGGGAGCCCGAGATTCTGACCACTTCAGGGCGTCGCAGGCCGGCGGAAGATGAGGAAGGCCGACGCGCTCCCCTCGTTGTCGTGGGTGAACGTCGACTGGTCGAGCTGCCATCCGACTTTCTCGATGACTTCGATCTGCTCGGCGACGGAACCGAGCGAGCCGGACCTGTTCAACGAACCCTCGTCGATCCGGTAGGCAAAGACGACACGGCCATCGTCTACGGCCTTCTGCGCGTCATCGCGTATCGACTGAAGCTTGGCCGCCTTCACGGACGCCGCGGTCTCCGCGAGGGACCTCTTGGCCTGCTTGACGAAGCCCTTGACGTTCTGGACGAAGGCCACGGCGTCCCCTTTGGTCGTGTGTAGTGGCTCAATGTGGCTCAATGCATCAATCGTGGAGCTACGAGGACGGCCAGGTGGCCGTCGGGGGGTTCTGCTCGCGAATGCGCTCGCGTTCGATCTCGGCGCCTCCCCGGATCCGCGTCCGCTCAGTCTCCGCCCAGGTCGCCATGCGGGCAGTCTCGGCCTCGATCTCCGGCTTCCGTACGGCTGCCCGCGCCTCGATGGCGGCCTTCGCCACAACGCTGCTCGCTGTCACGGCGGCCCTCGCGGATCGCGCCTTCACCATTGGGTGACGGCGTGCTCGCGCCAGTGGGTTCCTCGGGCATGCCGCCACGGTAGAGCGGACGGATGATCATCCGCGTGGCATTGCGATACCCAGGGTCGTATCCGAGTAGACGGACAGGATGGCGCGGCCAGCGCAGGGCGACCTCTGGGTTGTGCCTGCCTCACCACCGACGCGGCGCCCGGGGCCTGGCATGATGTGCACCATGACGCAGACCCGAAAGGCCGATGGCGCGTAAGCCGCCCGGCGCCGTCCGTGCTCAGCGATGGCCGGCCCGCAGTGACAGTCCCCCCGTCCGCCAGATTTCAGGTGTTCCTCACCGAACCCGGGCAGCCATCGATCGGCTCG
Organism: Streptomyces sp. NPDC049040; assembly: GCF_043197715.1. Lineage (NCBI taxonomy): Bacteria > Bacillati > Actinomycetota > Actinomycetes > Kitasatosporales > Streptomycetaceae > Streptomyces > Streptomyces sp. NPDC049040. Next base: position 7,207 of record NZ_JBICTO010000018.1, read on the forward strand.
AAGTCAGGCATCTCTGGCGTGGTGCCGTCGCCGAGGCCCTGCACCAGTACGAGCGGTTCCTCCGCCGGCCCGGCCGATATCTCTATCTGCCCTTGCACGACTCGCCCTGCTGCGATCCGACAGAGGCACGGGACGTACTCGACGAAGCGCTCCGGCGGCTGCCGCCCGCGGCCCGGGCAGAGCTCCGCAAGATCGTGACCAAGTTGGATGCAGAGTTCCTTCGTCGCACCCTGCCCGACCCCATGGCCGCGTCTATCAGTCCGTGGCATGCCGAAGCGTGGTGGCGGCAGAGGATCCGGGAGAAGTGACTCGTGCCCTGACGGCAGGCGGCATCCTCCTCGCCTACCGCCGGTTGCGTGGCGCTGATCACCCTGGTGTGTGTGGAGGCGGTCGATATCGAAGGTCCCGCTCGACCGCTCCGCCTCGCTGGAACCGCCGGATCTGCTCCCGCTTGCCGCGCAGGCAGGCCAAGAAAGGTCGAGTCCTTCGACCTCACCTGCCAGCGCTCGTCACCGGCGCGATGTGTGCTGAATGTGTGCCGGGCGTCCCGGCCCCGCCGACCGGGACCGGTGAAGGCGCCCTGACCGGGCAAGAAAAAGAGCCCCCTGTCGGGTTCGAACCGACGACCTACGCTTTACAAGAGCGTCGCTCTGGCCAACTGAGCTAAGGAGGCGCAGGAAGCAGTGTAGCGGGCGGGGCGGGGGGAGGGTGGGGAAAAAGGGGGCGGGGGGCTGGTGACAAACGGGGGAACGTGCAGGTAGCGTCACCGGGAGTCCGTGGGATGCGGACTGGACCACTGAAGCGGTACGAAGACATCTGCTTCCTTTACTCGGATCGTCCGGCACGTTCCTGCCGGTGAAGGGACTGCGTAACAGTCATGGCTACAGTCACGTTCGACAAGGCGACCCGGATCTACCCCGGTGGCGACAAGCCCGCGGTGGACGGCCTGGAGATCGAGGTCGGGGACGGCGAGTTCCTGGTGCTGGTCGGGCCCTCGGGTTGCGGCAAGTCGACCTCGCTCCGGATGCTCGCGGGGCTCGAGGACGTCAACGCCGGAGCGATCCGGATCGGTGAGCGGGACGTCACGCACCTGCCCCCGAAGGACCGGGACATCGCGATGGTGTTCCAGAACTACGCGCTGTACCCGCACATGACGGTCGCCGACAACATGGGCTTCGCGCTCAAGATCGCCGGCGTCAACAAGGCCGAGATCCGCAAGCGGGTCGAGGAAGCCGCGAAGATCCTGGACCTCACCGACTACCTGGCGCGTAAGCCGAAGGCGCTCTCCGGTGGTCAGCGCCAGCGTGTCGCGATGGGCCGCGCGATCGTCCGTGAGCCGCAGGTCTTCCTCATGGACGAGCCGCTGTCGAACCTCGACGCGAAGCTGCGTGTGCAGACCCGTACGCAGATCGCCAGCCTGCAGCGCCGCCTCGGCGTCACCACCGTCTACGTCACCCACGACCAGGTCGAGGCCATGACGATGGGCGACCGCGTGGCGGTGCTCAAGGACGGTCTGCTCCAGCAGGTCGACAGCCCGCGCAACATGTACGACAAGCCCGCCAACCTGTTCGTGGCCGGCTTCATCGGCTCCCCCGCGATGAACCTCATCGAGGTCCCGATCGTCGACGGCGGCGTGAAGTTCGGCAACGCGCTGGTCAACGTCGAGCGTGACGCGGTGCAGGCGGCGGCCGACAAGGGTGACCGCACGGTCACCGTCGGTGTGCGCCCGGAGCACTTCGACATCGTCAACGGCGAGAGCGACGCCAAGTCGCTGTCCAAGGACGCCCCGGCGGGCCTGGCCGTGACCGTCAACGTGGTCGAGGAGCTGGGCGCGGACGGTTACGTCTACGGCACGGCGAAGGTCGGCGACGAGGACAAGGACGTGGTCATCCGCGTCGGCGGCCGCGCGATCCCGGAGAAGGGCTCCGTGCTGCACGTGGTGCCCCGCGGCGGCGAGACCCACGTCTTCGCCACCTCCTCCGGCGAGCGCCTCAGCGACTGACCGGGGCTTCGCGGATCCGAGGGTCCGAGCGCTGATTCCGAGCACTGATACGGCCGGGGGGGGGGGGGGGGGGCCCCGGCCCCCCCCCCGCCGGCGGGGGCCCCCCCCCCCCCCCCCCCCCGGCCCCCCCCCCCCCCCCCCCCCCCCCCCCCCGCCGGCCGCCCCCCCCCCCCCCCCCCCCCCCCCCCCCCCCCCGCTACCGCGGCTCTGGGAGGGACGGTCCGGCCTGCCGCATGCGCGGCAGCAGTACCGCGGCCACCAGCAGCGCGGCCAGCGCGAAGCAGGCGCCGATGACGAAGGCGGTGTGGAAGCCGCTCGCCTTGGCGGCCCGCACGGCGGGGTGGTCCGCGGAGGACATCTTGTGGGCGACCCGGGTGAACGCCACTGTCGAGACGACCGCCAGGCCCACCGCACCGCCCGCCTCCTGGCTGGTGTTGATCAGGCCCGCGGCGATGCCGGAGTCCTCTTCCGGCACGCCGAGCGCCGCCGCGATCTGGAGCGGGACGAAGGACATGCCGAGTCCGGTGCCGACCGCGAGGAAGGGCGGCAGCACGTCCACGGCGTACGACGCGTGGACCGGGAGGCGGGCCAGCAGCAGCAGTCCCGCCACGCTGAGGGACAGCCCCGCGACGAGCACCGGTCGGGGCGGCAGCTTCGTGACCAGGCCGGCGGCGAGGCCTGCGCCGACCACGACCGCGAGGGCCAGCGGGACGTACGCGAGGCCGGTCTCGAGGGCGTCGTAGTCCAGCACCTGCTGCATGAAGAGGCTGGCGAAGAAGAAGAGCGTCCCCATCGCGCCGAGCATCAGCGCGGTGCTGATGTTGGCGGCGCGCAGGGCGGGCAGCCGGAGGATCCGCAGCGGCAGCAGCGGCGCCTCGACGCGCAGTTCGACCGCGACGAACGCGCCGAGCAGTACCGCGGCCCCGGCGAGCCCGCCGACGGTCCCGGCCGAGGTCCAGCCGGCGGTGACCGCCCGGTCGAGGGTGTGGATGAGGAGCAGCAGACCCGCGGTGAGGCTCACCGCTCCCGCCGTGTCGAAGCGGCGCCGCGTGCCGGGCACCCGGCTCTCGGGCAGCACGCGGGGCGCGGCGACGGCGGCGGCGAGCGCGATGGGCACGTTGATGAAGAACACCCAGCGCCAGCCGGGCCCCTGGGTGAGCAGCCCGCCGAAGAGCACCCCGAGGACGGAGGCGACGCCGCCGAGGGCGCCCCAGATGCCGAGCGCCTTGTTGCGGGCCGCGCCCTCGGTGAAGGTGGTGGTCAGGGTGGACAGGGCGGCGGGCGCCGTCAGTGCGGCACCGAGGCCTTGTACGGCCCGGGCGGTGATCAGGACCCCGGGGTCCCGGGAGATGCCGGCGACCAGCGAGGCGGCGCCGAAGAGTGCCAGGCCGGTGCGCAGCAGCCTGCGCCGTCCGAGGATGTCTGCAAGCCGGCCGCCCAGCAGCAGGAAGCCGCCCAGCACGGTGCCGTAGGCGGTGACGACGAACTGGAGGTCGCCGTCGGCCATGTCCAGGCTGTGCTGGATCGACGGGAGGGCCACGTTCACGATGGTGACGTCGAGGTAGACCATCGACTGCACCACGCAGAGGAAGGCCAGGATCAGGCCCGGTCGTTCGGTGACCGGGGCACGGGACGCGCGGCTGCGCCGGAAGACGGCGGTGGGAGTCATGGCGCGAAGCTAGCAACGTGAATATAGTAGGTACCTAGAGGATAGTGACTACCTGATCCGGAGGCGCCCGCCATGGCCACGAGGTCCGCACTCCCCGCCAGGCCTGCGCCGGCACCCAAGGCTGCGAAGGTGCATGCGGAACCCTGCCCGATCGGCCCGGTGGTCGACATGGTCTTCAGCCGCTGGACGACGCCGATCCTGTGGGTGCTCAACGAGTTCGGCAGGCAGCGCTTCGTGGAACTCGAACGCCGGATCGGCACCATCACCCCGAAGGTGCTGACCCAGCGGCTGCGGCAGATGGAGCGCGACGGCCTGGTCGTACGCACCTACCACCCCGAGGTGCCGCCGCGGGTGGAGTACGAGATCAGCGAGCTGGGCCTGAGCCTGGCACCGCTCTTCCAGCACCTGGTCGAGTGGTCGCACGCCCATCTGCACGAGGTGGCCGCGTCGCGTACCGACTACGACGACCGCGGCCAGCCGATGCCCTGACCGGCCCTGGGCGCACAGCCGCGGTCCCGGCGAAGTCAGCCGGTGGCCAGCTCGGCCCGCAGCGTGCGGGCCGCGGTGACCATGGCGGCCAGCGACGCCGTCACCTCGGGCCATCCGCGGGTCTTGAGGCCGCAGTCGGGGTTGACCCACAGCCGGTCGGCGGGCACGGCGGCGAGACCCTCCCGCAGCAGGGCGACCTCCTCCGCCACGTCGGGCACCCGCGGCGAGTGGATGTCGTAGACGCCGGGCCCCACCTCGCGCGGGTATCCGGCCGCGGACAGTTCGGCCGCGACCCGCATGTGGGAGCGGGCGGCCTCCAGGCTGATGACGTCGGCGTCCAGGTCCTCGATGGCCTGCACGATGTCGCCGAACTCGGCGTAGCACATGTGGGTGTGGATCTGGGTGTCGGGCCGCACCCCCGAGGTCGCCAGCCGGAAGGCCTCGGTCGCCCACGCCAGGTAGCCGTCCTGGTCGGCGGCCCGCAGCGGCAGCGTCTCGCGGAGCGCAGGCTCGTCGACCTGGATGACCGCGGTGCCGGCGGCTTCGAGGTCGGCGACCTCGTCGCGCAACGCCAGCGCGACCTGGCGGGCGGTCTGCGCCCGCGGCTGGTCGTCGCGCACGAAGGACCAGGCCAGCATGGTGACCGGACCGGTCAGCATGCCCTTGACCGGACGGTCGGTCAGCGACTGGGCGTAGCGGGTCCACTCCACCGTCATGGGTCCCGGGCGGGAGATGTCGCCGACCAGGATCGGCGGGCGGACGTAGCGGGTCCCGTAGGACTGGACCCAGCCGTGCCGGGTGGCGAGATAGCCGGTGAGCTGTTCGGCGAAGAACTGGACCATGTCGTTGCGCTCGGGCTCGCCGTGCACCAGGACGTCGAGGCCGGCCTCCTCCTGGAAGACGATGACCTCGCGGACCGCGGCCGCCATCCGCTCCCGGTAGCCGGCGGCGTCGAGACGGCCGGCCCGCAGGTCGGCCCGTGCCGACCGCAGCTCGTCGGTCTGCGGGAAGGAGCCGATGGTGGTGGTCGGCAGCGGCGGCAGCGCCAGCCGTTCACGCTGGGCGCCGGCGCGCTGCCCGTACGGCCGGGAGCGGTGGCTGCCGGTGGCCGCGGCCTGTTCCGCCCTGGCGCGGACGGCCGGGTCGCGGGTGCGGGAGGAGGTGGCGCGGGCGGCGAGGTCGGCCTGGTTGGCGGCCAGTTCACCGTCGATGGCCGCGCGGCCGCCGGCCAGTCCGCGGGCCAGGGTGACGACCTCGGCGGTCTTCTGGCGGGCGAAGGCCAGCCAGCGCGCGATCTGCGGGTCGACCCCCCGCTCCGCGGCGGCGTCCAGTGGCACGTGCAGCAGGGAGCATGACGTGGCGACGTCGACCCGGCCGGCCAGGCCGAGCAGGGTGTCAAGCACGGTCAGCGACCCGGCGAGGTCGTTGATCCACACGTTGCGGCCGTCCACGACGCCGGCGACCAGCCGCCGGCCGGGCAGGCCGCCCGCCGCCGCGAGGTCGCCGAGGTTGGCGGCACCCGGACCGGTGAAGTCCATGGCCAGGCCCTCGACGGGTGCCCCTGCCAGGACCGGCAGGGCCTCGCCGAGCCGCCCGAAGTAGGAGGCGACCAGCAGTTTCGGCCGGTCGGTGGGCATACCGAGGCTCTGGTAGGCGCGGGCGACGGCGTCGAGCTCCGCCGGGGTGCGGTCCTGGACCAGCGCGGGTTCGTCCAGCTGCACCCATTCGGCGCCCGCCGCCCGCAGGTCCGCGAGCAGCCGCGCGTACACCGGCAGCAGCCGGTCGAGCAGGGTCAGCGGTCGGAAGCCGGGGGCGACGCCCGGGGCGGGCTTGGCCAGCAGCAGGTAGGTCACCGGGCCCACCAGTACCGGGCGCGCGACGAGCCCCAGTGCGCGGGCCTCGGTGAACTCCGCGACCTGCTTGGCGGGGTCGGCCGCGAACCCGGTGTCAGGTCCCAGCTCGGGCACCAGGTAGTGGTAGTTGGTGTCGAACCACTTGGTCATCTCCAGCGGCGGTGCGTCCTGGGTGCCGCGGGCCATCGCGAAGTAGCCGTCCAGGGCGTCCTCCGCGACGGCCGCCCGGTGCCTGGTGGGGACGGCGCCGACCATGACACTGGTGTCCAGCACGTGGTCGTAGTAGGAGAAGTCGCCGGTCGGGACCTCGCCGAGGCCCGCGTCGGCGAGCTGCCGCCAGGCCGACCGCCGCAGCCGCGCGGCGGTGTCGTGCAGCTCACCGGCGGTGACCCGGCCCTTCCAGTAGCCCTCGACGGCCCTTTTCAGTTCCCGGTCGGGGCCCTGCCGGGGCCAGCCGTGGACGGTGGCCCCGGCCTCCCGCGCGGGTGCGTGCGGGGCCGGTGGTGCGGTCTTCGGAGTCACGGAGCCTCCTTCGCGAGCAGATGCCTGCGGGTCCGGCGGGGCGAGCGGCGAAAGGCCGCGGCCGGGTGCGCGGGCCGACCCGCCCTCGGGGCGGCCGGTACTGCGCGCACGAGCCTCGTCCGCGGGCGGACCGGGCCTGTGCCGCCCGCCCGCGTCCCGGGGCGGGACGTCCGCCGATCAGCCGGCGCCTCCCGGACCCTTCGGGTGCGGCGGCGCTCCTTCCCGCCGACCGCTCCCGGGCCGCCCCGGATGCCCACCGGAGTCCCTCGTGCGGTGTCCCGCCCGGCGGACGGGGAGAACCGGCTGCTCCCGCCAGCCTACGACGCCGGCGGCCCGCACCGGCCGCACGGGCGGCACCGCGGACCGCCGGGCGCGCCGGCGCATGCGAACCGCCGCGGCTACTCGTCGTAATCGACGGTGAGGGTGTCGGAGGCGGGGAAGGACTGGCAGGTCAGCACGTAACCGGCGGCGACCTCGGCGGGTTCGAGGGCGAAGTTGCGGCGCATGTCGGCCGTGCCCTGCGTGACCTTGGCCCTGCAGGTGCCGCAGACGCCGCCCTTGCACGCGAAGGGCAGGTCGGGGCGGGTGCGCTGGGCGCCGTCGAGGATCGTCGAGCCGGTCGGCAGGGCGGCGGTGGAGGTGCGGCCGTCGAGGGTGACGGTGACCTGGCTGACCGGTCCCCGCGCGACCTCGTCCGGGTGCCGCAGCGGGGTGATCGGCTCGGCGTCGGCGAAGAACAGCTCCTGGTGGACGCGGTCGTCCGGCACCCCGAGGCCGGCCAGCACCCGCTGCGCGTCGGTGACCATGCCGTGCGGTCCGCAGAGCCACCAGTGGTCGGCGCCGGGGACGTGCACCAGTGCGGCGATCAGTGCCGCGAGCCGGTCCGCGTCGAGCCGCCCGGAGAGCAGTTCGGCCTCGCGCGGCTCACGGGAGAGCACGTGCCCGATCTGGAAGCGGGCCGGATGGGCGTCCTTCAGGTCGGCCAGTTCGTCGGCGAACATCACCGTCCCGGTGCGCCGGTTGCCGTAGAAGAGGGTGACCCGCGAGCGCTCGTCGGCAGCAAGGACGGATTCCGCGATGGACATCATCGGGGTGATCCCGGACCCGGCGGCGATGAGCACATGGTGGCCGGGCGTGTGCAGGTCGGGGGTGAAGGCCCCGGTCGGCGGCATCACCTCGACGGTGTCGCCGGGGCGCACCTCGTGCACCAGCCAGTCGGAGAACAGCCCGCCGGGCACCACGCGGACGCCGATCCGCGGCGGCGACCCCGCCGGTGAGCAGATCGAGTACGAGCGCCGCTCGTCGCGCCCGTCGACGGTGCGCCGCAGCGTCAGCGACTGCCCCGGGCGGTGCGCGAAGCGGGCGGCCAGTTCCTCGGGGATGTCGAAGGCGACGGTCGCGGCGTCCTCGCACAGCGGGCGCACCTCGGCCACCCGCAGCGAGTGGAAGGCCGGCCGGCGGCGCGGCCGTGCGGTTCCGACGGCGGCGGTGGAGGTCGGGGCCATCACAACTCCTTGACGTGCTCGAAGGGTTCGAGGCAGGCGCGGCAGCGCCACAGCGCCTTGCAGGCGGTGGCGGAGAACCGGGAGGTCTCCTCGGTGTCGGCCGATCCGCACCGCGGGCAGTCCACCGCACGCCGGGGTGCGCCGAGCACCAGCGGCACCGGTCCAGCCGTACGGCGGGGGGCGGGTCCCGGTGGCGCGATGCCGTACTCGCGGAGCCTGCGCCGCCCCCGCTCGGTGATCAGGTCGGTGGACCACGGCGGGTCGAGCACCGTGCGGATCTCCACCTTGCCGAACCCGGCGGCACGCAGCCTGGCGGCCACGTCGGCCCGCATCTCGGCCATCGCGGGGCACCCGGAGTAGGTGGGGGTGAGGCTGGCCACCACCGTGCCGTCCTCGGTCGTCGTCACATCCCTGAGCACCCCGAGGTCGGCGAGTGTCAGCATGGGCAGTTCGGGGTCGGGTACCTGCGCGGCGACCTGCCGGGCCCGCCGGGCGATGTCGGTCACCATGTCGCCCCCGGGAAGGCGCGGGCCACGCTCTGCAGTTCCGCCAGCAGCGGGGTCAGGTGGTCGGTGTGCGGGCCGGACGGTCCGGGCGGTGCGGGCGGCAGCCCGAGCCCTGCGGCCGACAGCACCCGGTCGAGGACCTCCAGCGTCTCCTGCCGTACGGCCTCGGTGTCGGCCGCCGCGATCTCCGGGCGGCCGTCGAGGAGTTCGGCAAGGAAAGGAGCCACGGCTTCCAGCGCGGCACGCATCCGCCGGTTCGACTCCTCGGTGCCGTCGCCCAGCCGCACCGCCCAGTCGGCCGCGTACTGGCGGTGGTAGGCGAGTTCGGGCACGCCCTTGGCCGCCACCGCCGCCAGGACGGGGTCAGGAGCCGAGGCAAGCCGGGTGAAGAGGGCGAGCCGCCAGGTGGACAGCACCAGCAGCCGTACCACGCAGGACGCGAAGTCGCTGTCGGGCAGCTCCGCGAGCCGCGTGCTGCGGAAGTCGCCCGCGTCGCGGGAGTACGCGTAGGCGTCCTCGCCTCGGCCGGTGCCGTCGACCTGGCCGCAGCGCGCGTAGAGCAGCCGGGCCTGGCCGAGCAGGTCGAGCCCGATGTTGGCGAGCGCGACCTCCTCCTCCAGTTCCGGGGCGCGGGTGCACCATTGCGCGAGCCGCTGCGCACCGACCAGGGCGTCGTCGGCCAGTGCCAGGCACAGCGCGGCCAGCTCAGCGGTGTCCACGCCCGCGGGCACCTCGGTGTCGACGCCGTGCAGCGGGTCCTCGAAGCCGGTGCCGAAGGCCCAGCGGGCCTCCCCGTCGCTGTCGTGCTGCTCGGCGAGGGACAGGTAGACGTGGTCGTCGGCGGCGTCGCTCGTGTCGGTGGCGTCGCTCATTGCGGCCGGCTCCTAGATGTGCGGGACATCGTCGGGGATGTCGTAGAAGGTCGGATGGCGGTAGACCTTGTCGGCGCTGGGCTTGAAGAAGGGGTCCTTCTCGTCCCGGGTCGAGGCGGCGATGTGGGTCGACCGCACCACCCAGATGGACACGCCCTCGTTGCGCCGCGTGTACAGGTCGCGCGCGTGGGTCAGGGCCATGGTGTCGTCGGCGGCGTGCAGCGAGCCGACGTGCACGTGGTTGAGGCCGCGCTTGCCGCGGACGAACACCTCGTAGAGCGGCCAGTCCTCCCTGGCGGTCTCCTTGCCGCTCATGACGCGGCTCCTTCCTGCTGCCGTGCCCTGGCCGCCCGCTTGGCCGCGTGGGCGGTGGCGGCCTCGCGGACCCAGGCGCCTTCCTCGTGGGCCGCCCGGCGCCGTGCGACGCGCTCGGCGTTGCAGGGGCCGTCGCCGCCGATGACCCGCTGGAGCTCGGACCAGTCGGGGGTGCCGAAGTCGTGGCTGCCGCGCTCGGCATTCCACCGCAGCTCCGGGTCGGGGAGGGTGACGCCGAGCTTGTCGGCCTGCGGGACGGTCATGTCGACGAAGCGGCTGCGCAGCTCGTCGTTGGTGTGCCGCTTGATCTTCCAGGCCATCGACGCGGCGGAGTTGGGCGAGTCGCCGTCCGGGGGGCCGAACATCATCAGTGAGGGCCACCACCAGCGGTCGACGGCGTCCTGCACCGCCTCGCGCTGGGCGGCCGTGCCGCGCATCATCGTCATCAGCAGCTCGTATCCCTGCCGCTGGTGGAAGGACTCCTCCTTGCACACCCGCACCATCGCCCGTGCGTAGGGCCCGTAGGAGCTGCGGCACAGCGGCACCTGGTTGCAGATCGCCGCGCCGTCCACGAACCAGCCGATCACCCCGACGTCGGCGAAGGTGGGCGTCGGGTAGTTGAAGATCGACGAATACTTCTGGCGGCCCTCGACCAGCCGCAGCGTCAGGTCGGAGCGGTCGGCGCCCAGGGTCTCGGCGGCCGAGTAGAGATACAGCCCGTGGCCGGCCTCGTCCTGCACCTTGGCGAACAGGATGGCCTTGCGGCGCAGCGAGGGGGCGCGGGTGATCCACTCGCCCTCCGGCTGCATGCCGATGATCTCGGAGTGGGCGTGCTGCGCGATCTGCCGGATCAGCGTCCTGCGGTAGCCGTCGGGCATCCAGTCACGCGGCTCGATGCGCTGGTCCCGGGCGATGGCGGCGTCGAACCCTTCCTGCAGACCCGGCTCCGCGCGGTCGCCGTCAGGCGAGCCTTCGAGTGGCATGGCGATGTCCCCTCATCCCTACCGACCGTTCGTTCGGTATCAAGTGTGCGGATGTTTCGGCGCCGGGGCAAGCCCCGGCGCGCGGGTGCGTCCTGTGCGGCGCCCCCCTTCACACCCGTTCCACGAGCATCGCCACGCCCTGGCCCACGCCCACGCACAGGGTGGCCAGCCCGCGGCTGCCGCCCTCGCGCTCCAGCCGGCCCAGCAGGGTGAGCAGGATGCGTGCCCCCGAGCAGCCCAGCGGATGGCCCAGCGCGATCGCGCCGCCGTCGGCGTTGACCCGTTCCTGGTCCAGGCCGAGTCGCCCGATCACCGCCAGCGCCTGGGCGGCGAAGGCCTCGTTCAGCTCGACCGCGTCCAGGTCGGCGCTGCGCCACCCGGCCCGGCCGAGCACCTTCTCGGTGGCCGGCACCGGGCCGAGGCCCATTAGGTGCGGCTGCACCCCGGCCGAGGCGGCGGTGACGATACGGGCCCGCGGCGCCAGCCCGTGGCGCTCGACCGCCCGCGCGCTCGCCACGACCAGGGCGGCGGCGCCGTCGGACAGCGGCGAGGAGGAGCCGGCCGTGACGACACCGCCGTCCCTGAAGACCGTGCGCAGCCGGGCGAGCTTGTCCGCCGAGGTGGCAGGCCGCGGCCCCTCGTCCCGGTCGACGGTGCCCTCACCCACCGGGACGGGCACGATCTCCCGGTCGAAGTGCCCGGCTTCCTGGGCGGCCACCGCACGCCGGTGGCTGCGCAGCGCGAAGGCGTCGCTGTCCTGCCGGGTGATGCCGTCGAGTGCGGCGACCTCCTCGGCGGTCTCCCCCATCGACAGCGTCGTCCGCGGCGCGCCGGGACCGGCGCCGGCCGCGGCCGCCCGGTCGGCGGCGGCGAAGCGCGGGTTGGTGAAGCGCCAGCCGAGTGCGGTGTCGTGCACCTCCCCCGGCTTGGCCCAGGGGGTGCCCGGCTTGGCCATGACCCAGGGCGCCCGGGTCATGGACTCCACGCCCCCCGCCACCACCAGGTCGGCCTCGCCCGCGCGGATCGCCTGGGCCGCGGCCGCGACCGCGGTCAGTCCTGAGGCGCACAGCCGGTTGACGGTGTAGCCGGGCACCGTGTGCGGCAGTCCCGCGAGCAGCACCGCCATCCGGGCGACGTCGCGGTTGTCCTCGCCCGCCTGGTTGGCCGCACCGAGGATCACCTCGTCCACCGCTTCGGCCGGGATGCCGCCGCGGCGGACGGCCTCGCCCACCACCAGGGCGGCCAGGTCGTCGGCCCTCACCGTGGCCAGCGCGCCGCCGTACCGCCCCTGCGGGGTGCGCGCACCGTCGATCAGGTAGACGTCGTCAGGCATGGCTCTCCTCGGACACGGCTGCCTGCGCGGCGGTGGGACGCGTGGCGGACAGGCCGGGGCGGCCGTTCCGCGGGCGCGTGCGGGGCATGCGTTCCACCCCTTGACAGGCAGCGGCGATGCTTGCTTACGTGGCGGCACGCTAACCGAATGTTCGGTTGGGAGACAAGGCGGGTGCATCCGTGGGCCAGGTGAGGGACGGGCGGGGCACGGGCACGCGGGGCGGACCGGAGGCGGCCGCCGTCCGGCGGGGAGCCCCGGCCCCCGGGGAACTTCTGGACGACAGCGAGCGGCTGACCCGCGAGCAGCTGCGCGAACTCCAACTCGACCGGCTGCGGGCGACGCTGCGCCACGCGTACGCGCATGTGGAGCTCTACCGCCGCAAGTTCGACGCCGCGGGGGTGCGGCCTGAGGACTGCCGCACCCTGGCGGACCTCGCGCGCTTCCCCTTCACCACCAAGGCCGATCTGCGCGACACCTACCCGTACGGGATGTTCGCCGTGCCGATGGACCGGGTGCGCCGCATCCACGCGTCCAGCGGCACCACGGGCCGGCCCACCGTGGTGGGGTACACCGAGCGGGACCTGTCGGTGTGGGCCGACGTGGTGGCGCGGTCGATCAGGGCCGCGGGCGGCCGGCCTGGCCACAAGGTGCACATCGCGTACGGCTACGGCCTGTTCACCGGCGGCCTCGGTGCGCACTACGGCGCCGAGCGGGCCGGCTGCACGGTGATCCCCGCCTCGGGCGGCATGACCGCCCGCCAGGTGCGGATCATCGAGGACTTCCGGCCGGAGATCATCATGGTGACCCCCTCCTACATGCTCACCCTGCTGGACGAGTTCGAACGGCAGGGCATCGACCCGCGGGCCACCTCGCTCGAGGTCGGCATCTTCGGGGCGGAGCCGTGGACCGAGGCGATGCGCCGGGAGATCGAGGACCGGCTCGACATCCACGCCGTGGACATCTACGGCCTGTCGGAGGTCATGGGTCCCGGCGTGGCCCAGGAGTGCGTGGAGACCAAGGACGGCCTGCACGTGTGGGAGGACCACTTCTACCCCGAGGTCGTCGACCCCGTCGGCGACGCCGTGGTGCCGGACGGCGGGAGTGGTGAGCTGGTGTTCACCTCGCTGACCAAGGAGGCGCTGCCGGTGATCCGCTACCGCACCCGCGACCTGACCCGGCTGCTGCCCGGCACCGCGCGCCCTGCCTTCCGGCGGATGGAGAAGGTCACCGGCCGCTGCGACGACATGATCATCCTGCGGGGCGTCAACGTCTTCCCCGGCCAGGTCGAGGAGATCGTCCTCGGCGTCCCCGGGGTGGCCCCGCACTTCCGCCTGGATCTGACCCGGCAGGGCCGGATGGACCGTATGACGGTCGTCGTGGAGGCCAGGCCCGGTGCCACGGAGCGGCAGCGGGAGAACGCGGTGCGTGCGATCACGCAAGGCGTCAAGGACGCGGTCGGCGTGACCGTCGAGGCCGTCGTCGCCGAGCCGGAGAGCCTGGAGCGCTCGGTGGGCAAGATCCAGCGCGTCAGGGACCTGCGGCAGCCGTGACACCGGTCGGGGCCGCCGTTCTGCGACCCCGTGACCCGCGACCGGCGGGCACCGGCTCCGGAGGGGAACCGGCCTGCCCGCCGGCGCGGCGCGTCAGTCCCGGTGACCGCCGTCGGCCAGGATCCGGTCGATACGGGCGCGGTGCGCGGCCTCCCACTCGTCGAGGCTCTCGGCCGCCTCCTTGGCGAGCTTCTCGCGCGCGTCCGCCAGGACCGGGCCGGCCCGGCCGGCCGGCACGACGGCGACACCCTCCTCGTCGGCGACCACGATGTCGCCCGCGTGCACCTCGACGCCGCCGCAGCGCACCGGGGCACCGAGCGGCATGACCGCCGCCTTGCCGCCGGGGCAGGGGACGATGCCGCGGGCGAAGACCGGGAAGCCCATCGCGCGGATCTCCCCGAGGTCGCGGATCACCCCGTCGATGACGAAACCGGCGATGCCCCTGCGCTGGGCGACCGCGCAGACGTTGCCGCCGGCCACCGCGTGGTCCGTGTCGCCGCCGGACTCCATGACGATCACCGAGCCGGGTGCCGCCCGGTGGATCGCCGCGTGCAGCATCAGGTTGTCACCGGGCGGGCAGCGCACGGTGAAGGCCGGTCCCGCGAGCCGCGGTCCCGGACCCCACAGCGGCCGGATCCCGGCGTCCATCACCCGGTCGCGCCCGAGCAGGTCGGCGAGGGTCGTCGGGGGGATCTCCTGGAATTCGCTCACGTCGTCCACGCTCGCCCTTCGTTCCATGCGCCCTGACCTGGGCGGCTCTCGGAACGCTACCCGAAGGGCCCGGCCGCGCCCCCGCCGGGCGCATCCCGGCGGGGGCGGGGCCGCAGGGGTGCCACGACCAGCGCTGGTCGGCGCCGCCGTTGCGGGTCCACAGCTCCACGAGGGCGCCGTCGGCGGTGGACGCGCCGGTGACGTCGAGGCACAGGCCGGACCGGACCCCGGCGATGGTCCCGTCGGAATTCACCCGCCGCTGCTGGTTGTGGGCGAAGATCGCCACCGACTGCCCGCCGAGTCGACTATTCAGGACAGTTCCTGACGTCAGCGGCCGCTCCCGCCGCGCCGGCGAAGCCGCGGTCTTTGTTACCTTTCGGCTGTGAAGGGATCGCGCCCCCGGTCGGAGGTCCGCGCCTGGCGCCCGGCCGTGGCGGGGATCAGCGAGGTGCTGCACGCGCACTTCGCCGAGCACGCGTATCCGGTGCACACCCATGACACCTGGGACCTGATGCTGCTGGACGACGGCGCCGTCGACTTCGCGCTCGACCGCAGGCGGCACGACGCGACGGACGCCGGCCGGGTGGTACTGCTGCCGCCGGGGGTGCCGCACGACGGGCGGTCGGTCGGCGGGCTCGGATTCCGCAAGCGGGTGCTGTACCTGAGCACGTCAATACTGCCCGAGCGGCTGGCGGGACCTGCGGTGGACGGGCCGATCCTGGGCGACGCCGCTCTGCACGAGCGGGTGCACCTGCTGCACGGGGCGCTGCGGCATGAGGGCGACACACTGGAGGCCGAGTCACGGCTGGCCTTCGTCCGCGAGCGGCTGCTGGCGCACCTGGACGCGCGCCGCCCGACCCCGCCGGCCAGGACCGACCACCGGCTCGCGGAACGGCTGCGTGAACTGCTGGACTCCAGGGTGCGCACCGGCCTGTCGCTCGACGAGGCCACCGCGGTGCTGCACGCCCACCCCACGCATCTGATCCGCTGCTTCACCCGCGCCTACGGGCTGCCGCCGCACACGTATCTGACCGGGCGCCGGATCGACCGCGCCCGCGCGCTGCTGCTGGCCGGTGAGCGGCCGGTCGACGTGGCCAGCGAGGTGGGCTTCTACGACCAGGCGCACCTGAGCCGGCACTTCACCCGGCACCTGGGGGTCCCGCCGGCCCGCTTCGGGCGGCGCGGCGCGTGAACTCGCACGGCGGCCCGGCCGCCGTGACCCGCTGCCCCGGCGGGCGCCGGGGCAGCGGGAATGGCGGGGCGGCCGGTCAGACGGTGGCGATGGCCGGGTCGCTGACGCCCGGCCTGCCGTTCTCCACGTGCCCGGCCAGCCGGCGCAGGTAGCCGGGGTCATGGTCGGCGGTCACGGTGAGGTCATACCAGCGCTTGCTGCGGCCGAGGTCGACGGTGTGCGACTCGCGGCGGCCGGCGCGGACGGTGTACGTCGCGTGCAGGCCGTCGTAGGAATTGCGCACGGTGAGGCGGACGTCCTCGCGGCCCGAGTTGGTGAAGGTCAGCTCGATCCTTCCGGCGGCCGCGTCGTGGCGGGCCGTCACCTCGGCTCCCGCGCGGGCGGCCGAGCCCTTGAAGGTGCGCAGGAAGCCCGCCGGGCCGTACGCCGTCAGGTCGTAGCTGCCGCCCTGCCCGGCGGTGTCCCAGCTGCCGGACAGCTTCCTGCCCGCCTCGGCGGTGTAGGTCCAGGGGCCGTCGGTGCGGCCCGCAGCGGTGACGTGGAAGCACACGCCCGCAGCCACTCCCCCGCCGAAGGTGAGGGTCACCCGCTTGCTGGAGGGGGTCACCGCCGCGTCGACCTGCGGGGCGTACGGCAGCGGGCGGGTCGGGCGGCTGCCCCGCTCCTGCACCGGCAGCACCGGGTGGGCCGGCGGCATTGGCACGTAGCTGTCGTGCCGTTCGCGGTCGGGCGGCCGGTAGGCGTCGGTGTCCGGCAGCGGCGCGGGCCTGCCGTGCGTGAGGCCGAAGTCGAAGGCGGAGGTGAGATCGCCGCAGACCGCCCGCCGCCACGGCGAGATGTTCGGCTCGTGCACCCCGAAGCGGCGCTCCATGAAGCGCAGGATCGAGGTGTGGTCGAAGACCTCGGAGCAGACGTAGCCGCCGGTGCTCCACGGCGAGACCACCGTCATCGGCACCCGCTGGCCCAGCCCGTAGGGGCCCGCCGCGTAGGTGCCGTCGCCCTGGAAGACCTCCAGGCCGGTGTCGACCGTGGAGGCGCCGCGGCCCTCGGCGGGCGGTGCGAAGGGCGGCACGACGTGGTCGAAGTAGCCGTCGTTCTCGTCGTAGGTGATGAACAGCGCGGTCCTGCTCCACACCTCGGGGTCGGAGGTGAGTGCGTCGAGGACCTGAGAGATGTACCAGGCTCCGTAGTTGGCGGGCCAGTTGGGGTGTTCCGAGAAGGCCTCGGGAGCGGCGATCCAGGAGATCTGCGGGAGCCGGCCCGCCTTGACGTCCGCCCTGAGGATGTCGAAGAAGCCGTCGCCGGCCTTGGCATCGGTGCCGGTGCGGGCCTTCTCGTAGAGCGGGTCGCCGGGCTGCGCGTTGCGGTAGTTGTCGAAGTAGAGCAGCGAGTTGTCGCCGTAGTTGCCGCGGTAGGCGTCCTGGATCCAGCCCCAGGAGTTGGCGGCGTCCAGGCCGTCGCCGGCGTCCTGGTAGATCTTCCAGGAGACGCCGGCCCGCTCCAGCCGCTCCGGGTAGGTGGTCCAGGAGTAACCGAGTTCCGAGTTGTCCAGCACCGGGCCCGCACCCTTGCCGTCGTTCCCGGTCCAGCCCGACCACATGTAGTAGCGGTTGGGGTCGGTGCCGCCGATGAACGAGCAGTGGTAGGCGTCGCAGACGGTGAACGCGTCGGCGAGCGCGTAGTGGAAGGGGATGTCCTCCCGGGTCAGATAGGCCATCGTGCCCGCGGACTTGGCGGGGATCCAGCGGTCGTAGCGGCCGTCGTTGAAGGCGTCGTGGCTGCCGGTCCACTCGTGGTTGAGGCCCTCGATGAACTGCAGGCCCAGGTCCTTGGCGTCCGGGTGGTAGGGCAGCACGTCCTTGCCCGTGCCGTCCGGCTGGTGGAAGACCGGCTTGCCGTTCGCGAGCCGCACCGGCCGGGGGTCGCCGAAGCCGCGCACTCCGCGCAGCGAGCCGAAGTAGTGGTCGAAGGACCGGTTCTCCTGCATCAGGACGACGATGTGGTCGACGTCCTTGATGGTGCCGGTGCGGCGTGCCGCCGGAATGGCGGCGGCACGGTTGATGCTGCCGGACAGTGCGCTCAAGCCTGCGGTGGCGCCGGCGATCTGCAGGAAGCGCCGCCTGGTGGGTTCTGCCATGGCTCGGAGTACCTCTTCGCAGGTGGAGGGTGCGGGGCCGTGAGGGGTGGTCCCAAGAGCAGCGAGCGCAGGCGACCTGCCTGTGTCGCCCTGGTGACACGCCGCGGTACGCGTCACGAACAGCCAAGTCTGCCGCACGGCTGCAGCGGCCACTGGGGCGGGTGGGGCACCGGGCCGCGAGGACGCCGGCCACGCCGCCGACCGACGTGATCCGGACAGCCGGTGTTCAACTGGCCGTCGCCGGGGGGCGGGAGTCTTCACGCGTTCGCAGCCCGTGCATGCACCAAGGAGCAACGATGGTCGCACAGATGGACACACCGGAGCCGTCGGGAGACCGCCTCAGCCGGCGCACCGCGGTCGGACTGCTGGGCACCGCGGGGGTCGGCGCGGTCGCCGTACCGCTGCTGGGCGCGGGGCCCGCCGCCGCCGAGCCGGCCGGCGCACCCGCCTTCCACCCCACCCCCGACGCCGGCGGCGCCTCCCCGGTGCAGGGCCTGCATCTGACCTTCGGCAAGGACCCGGCCACCCAGATGGTGGTGTCCTGGCTGACCGACGGCCCGGTCAAGCGCCCCCGGGTGCTGTACGGCACCCTCGACCACGGTCTCGGCTCGGGCGCCTCCGCGCAGACCCGGGTCTACACCGACGGCAAGTCCGGCCGGGTGGTTTACGTCCACCACGCGCTGCTCAGCGGGCTCCGCCCCGGCACCGACCACCTCTACCTGGTCTCGCACGACGGTGCCACACCGGACAGCGGAACCTTCCGCACCGCGCCGCGCGGACGCCAGCCGCTGACCTTCACCAGCTTCGGCGACCAGTCGGCGCCGCAGGTGACATGGGCGAGCGACGGCTCGGTGGCGCTGGACGCCAACTCCACGCCGGCCACCAAGGACATCGTCACCGGCATCGAGCAGGTCGCGCCGCTCTTCCATCTGCTCAACGGCGACCTGTGCTACGCCAACCTGGACCTGGACCGGGTGCGCACCTGGAACAACTTCTTCACCAACAACACGCGTTCGGCGCGCTTCAGGCCGTGGATGCCCGCCGCGGGCAACCACGAGATCGAGTCGGGCAACGGCCCGATCGGCCTGGGCGCCTACCAGACGTACTTCGACCTGCCCTCGACCGAGACCGACGACGAACTCGCCGGCCTGTGGTACGCGTTCACCGCAGGCTCGGTGCGGGTGATCGTGCTCCAGAACGACGACGTCGCCCTCCAGGACGGCGGCGACAACTACGTCCACGGCTACTCCGGCGGCCGCCAGCTCGCCTTCCTGGAGCGGGAGCTGAAGGCGGCCCGGCGGGACACCGGCATCGACTGGGTCGTCGTGGCGATGCACCAGGTGATGATCAGCTCCTCCGACGCCAACGGCGCCGACCTCGGGCTGCGTGCCGCCTACGGCCCGCTGTTCGACCGCTACCAGGTGGACCTGGTGGTGTGCGGCCACGAGCACAACTACGAGCGCTCGCTCGCGGTGCGCGGTGTGGTCGGCGGCAGCGAGACGCTGACCCCGAACCCGGCCTCGACCCGCACCGACGACATCGACACCGGCCTGGGCACGGTCCACATGGTGCTGGGCGGCGGCGGTGTCTCCGGCACCACCAACCAGTCCTTCTTCAAGGACGGCACCGCCAAGGTGATCACCGCGGTCGCCGCCACCCGCCCCGAGGGCGGCAAGCGGGCGTCGACATACGTCAAGGAGGAGGCGGTATGGACCGGCGTGCGCGACATCGAGCACCCCTACGGCTTCGCCGCCTTCACCGTGGACCCGGGCCGCTTCCCCGGCGACACCACCCGGCTGCACGTCACCTACTACAACGTGAACAAGCCGCACGGGGAGCTGTCGGTCTTCGAGAAGTTCACCCTGCACCGCAAGCGCTCCGACGGGCGCCACTGACCCCCGGCCGCGGCGGCGGCAGCGCGGCGGCTTCGCAGCAGTAGCGCGACGGCAGTAGCTCGGCGGCAGTAGCTCGGCGAATTGAGGACGGCCCGCGGGAACCCTTCCCGCGGGCCGTCTTCCGCCGTCGTGTATACCGGGTATGATACCGGGTATACAGAGGGACGGGGAGGTAGTCCGATGAGTGTGCGCCACGCTTTGCTCGCCCTGCTGAGCGAAGGACCGAAGTACGGCCTGCAGCTGCGCCAGGAGTTCGAGGCGCGGACCGGAGAGGTGTGGCCGCTGAATGTCGGCCAGGTCTATTCGACGATGCAGCGCCTGGAGCGCGACGGGCTGGTGGAGTCCGACCAGGACGAGGCCGCGGAGGCCGGTCCGCAGAAGGCCTACCGCATCACACCGGCCGGCGGCGCGGAACTGGCGTCCTGGCTGCGCACCCCGCCGGCCGCCGACGCGCCGCCGCGTGACGAGTTGCTGATCAAGGTGCTGGTCGCCCTGCGGCTGCCCGGTGTGGACCTGCCCGCCATCCTGCAGGCGCACCGCAGGTCCACGATCGAGCGGATGCAGCAGTACACCCGGCTCAAGGAGCACGCCCTCGACGACCTGTCACTGCTGCTGGTCGCCGACGCCCAGCTCTACCGCCTCGAATCGGTGGTCCGCTGGCTGGACTCCGCCCAGGCCAGGCTCAGGCACCACAGCTACGGCCCACCGGACCGCGCCGGCGGGCCCCTGCCCGCGTCGCCGCCGGCCGCCGCGCCGTCCGAGGCACCCGGCAGCGCGGGGGCCGTACGGTGACCCCGCCGCTCGAACTGCGCGGGGTGTCGAAGACCTACGGCGAGGGCCCCGCCGCCGTCCAGGCGCTGATCGGTGCGGACTTGACCGTCGCCGCCGGCGAGATGGTCGCGGTGATGGGGCCGAGCGGGTCGGGCAAGTCCACCCTGCTGACCATCGCGGGCAGCCTGGAGGAGCCGACCGGCGGCGAGGTGTTCATCGAGGGCACCGCGCTGTCGGGGCTGAGCCGCGACGACCGGGCCAGGCTGCGCCGCCGCCACATCGGCTACGTCTTCCAGGACTTCAACCTGCTCGCCGGACTCACCGCGGTCGAGAACATCACGATGCCGCTGGAGCTCGACGGGGTCAGGAGCCGGCAGGCACGGCGCGCCGGACTGGCCGCGCTGGAGGAGCTGGGACTCGCCGACCGAGCCGGCAGCTTCCCCGACGAGCTGTCAGGCGGCCAGCGGCAGCGGGTGGCGCTGGCCAGGGCGCTGGTCGGCGAGCGCAGGCTGCTGCTGGCCGACGAGCCCACCGGTGCCCTCGACTCGCACACCGGCGAGGGTGTGATGCGGCTGATCAGGTCCGCCTGCCACGGCGGCGCCGCGGCCGTGCTGGTCACCCACGACGCCCAACTGGCCTCCTGGGCCGACCGGGTGGTCTTCGTCAGGGACGGCGAGATCGTCGACTCCACCGGCCCGCTGCCGGGACCCGAGTCGCTGCTGGCCCCCGGCGGCCCGCAGACCGGCGGGGAGGCCCGCCGGTGACCGCCACCCGCCCGGGGCCGCGTCCGGCGACCGACGGCCGGGCGTACGGCTCGGGGCACGGCGGGCTGCCCGCCAGGGTCGCCGTACTGCGCTGGTCCTGGCGGCTGCTGCGCCGCGAATGGCGCCGCCAGGTGCTGCTGCTCGCCCTGATCGCCACCGCGGTCGGCGCCGCGGTGTGCGGGCTGGCCGCCGTGCACGCCTACGTGCGCACGCCCGCCGGCACCTTCGGTTCCGCCGCCCAGCGGCTGCACCTGGACGGCGGGACGGGCGGCGGCACGCTGGCCGCGGTGATCGCCGAGGCCCGTGCGAAGCTGGCGCCGGCCGACATCACGGCACACCGCCAAGTGCCGGTGCCCGGCTCGCTCGACGGCCTCGACGTCCGCGCGGAGGACCCGCACGGGCCGTTCGCGGCCGGGCGGCTGCGACTGCTGTCCGGCCGCTATCCGGCAGGGCCCGGCGAGGTGGCACTGACACCGTCGGCCGCCGCCCTCTTCCACGCCCGCACCGGCGCCGCCGTCACCCTCGGCGGCCGGCGGCTGACCGTCACCGGCACGGTGGAGAATCCCGGTCTGCTCGGCGACACCTTCGCACTGGCCGCGCCGGCGGGCAGCACCGTCGCCGGGTTGCCCGCCACCTCCGCCGACGTCCTGACCGACGCGCCGTCGAGTGACGTCGACCGGCTGCGCCGGGCCTCGCCCGCCGGTGCGCCGGTCCTGGTCGAGCGGCGCGGGGACTTCGGCCGGGCCTCGGCCGACACCTTCATCCTGGCGCTGGCCACGGTGGCACTGCTGCTGGTCTCGCTGGTCGCGGCGGCGGGCTTCGCCGCTGTCGCGCAGCGCAGACTGCGGCAGATCGGCATGCTCGGCGCGATCGGCGCCACCGACCGCCAGCTGAGGCTGGTGCTGGTCGGGCACGGCGCGCTGACCGGCACGGTGGCCGCGGCATGCGGCGCGGTGCTGGGAGGCGCCGTGTGGCTGCCGCTCGCCCCCTGGCTGGAGTCCGGCGCCGACCACCGCATCGACCGCCTCGCGCTGCCCTGGCCGCTGCTGGCGCTGCTGCTGGTGATCGGGGTCCTCACGCCGACCGCCGCCGCGTGGTGGCCGGCCCGGACGATGGCGCGCGTACCCACCGCCCGGGCGTTGTCCGCCCGCCCGCCGCGACCGCTGCCGGCCCGGCAGTCGGTGTGGGCCGCGGTGGTCCTGCTCGCGGCCGGCGCCGGCGCGCTGATCCCCTCGCACCGCACCGACGGGCTGCTGGTGGTCGTCGGCATCGTGGCCGTGGTGCTCGGCATGCTGCTGCTCAGCGCGCCGGCCGTCCGGCTGCTGGCCACGGCGGCCGGCCGCGCGCCCTTCACCACCCGGGTGGCGCTGCGGGACCTCGGCAGGCACCAGGCCAGGTCGGGAGCCGCACTGGCCGCGATCACCCTGGCCATCGGCCTGCCGGTGGCGATCAGTGTGCTGGCCGCGGCCAACCAGCACCCGGCCGCGGCAGGCAACCTGTCGGATCGCCAGATGATGATCCGCGTCGGGTCGCGGGAGCCGGTCATCCCGCTGCTGTCGGACGCCGCAGTCCGTGCCCAGCAGTCCGCCGTCAGCCGGTGGGCGGCGGCCGTCGGCGCCACGGCGACACCGCTGGAGATGGCGTACGACCCGGCCGTCCCCCGCACCGCCACGCGCACCGGCATGCCCGGCAGGCCGGTGGTCGAGACGGGACGCAGGACCGGTCAGAACACCTGGTCCGACGAGCCGCTGTACGTCGCCACCCCGGCGGCGGCGCGGGAGTTCGGTCTCGGCGCGGCGGCGGCCGCCGCGCCCGACGCCGAGATCATCTCCTCGACGCCCGGATCCGAACAGCTGACCTTGATCGGCACCGGGCGGCGCGACCAGGACGGAAGCACCGCTCGCACGGTGCACACGGCGGGAAGCGCCTACACCTCGGCGCCGCGGTCCTTCCTCACCCCGGGCGCGGTGCAGGCGCACGGCCTGCGCACCATCGCGGTGGGCTGGCTGATCACCGCGAAGCACGGCCTGACCGCCGACGACCGCTCAAGTGCACGCGATCTGGCAGCGGCGGGCGGCATGTCGACCGAGGTCCGCGACCGGCAGAGCGGGCTGCGTACGGTACGGCTGGCGTCGGTCGGTGCGGGGGCCGCGCTGGCGCTCGGCGTGCTGGCGATGACCGTCGGCACGCTGCGCGCCGAGTCCGCCGACGATCTGCGCACCCTCACCGCAACCGGCGCGACCTCGGGGAACCGGCGGGCACTCACCGCCGCGACGGCCGGCGCGCTCGCGCTGGCAGGCACGGTGCTCGGCACGTTCGGCGCGTACCTGGTCCTGCTGTGCGCCTACAGCGACGACCTCGGCCCGCTGGCCCACATTCCCGTCGTGCCGCTGATCATGGCCTTCCCCGGCATACCGCTGCTGGCCGCCGCGGCCGGCTGGCTGTCGGCCGGCCGCGAACCTCCCGGTCTGGCACGGCGGATGCCGGAGTGAGACGGGCGGGGGTGGCCGCGTCCGACACAGCGGCAGCGCCCGCTGTGTCGGACGCCGCCATGCGCCACGCGCCGTGGTGACACCTAAGCTGCTGGAGCCGCACGGACGGCGTGCGGGCCGAGAGGTGCTGATCGGGGCAGGCATGAGGGAATTCCAGGACGTCGGCGTCGAGGTGGCGGGGGGCACGCTCGCGGTACGCCGCTGGCCCGGTACGGCGGGCGCGGGCACCGTGCTCGCCGCACACGGCATCACGGGCAACGGCCTGTCGTGGTCCGGAGTCGCCGAGGCGCTCGACGGCATCGAGGTGATCGCCCCCGACCTGCGCGGGCGCGGGCACAGCCGCGACGTCAAGGGCGAGAGCAGCATGGCGGCCCACGCCGACGACCTGCTGGCGGTGCTCGACCACTTCGGGGTGGAGGAGGCGGTGCTGGCAGGGCACTCCATGGGCGGCTTCGTCGGCTGCGTCGCCGCCTGCCGGGACCCGGAGCGCTACCGGCACCTGGTGCTGGTCGACGGCGGCCTCGGCTTCCCCGTGCCCGCCGACATGGACATCGACCAGGTGCTGCACGCGGTGATCGGGCCGGCGATGGCCAAGCTCGACATGGAGTTCGCCGACCGGGCCGCCTACCACGCGTTCTGGGCGGCGCATCCGGCGTTCGCCGAGCTCGGCGGCGAGGTGGTGCGGGACTACCTGGACCGCGACCTGGTCGGCGAGGAACCGCGGCTGCGCTCCGCGTGCCGCACGGAGGCGATCCGCGAGGACGCCGAGGACGAGTTGCGCAATCCCGCGGTGTTCGCGGCGATCCATGAACTGCGGGTACCCGCGCGGCTGCTGTGGGCCGAGCGCGGCCTGCGCGACGAGCCCACCGGGCTCTATCCGCCGGGCGTGATCGAGGCAGCGGACCTCGGCAGGGTCGACGTGCACTTCGTGCCCGGCGTGAACCACTACTCGATCCTCCTCGGCGCCGCGGGCGCAGACACGGTGGCCGCCCACATCAGGACCGCCCTCCTGCCGCGGGCCTGACCCTCCGCAGCCCAGGGAACCCCTGAGCCCCCGACCCCGAACGCCTCGGGGTCCAGGGGCGGATCCGCGCGCTCTGGGCCGCCCGCCGGCGGCCGTCCGGGACTGGGCCGCCCCGTCACGGGCCGCCCGGTCACGAGCCGCCAGTGCCCGACCGCCCGGTGACGGGCCGTCGGCCGGGAGTCTTGGGCCGCCGATGTCCCTCCGCCTCGGGCCGTGCCGCCCGGTGACGGACCGTCCACCGGAAGTCGTGCGGCTCGGCGGCCGTCTGCCGCGGGCCGTGTCGCTCTGCGGCCGTCCGCCGCGGGCCGTGCGGCGGGTCCGCCAAGAGCCGTGCGGCGCGTCCGCGCTGCCGCACCTGACACCACCATGGTGGCCGCCCCCATGCCGTCCCCGGCAGGTACATGCTCCGGCCACATGTCCGCCCGGACCCCGCGCTCCTACGGTGTGCGCAACAATCCACCTTTCCGGGAGCCGGTCACCATGCGTCGCAGCAGCACATCGAGCACGTACCGAAGCAGATCCGGCCCCGCGCTTGCGCTGCTGGCCGCCGCCGTCCTGCTGGCGGGCCTGACGGGCTGCAGCAAGGCGGGGACCGCGGGGAGCCCTTCGTCCGGCGGCAAGGGCAAGAACGGCTCCGCGGCCGTCGACGTCGGCCTGGTGTACTCGCGCAGCGGCCCGCTGGCCGCATACGGCAAGCAGTACCTCGACGGCTTCAACGCCGGCCTCGACTACGCCACCCACGGCACCGGCAAGGCGGCGGGCCACGAGATCCGGGTCACCGAGCAGGACGACGCGGGCGACCCGGCGAAGGCGGTCGCCGCGGCCAAGACGCTGATGGGCAAGGGCACGAAGATCATCGCGGGCACCACGGACTCCGGGGTGGCCCTGCAACTGGCGCCGCTGGCCGCGCAGAACCGCGTCCTGTACATCGCGGGCCCCGCCGCCACCGACGCGCTCACCGGCCTGAACGCGTACACCTTCCGCTCCGGGCGGCAGTCGTACCAGGACATCCTCGCGGCCGGTTCGCTGCTCGGCGACTCGCACGGCAAGAAGGTCGTGGTGCTGACCCAGAACTCGGCCTTCGGCCAGGCGAACGTGGCCGCGGTCAAGGCGGTGCTGGGCGCGGGGCAGGGTGCGACGGTCGACTCCGTGCTGGCGCCGCCGAGCGCGGGCGACCTCACGCCCTTCGCGCAGCAGGTGAAGTCGAAGAAGGCGGACCTGGTGTTCGTCGCCTGGGCGGGGGCCAGCGCGCCCGCGCTGTGGACGGCGCTGGACCAGCAGGGCGTGGTGACCTCGACCAAGGTCGTGACGGGGCTGGCCGGCATCGCCTCCTACCCGCTGTTCGGCGCGGCCGGCTCCAAGGTGTCCTTCCTGGCGCACTACTTCCCCGGGGCGGGCAACAACCCGGTGGAGAAGGCGATGCTGGACGGCATCACCAAGGCCGGCGGCACCCCCGACCTGTTCAGCCCGGACGGATTCACCGCGGCCCAGATGATCGTGCACGCGGTGGAGTCCGGCAGCGCGACGGACGCGACGGCGATGGCGAAGTCCTTGGAAGGCTGGTCGTTCCAGGGTCCCAAGGGCGACGAGCAGATCCGCATGGCCGACCACGCGCTGCTCCAGCCGATGTTCACCGCGACGCTGGCCGGGACCGGCGCCGCCGCGAAGCCCGAGCTGGCCGGCCGGCTGCCGAAGGACGCGGTCACCCCGCCGACGAAGCAGATGGCGGGCTGACCCGTGACTCCGGTACTGCGGCTGCGCGACCTGGGCTGGTCGGTGGGCGGCGCGACCATCGTGGACGAGGTGTCCTTCGATGTGCGGGAGGGCGAGTTCCTGGCCTTCATCGGTCCCAACGGTGCGGGCAAGACCTCGCTGTTCAACCTGATCAGCGGGCTCGTGCCGGCCACCCGCGGGTCGATCGGGCTCGACGGCGCGGACGTGACGGCCGAGAGCGTGCCCGCCAGGGCGCGGCGCGGGCTCGGCCGCACCTTCCAGACCTCCAGCCTGTGGCCGGCGATGACCGTCGCCGACCATGTGCGACTCGCGGCGCAGGCAGCCTCCGGGGGTTCCCACCGGATCTGGCGGCGCGCCTCCGCCTTCGCGGGGCGGGTCGGGCAGGTCCTGGAGCGCACCGGGCTCGCGCACCGGGCGCAGGTGCCGTCGGCGGAGCTGTCGCACGGCGAGAAGCGCAAGCTGGAGCTCGCGGTGCTGCTGGTCGGCGAGCCCCGGCTGATGCTGCTGGACGAGCCGATGGCCGGGGTGAGCGCGGAGGAGGTGCCCGCCCTCACCGACCTGATCCGCTCGATGCACCATGACGAGGGCAGGACCGTGCTGATGGTGGAGCACCACATGGATGTACTGCTGGGCCTGGCCGACCGGTTGGCAGTGATGCACCACGGCACCCTGCTGGCGCTCGACACCCCGCAGGCGGTCACCGCCGACCCGGTCGTGCAGCAGGCCTACCTCGGGGAGGCGCTGTGAGCACGCCACCGCTGCTCGCGGTACGGGACCTGGCGGTCGTCATCGGCGGCCGGCACATCCTGCACGGGGTCGACCTGGACGTCGCGCCGTCCGGTGTGACCGCGCTGCTGGGCCGCAACGGGGCAGGCAAGACCACGACGGTGCGCGGGGTGCTGGGCCTGGTGCCGCGTACCGGCAGCGTGCGCTTCCTCGGCGAGGAGACCGTACGGCTGCCGACCCACGCGCTGGTGCGGCGCGGGATCGGCTACGCCCCTGAGGACCGCGGGGTCTTCTCGTCGCTCACCGTCGCGGAGAACCTGCGGCTGGCGGAGCGGCCGGAGGCGGGCGAGCCGGCGTACGGGCTGGTGCACGAGCTGTTCCCCGAGCTCAGGTCCAGGGCCCGGCAGCCGGCCGGCACCCTGTCCGGCGGCCAGCAGCAGATGGTGGCGATCGGCCGCACGCTGCTGAACGGCAACCGGCTGATCATCGCCGACGAGCCGACCAAGGGGCTCGCGCCGAAGGTGGTCACCGAGGTGGCGCGGGTGCTGGAGCGGGCGGCGCAGGCCGTGCCGGTGCTGCTGGTCGAGCAGAACCTGGCGATGGTGCGGCGCCTCGCCGAGCACTGCGTGGTGCTCGCCGACGGCAGGACCGCGCACCGCGGCCCCGCGGCCGGCCTGCTCGCCGACCCCGAGGCCACCCGGCGGCTGCTGGGCGTCGGCCGCCGTATCCATGCCCCGGAGGAGCACCGCATGGCCCCGCAGGACGGCAAGACCGCAGGCCCCGACCGGGCGGCGGCCGACAACGGAAAGGCGGGCGCGTGATGTCGACCGTCGTCCTGCTCGCGGTGACCGGCCTCGGCCTGGGCGCCCTGTACTTCCTGGTGGCCTCGGGACTCACGCTGATCTTCGGGTTGATGGATGTGCTCAACTTCGCCCACGGGGCGCTGCTCTCCGTCGGCGCGTACGCCACCTGGTGGGCGGCCGACGGGCATCTGCCGGGCGCCGGGTCCGGCGGTTTCGGCTTCGTGCTGGCGGTCTGCTTCGGCACCGCGGTCGGCACGGTGGCCGCGGTGGTGCTCGAAGTCGCCCTGATCCGGCCGCTGTACGACCGGCCGCGCGAACAGGTGCTCGCCACCGTGGGTGTCGGTCTCGCTGTTCCGGCGCTGCTCTCCGCGATCTGGGGCCCGGACGCCAGGCCCTTCCCCGGACCGGCCGCGCTGTCCGGCACGTTCGGGCTGCTGGGGGCGCACATCCCGGTGAACCGGCTGGTGCTGATCGGGGCCGCCGCTGTGGTGCTGGTGGCGCTGCGGCTCTTCCTCGGCGGCACGCGGCACGGCCTGGTCGTGCGCGCCGGGGTGGAGGACCGGGCGATGGTCACCGCGCTGGGCATCGACGTACGCCGGGCCTTCAGTCTGGTCTTCGCGATCGGCGGGGCCGCCGCGGCCCTGGGGGGCGCGCTGGGCGGCCTGTACTACGGCTCGGTCGACCCGGGGCAGGGCACCTCGCTGCTGATCTTCGCCTTCGTCGTGGTGGTCATCGGGGGCACCACCCAGGCCGAGGGGTCGGGGGGCGGCATGGGCTCGGTGGCCGGCGCCGCGCTGGCCGCCGTCGGAGTGGGCCTGGTCCAGCAGTTCGCCAACTACTACACCGCGGCGGGCCTGGGCGACCTCGCCGTCGTCGTACTGCTCGCCGCCCTGCTGCTGCTCAAGCCGCGCGGCATCACCGGGAGGCTTTCATGACCACCGCCACGCCCGCCCGCGAGGCGACCGCCGCAGGCGAAGCGGCGGCGCCCGCAGGCTCGTTGCGCCGATACGGCCGCTGGTGGCCGGCCGCCGCGCTGGCCGCACTCCTCGCCGCGCCCTACAGCTCGCTGCCGCTTCCCGGGCTGCTTGACGGGCCGATCGGCAGCGCGGGCAATCTGCAACTGCTGGCCCTGTGCCTGGTGTTCGGCGCGCTCGCCACCGGCTACGACCTGCTGCTGGGACGGACCGGGCTGCTGTCCTTCGGGCACGCGCTGTACTTCGCCGCGGGCAGTTACGCCACCGAGCTCATCATGGTGGAGGCCGGGCTGCCCTTCGCGGTGGCCGCGGTGCTCGGCCTGCTCTGCGGCATCGCGCTCGCGGCGGCGCTCGGCTCGGTGGCGCTGCGGGTCGGCGGCATCGCCTTCTCCATGGTCACGCTGGCCTTCGCGCAGGCCGGGTCCATCCTCGTCGAGCGGGACCCCGGCGGTGTCACCGGCGGCGAGGAGGGCCGGGCCATCCCTGCGGACAAGCTGCCGGCCTCGCTGGTCGGCATCGGCAACACCGCCGATCTCTACTGGATCGCGCTGGCCTACCTGGTGCTGACCCTCGCGGTCGTGCACTGGGCGGTGAACTCCCCCACCGGCCGGGTCTGGGAGGGCATCAAGGAGAACGAGCGCCGCGTGGAGGTGCTCGGCCTGCGCCCCTACGGCTTCAAGCTGATCGCCTTCGTGCTGGCCGGTGCGCTGGCCGCGGTCGGCGGCGTCGTGCACCTGCTGCTGACCGGTGGCGCGACCCCGCAGACGACGACCTCGGACTTCACGCTGTCGCTGCTGGTGATGGTGGTGCTGGGCGGGTCGGGCTCGCGCTGGGGGCCGCTGATCGGCGGTGTCCTCTACACCTGGGCGGACCACCGCCTCGGCGACCTGGCGGGCTCGGGGACGGTGTCCGGTCTGCCGTCCTTCCTGAGGGTGCCGCTGTCGCAGCCGCTCTTCCTGCTGGGCGCCCTGTTCGTCGCGACGGTCGTCGCACTGCCGGGCGGCCTGACCCGCCTGCCGGCCCGCCTGCGGCGGCGCTGACCGGCGGTCAGCGCAGGGTGGCCAGCAGGCTGCGGCCGTACAGCCGGGCGGTGTCGGCCAGGACGGCCGTGCCGGTGCGGGTCGTACGGAACCGCAGTCCGGGGGCGGGCGCCACCGGGCGCAGGCGGCGGCCGCCCAGGTGCAGGGAGACGGTGGAGCGTTCGGTGGTCGGGTCGGCCAGCGCCAGTGTCACCGTGCCGTCGCGGGTCTCGCGGAGCAGGACCGATGCGGGGCCCTCGACGGTGAGGCGGCCCGCGCGGTGGGTGCCGGGTGTGAAGGTGTTGGCCGCCAGCAGGCCGAGCCCGCGGTGGCTGACGGCCTGCACGGCGGTGGTGTTGGCCAGCACGGTGAGCGGCCCGCGGGCGTACCCGCGCAGCCGGCTCTCCGTGGCGCCGGGCACGAGCGCGTAGGCGAGTGAGGTGTGCCGGGCGCCGGGGTCCTGGTGGAAGGCCAGGGTGAAGACCTGCTTGGTGACGGGCGTGTCGGGATTGGTGAGGCGGACCGCCCGGCGGCTGCGGGTGACGGTGTCGAGGGCGACGGTCGGCTGCGGCTGGTGCGGGTCGAGCAGGACGTAGCCGACGGCGGCGCCCTGTACCGGGTCCGCGTACCGCAGCCAGGCCAGCGGGGCGGTGCCGGTGCCGGACCAGGGGGCGCCGCCGCGGGTCTCACCGGTGAGGGCGACAGGGGAGGCGGCGCCGGCGATCCTGGCGTCGGCCGTGGTGGTGACGGCCCGCCCCGCCGAGTCGCCCACTCCCGCGGCGAGGACCACGATCTCGTCGTCGAGCATGAACCACGACTTGGTGGCGTCGGCGCAGCGGTAGGCGACGAAGTCGTCGGGCAGCTGCCCCGCCTGCTTGGCGGCCCAGGCCGCGTCGGGGGCCAGCACCATCGCGGCGGCGCCGTAGGTGCCCAGCACCGCGCCGCCGGACAGGGTGCCGGTGCCGCGGGGGAAGTAGACGTAGGTGTTCTGCGACTCGGAGGACGAGGTGAAGCCGGCCGCGGGGTTGTCGTACCACTGGGTGCCGTACAGTTCGGGGACGGTCAGCCGGGTCTCGACGGGGGCGGTGACGCCCGCCAGCCGGTCGGGCGGCACCGCGGTGAAGTAGTCGACGCCGAAGGCCTGGGTCTGGTCCTGGCCCGCGAGGTAGAGGTAGTGGGCGCCCGCGCCCTGGAACCAGGGCGTCAGGTTCTCGCCGCTCATGTACTCGTAGCCGCTGATGCGGGTGGAGCTGCGGGCCAGTGCGAAGGTCCAGCCGGGGCGGCGGTGGACGCTGCGGTCCATGGCGGGGTAGGCGCTGTGCTGGGCGGCGGGGTTGATGTCGCGGGCCGGGACCGCGGTGTCGGCGAGGATGTCGGCGTAGCGGGCGACGCTGACCGGGGAGACGAAGCCCGCCGGGTCCGGCGGTGTCTTCGTCACCTGGCGCAGGTACTTGGCGTAGCCGGCCAGCGCGGTGGCGCCGTCGCCCGTGGCGTGGGCGGAGAGGTCCACGACGGCCTCGACGACGGCGGCCACGTCGGCGTATCCGGTGCCGGTCCGCGACACCGCGCGGCCCTTGACGATCTCCGTCATCCAGCCTTCGAAGATCAGCGGGGCGAAGCTGCGGGCGACCCAGCCGGCGACGACGTCGGCGAGGTCGCCGTCGCCTGCGGCGTAGCCCGTGCCGTCGAGGATCTTGACGGTCTGCACCACGCGGGTGAGCAGACCTGTGCCGTAGGAGCCTGTGTAGGCGACGGAGCTGTGCTGGAGGAAGGAGCCGTCGGCGTAGAAGCCGTCGGTCACTCCGTGCTGCGGGGCGTAGGGGTCGACGGTCGCGTAGACGGTGAGCTGGTCGGCGACGGCCTTGGTGATGCGCGCGGTGTCGTCGAGTGCGGCGCCCTGCAGGACGCGGTTGGTGGTGATGTCGGCGAGGTTGGCGCCGGTGTGGAAGCGCGAGTCGAGGTCGACGTCGCCGTCCTTGCCGTTGCGCAGGTAGGCGTCCATCGAGGCGACGTAGGTGGCCGTGAGGCCCGGTGCGGTCTGGGCGAGGACGTCGGCGAGCAGTACCAGGGTGCGGCTGACGTAGCTCGGGATGCCGATCTCCCAGTTGAACCAGTTGCCGTAGTAGCCGGTGGCCTGGTCGCCGTAGTAGCCGTCGTAGAGCCAGGTCAGGCCGTCGATGACGCGCTGCTGCACCGCGGTGTCGCCGAGCAGGGCGGAGCCGGGGGCCCGGGTGGCGAGCGCGATCTCGTAGAGGTACTGGAAGGACGTGGTCAGGTGCGGGTCGCTGGTGCCCAGGCCCACGCCGTGGAAGAGCTCGCCGGTGCCCGCGGTGTCCATCGCGGCGAGCCTGGCGGTGGCGGTGGACTGGAGGGCGGCGAGCTTGGCGGCGACCTCGGGGCGGGCGTTGGACTCGGGGGTGCCGCAGAAGACGTCGGTGACGTTGCCGAGCAGGACGGCCCGGTCGGTGGAGGCTGCCGCCCCGGCGGCGCCGGGTTCGGCGGCGGTGGCGCGGGCCTGGCCGGCCAGCGCGAGCAGGGCGCCTGCCGGGGCCATCGACAGCAGGGTACGGCGGGATATCTGCACGGCGGAGGCTCCCAGCGGACGGCGGGCGGCGCACTGCTGACGGCGGGTCGGCAGGGAGCGCCGCACGGCGGCGGCGCCCCCCGCATTGAAGCAACCATGACCCCTTCTGTCACGGGGGGCGACAGCGGCAACGCTCACGGCACCACGATCACCGGCCACTTCCCGGTCCTGACCAGCCGCACCCCTGGCGAGCCGAACCACCGGTGCCGCAGGCCCCTGGACGCGCCGAGGACCACGGTGTCCGCCCGCAGCCGGTCCGCTGTCCCGGCCAGCCCGGCGACGACGTCGGCGGCGCGCAGGATGTGGAATTCCCAGCGCGGCGCCGGCAGCCCCGGAATGCCGCGGAGCCCGGCCGCCACCCGGTGCCGCAGCTGCCTGGCCGTCGCCAGGTCGTCGGCGGCGAGCATCCAGGACATCCCGGCGAGCATCGCGGTCGGATGCGCGGGGAGTATGTGGACGAGTACCAGCAGGGCGTCCTGCCGGCGGGCGAGCCCGACGGCGTAGGCGGCGGCCCGCCACGACGAGTCGGAGTCGTCCACACCGACCACGACCACCCGGCCGCCGCCCGGCCGGGCGGCGGTCCGATCGGCATCCACGGCTTTGCCGTGCCGGCTGCTACGCCGCCGGGCCGCCGGCCGACCCGCCGCCCGCCGCCGCGGCGGCGCCGGGCTGTGCCTCGTCGCGGTCCGCGAAGTCGGCCGCGGTGGTGCGCAGCGGGACCTCCTTGAGCAGCGTGGACAGCAGCAGCGCGATCACCAGGACGCCCGCGCCGACCAGGAAGGCCACGTTGATGGCCTGGGTGAAGCCGACCTTGAAGGGGTGGCCGAGCGCCGGGTCGATGTGGTTGAGGAACGACGTGTCGTTGAGGCTTCCCGACCCGCCGGAGGTCAGCATCTTGAGCTGGTCGGGGTGGGCCGCTGCGGCCTTCTCGAAGGCGGCGTCGCCGCGTGCGCCCGCGTAGGCCGAGCCGATCTTGTCGCCGACCACCGAGTAGACGATGGACAGGAAGACGGCGACACCCAGCGTGCCACCCATCTGCCGGAAGAAGGTGGTCGAGGAGGTGGCCACGCCGATGTCGCGCGGCGACACCGCGTTCTGCATGGCCAGCACGATGGTCTGGAAGTTCAGCCCCAGGCCGGCGCCGACCACGAACATCGCGGCGTCGACGTAGGGCAGGCTGCTGTCGGCGTCCATCTGCCAGAACATCAGCATGCCGGCGACCAGCAGCACGCAGCCGATGATGGGGAAGACCTTGTAGCGGCCGGTTCGCGAGGTGATCAGGCCCGAGGCCATGGACAGCACCATGATGCCGAGCACCAGGGGCAGCGTGAGCAGGCCCGCCTTGGTGGGCGAGTTGCCCTTGACCAGCTGGAGATAGAGCGGGATCAGGGTGATGCCGCCGAACATGCCTATGCCGATGATGGCGGACTGCGCCGAGCCCAGCGCGAAGACGCCGTTGCGGAACAGCCGCAGCGGCAGCAGCGCCTCGTCGCCCGCCCTGCGCTCGGCCAGCAGGAAGCAGACGATGCCGACCGCGCCGACCACGTAGCAGGTCAGCGCGGTGCCGCTGCCCCAGCCCCACTCGCGGCCCTGCTCGGCGACGATCAGCAGCGGCACCAGGGCGACGATCAGCGCGACCGCGCCGAACGAGTCGACCCGGTGGGCGCGGCGGTCCTGCTTGATGTGCAGCACCTTGGCCACCACGATCAGCGCGACGACGCCGATCGGCACGTTGACCAGGAAGATCCACCGCCAGCCGTCGATGCCGAGCAGCGAGTCCTGGCCGGCCAGGGCGCCGCCGATGACCGGGCCGAGCACGCTCGATGTGCCGAACACGGCCATGAAGTAGCCCTGGTACTTGGCGCGTTCGCGGGGCGGGATGATGTCGCCGATGATCGCGAAGGCCAGCGAGAACAGGCCGCCGGCGCCTATGCCCTGGAAGGCGCGGAAGCCGGCCAGCATGTACATCGACGTGGAGAGCATGCACAGCGCGGACCCGACGATGAAGACCGAGATCGCGAAGAGGAAGAAGGGCTTGCGGCCGTACTGGTCGGACAGCTTGCCGTACAGCGGGGTCGCGATGGTCGAGGTGATCAGGAACGAGGTGGTCACCCAGGCCTGCGCGGTGAGGCCGTTGAGGCTCTCGCCGATCTTGTAGATGGCGGTGGAGACCACCGTCTGGTCCAGTGCGGCGAGGAACATCCCCAGCAGCAGTCCGGACAGGATGATCATGATCTGCCGGTGTGTGTAACCCGTCGGAGGTGCGGCGGTGCCGGTCTGCGCGGCGTCTGCTTGGGCGCTCATGGGGACTCTTTCTCCGGATCCTTGCTTGCCCTGGGCAACGATACTGCCGGATGCCGGAAAGCACATGCCGCAGCGGCGTCAATACCCGGCCCGCGGCCCGGAACTGCGCATCATGCCCGTTATGATCACCTTGACGTACTCCGCCGCGTTCATCACCTTCTTCTCCGTGATCGGTCCGCCCAAGGTGCTGCTCGCCTTCGCCGGCCTGGCGCAGCACCACCCCAGAAGGGACCTGCGCACCATCGCCCTGGTGTCGTCGGCCGGCGCCGTGATCATCGGAGTGGCGGCGGGCTTCAGCTCCCCGTGGCTGCTCGAGCTGTTCCACATCTCGACCCCCGCCCTGGCGCTGGCCGGCGGGACCATCTTCTTCCTCTACGCGGTCGGCCTGGTGCTCGGCCTGCACATCGGGACGGACGACGCCGGCGAGGACGGACCGGATCTCACCAGCGGGCTGCGGGAGTTGCTGATGCCGTACGTGGTCAGCCCGCTGGCCATGACGGCGGTGCTGATCGAGGCGGCGGAACGCAACGACTGGGGCTGGCGCGGCACCGTGGTGGTCGCGTTCATCTCGGTCATCGCGGTGGACCTGGCCTGCATCCTGCTGCTCGGCCCGCTGCTGCAGCGCGCCCACACCGCCATCGTCGAACTCGTCGCCCGCCTGGTCGGGCTGCTGCTCGCGGCGGTCGGCGTCGACCTCGTGCTCGACGGGCTGTTCGACCTGGGAGTCACGACGCTGTCGGCCCGCAGCTGACGGCCGCCCCGGGAGGGTGCGGGGGCATCCTAGGCCAGCACGCCGCATGTACCGCGGGAAATTGCCGGAACTCCCCGAACCGAATGGCACGCAGCGTAACTTTCTCGTCACCGCCCGCCCGGGCGGTCGCGCCAGGCGTGTACCGAGGGGAGCCGTGTGTCCGGGATCGACGAGTGCCTGCTGCGGGCGATGGCGCTGCCAGGCGCCCGCGGTGCCGCCCTGGTGGAGTGGGTCAGCGGGCTGGCGCTCGGCGTGATCGGAGAGGCGGCGGGCGGCGACCACGCGGCGGTGGCGGCCGAGACCGCCGCCTACGCCAGGGCCACCGCGGAGCACCCGGTCTTCACCGCCGACCAGCAGGGCCCGGGACCGGCGGCCGAGGAGGCGGTGGTGGTCACCGGGACCGGCTACCACCTGATGCGGTTCGTCGAAGCCCCCTACGAGGGCGGGGTGTTCCTCTACCTGTGGCTCGACAGGGACCAGGCGAACCTCGCGCTCGCCCTGCGCGGCCTGCGCGAACTCGCGGAAGGGCTGGTCCTGGTATGAACGCTGCCGCCGGCCACTCCCCCATGCTGTCCCGGCTCGCAGAACAGCGCGCCACCGGCGTGCTGTTACGCGACACCGGTGCGCTCTACCTGGCCGAAGGCGACGTGGTGCACGCCGAGAGCCCGGCGGCGCCCGGCATCGAGGTGCTGCTGACCGCGAGCGGGCGGCTGGCACCCGAGGCGTGGCAGGAAGCGGTGGACGCGGCGGGCGCCGCATGCGCGATCGGCCGCTGGCTGATCGACCACCGCCGCATGGCCGCGGGGGAGTTGGAGATCATCCGGCTCGGCGCCCTGTACGACGCGGCCTACTTCGTCCTGTGGCCCGCCACGGGGCAGACCCGCTTCCGGCACGGTGTGCGGCACTGGTTCGGCTCGCTGGGCGGCGTCCCGGTGGCGGCGGTGGAGGGCGAGGCGCGGCGGCGCCGGCTGATGCTGGATTCGCTGTGGCCGCACCCGCGGCTGGACGTGGCACCGGTGGCGGTGGCCAGGACCGCCCCGCAGCAGTTCGAGCGGCCGCCGCACATCCCGCACCGGCAGGCCGAACTGCTCCGCCTCGCGGACGGCGTGCGGACCCCGTCGGCCCTCGCGGCGCTGCTGGGCCGCCCGGCCTTCCACGCATTGGTGGACGTGCGCCGGATGGCCGCGCGCGGCCTGGTCGAGACCCCGCGCGGCGGCACGCGGGCGACGGCGCGGGCGCCCGCCTGGTTCCAGAACATCGGCGACGACCCGGACGCGGCGCTGCTGCGCAGGCTGCGGGTCGCGCTGGAGCGGTTGTGAAGCGGGCGTTGCAGCGGCGCGCCCTGCGTGCCGAGCGGAGGAGGTCGATGGTGCACGAAGCCGCTATACGTACCGAGTTGGAAGGCCTGCGGGCGCGGTTGCCCGAGGTGACCGGCGCCCTTGCCGCGACCGCCGACGGTCTGCTGCTCGCCGAGAACGCCCCGGGGCTGCAGGCCGAGGGCTTCGCGGCACTGACCGCCGCGGCCCTCGGCGTGGGGCTGCGGCTGACCGGCACGGCGGGGCAGCGGTCCTTCCGCGAGCTGATGATCCGCGGCGAGACCGGCTGCATCGCGCTCTACCCGGTCGGCCGGGAGGCGGTGCTCGCGGTGCTCGCGGGTCCGCGCACCAACATCGGCCGGCTGCACCTGGAGGCCCGCCGCAGCTGCGCCCGGGTGGCGGACCTGCTCGACGTCGTGCTCGCGGCGCCGGAAGGCGGCGGTATGCCGTGACGGAACAGCAGCCCAGGGCACGCGGCACCAGGGCCAGGACCCGCCAGCAGGACCCGGGGAAGACCCCGAACCCACCGACCCCACCCACCAGCCGGAACACCCGGAACACCCGTAACACACCGTCGAAGGGAAGCACGAACATCATGGCCAACACCGAAACCGCGCTCAAGGACGCGATGACCACCATCGAGGGCGTCATCGGCGTGGCACTCGTCGACTACACCAGCGGCATGGCGCTGGGCACCCTCGGCGGCGGCAAGGACCTCGACCTGTCCGTGGCCGCCGCGGGCAACACCGACGTCGTACGCGCCAAGGCCCGCACCATGGAACTGCTCGGGCTCAAGGACGAGATCGAGGACATCCTGATCACGCTGAACGGGCAGTACCACCTGATCCGCCTGCTGCGGGGCCGCGGCAAGTCCGGGCTCTTCCTCTACCTCGCGCTCGACCGCGGCCGGGCGAACCTGGCCATGGCCCGCCACCAGCTGAGGTCCATCGAGAACGACCTGGAGGTGTGACCTGCCCCGGCGGGCCGGCGCCGATGCGCCGGCCCGCCTTCTGCGCCGTGCCGCGGGCATCTGGCATGGGCGCGCGGGCGGCCTGCGGTTGGTCGCTTCGGGTGACTGTGCACCGGGGCGGCAGCGCGGTGCGGCCCGGCCGTGGTCTGCTGGACGGTGACAAGCCGTCGGCGACCGGCGTGGCGGCAGGGCAAGCGCAGAGGTGCCGATGTGATCAGCAGTGCGCAGGACGCGGAGCCTTCCGGCCTGCGCTGCCTGGTCACCGGGGCGACGGGCTACATCGGCGGCCGCCTGGCGCCGGAACTCCTCGATGCCGGGCACCGGGTGCGCTGCATGGCCCGCACCCCGGTCAAGCTGCGCGACCACCCCTGGGTCGGCGCCACCGAGGTGGTCGCGGGCGACGTGACGGACGAGGCGTCGGTCCGTGACGCGCTGCGGGACATCGACGTCGCCTACTACCTGGTGCACGCACTCGGCACCGGCAAGGACTTCGAGCGCACCGACCGCACGGCGGCCCGGGTCTTCGGCGAGCAGGCGCGGGCGGCGGGAGTGCGCAGGATCGTCTACCTCGGCGGTCTCACCCCGCGCGCGGTGGCCGCGCACGACCTGTCGCCGCACCTGCGCTCCCGCGCCGAGGTGGGCCGGATCCTGCTGGACTCGGGCGTACCCGCCACGGTGCTGCGGGCCGCGGTCATCATCGGTTCCGGCTCGGCCTCCTTCGAGATGCTGCGCTACCTCACCGAGCGGCTGCCGGTGATGGTCACACCGAGCTGGGTGAGCACCAGGATCCAGCCGGTCGCGGTGCGCGACGTGCTGCGCTACCTGGTCGGCAGCGCCACCATGCCGGCCGACGTCAGCAGGGCCTTCGACATCGGCGGCCCCGACGTCGTCACCTACCGGGACCTGATGCGCCGTTACGCGGCGGTGGCCGGACTGCCGCGACGGCTCATCGTGCCGGTGCCGGTACTGACGCCCCGGCTGTCCAGCCACTGGATCGGGCTGGTCACACCGGTGCCGGCCGGGGTGGCCAAGCCGCTGGCCGAGTCGCTGCGGCACGAGGTCGTCTGCGACGAGCACGACATCGCCGACTACGTGCCGGACCCGCCGGGCAGCCCCATCGGGGTGGACAAGGCGCTGTCGCTCGCGCTGCGCCGGGTGCAGGACGCGCAGGTCAGCACCCGCTGGTCCTCCGCCTCCGTGCCCGGCGCCCCCAGCGACCCGCTGCCCACCGACCCCGACTGGGCGGGCGGCAGCCTGTACACCGACCGGCGCGAAGCCGTGGTCGACGCGAGCCCCGCCGACCTGTGGCGGGTGATCGAGGGCATCGGCGGCGAGAACGGCTGGTACTCCTTCCCGCTCGCCTGGGCCGTGCGCGGTCGCCTGGACCGGTTGGCCGGCGGGGTGGGGCTGCGAAGGGGCCGCCGCGACGCGGCACGGCTGCGGGTCGGTGACTCGCTGGACTTCTGGCGGGTCGAGGAGATCGAGCGCGGCCGGCTGCTGCGGCTGCGCGCCGAGATGCGGCTGCCGGGCCTGGCCTGGCTGGAGATGTCCGTGGGCAGGGACGCCGAGGGTCGCACCCGCTACCGGCAGCGCGCGGTATTCCACCCGCGCGGGCTGCTGGGGCACGCCTACTGGTGGGCGGTGTCCCCCTTCCATGCGACGGTCTTCGGCGGCATGGCCCGCAACATCGCGCGTGCCGCGGCCCGGACGCCGGCGAAGCCCGCCGCATGACGCGGGCGGCACGCGTGCCCCACGCAGGGACCTCCCGACCGGCGCCGCGGCCGCGCCACGGCGGCACACCCGACGCCTCACCCCTCCGCCGCGCGGCACACACCCACCACTCCCCCACCCCCCGACCGGCGCCGCGGCCGCGCCACGGCGGCACACCTGACGCCTCACCCCTCCGCCGCGCGGCACACACCCACCACTCCCCCACCTCCCGACCGGCGGCGCAGCCGCGCCACGGCGGCACGCTCCAGGGCGGGGCAGCATGAGGCGGGCGGTGGTGCTGTTCACCGGTGATCTGCGGCTGCACGACCACCCGCCGCTGCGGGCGGCGGTCGCGGCGGCCGACGAGGTGGTGCCGCTTTTCGTGCTGGACCCCGCGGTGGCACGGGTCGGCTTCGCCGCGCCCGTGCGGCAGGCCTTCCTCGCCGGCTGCCTGGCGGATCTGGACGCCGGGCTGCGCGAGCGCGGCGGACGGCTGGTGGTGCGGGAAGGCGACCCGGTCACCGAGGTGTGCGCGGTCGCCGCGGAGTGCGGGGCCACCGAGGTGCATCTGGCGGCGGCCGACAGCGGTTTCGGGCAGCGCCGCGAGGACCGGCTGCGGGACGCGCTCGGCGCCGCCGGGTGCCGGCTGCACGTCCACGACACCGTCGTGACGGCGGTACCGCCCGGCGCGCTGACCCCGCAGGGCTCGGACCACTTCGCGGTGTTCACCCCCTACTTCCGGCACTGGTCGGCGCAGCGGCTGCGGGACACGCTGCCTGCACCGCGAACGGTGAGGGTCCCGGACTCGGTGCGGTCGGCGGATCTGCCGGCCGTCCCGTCCGGCGGTCAGGCCGCGGGCGGTGAACGGGCCGCGCGGCGCCGGCTGTCGGCCTGGCTGCGCGGCGGCCTCGGGTCGTACGACACCGGACAGGACGACCTGGCCGGCGACTCGACCTCCCGGCTGTCGGCTCATCTGCACTTCGGGACGCTGTCCGCCGTCGAGACGGTGCACCGCGCGCGAGCTGCCGGAGGCCCCGGCGCCGACGCCTTCGTACGGCAGTTGTGTTGGCGGGACTTCAACCGCCAGCTGCTGGCCGCCAGGCCTTCGGTGTCGCTGGCCGACTACCGCGACAGGCACGACCGCTGGCGCACCGGCAAGGCGGCGGAGGCGGACGCCGAGGCGTGGCGGGAGGGCCGTACCGGCTATCCGGTGGTCGACGCGGCGATGCGGCAGATGCTCTCCGAGGGCTGGATGCACAACCGCGGGCGGCTGCTGGTGGCGAGCTTCCTGACCAAGACGCTGTATGTCGACTGGCGGGTGGGCGCCCGGTACTTCCTCGACCGGTTGGTCGACGGCGACGTCGCCAACAACCAGCTCAACTGGCAGTGGGTGGCGGGCACCGGTACCGACACCCGCCCCAACCGGGTGCTCAACCCGGTGCTCCAGGCCCGCCGCCACGACCCGGACGGCGCCTACGTACGGCGCTGGGTGCCGGAGTTGGCCGCGGTGGAGGGACCCGCGGTGCACGAGCCATGGAAGCTTCCGGAAATCGATCGCAAGGGATACCCGCAACCTCTTGTCGATCTGTCCGAGGCCAGAGCCCGCTTCCAGCAGGCCCGCGGCCTGGGCTGATGCCACCCCGGGACAAACCATCAGCATCGGATGCGTCAGAGGTGTTGACCGCCCGGAATGTAGGCCTTAGGTTTCGTCCGCAAGTTGCGTAACCGAGCCCGAAACATTCGGAAGCTCGCTCTGCCGGAACGACGCCGTTCCGCCTGCTCGAAGGACCCTGCATGATCAAAATGACCCGCGCTGCCACCGTGGGCGCCGCCGCCGCCGGGCTGATGGCCTTCCTGGTGCCGAACGTGATGGCCAGTGCCCCCGGGCACGAGCACCCCGCCGCACCGGCACCCGGCGGCGGCCCGCACTCCAAGCCCGCCCCCTCCGCCCAGACCCTGCGGGCGCTGGCGCAGCAGGCCGGCATACGCATCGGCACCGCCGTGAACGCCGACGCGCTGGCCGCCGAGGCTCCGTACGCCGCCAAGGTCGGCGCCGAGTTCAACTCGGTCACACCCGAGAACGCCATGAAGTGGGACGCGGTCGAGCCCACCCGCGGCACGTACAACTACACGCAGGCCGACCAGCTGGTGGCGTACGCCAAGGCACACGGCCAGCTCGTCCGCGGCCACACCCTGGTCTGGCACAACCAGCTGCCGTCCTGGGTGACCTCGGGCGACTTCAGCGCCGCAGAACTGCGCGACATCCTGCACCAGCACATCACCGCCGAGGTCACGCACTTCAAGGGCAAGATCTGGCAGTGGGACGTCGTCAACGAGGCCTTCAACGAAGACGGCACCCTGCGCGACAGCATCTGGCTGCAGAAGCTCGGCCCCGGCTACATCGCCGACGCCTTCCGCTGGGCCCACCAGGCCGACCCCAAGGCCGTCCTCTTCTACAACGACTACAACGACGACGGCATCAACGCCAAGAGCACCGCGATCTACGACCTGGTCGCCAAGCTGCGCAAGGAAGGCGTGCCGGTCCAGGGCGTCGGCATCCAGGGCCACCTGGACGTGCAGTACCCGGCGCCGCACGACATCGCCGACAACCTGGCCCGCTTCGACAAGCTCGGCGTCCAGACCGCGATCACCGAGGCCGACGTGCGCATCACGCTGCCCGCCGACAACACCGAGGTCGAGGCGCAGAACGAGGCGTACCAGACGCTGCTCGAAGGCTGCCTGCTGACCAGGAACTGCACCGACTTCACGGTGTGGGGCTTCACCGACAAGTACTCCTGGGTCCCCGGCACCTTCAGCGGTGAGGGCCAGGCCAACATCTACGACGAGAACTACCAGCCGAAGACCGCCTACACCGCGATCAGCCAGGACCTGCGACTGGCCGGCCGCTGACCGGCTCCCCCCGCCGGGACCTGTACCGACAGCGCGGTCCCGGCGGGGGGCCTACTCCGTACGGCCCAG
This sequence comes from Streptomyces sp. NPDC049040, assembly GCF_043197715.1. NCBI lineage: Bacteria > Bacillati > Actinomycetota > Actinomycetes > Kitasatosporales > Streptomycetaceae > Streptomyces > Streptomyces sp. NPDC049040. The sequence continues at coordinate 49,662 of NZ_JBICTO010000018.1, forward strand.
CGGTGGTGCCCCCCGGTTGCGGGCGCCACCGCACCGCCCTTGACTCGTCGTGACACCTGTTGGGCGGCGAGAGGAGAGGCGTGATGCTGTCGGCACGCGGCCTGTTCACCGAGATCCTCGACAACGACGAGTCCTTTCGGCTCTTCTGCTCCATCGCCGCGAGCGGTGAGTCACAGGGCGGCTGGGAGAACGGCAGGATCGCGGCCCTGGTGCCGCCGGGCCTCGCGGCGCTGGCTCCCAAGATCGCCCGGCACGGCGCGGACGAGGACAAGCACGGGCGGATCTTCAACGGCCTGCTCAGGGGACGCGACCTCGAACCGGCCGCGGTCCCCGCGGACACGGACTACACGATGCTGCTGGAGCGCGCCGGGATCGGGCTGGCCCACTCGCGGCTGCGGGCCGACCAGCCGCTCAGCGAGCAGGACATCGTCGTCTACCTGGCGCACAGCCGGGTGACGGAGCAGCGGGCTTCCGAGCAGATGGCACTGCTGGTCAAGCACTTCGGGGACCACCAGGAGATCGGCCGGGCGGTCCGCCAGATCGCCCGCGACGAGGACAACCACCTGGCCTACTGCCACGAGGAGCTGCTGCGGCTGGCCGGCGCCGGGCACGGGCCGCTGATCCAGCGGACCCTGCGCGAGTGCGCGATGGCCGAGATCCGCGTGTACCGCGAGGTCAGCCAGGCGGTGATGTCCCACATGGGACGGCTGCTGCGCTGGTCGGCGCCCAAGGCCGCGGTGCTCAGGGCGGGAATCCACGCGGTGTACGCCTACGAGCGCGCCTTCGGCTGGCGGCGGATGACGTCGCTGACGATGCCGTCCCGGCGCAACGCCCTGGGCGGCGGTCCGGTGGCGGCGGAAGCGGTGTCCTGACGCCCCACCCCCGTTCCGCACCGCCGGCGGACCGCCCTCCCCGCAGCGGGCGGCCGCCGGCGGTGCCCTGTCAGGAGGCCGACGCGACGTCGCGGATGGCGCGGGCCAGGGCGTGCGGCTGGTCGAGCGGGAGCAGGGTGTAGCTGTCGGGCACGACGACGAGCTCGGCCCGGGGCAGCGCGGCGGCGAGCCGCCGGCCGTGCTCGGGGGGCATGACCCGGTCGCCCTCGGCCCACACGACCCGCGCGGGCCGGTCGAAGCCGGCCAGGGAGGCGGCCGCGCCCTCCAGGGCGTGCCGGTCGGCCGCGATGCCGCGCAGCACCTTCACCGTGTCCCGTCTGACCGCCGGCTGGGACAGGATCGGGCGCATCCAGCGGGCGGTGACCGCGTCGCCGCGCTTGGTCAGCCAGCCGAAGGCGATCGGCAGCCGCCGGACCGGCCTGACCCGCATCTGCTGCATGAACAGGCCGAACAGCGCGGGCGGCAGCTTGCCGGTCATGACGACGGTCTTCCCGGTCAGGCCGGGCGGGAAGTTGTCGTAGGCGTCGCAGGACGCCAGCACGACCGACCCCACCCGCTCGGCGCCCTCCGCGATCAGCAGCTGCACCAGAGCGCCGCCGGTGTCGTTGCCCACCAGCGTGACGTCCCGCAGGTCGAGGCGGTCGAGGAACTCCCCGACGAGGCGGGCGAGCCCCCTCGGTGAGAGATCGGCGTCGACATGCGCCGGGCGGGCGTGCGCGCCCATCGGCAGCGTCGGCACCAGGCACCGGTGCCTGGTCCGCAGCTCGGCGGTCACGGTCTCCCACAGGGTCGCGTCCATCAGCAGGCCGTGCAGCAGCACGACCACCGGCCCGTCACCGCCGGTGTCCTGGTAGTCGATGGTCCCGGCGAGGAGTTCGATCGTCTCGGTTGTCATCGTCATCGACCCGTCTGTCGGCGCCAGTGTCGGTATACACCGTAAACTATACACCGTAGACCTTACCTGAGGGGACAACACCCCGGCACGCGCCCGGCCGGCGGGGCCCCTTGAGGTGCCGTCAGGTTTCCAAACTGGTTCCGTCCCCGCTCTTGCCCTCCCCCTCTGTCCTGATTAGTTTGTTCGCTGAACTGACGAACGAACGCTTTGTGTCCCTATCGGCACCCACAGTTCCCCCTCCCTAGGCGGCAATGTGAGTTCTCCTCTGCTTCGAATGCGGGGAATTACCAAGGAATTTCCCGGTGCCAAGGCACTGGACGGCGTCGACCTGGAGGTCGAGCCGGGAGAGGTGCACTGTCTACTGGGCCAGAACGGCGCCGGGAAGTCCACCCTCATCAAGGTGCTGGCCGGCGCCCACCAGCCGGACAGCGGCGATCTGACCTGGGACGGCGAGCCGGTGGTGCTGCCCAGCCCTACGGCGGCGATGCGGCACGGGATCTCCACCATCTACCAGGAACTCGACCTGGTGGACGGCCTGTCGGTGGCGGACAACATCTTCCTCGGCCACGAGCGCGCGCGCTTCGGCCTCACCCGTCGCGGTGAGACCGCCACCGCCGCACGTGCGCTGCTGCGTTCACTCGGACACCCGGAGATATCCCCCGGTACCGAGGTCGCCAACCTCACTCCGGCCCAGCAGCAGATCGTCAGCATGGCCAGGGCGCTGTCCCACGACACCCGGCTGATCGTGATGGACGAGCCCTCCGCGGTTCTGACCCAGGACGAGGTCGGCAACCTCTTCCGGGTCATCCGCGAGCTGACCGCGACCGGTGTGGCCGTCCTCTACATCTCGCACCGGATGGGCGAGATCAGGGCCATCGGCACCCGGGTGACCGTGCTCAAGGACGGCCGCACCGTCGCCGGCGGGCTGCCGGCCGGCACGCCCACCGCCCAGCTGGTCGCGCTGATGACCGGCCGCGAGACCGCGTACGACTTCCCGCAGCGCGACGGGCTGCGGGCAGGACCCGAGCGCGACGAGGTGCTGCGGGTCGAACACCTCACGCAGCCCGGCAGTTTCGAGGACGTGAACTTCAGCGTCAGGGCCGGGGAGATCGTCGGCCTGGTGGGACTCGTCGGCTCGGGCCGCTCGGAGATCCTGCACGCCGTCTACGGCGCCACCCGCCCCTCGTCGGGCACGGTCCTGGTCGACGGGCGGCCGCTGCCGCCCGGCCGGGTGACCGCCGCGGTGAAGGCGGGGGTCGGGCTGGCACCCGAGGAGCGCAAGAGCCAGGCGCTCTTCCTCCATGACAGCGTCGTACGCAACGTCAGCATCTCCTCGCTCGGCCGGTTCGCCCGGTTCGGCTGGCTCGACCGGCGCCGCGAGGCGGCCGCCGCCACCGAGCGGGTCGCCGCACTCGACCTGCGCCCGGCCGACCCGCAGCGCGCCGTCCGCACCCTGTCGGGCGGCAACCAGCAGAAGGCGGTGCTCGCCCGCTGGCTGCTGCGCGGCTGCCGGGTGCTGCTGCTCGACGAGCCCACCCGGGGGGTGGACGTCGGCGCACGGTCGGAGCTCTACGCGCTGGTGCGGGAGCTGGCCGACTCGGGTGTCGCGGTGCTCTTCGTGTCCAGCGAGGTCCCCGAAGTCCTCGGCCTCGCCGACCGCGCCCTGGTGCTGCGCGAGGGCCGGATCGTCCATGAGGCCGACGCCGCCTCGCTGAAGGAATCCCACGTACTCGACCTCGTGATGGAAGAGAGCCGCCCATGAGTGACCAGACCGCGCCGAGACCCGCGACGGACGCCCCCGGGCCGCCCGCGCAGGGCGGGTCCGGCGCCGACGTCGCCACCAAGCCGTCCCTGGTGAAGGAGGGGCCCGACCCCGGGCCCCGGCCGGAGTCGGCCGGAGCCCGGCTGCTCCGGCTGTTCCCGCTGCACCAGGTGCACAGCCTCGGGCTGCTGGTGGTACTGGTCCTGCTGGGCGTGGTGGGCACCGCGACCTCCGGCAACTTCATGACCAGCAGCAACATCGTCAACATCCTGACCAGCGCTGCGGTCATCGGCGTCATCACGGTGGGCCAGACGTTCGTCATCATCGGCGGCGGCATCGACCTGTCGGTCGGCGCGATCGTCGCGGTGGCCTCGGTGTGGTGCACCACGGTGGCCACCCAGTCGTACGGACTCGGCGGGATGCTCTTCACCGCCGTCGTCGTCGGCGCCGTCGTCGGACTGCTCAACGGCGTGCTGATCGCCTACGGCAAGATCGTCGCCTTCATCACCACGCTGGCCATGATGGCGTCGGCCCGCGGCGTCGCCGAGCGGCTGTCCGACCGGCAGTCCCAGGTGGTGACGGTGCAGTCGTTCAACCGGATCGCCACCGACAAGTTCCTCGGCATCCCGCTGCTGGTCTACCTGATGGCCGCGATCGTGGTGCTGGGCTGGCTGCTGCTGAACCGCACGACCTTCGGCCGGCACACCTTCGCGGTCGGCGGCAATCCGGAGGCCGCCCGGCTGGCCGGCATCGCGGTACGGCGGCACACCATGCTGCTCTACCTGCTGTCCGGGGTGTGCTGCGGCATCGCCGCGGTGATGCTCACCTCCCGCACCACCAGCGGCGCGAGCAACCTCGGCAACCTCTACGAGCTGGACTCCATTGCCGCGGTGATCATCGGCGGCACGCTGCTGGCCGGCGGCCGCGGGTCGCTGTTCGGCTCGATCCTCGGCGTCCTGGTCTTCACCACGATCACCAACATCTTCGTGCTCAACAACCTGACCACGGACATCCAGGAGATCGCCAAGGGGCTGATCATCCTGGTCGCGGTCCTGCTGCAGCGCACCCGCGGCGCGCGCTCCCCGGCCTGACCGGCGGCTCAACCCTCTCCACACCACCGCCTCCTCCACTCCCCGGAAGGGAACACCCGTATGAAAGAGACCGGACCCACGGCCATGGGGCGCAGAAACATGCTGTTCGGCGCGGGCGCCCTGGGCAGCGGTCTGCTGCTGTCGGCCTGCACCAGCAACTCCAACGGCGACTCCGACAAGCCCAATGTGAAGGCGGCCGCCAGCTCGTCGGGCAGCACCCCGGGCAAGCACGTCACCGTCGGCTTCTCCGCACCCGCCGCCGACCACGGCTGGATCGCGGCGATCACCAAGAACGCCAAGGCGCAGGCGGGGCAGTACACCGACGTCAGCTTCCAGCCCGCCGAGGGCACCAACGACGTCAACGCGCAGATCAGCGCGGTCCAGACGCTGATCGACAAGAAGGTCGACGTCCTGGTGATCCTGCCCTTCGACGGCAAGGCGCTCACCGCGATCGGCACCCAGGCGATGCAGGCGGGCATCCCGGTGGTCAACCTCGACCGGGTCTTCGACAACTCGCTCGCCTACCGCACCTGGATCGGCGGCGACAACTACGGCATGGGCGTCAACGCCGCGCAGTACATCATCAAGACCCTCAAGGCCAAGGGAGTCAGCAAGCCGGTGATCGGCGAGATCGCCGGCATCGACAACCTCGACCTCACCAAGCAGCGCAGCCAGGGCTTCAAGGAGGCGCTCGCCAAGGCGGGCTTCTCGGTGAGCATCCGGCAGGCCGCCGCCTTCACCGCGGACAGCGGCCAGCAGGTGATGAGCAACGTGCTCCAGGCGCGCTCCAAGCTGGACGCGGTCTGGAACCACGACGACGACCAGGGCATCGGCGTGGAGGCGGCCATCAAGCAGGCCGGGCGCAGCGAGTTCTTCATGGTCGGCGGCGCCGGGTCCAAGCACGCCATGCAGGAGATCAAGGCGGACTCCGGGGTGCTCAAGGCCACCGTGGTCTACCCGTCGAGCATGTCGGCGTCCGCGATCACCCTGGCCCGGCTGATCGGCCAGAACAAGGGCATGGGCGACCTGGTCGAGCAGGAGGTGCCCAGTTCGATCACGCTGTTCTCCGCGACGGTCACCAAGGAGAACGTCGACCTGTACCTGCCCACCTCCTTCACCTGATCCCCCTGGACTCCCGCAGGGAACTGCCCCGGGCCGTCGGCCCGGGGCAGTTCCGTGTGCGGTGTGCGGTGCTCAGGCGGTGCTCAGGTCGAACTCCTCCCAGGGGCCGATGGCGTCCCGGTTGGCGATCAGGGCCGCGGCGCCGGCGTTCTCCGCCGTCACGTACTTGCCGTTGACCGTGGCCTTCAGGCTGATGCTGCCGTCGGCGTTGTGGATCAGCTGGAAGGTCTCCCACGACCCCTGCGCCGCCCGGTTGGCGATCAGCGACGCCGCGCCGGCGTTCTCCGCCGTCACGAACTGGTTGTTGACGTGGGCGCGCAGTGCGATGTTGCCGCCGCCCAGGTCGATCTCGTCGAACTGCTCCGCGGTGCCCACCGTGCTGCTGCTCGCGATCAGCGGCTGCGCGCCGCCGCCGGGTGCGGTGACGTACTTGCCGTTGGCGTGCGCCTTGAGGCTGATGCCGGTGCCGCCGCCCGGGGTGCCGGGTGTCCCGACCCCCGCCCCGGCGAACAGCATCCAGTTGACGTTCATCAGCGCGCCGGGACCGGTGTGCCCCGAGGCGTTGCGGGCGACGAAGTAGACCTTGCCGCTGCCGGAGGGCACGTTGCTGAGGGCGGCGCTGACGTCGGTGTACGTCTGCCAGCCACCGGTGGCCGGAACCGTCGCGGTGCCCAGCAGCGTCCCGGTCGGGGAGTTCCAGCGGACCTCGATGCGGCCGCCGGCGTTCGCCGAGGCGGTGCGGAAGCCGACCGAGGTGATGTTGTTGAGCGCGATCGGCGACAGGCTCCAGTAGTCGCCGTCCTCGATGAAGCCGATGTCCTGGCCGCCGCCGGCGCTGTCCGCGCCGTTCTCGACGGTGACGCCCGGCGTGTCGGTGCCCTGCCCGTTGGCGGCGCGGCCGGTGTCGGTGAAGAACTCGGCCTGCTTGTGCTTGGGTTGCAGGGTGATCTGGGCCCGGCCGGTGAGCGGCGCGGCTCCGCCGGTGCCGCCCTTGTCGGTGTAGCTGGCCTCGATCACGTAGAAGACGTTGTCGCCGTCGCTGTGGCCGTTGGACAGCGTGGTGGTGACGGTGGCGCTGCATCCGCTGTACTGGTCGAGCGGGTGGCCGTGGGTGTCATGGCCCAGGATGGCCTGGATCTTGACTTGGGCGCAGTTGACCGTGCCGTCCTCGGGATCGGTCACGGTGACCGCGAAGTTGACCTTGTCGCCCCAGTCGAACAATCCGCCGTCCGGTGGGGCGCTGATGGTAAGGGTCGGCATGGTGTTGCCCGCGGTGATGTCGATGCTCGCGGTGGAGCTCTTGCCCGCGCTGTTGGTGACGGTCAGTACGGCGGTGTAGTTGCCGACCGCGCTGTAGGTGTGGCTGGGGTTGGCGCTGGTGGAGGTGGCGCCGTCACCGAACGCCCACTTGTAGGTCAGGCTGCCGCCCGCCGGGTCGTTCGAGCCGCTGCTGGAGAAGGTCACCGCCAGTGGTGCCGGGCCGCTGGTGCGGTTCGCGGCCGCCTTGGCGATCGGCAGCGCCCCGCCGTTGAGGTAGTCGATGCGGTAGATGCCCGCGTCGGCGTTGTTGCCGCCGTAGCCGGTGCCCCACTCGACCATGTAGAGGGCGCCGTCGGGGCCGAACTTCATGTCCATCGGCTTCTTGAACGACACCGACGGCAGGAAGGTCTGGATGTCGTCCACGCCGGTGTTGTCCGACTTGACGTGGAAAGTGTAGACCTTGCTGGTGTTCCACTCGGAGAAGATCGCCTGGCCGTCCATCGCGGCCGGCCACTTGCGGTCGGACGCGAGGTTGGCGTCGTAGCGGTAGACCGGTCCGGCCATCGGGGCGCCGCCGCTGAGCAGCGGGAAGTTGTTGGGGTCCGCGCTGTAGTGGTACCAGACGTTGGCCGGGGTGGCCGGCGGCAGCTTGGTCAGGCCGGTGTTGTTCGGGGAGTTGTTGGTCGGACCGCCCGCGCAGTCGAAGGCGGCACCGGAGGTCTTGGTGGCGAAGTTGTAGTCGATGTAGGGGGTGTTGTTGCCGACGCAGTACGGCCAGCCCGCGTTGATCGGCTTGCTCAGCAGGTCCCACTCGACGGTGTTCTGCGGCCCGCGGCCCGCGTTGGCGGCGCCGGCGTCAGGGCCGTAGTTGCCGACCACGGGGAAGCCGGTCTTCGGGTCGAGCGCCAGCCGGAAGGGGTTGCGGTAGCCCATCGCGTAGATCTCGGGCCTGGTCTTGGCGGTGCCGGGCGCGAAGAGGTTGCCTGACGGGATGGTGTAGGTGCCGTTGGACTCCGGGTGGATGCGCAGCACCTTGCCGGACAGGCTGTTGGTGTTGCCCGCGGTGCGCTGGGCGTCCCAGGTGGCCCGGCCGGACTGCTCGTCGATCGGGGCGTAGCCGTCCGAGGCGAAGGGGTTGGTGTTGTCGCCGGTGGAGAGCCACAGGTTGCCGTTCTTGTGGTCCATGGCCATGCCTGCGCCGTGGTGGCAGCACTCGGCACGCTGGACCGGGACGTCCATGACGACCTTCTCGCTGGCCATGTCCATCGTGGATCCGTTGATGGTGAAGCGGCTCAGCCGGTCGACGCTCGTCGCCGCGGGCGAGTAGTACAGGTAGATCCAGTGGTTGGTGGCGAACGCCGGGTCGAGGGCCATCGCGAGCAGGCCGCTCTCGTTCGCCGTGAAGACGTCGAGGTGCCCGGCGGTCACCGTGGTGCCGCTGGTGTTGATGATCCGCACGTCGCCGAGCATGTCGATGAAGAAGACGCGCCCGTCGCTTGCGATGTCCAGCTCCAGCGGATTGCCGCCCGAGTTGTTCAGCAGCACCTTCTGGAAGCTGCTGTCGGGGACACCGGCGACGGCCGGGGCTGCGGCGGCCGCGGGCGCGGCGGCGGTGTGCCGGGCCGCGGCGTCGGCCGGCACGGTGGCGAGCACCGCGAGGACGGGCAGCGTGAGCAGCGCCACCAGCAGCGTCAGCCAGCTGAGCAGGCGTGCGCGCACTCGGGGGCGCAGCCGTGGTCGTGGTCGTACGGACAACACGTGGGTCTCCTCGGTCAAAGGTAATCATGGGCATGACAGACCACCACGGCTGCGGATGGCGGGTGCAGCCGTGCTGCCTGGCGGTTGCGGGCTCAGCGCGTGGTGAGGTCGAACTCCTCCCACGGGCCGATGGCCGTGCGGTTGGCGATCAGGGCCGCCGCGCCGGCGTTCTCCGCCGTCACGTACTTGCCGTTGGCCGCCGCCTTGAGGCTGATGCTGCCGTCGGCGTTGTGGATCAGCTGGAAGGTCTCCCACCCGGCGGCCGCGCCCCGGTTGGCGATCAGCGACGCCGCGCCGGCGTTCTCCGCCGTCACGAACTGGCTGTTGACGTGGGCCCGCAGCGCGACGTTGCCGCCGCCGAGGTCGACCTCGTCGAAGGTCTCCTTGGTGCCGACGGTGCTGCTGGAGGCGATCAGCGGCTGTGTGCTGCTCGGCGCCGTCACGTACTTGCCGTTGGCGTGCGCCTTGAGGCTGACACCGTGCTCGACGGGCGGCGGGGTGGTGGTGACCGAGCAGTCGGCGGGGACGACCCCGGCCGCGGTCTGGATGCCGCCGAGCAGGATGTGCAGGAAGTTCGCCTCGGTGTAGCTCTCGTTGGTGTGGCCCATGCCGGTGTACCAGGCGCGGCCGCCGTCGAAGGCGTGGCACCAGGTGGTGGGGTGGTCGGCGCCCATGGTGGAGCCGGTGTACGAGTTGTCGTCGACCGAGGCCAGGACGTGCACCTTGGAGCGGGGGTTGGTCTGGAAGTCGTACCACTCGTCGGTGTGGGTGTACGTGTTCGGCAGACCCTGGGTCGAGGGGTGGGCATGGTCCTCGACGGTGACGGTGGCCGGCTGGATGGCGGGGTGCTGCTTGAAGTACGCGCCGACCAGGTCGCCGTACCACGACCAGCTGTAGCCGCTGTCCGAGGCGGCGTGGATGCCGACGTAGCCGCCGCCGTGCTCGATGTAGCGCTGGAAGGCGTCCTTCTCCGCCTGGGTGCCCACCGGGTCGCCGGTCGCGGAGAGGAAGACCACGGCTGCGTACTGCGCCAGGTTGGTGTCGTTGAACTGGGAGTCGTCCTCGGTGGCGACGACGGTGAAGTTGTTCTGCCGGCCGAGTTGCTGGATGGCGGCGATGCCGGCCGGGATGGAGTCGTGGCGGTAGCCGGTGGTCTTGGAGAACACCAGGACCTTGAAGGGCGCCGCCGCCGCGGCCCGGCCGGCAGAAGCCGGGGCGGGGGCGGCGTTCACCGCGGGGGCGGCGGCGGTCAGTACGGCTGCCGCGGACAGGCTCAGTGCCGCGAGCAGGGCGAGACGGGTGCGTGGGCGGGGCGTGCGCATGGCGGCTCCTCGTTCGGACGCACTGCGGGGGGATGAACCGCAGGGTGGGGCCGACGGACCGTGTCGGGGCGCGGCGAAGCACGTCTGCTCGCGCCGGGGCGGCGACGGGCCCGTCCTGCGGCGTTGCGGGCATCACCTTGGGACTTGGTGGTGGCAAGGGATGCCTGAGCTCCGTCGTGGCGCGCTGATCAGCGCAAACCGCGAGCGGAGTGATGAATTGGTTCGTTGGTTCAAAAAACTAATTGCCCGAGCGTGGAGCGTCAAGGGTTGTCACAGACAAGTCAATAAGCGCTTCCGTCCCGGCCATCACCACCGGCCCGGTGGCCAACACGGCGCAACCGGGCGGGAGTTGGTGATCCTTCAGAGCACGGGGCTGGTCAGGTCGATGTACGCCGACGGGTCGCGCAGGATCGCCTGCACCCCGGCGCCAGCGGCGCCGCGTACCGCGGCCTCGGTGCCGAGCCCGGAGACCTGGAGCCGGTCGGACCGCCAGCGGCCCGAGGTGACCCGCTCGTGCAACTGCACCTGGAGGCTGGGGACCAGCCACGGTGCCAGCCGGGCGTAGATCCCGCCGATCACCACCTCGGGCGGGTCGAGCAGGTTCACCGCCCCGGACAGCGCGACACCCAGCGCCCGGCCGGCCACCGCGAGCGCCCTGACCGCCGCCTCGTCGCCCTCGGCGGCCAGTGCCGCGAGGCGTTCCACCGGGGCGTTGCCCTCGGTCGGCGCGTCCGGCAGCGCGTGCGGCCGGGGGCCGCCGGTACGGGTCACGGTGGCCGTCGCCGCGGCGGCGGGCGCGGACCCCAGCCGGGTCGCGCTCACCGTGTCGAGTGCTGCGGCCTCGAGGAGCGCGTCCTGGCCCGCGTAGCGCTCCAGGCAGCCGCGCGCGCCGCAGCCGCACTCGGGCCCGTCGGGGATCACCGTGACATGGCCGATCTCCCCGGCGAAGCCGCCGCCACGGAAGAGCGTGCCGTCCACCATCAGCCCGGCCCCGATGCCGATCTCGCCCGACACGTACAGGAAGCTCGCACCCGCGCCGGCCGGCCTGGCCTGGAACTCGCCGATCGCTGCCAGGTTGGCCTCGTTGTCGACCGACACCGCGAGCCGCTGCCGCCCCAGGCCCCGCACCAGCAGTTCACCGGCCGGCACATGGCGCCAGTCCAGGTTGGGGGCGTGCAGCACCCTGTCGTCGTGGACCAGGCCGGGGACGCCGAGCGTCACCTGGACCGGGGTGAGTCCGGCCCGCCTGGCGGCGGCGCATGCCCTGCCCGCGAGCCGGCCCGCGGAGTGCAGCGTCTCCTCCGCGTCCCGGCCGCGGTTGTCGGCGCGCTCGGTGAGGCGCACCCGCGGCGCGCCGGTCAGGTCGGCGACGCAGACCGCGGTGTAGTCGACGTTCACCTCGACGCCGACACCGGCGGCGCCCTGCGGGTTGAGGGCGAGCGCGCCGCCGGGGCGACCGACGCGGCCCTGGTTCTCCGGCACGTGCTCGATGACGAGGCCGGCAAGTCGCAGCTCCTCGACGAGCGAGGAGACGGTCGCCTTGGTGAGGCCCACCCGGGCGGCGACGGTGGCCCGCGAGGCGCTTTCCGTGGCCGCGACCTGACGGAGCACCAGCGCCAGGTTGTGGCGGCGCATGCTCTGCTTGCTCGCCGGCTGCCCGCCGCCGTTCATCACACTGCGACCTTTCTCCGCCGGCGCGGACCACGACGCGTCCGGCACGGCAAACCTCTCTGGCCCATTTATTCATTCACCAAACTAATAGATGCTCCACCGCAGGTCAACGACCTTCAGGACACTCACAGAAAAGCCATTTCGGATCGGTCCAACGCGACGCGGCAGGCGTGGCCGCCCGCCGTGGAGTACCAGGCGGTGATCACTGCGGATGCCGGGGATGCACCTTACGCGCCGACTTCCGCGGACTCGACCCCGCCCCCCGGCGGCGCCGGGGCGTCGCCTCAGGGTTGCCCAAGTCATGTCGCCGCGTGGTGCGTTCGACGGATTCTTGACTGCCTCTTGCCGCACGGCGAAGGGGGTGATTAGTTTATTCGCTGAACTGACGAACAGCTATGTCGGCGCCGTGAGCGCGGGCGAGCCGCCCGTGCCCGGCGGTCCCGGCGGACGCTCGTCCCACTCTCCTTCCCGGCCTCGCAGGCACGCTTCTCCGAACGCTCCGCAGCAGGTGACACACGGAGGTGAAGGCATGGGTTCGGCAACTGCACACGGTCCCCGGCTGGGGGTGTGGATCATCGGCGCACGCGGCTCGGTCGCCACGACCGTCGTCGTGGGCGCCGCCGCCGTCGCCGCAGGACTGACCGCACCGGTCGGCTGCGTGACCGAGCAGGAGGACTTCCGCGGCCTCGGCCTGACCGCCGTGGGCGACCTGGTCTTCGGCGGCTCCGACATCACCGGCACCCCCCTGGTCAAACGGGCGGAACAGCTGGTCACCGCGGGTGTCGTACCCGCGGATCTGCCGGACTCCGTACGGCAGGCACTGGCCGCGGCAGACCGGGAGATCCGGCCGGGCGTCGGCGCCGCGGCCGGCCCGCAGGCACCGCAGGCGACCGCCGTCGCCCGGCAGTTGGCGGACTTCCGCGAACGGCACGAGCTGGACCGGGTGGTGGTGGTCAACCTGTCCTCGACCGCCCCGCAGCCGGCCCCGCACCCGGCCTTCGCGGACCTGGCGGCGCTGCGGGAGGCACTGGCGGGGCCCGAGCCGGTGCTGCCGCCGCACGCCCTCTACGCCTACGCCGCACTCGCCGCGGGTTGCGGCTACATCGACTTCACCCCGTCGGGTGCGATGCTGCTTCCCGCCCTGGACGAACTCGCCCGCACGATCGGTGTCCCTTACACGGGCAACGACGGGAAGACCGGTGAGACGCTGGTCAGAAGTGCGCTCGCACCGATGTTCGCGCACCGGGCGCTGCGCGTACGGGCCTGGTCGGGCACGAACCTGCTCGGCGGCGGTGACGGGGCGACACTCGCGGACCCGTCGGCCGCGGCGAGCAAGACCGCGTCCAAGGCGCGCAGCCTCGCCGAGATGCTCCCCGACCCGGTCGAGGGCGAGGTCCACATCGACGATGTGCCCGCGCTCGGCGACTGGAAGACCGCCTGGGACCACATCGCCTTCGACGGCTTCCTCGGGGTGCGGATGACCATGCAGTTCACCTGGCAGGGCTGCGACTCGGCGCTTGCCGCGCCGCTGGTCATCGACCTGGTCCGGCTGCTCGGCCACGCGATGGCCCGTGGCGCGGTGGGGGTGCAGCCGCAGTTCGCCTTCTTCTTCAAGGACCCGATGGGGGCGCGGGAGCACCGTCTCGTGGCGCAGTACGAGCACCTGCTCGCCTGGACCAGGACACCGGTGTGAGCCCTTCCGCCGGCGCCCCCGGCCCGGCCCCCCGCGGTGGCTGCGTCCGCGCGGCCCCGGATACTTCCCCCCGCCGTCGCGCCCCGGCTGCCGCGCGGCAGAGATCCCGCGCGCGATGCCCCGCGGCCCCGCGGGGCACGACTCCCGCCGCGGGGAGCACCGCCCTTCCGCCGCGGAAGGCGGGCGTCCTCCAGCGGCTCGGGGAGCCGCGAGCCAGGCCCGGACGCACCGCACGCGGGGAGCGCCGTCGCCAATGGCGCCTGCCCGAGGGCCGGGGAAACCGCGAGCCCGGCCGGGGCGCACCGCACGACGCGAGGACCACGGCGGGCGGCACCCGCCCGGGGGCGGCCCCCGGGGACGCCATGGGCGAAGCCCCGCGGCAGGCGCCGCGGGCCGGGGAAGGCCGATGCTGATGCGCCACCTCGACGTGTTCGCCGAGCTGGTCAGGGCGCCCGCCGCCCTCACCGTCCCCGGCGACATCGTGGCAGGGGCGAGCGCGGCGGGCTGGCCGTACGGCGTTCGGGCCGGCGGAGGGCTCGCGGCGGCGTCCGTACTCCTCTACTGGGGCGGCATGGCTCTCAACGACTACGCCGACCGCGAGGTCGACGCCGTCGAGCGGCCGGGCCGGCCGGTCCCCTCGGGCCGGGTGAGCCCGCGCGCCGCGCTGGCCACCGCGGCCGCGCTGACCGCCGCCGGCCTCGGCACGGCCGCCGCGGCGGGCGGCCGGCGGGCGCTCGGCACGGCACTGCCACTGGCCGCGACGGCGTGGGCCTACGACCTGGCACTCAAGGACACCCCGCTGGGCGCCCCCGCGATGGCCGCGGCCCGCGGCCTGGACGTGCTGCTCGCGGCGGGTCCCACGGGCCGCCGGGCCGCGGCGCCCGCGGCGGCGGCCGTCGCCGCGCACACCGGGATCGTGATGGCACTGAGCCGCCGTGAGGCGCAGGGCTCGTCGCACGCGCTGCCCGAAGCGACGCTCGCCGCCACCGCCGCACTCGCGGCCGCGGTCGCACTGGCGCCCGGCGGGCGCGGGGGCCGGCACCGGGCCGCGTCGGCGGCACTGCTGTGCCTGTACGGACGCACCTTCGGCGGTGCCCAGTTCGCGGCGATCCGCAAGCCGGACGCGCGGCGCCTGCAAGGTGCCGTCCGCGCCGGAATCCTCGGTGTGATCCCGCTCCAGGCGGCGCTGGCCGGCCGCGCGGGCGCCACCCGGGCCGCACTCCCCCTGCTGGCGGCGCTGCCGCTGGCCCGCCGGCTCTCACGGAAGGTCTCACCGACGTGACGTCCCGCTCCCCGCTGCGTTTCGGCTACGGCACCAACGGCTTCGCCAACCACCGCTTCGACCAGGCCCTGGACGTGATCGCCGGGCTCGGTTACGAGGGCGTCGCCCTGACCCTCGACCACGCCCACCTCGACCCCTTCGCGCCCGGCCTCGCGGGCCGGCTGCGCACGGTACGGCGCCGGCTGGACGCGCTGGGCCTGGCTGTCGTGGTGGAGACGGGGGCGCGCTACCTCCTCGACCCGTGGCACAAGCACTCCCCCACCCTGCTGCACGAGGACGCCGAAGGCCGGGAGGCCAGAGTCGACTTCCTGGAGCGGGCGATACGGATCGGCGCGGGCCTGGGCGCGGAGGCGGTGTCCTTGTGGAGCGGTGTGCTGCCCGCGGGTACGGCGCCCGAGCGCGGCTGGGATCTGCTGACCGAAGGCTGCGGGCGGCTCGCGCAGACCGCTGCACGCGAAGGCGTGGTGCTCGGCTTCGAACCGGAGCCCGGCATGCTGGTGGCGGACCTGGCGGACTACCGGCGGCTGCGCGACGAGCTGGGCGCTCCGGCGTCCTTCCGGCTCACCCTGGACATCGGCCACTGCCGCTGCCTGGAGCGGGAGCCGGTGGCGGACTGCGTGCGCGCCGCAGCGCCCGACCTGGTGAACGTGCAGATCGACGACATGCGGCGGGGTGTGCACGAGCATCTGGAGTTCGGCGAGGGCGAGATCGACTTCACGCCGGTCCTCGCGGCGCTGGCCGAGGTCGGCTACGGCGGCCTCGTCGCGGTGGAACTCCCCCGCCACAGCCACAGCGCGCCGCAGACCGCCCGCCGCTCGCTGGCCTTCCTGCGCGCGCACGCGCAGCCGCGGCGGCCCTCTCCCGCCGACGCGGTGGACGCCGACCTGGCAGCCGAAGGCCGGGCCTGGCTGGCCGCGGCGGTGGCCAGGGCCGCCGCGGATCCCGCGGCGCTGCTCACCGACTTCCCCGCCGCGGCCCGCGCCTGCGGGCGGGGGCCGCTGACCGCGCCCGGCTGGGAAGGGTGGACGGTGGACGAGGCCGCCCGGGCCGTCCTGCTCGGCGGCGCCTCGGCGGACACGGTGGCCGACGTCTACGCCCGCGGGGACCGCGCGGAACGGCGGGCGGTGCTGCGGGCGTTGCCCTGGCTGGATCTGGGCAGCGCCACGCCCGCGCTGCTGGAGGACGCCCTGCGGACCAACGACGGCGCACTGGTCGCCGCCGCGCTCGGCCCGGCCGCCGCCGCGCTCGACGCCGGCGCCTGGCGGCAGGGGGTGCTCAAGTGCGTCTTCCTCGGCGTGCCGTTGACCGCGGTGGCCGGGCTCGGGGAGCGCACCGACGCCGAACTCGCCCGGATGCTGCTGGACTTCGCCCACGAGCGGGTCGCGGCCGGCCGTGACGTGCCCGCGGACGTCCTGCCGCTGGTGCGGCGCTTCCCCGCACTGCTCGACGCCTCGCCGATCCACGCGGAGGCGGCCTCGCCCGAGCCGCGCAGGGCCGAGGCCGCCCGGCGGGTGCTCGCCGCCCTGCGCTGACCCCAGGAACCCGACCCAGGAGCACGGCATGCGCATCTTCGACCCGCACATCCACATGACCTCGCGCACCACCGACGACTACCGGGCGATGTACGCGGCGGGCGTACGCGCCCTGGTGGAGCCCGCGTTCTGGCTGGGGCAGCCGCGCACGTCCGCCGCCGCCTTCGTGGACTACTTCGACGGGCTGCTCGGCTGGGAGCCGTACCGGGCCGCCCAGTACGGAATCCGGCACCACTGCGCCCTCGCGCTCAACCCGAAGGAGGCCAACGACCCGCGCTGCGCCGAGGTGCTGGACCTGCTGCCGCGCTACCTGGTCAAGGACGGGGTGGTCGCGGTCGGCGAGACCGGCTTCGACTCGATGACCGCGGCCGAGGAGAAGGCCTTCACCGCGCAGCTCGCGCTGGCCGTCGAGCACCGCCTGCCCGCGCTGGTGCACACCCCGCACCGCGACAAGGCCGCGGGCACCGCCAGGTCCCTCGACGTGATCAGGGAGTCGGGCATCCCCGTCGAGCACGTCGTGGTGGACCACCTCAACGAGCTGACCGTCCGCCAGGTGCTGGACTCCGGCTGCTGGGCAGGCTTCTCCGTCTACCCCGACACCAAGATGGAGCCCGACCGGATGGTCGCGATCCTGCGCGAGTACGGCACCGAGCGGGTCCTGGTGAACTCGGCGGCCGACTGGGGCCTCAGCGATCCGCTGCGGACCCGCGCCACCGGTGAGGCCATGCTCGCGGCCGGCTTCTGCGCCGACGACGTCGACCGCGTGCTGTGGCGCAATCCGGTGGCCTTCTACGGCAGCAGCGGGCGGCTGGAGGCGGACGGTCCCGCGCTGGACCCGGCGTCCTCCTTCGAAGGCAATTCGATCCGGCGCGGCGGCAGTTGACCCCAGGAGGAGCCATGCGTCTGCGGCACCCGGACGGCACCGCCGTCCATCTCGGCTACTGCACCAACGTCCACCCGGCGGAGGACCTGGCCGGGATCGTCGGCCAACTCGACCGCTACGCCCGGCCGGTACGCGAGCGGCTGGGCGCCGACCGCCTGGGCCTCGGCTTGTGGCTCGCCCACGACGTGGCCCGCGAACTCGCCTCCTGCCCGGCGGCGGTCGCCCGACTGCGGGCCGAACTCGGCGCTCGCGGCCTCGAAGTGGTGACCCTCAACGGCTTCCCCTACCAGGGCTTCCACGCGCCCGTCGTCAAGCACGCCGTCTACCTGCCGGACTGGGCGTCCGACGAACGGCTCGCCTACACCCTCGACCTGGCCGACGTGCTCGCAGGACTGCTCCCCGACGACGTGCCGCACGGCAGCATCTCGACGCTGCCGCTGGCCTGGCGCGACCCCTGGGACGCGGGCCGCCGGGCGGCTGCGGGGCAGCGGATCCGGGCACTGGAGGAGGGGCTCGCGAAGCGGGCGGCCCGCGACGGGCGGCCGGTCAGGGTCGGCTTCGAGCCGGAACCTGGTTGCGTGGTCGAGACGGTGGGGCAGATCGAGCGGGAACTGACCGGCCTGGGCGGCGATCTGCTGGGGCTCTGCCTCGACGTGTGCCATCTGGCGGTGTCGTTCGAGGACCCGTCCCTGGTGCTGGCCAAGGTGGCGGCCGCCGGGCTCGCGGTGGTCAAGGTGCAGGCCTCCTGCGCGCTGCAGGCCGACGACCCGGCCGATCCCGCCGTACGCGACGCGCTGGCCGCCTTCGTCGAGCCGCGCTTCCTGCACCAGACCCGGGAGTCGGGTGCGGGCGGCGCCGCACACGCCGCGGACGACCTCGCAGAGGCACTCTCCGGTCCCGGCGCGCTGCCGGGGGCGGCGCCCTGGCGGGTGCACTTCCACGTGCCGCTGCACGCACCGCCCGAGCCGCCGCTGGCCGGCACGTCCGCCGTGCTGGAGCAGACCCTCGCGGTGCTCTTCGGCGGTCCCGAGGCGCTGGCCGACCACGTGGAGGTCGAGACGTACACCTGGTCGGTGCTCCCCGCGGCCCTGCGGCCGGCGGGCGCCGACGCGCTGGTCGCCGGCATCGCCGCAGAAGTGGCCTGGGCCGCGGGCACGTTGACCCGTCTCGGACTCCAGGAGGTCGCGGCATGACGCCGTCGTCGCAGCGCCGCAGGACCGTCGTCCTCGACGTGGTCGGGCTCACCCCGCGGCTGCTGGCCCACATGCCGGCGCTGCGCACGGTCGCGGCCGAGGGTTTCACCGCGGCGATGGGCACCGTCTTCCCCGCGCTGACCTGCCCGGTGCAGTCCAGCATCCTGACCGGAGCGATGCCGGACGAGCACGGCATCGTCGCCAACGGATGGTTCTTCCGCGACGCGGGGGAGATATTCCACTGGCGGCAGTCCAACAGCCTGGTGCGGGGCGACAAGCTGTGGTCCGCGGGCCGCCGCCGCGACCCCGGCTACCGCGTCGGCAACATCTGCTGGTGGTACGCGATGGGGATGGACATCGACGTCACGGTCACCCCGCGCCCGGTCTACCACCACGACGGGCGCAAGTCGCAGGACTGCTACGCCCATCCGCAGTCGGTGCACGACGAACTCACCGCGGCGCTGGGCCCGTTCCCGCTGTTCAGCTACTGGGGGCCGGGAGCGGGCATCGCCTCCACGCGGTGGATCGTCGGCGCCGCCGGGCACGTACTCGACACCCGCGCGCCCGACACCCTGCTGGTCTACATCCCGCACCTGGACTACGAGTTGCAGCGGCACGGCCCCGAGGGGCCGCAGGCGCGGGCCGCGGCCCGCGCGGTGGACGACGAGCTGGCCCCGCTGCTGCGCAGGCTTCGCGCGGAGGGCACCACCGTCGTGGCGCTGAGCGAGTACGGCATCACCGCGGCCCGCCGCCCGGTCGACGTCAACCGGGCGCTGCGCCGCGAAGGGCTGCTCAACGTCCACGTGCAGCAGGACATGGAGAACCTGGACCCGTGGACCTCGCCGGCCTTCGCCGTCGCCGACCACCAGGTGGCGCACCTGTACGTCCGCGATCCGGCGGACATCTCCCGGGTGCGGGACGTCGTCACGTCACTGCCAGGCGTGGACCGGGTGCTGGACCGGGGTGAGCAGGCGCAGTTGCGGATCGGGCACGAGCGCTCCGGCGAACTGGTGGCGATCGCCGAGCCGGACGCCTGGTTCACGTACTACTACTGGCTCGACGACGACCTCGCGCCGGACTTCGCGACCGGGGTGGACATCTTCCGCAAGGCCGGTTACGACCCGGCCGAGCTCTTCTTCGACCCGACCGATCCGACGGTCAAGCTGCGGGCCGCGATGTCGGTGGCCAAGCTCAAGCTGGGAATCCGCACCTCGCTGCAGGTCGTCGGCCTCGACCCGTCCTGTGTACGCGGCAGCCACGGGCGGCTGCCGGACGACCCGCGCGACGGTCCGCTGCTGATCTGCTCCGACCCCGCCTACGGCAGGGAGCACTACCACGTGACGGAGGTCAGGGACCTGCTGCTGCGGCTCGCGGGGCTCGGCTCGCCGGGCTGAGGAGTGTCCGGCGGCGGACGGCGCACAGGGTCCTGGCGGCCGCGCCCGCTCAGCTGCCTGCGGCCGGTCCTGAACCGCCGAGCAGGCCGTCGGCCGCCTTGTTGACCTTGGCGAGCGCGGCCATCAGGCAGTTGCGCTCGGCCTCGGTGAGGTCCGCGGTGACCTGCTCCTCCAGGTGCAGCCGCGCCGATTCGACCGGTTCGCGCAGCGCGCGCCCCGCGTCGGTGAGCCACAGCCGGACCAGCCGGTTGTCCCGGTCATCGCGGCGGCGTACCAGCAGTCCCGACGCCGTCATCCGGTCGGCCATCTTGACCACTGTCGGGGTGGTGACGTGCAGGCGCGCGGCGATCTCGCCCGGGGTCCTGCCGTCCTGCTCCCACAGGGCGGCGAGCAGGTGGTGCTGGCCGTAGTGCAGGCCGTTGCGCCGCATCGCCTCGTCGGCGAGCGCGCGCAGCACCTTGGTGGTCCTGCTGTGCAGGTCGAGGAATTCGGGCATCGCGGCCTTCCGCCGGCGGGGGCGGCACGGGACGCTCCCGGAATCGATTGACGGCTAATGATTAGCCGACTAGCGTTCCCCCGGTCAGATCATTAGACGGCAAACGACCCGAGGAGATCCCGATGATACTGGTCACCGGCGCCACCGGAAACATCGGCCGCGAGCTGGTCGGGCAGCTCGACGCGGCAGGCGTCGCCTGCCGCGTCCTGGTGCGCGACCCGGCCCGCGCCGCCGCGCTGCCCCTGAGCGCCGAGCGCGTCACCGGCGACCTCACCGCGCCCGCGACGCTGGCCCCCGCCTTCGCCGGCATCGAGCGGCTGTTCCTGCTCACCCCTGGCATCACCACCGCCACCACGGCACACGCGGTCGCCGCCGCCCGGGCCGCGGGCGTACGGCACATCGTGCACCTGTCGTCCACCAACGTGCTGGGCGACCCGATGCCCGCGATGGGCCGCTGGCACCACGAACGGGAGCGGATCGTGCTCGGCTCCGGCATCCCGGCGACCGTGCTGCGGCCCGGCGGCTTCATGACCAACGCACTGGACTGGCTCCCCACCATCCGCGACGGGGGCTACGTCCTCGACCCGGTCGGCCCCGGCCGGATCGCGCCGATCGACCCCGCTGACATCGCGGCGGTCGCCGCGCTGGTCCTCACCGCTGAGGGGCACGCGGGCGAGCACTACGCCCTCACCGGCGCGGAAGCCCTCACGGTGGCCGAGCAGGTGGCGATCATCGCGGCAGCCGCCGGCCGGCCGATCACCGTCCGCCCGACCGCGACGGCGCAGGAAGCGGTGGCGGCCCGCTTCCCCGGGGGTGCGCCGCCGGCCCTCGCCGAGGCCCTCATCGAGGGCTTCGCACTGCTGCGGGCCGACACCGAGGGCTTCCGCACCGACACCGTGCGGCGGCTGCTCGGCCGCGAGCCGGCCCGCTTCAGCGACTGGTGCGCGCGCCACGCCGACGCCTTCCGCGTCGGCGCCGCGGCCTGAACACACCGACCGGTCCGCCGCCGTGCCGGTCGCAGGCATGGGCGGAAGGCTCGGACCAGGTTTTCGCGAAGGCCCTAATACATCGGACACAGGTCGCGGCGGATGGCTTCGACGATACGGGTGCCCTCCTCCCTGGTCAGCTGGGCCTGCTCGTTGTCCAGGGCAAAGATCGTCTCGGTCAGGATTCGCCCCGGCTCCCGGTGGTTGGCCAGCTCCAGGCACGTGCCCATGCTGTTCGACATGAGGGACGCCTGCGTGGGGCGCCCGGCGACGATGGCGCGGTCGATCGCGTTCAGGTCCGCGAGGTACGCGGCCTGCTGGGCGGGGCTGGGGGTGGGCAGGTCGGCGTACGTGACGCGCTTGCCAGCCGCTGCGGACGGCGTGTCCCCCGGCACCGGGGCCGTGGAGCCGGGATTCCGAGCGGCCGAGGCGCTCACCGCGACCGGAGGCGCCGTTCGATCCTCGGCACCGGCCCGGCCGTCGCCGCTGCCGCATCCGACGGCGGTCATGGACACCATGAGCACGAGGCCGGCACTCGAGGTACGGACACGCAACGGATACTCCTCTGCGGGGACGGGCGAAGGCGGGGCTTCCGGGATTCACCAACCTATCGCCGGTGGATCCCGGGGCCTCGGCCAGGCCCTAGCTCGCCAGTGACGCCGCGTCACCCATCACCACGACCGGATGCAGGGCCGGGTCGAGAGTGGCCAGCAGCTGCTTCATGTGCGGCTCGGACACGCTGACGCAGCCGTGGGTGGGGCCGCCGTGGTCGACGTGCAGCCAGATGCCGCCGCCTCGCGACGCGCCCATCGGGCGGGTCCAGTCCAGCGGGGACACGCCGGTGATGCGGTTGTAGTCGATCGCGACGACGTAGTCGAAGGACCCGGCGAGCCGCTCGCCGCGGAAGCCGCGACCCCCGATGCTGAAACCGCCGGAGTGGTGGTAGGGGAGTTTCGTGCCCGGGTCGGACCGCAGCCCGCCGGCGTCGGAGAGCGTGAACACCCCAATCGGTGAGCGCAGATCGCCCGCGTGGTGGTCGGTGGTCCAGCCGTCCTTGGCGTTGTGGGCGGGCCAGGCGGCGCCCGGCTGCCAGCCGCCGTCGGGGGTCCTGCGGTAGACGACGACGGTCGCGTCGGAGGAGGTCCGCGACCGACCGGTCACCATGACGAGCTGCCCGGTCTGCCGCGGTATCCGCGCCAGCGTCCGCGGCCCGAGGCCGGGCAGCGCCTGCGGCGGGGCGGGCTTCGCCGTCGGCGGCCGCGCCGTCGTGGTGCCGGTGCCCGGCGGCCGGTCGCCGGCCGCGACCGGCGCGACCCGGTCCTGGGCGGGCGTGCCGACGGTGGTGCCGCAGCCGGCGAGCACGGCGATCGCCGCCGCGCTCAGTCCGGACAGCAGGACGCGGGGGGAAGGGGAAGGCATGGGTGGAGCCCTTCGGTGCAAGAGGGTGACACCTGTGCAACCACCTGGCATCGCGTGCGGGTTGCCTTGTGCCCGCGAACCCGTGCGGTGACCCGCGCGGCGGGCCGCCCGGACGGGGCGCGCCCTCGCACCGCCGCCCGGCGGCTCCCCACCGGCCGTGCCCCGCAGACGAGTTCACGTCGAGACCTTGACGCCATGCGCGTACGGCAACGTCGACAACCAGCCGTCCTGCCAGAACCCCGACATCCTGGACATCGGCGACGTGAACCCGTCAGGTCATCTGCCGGTGGCCTTCCCCGCTTCGCTGTCCCGGGTGCCGGCGAACACCGCCGCGCAGTGGCCGGGCACCAACGGCCGGGTCAGCTGCTCGGAGGGCCTCAAGGTCGGCTACCGGTGGTACGACGCGAACAACCTGACCGCGCTGTTCCCCTTCGGCTTCGGGCTGTCCTACACCGGCTTCTCCTTCGGCGGCCTCCGGGTCGGCGCGGTCACGAACGGGCAGGCCACGGTGAAGGCGACGGTGACCAACACCGGCAGCCGGGCGGGCACCGAGGTCGCCCAGCTCTACGTGGCCGGTCCCGGCTCCGCCGGTGAGCCACCGCACCAGCTGAAGGGCTTCCAGCGGATCAGCCTGGCGGCGGGTGCCTCCGGCACGGTCACCTTCACCGTGCCGGTCCACGCGCCGGCGTCCTGGTCCACCACGGCGGGCCACTGGGTGGCCGGCGCGGGCACGTGCCAGATCCTGGTCGGCGACTCGTCGCGCAGCCTCCCGCTGAGCGGCGGCCTCACGCTGCCGTCCGAGGTGACCGCCGACTGACGGCGGCGGTCACCGTGCGTGGCGTCGCCCGCGGCGCCTCGCACCGGCCGGACCCGGCGGGGGCCTTCACAGCCCCCATACGCCCTTGCCGAGCGTGGTCAGGCCGCCGGCGAGGGCGAGCAGCAGGATGGTCAGCCGCGCCCAGCGCTCCGGCACGCGTTCGGCGAGCACCCGGCCGGCCAGGGTGCCGACGGCCATGCCGCCGCAGGCCAGCACCCACACCGGCGTCGCGAGGTGCGGCACCCCCTTGGCGCCCAGCGACAGCGCGTTGACCACGAGGCCGTAGAACTGGGCGTTGGGCACGAACTCGGCAACCGACCACTCCGCGTTGACCGCGTAGAGCGACACGGCGGGGCCGCCGACACCGGCGGAGGCGTTCATGAAGCCGCTGGCCGCGCCCGCGGTCAGGGCTCCCCCGCGGCCGCGCAGCGCGGGCACCCGCACCCCGCTGCCGATCACCGTGACCGCCGCGGTGACCAGCAGGCCCATCCCGGTCAGCAGCACGGCCTCCGGTACGTGCGCGAGCGCCCACGCCCCGGCGGGCACGGTGCAAGCGGCCGCCAGCACCAGCGGCGCCATCGCGGCCAGACGCACCCGGCGCCAGGTGTCGAGCAGCCCCACGGCGCTGATCACCCCTGACGCGCAGTTGGACAGGGCGACCCCGTGCGCGGGGCCGATCAGCAGGACCAGTGCCGGCACGGCCACCAGCGCGAAGCCCATGCCGGACATCCGCTGCACGGTCGAACCGGCCAGGACTATGCCGGCCAGTGCCAGTGCGTCGGCCCATCCGTTCACGCGGCACTTCCGCGGCGCCCGAGCGCCGTCCTGGCCACGGCCGCGTAGCAGGCCAGGCCCACCGCGGCGCCCGCGCCGCCGCCGAAGGCGACGGCCGGCACGAGGTCGAGGATCCCCGCCGAGCGCAGCGGGCCCTGGTCCCAGCGGGCCAGCCGGGCTGCGGCGCCGGCGGCGGCCGCCGCGCCCACCAGGGCGGTCGCCGCGATCCGGGTGCGGGTCGAAAGGCGCGGCCGCGGCGGTGCCTGCACGGGGGCGGCGCGCAGGGTGCGTGCCGCGTACCAGCCGATGACGCCGAGGCCGAGGACGGAGGACCCGAACTGCAGGTCGTAGTAGAGCGGGCGGCCCAGCACGGTGCGGTTCAGCACCGGCAGCAGCCGGGTGCCGGCCCTGCCGCCGTGGGTGAAGGCGTCCCAGGCCACGTGGGTCGCGGCACCCACGGCGGCGGACAGCGCGAAGCGGCCGGCGCCCGCCACCCCCCGGTTCCTGCCGGTCGGTGCGGTCGCCGCGTCGGCGGCCGCCGCCCAGCGGTCGGGCAGCAGGGCGACCAGCGGCTCGCGCAGCAGCCAGTGCCAGCCGGCGGCGAGTGCCGCGGCGATGGCCACGTCGGCGGTCGGCACGCCGAGCGGGCTGTGGGTGAACACGCCGAATCCGAAGGTGCCGTGCACCAGCGAGTCGGTGAAGTAGGGGATGTCGGGAGCCAGCGACCCCGCGACCAGGGCCGAGGCCACCAGCGGTCCGCGGGGTCGGCCGTCGCGCAGCATCGGCAGCACGGCGGCGGGATGACTGAGTGTGAACGGCATTCCGCCATCTTCCCCGCAGCGGCACGCGGCGGGCGGACGGGGGGCAGCGTGTCCCCCCGTCCGCCCGTTCCGGGTCTTCAGCGGGGTCGGGTCAGGGGGTGTAGACCTGCGGGCGGGGCGCGGTCTGCATGCCGTTGCCGAGGAAGAAGCTCGGGTGCGGCGGCTGGTTGTACGCGGTGTTCTGCCACGCGAGGGCGGTGCGGTACTGGGTGTCGTGCAGCAGGGTGGTGATCCGCAGGTCGGTGGTGTCGGGTGTCGCGTAGATCCGCAGCGCCCGGTTGTCGGTGGTGGGCCAGACGACTTCCTCGCGCCAGTCGCCGAAGAGGTCGCCGGACAGGCTGGGCGTCGCCTTGGTGCCGTTGTCGGAGTGCACCCCCGACGCGGTCAGCAGCCGGGTGTCGGAGGAGGTCCCGTACTTGTCGATGTGGGTGGCGTCCACCAGTTCGCGGACCGGGTCGCCGTCCCACCAGGCCAGGAAGTTCGCCGAGCCGGGTTTGCGGCCGATGTTCTGGCCGGTGTCGCTGAACAGGCCGCTGACACCGGACGACCAGGACTCGGCGCCGGGGCTGCCCGCGTAGACGTCGTCCGAGACGCCGCGGCCGTTGTCGCAGCCGCAGCTGGCGTTGGACCACAGGATCCTGCCGGTCTTGGCGTCGGCGAACCAGGCGGCGAGCTTGGAGGTGTCCTCGTCGACCTTGAAGACCTCCAGGCCGGGGTGCGAGGGGTCGAGGTCGCCGACGTGCAGCGCGTCGCCGTGGCCCTGGTTGGTGTTCCACAGTCCGTGGCCGTTGTCGTCCACGGCCATCGAGCCGTACTCGATCTCGTCCTTGCCGTCGCCGTCGAGGTCTGCGGTGACGAGCTGGTGGTCGCCCTGGCCTGCGTAGGCGCTGTTGCCCGAGTCGTTGCTGTCGAAGCGCCAGCGCTCCGTGAGCTTGCCGTCCCGCCAGTCCCAGGCGGCGATCACGGTGCGGGTGTAGTAGCCGCGGGCCATGATGATCGACGGTCGCTTGCCGTCCAGGTAGGCGGTGCCGGCCAGGAAGCGGTCCACCCGGTTGCCGTACGAGTCGCCCCAGGACGACACGGTGCCGCGGGGCGGGTCGTAGTTGACGGTCTGCATGGCGGCGCCGGTCTGCCCGTTGAAGACGCTCAGGTATTCGGGCCCGGACAGGACGTAGCCGGAGGAGTTGCGGTAGTCGGCGCTCGAGCTGCCGATCACCTTGCCGGTGCCGTCGGTGGTGCCGTCGGCGGTCTTCATCACGACCTCGGCCTTGCCGTCGCCGTCGTAGTCGTAGACCTGGAACTGCGTGTAGTGGGCGCCCGAGCGGATGTTGCGGCCCAGGTCGATGCGCCACAGCCGGGTGCCGTCGAGGGTGATGCCGTCCATGATGGTGTCGCCGGTGTAGCCCGACTGGGAGTTGTCCTTGGAGTTGGTCGGATACCACTTCAGTACGAGGTCAAGCCGGCCGTCCCCGTCGAGGTCGCCGACCGAGGCGTCGTTGGCCTCGTAGGTGTAGGCGACGCCGTCGGGGGTCGTGCCACCGGCCGGCGGCGAGATCGGCACATCGTGGTAGCCGTTGGCGAAGGAGAGGGACGCGGGGGACGCGGCCTGCTCGGCGCCGTCGACCACCGCTCGCACGGTGTAGGTCGAGCCGGCGGCGGCACCCGCGTCCAGGTAGTCCGTCGCGCCGGTCAGCGGCGCGGAGTTGACCTTGGTGCCGCCTCGGTAGACGTTGAAGGCGACGTTGTCCGGGTCGGTGCCGAGCCAGCGCCATGACACCAGGTTGCCCGAACCGCTCCTGACCGCGATCACCCCGCGGTCGAGCTTCTCGACCTGGCGGCCTTGGCCGGAGGCCGGCGGCGTCGTGGGAGGCGTGGTCGGCGGCGTGGTGGGGGGTGTGGTCGGCGGTGTGGTGGGGGGTGTGGTCGGCGGTGTGGTGGTCGTACCGCCGGTGCAGGTCACGCCGTTGAGGGTGAAGGAAGCCGGGGCGGTGGGCGTGCCGGAGCCGGAGATGGCCCCGTTGAATCCGAAGGACGCCGAACCACCGGTCGGTATGGCTCCGTTGTAGCTGACGTTCGTCGCCGTGACCTGGCTGCTGTTGAGGGTCACGTCGGCGTTCCACGCCTGGGTGACCGTCTGCCCGGAGCCGAAGGTCCACTTCAGGCTCCATGACGACAGGGCGTCACCGAGGTTGGTGATCTTGACGTCGGCGCCGAAGCCGCCCTGCCAGGTGCTGGTGACGGTGTAGGTGACACCGCATCCCGCCGCCGCGGGTGCCGCGTCGGCGGGCGCCTGTACGGCCCAGGTGGTGCCGGCCGCGACGAGCGCGCCGACCACCGACGCCGCCCAGGCGCGGCGGCGCGATCGTTTCCGACAGGTCGTCATGGATCCTCCAGAGGTGGGGGGAAGGAAACCGGGTTGGAACGATACAAGGAGTGTGGGAGCGCTCCCACAATTTCGTCAACGGTTTTCCCGGGAATTCCTCCTACGTATCGCGGACCGCGGGCGCCCGCGGCGGCCCCGGGCGGTGCCGCCGAACGATCCGCCAGATGTGCCCGAGTCCCCCGCCGAGCAGGGAGAGTTGGGCACCGGATCGGGCCGCCGCCACCGCGGATTTGACAGAAGTCGCGCAGGTCTGGTCGTTTACGGTCAGGCAAGTGCTTGAGTAGGCAACGATCAGACCCCGCACGCGCCGAAGTCGTCGGCGACTCGCCGCGCCGACCGTCGAAAACCACCCGATTCCCTTACCCCGAGCCACCTTCGACCCACCTCGGACCCACCCCCGCCGCACACTCCGCAGAACCGGACGACCGTGACACCGAAGGCACCGTCGCCCGACGGACGCCGACAAGGAGACAGCCCCCGGTCGGATACGATGCACGAACCCCAATAGTTGTATGTCACAACTGCCGCATGGCAGCGCAACAATCAGGGTTGCCCGGTGCAACCCACGGAGGTGGTCATGCCCGCCGAACCGCACGACGTGCTGGAATTGGCGATGGAGGGCTTTTTCAGGCGACGTGGCGTGCTCGACCCGTCCCGTGTCGTGCCGGGGCTCGGCGCCTCGCTCTCGGAGTCGCTGGCACTCGGCTTCCTGGCCGCCGGCGCCTGCGTACAGCACGAACTCGGGGCGTATCTGGGCCTGGAGAAGAGCACCGTGAGCCGGCTGGTGGCCGGCATGACCGAGAAGGGCTGGGTCGAGCGCGGCCGCGACCCGGACAACAGGCGCTTCCAGAAAGTGGTGCTGACCGGCCCCGGGCAGCGGGCGGCCACCCAGATCGCCGATGCGGTGCGGCAGCGGCACGAGCGCTGGCTCGCGGCCCTCAGCCCGGAGGAGCAGCAGGCGCTGGCCATAGGACTGCCCGCGCTGGTGCGGGCGATGACGGCCGAGTTCGGCGAGGACTGAGCGGTCCGCTGCCGGAGGCGGCCGCGGCCAGGGCGCGCCGACGCACGGATCCACGCCGGGCGCGGCGTACGCGTCGGCTGACACACCTGCGGCACGCCCGCGACGCGCGCATCCCGCGGCCCCGCCGATGTCCTGCGTCGAGGCCATACCCGGCAGGGGGTTCGGGGTGGTGGCCACGGCGCCACGGACGGGGTGCCGTGGCGGTCGGCGCGCCGGGCGCGTCCGGCGCGGCGGGGACGAGAGGC
The DNA here is from genome assembly GCF_043197715.1 of Streptomyces sp. NPDC049040. Taxonomy (NCBI): domain Bacteria; kingdom Bacillati; phylum Actinomycetota; class Actinomycetes; order Kitasatosporales; family Streptomycetaceae; genus Streptomyces; species Streptomyces sp. NPDC049040. The sequence goes on from NZ_JBICTO010000018.1 coordinate 78,375, forward strand.
GACACGCCCGACTGCGCCGGGGCGCACCTCTGCCGCCGGGGTCCCCGCGGGGGAAGGTATGGATTTCCCAAAACCGATGAACGAGACGATTGCGTGACGGGGGTCACAGGTGCTTCGATTCGTTAAGAAGCTTTACTAACGATCGATGGAGGTCCCCCACCCGCCATGACATCGACCCGTACGCGCCTGACTGCGGCAGCCGCCGCAGCCCTCGCGCTCACCCTGCCTCTCGCCGTCGGGAATGCCGACGCCGCCACGACCCGCACCACCGCCACGGTGGACCCGGCTGCCGCGCAGGCCGCCGCCACGTACACGGCCGCCCAGGTACTGGCCGGCGTCCAGCAGAACTCGACGGCCGCCAACAAGGTCAACAGCAAGCCCCACATCAACACCATGACGCGCGCCCAGAACGTGAACGTCTACCAGGTCGCTCCGGGCGTCTACGCCTACAGCTCCGGCATGGCCATCGACACCGACGGCAGCGACTCCGACCCCGATCCCGACCACCAGGGCGAGACGACCTGGGAGGACAGCAACGGCCAGGCCCTGGGCGCGCACCACGTGCCCTTCTACGTGCTGGGCGACGACTGCTGGGACCGCACCTCCCCCTGCCCGCACTTCTTCTACGAGGAACGCGGCATGAGCGGCCGGCAGTTCGCGCTGATGTTCTACAACGGCAAGGTCATCGGCTCGATCTTCGGCGACACGCAGACCGCGAACAACCAGACCACGTCGGACAACGACTCCCGCGAACTGGGCGAGGCGTCCGTGAAGGCGGCCCAGCTGCTCGGCATCCCCAGCAGCGGCACCACCGGCGGGGTGGACAACGGCGTGACCGTCGTGATGTTCTCCGGCTCCTCCTGGGTCGTGAACGGCACCAACACCAACCTCAACGACCACGCGCAGGCCCTGGTCCAGACGGCGCTGGACAGCCTCGGCGCGAGCATGGCGGGTACCACGCCGCCCACGAACCCACCGCCAGGCGGCACGCGGTTCGAAGCGGAGACCGGCACACTGTCCGCCGGCGGCACCTTCGACTCCGACCACCTCGGCTTCACCGGCAGCGCCTTCGCCAACCCGGCCAACGCGGCCGGCTCGTACCTCGACATCCCGGTCACCGCGGCCGCCGCCGGCACCGTGACCCTGACCTTCCGGTACTCCGACGGCACCACCGCGGCGCGGCCCGCGACCATCACGGTCAACGGCACCTCGCGCGGCACTCTGAACTTCCCGGTCACCACCGACTGGGACACCTGGTCCACCGCGTCCGTCTCGGTGCCCCTGAAGGCCGGTGCCAACACCATCCGGGTCACCGGCACCACCGCGAACGGCCCCGCCAACATCGACTCGGTGACCGTTTCCTAGACGAGCAGGTCCGGTGTCGGTGGTCCGGCCGGCTTCCACCGGCCGTACGCCAGTCGCCCGGCGGCCACCGGCTGCGTGCCCCACCCGGATGGACACTCGGGTGGGACACCCGGCCGGGACCCACCCGGGCCCCCCGGCGCGACCCGGGCCCCTCGGCGGCGCCCCGCTTCCCCGCGCCCGGAGAGCGTCAGCCTGCCGGGTCGGGGGCGGGGGCCGCGCGGTCGGGCGGCGGGGTCGTGACGGTGAGGGGGACGCCCCGCAGGAGCTGGACCAGCACCGTCAGGACGCCGGCCGTGACGCACTGGTCGCTGAGGTTGAAGATGCCGCTGTGCCCGATCTGGATGAAGTCCAGGACGGCGCCCCTTCCGAAGCCGGGGGTGCGGAAGATGCGGTCGGAGAGGTTGCCGCCCGCGCCGGCGAAGATCAGGCCGAGGCCGACGGCCCAGCCCCGGCTGCGTACCGAAGGCGCCGTACGGATGATGAAGCCGAGCACGCCGATCGCCATCAGGGTGAAGACCAGCGTCGCGCGCGGCGCGAAGGAGCCGGCGGCGCCGGAGTTGCGGTAGGCGGTGAAGGTGACGTGGCCGCCGAGTATGTGGCTCGGCCGGTGGCCCTCGACGACCACCGCGGCGATCGCCTTCGTCACCTGGTCGAGGGCGACCCCCGCCACCGCCGTGATCCACAGCGTGCGCTGCGCCACTCCACTGACCGGCATCCGCATCGGCCGCCTCCCGCGTATCCGTGACCGTACGGCGACCGAACCGCCGTCCCGCTCGACCCTACGCCCGGCCGGCGGTGCCACCCATGGGGCCAAAACTCCCATATCACCCCCGAACGGCCCTGCTGCCACGGGCGGCGGGCGGGAAGGCTGGTGCGGACGACACCGTCACCGCCTGGAGGTCACATGTCCGACGCGCCCGCGACCGCACCCGCGGCCCTGCCAGCAGAGGAGCTGCGGGCACTCGACGCCCACTGGCGGGCCTCGAACTACCTTGCCGTCGGCCAGATCTACCTCATGGCCAATCCGCTGCTCACCGAGCCGCTGCGGCCCGAGCACGTCAAGCCCCGGCTGCTGGGCCACTGGGGCACCTCACCGGGGCTGAACCTGGTCCACACCCACCTCAACCGGGTCATCCGCTCCCGCGACCTGGACGCCATCTGCGTCTGGGGTCCCGGCCACGGCGGCCCCGCCGTGCTGGCGAACTCCTGGCTGGAGGGCAGCTACACCGAGACCTACCCCGAGATCACCCGGGACACGGCCGGGATGGCGAGGCTCTTCCGGCAGTTCTCCTTCCCCGGCGGCGTCCCCTCGCATGTCGCGCCGGAGACGCCCGGCTCGATCCACGAGGGCGGCGAGCTGGGGTACTCCCTCTCGCACGCCTACGGTGCCGCGCTGGACAACCCCGGCCTCCTCGTCGCCTGCGTGATCGGCGACGGCGAGGCCGAGACCGGCCCGCTGGCCGCCTCCTGGCACTCCAACAAGTTCCTCGACCCGGTGCACGACGGCGCCGTGCTGCCGATCCTGCACCTCAACGGGTACAAGATCGCCAACCCGACCGTCCTGGCCCGCATCCCCCGGCCGGAGCTCGACGAGCTGCTGCGCGGCTACGGGCACGAGCCGATCCACGTCACCGGCGACGACCCCCTGGCCGTGCACCGGGCGATGGCGGAGGCCATGGACACGGCGCTCGACCGCATCGCCGCCTTCCAGAGCGCCGCCCGCGACCAGGGCGCCACGGCGCGGCCGCGCTGGCCGGTGATCGTGCTGCGCACCCCCAAGGGCTGGACCGGCCCCGCCGAGGTCGACGGACTGCCGGTCGAGGGCACCTGGCGGGCCCATCAGGTGCCGCTCGCCGGGGTGCGCGACAACCCTGACCACCTGCGCAGGCTGGAGGAGTGGCTGCGGTCCTACCGCCCCGCGGAGCTTTTCGACGCCGACGGCCGCCCCCGCCCGGAAGTGCTGGAGCACGTGCCCGCGGGTGACCGCAGGCTCGGCTCGAACCCGCACGCCAACGGCGGCCTGCTGCTGCGCGACCTGCCGCTGCCGCCGCTGGAGGAGTTCGCGGTGCCCGTGGACACCCCGGGCGCCGGCCGCCACGAGCCGACCCGGGTCCTGGGCGCGATGCTGGAGCGGGTCATGGCCGACAGCGCCGAGCGCCGCGACTTCCGGCTGGTGGGCCCCGACGAGACCGCGTCCAACCGGTTGCAGGAGGTGTACGGGGCCACGGGCAAGGCATGGCAGGGCGATGTGCTCGACGTGGACGAGCACCTGGACCGGCACGGGCGGGTCATGGAGATCCTGTCGGAGCACACCTGCCAGGGCTGGCTCGAGGGCTACCTCCTGACCGGCAGGCACGGCCTGTTCTCCTCCTACGAGGCCTTCGTCCACATCGTCGACTCGATGGTCAACCAGCACATCAAGTGGCTGCGCACCACGCGCGAACTCCCCTGGCGCCGCCCCATCGCGTCGCTGAACTACCTGCTCACCTCGCACGTGTGGCGCCAGGACCACAACGGCTTCTCCCACCAGGACCCGGGCTTCATCGACCACGTCCTGAACAAGGCGCCGGAGGTGGTCCGCGTCTACCTCCCGCCGGACACCAACACCCTGCTCTCGGTGGCCGACCACGTCCTGGCCTCCCGGGACTACGTCAACGTCGTCGTCGCCGGCAAGCAGCCGTCGTTCGACTGGCTGTCCATGGACGCCGCCCGCGCGCACGCCGCCCGCGGCGCCGGTCTGTGGGAGTGGGCCGGGACCGAGGACGTCCGGCGCGGCCCCGACGTCGTCCTGGCCTGCGCCGGTGACGTGCCCACCCTCGAAGTGCTCGCGGCGGCACAGCTGTTGCGCCACCACCTGCCGCAGCTCGGGGTGCGCGTGGTGAACATCGTCGACCTCGCCCGGCTGATGCCGCACGACGAGCACCCGCACGGCATGAAGGACGCCGAATACGACGCCCTCTTCACCCCTGACAAGCCGGTGATCCTCGCGTACCACGGCTATCCCTGGCTCATCCACCGCCTCGCCTACCGCCGCACCGGCCACGGCAACCTGCACGTCCGCGGATACAAGGAGATCGGCACCACCACGACGCCCTTCGACATGGTCCTGCGCAACGACCTCGACCGCTACCGGCTGGTCATGGACGTCATCGACCGCGTCCCCGGCCTGCCGGTGACGGCGGCCGCGGTACGCCAGCGCATGGAGGAGGTGCGGCTGCGCCACCACGACTGGATCCGCGAGCACGGCACCGACCTGCCGGAGGTGGCCGACTGGACCTGGCAGGACTGACCGGCCGCCGGTGGCGCGCCGCCTGGCCGCATGATTGTGCGGCCGATATCGGAAGCGGATCGAACGGTATTCCCCGGTCTTCTCCGCTCTGCGTTCCACGCGCGCCGCCGATTCCGGCGGCGCGTCACGCATTTAAAGCGCAGGACATCACCGAGAAACACATCGGCGGGACTCTTCCAACGCCGCCCGGGACACGTCCGGGGCGGCGGATCGCACCCTGTGGACGGAAGAGGGAGTTCTCGTGACGGACACGGTCGACACACCCGCGCCTCCGGGCGGCGCCACCGGTACGACGACCCGCCGGTACAACGGCTGGACGAAGAACACCACACTGGAGGACTACTCGCTGCGCTACGCGCCCAAGTCCTTCCGCCGCTGGACCCCTTACGTGGTGGCCACCACCGCACTCGGCGGCATCGCCTACCTCGCCGACTTCGCGATCGGCGGCTCCATCGCGATCTCGCACGGATTCGGCAGCGCGCTGATCGCGATCCTGGCCGCCGCGGTCACCATCTTCCTGACCGGAATTCCGATCTCGTACTACTCGGCGAAATACTCGATCGACATGGACCTGTTGACCAGGGGCGCCGGTTTCGGTTATCTCGGCTCCACTCTCACGTCCGTCATCTACGCCAGCTTCACCTTCATCTTCTTCGCCCTCGAAGGCTCGATCATGGCCCAGGCGCTCGATCTGGGCCTGCACATCCCGCTGGCGGTGGGCTACCTGATCTGCGCGCTGATCATCCTGCCGCTGGTCTTCTACGGGATGACCGCGCTGTCGACGATGCAGGTGTGGACGCAGCCGGTGTGGCTGGTCCTCATGGTGGCGCCCTTCGTGTCGATCGCGATCCAGGACCCGCACGCCTTCTCGCGGTTCACCCACTTCGCGGGCGACTCGCCGACCGGTTCGTCGGTCAGCCTGATCGGGGTGGGCGCGGGCGCCGGCGTCGCCCTGTCGCTGATCGCACAGATCGGCGAGCAGGTGGACTACCTGCGCTTCATGCCCGACAAGACCCCGGCGAACGCCCGCCGCTGGTGGAGCGCGGTCCTCGCGGCCGGGCCCGGGTGGGTGGTGCTGGGCGCGGCCAAGCAGATCGGCGGCGCCTTCCTGGCCTTCTACATCGCCGGGCACATCGGCCTGGCCAAGGCCAACGAGCCCATCCAGCAGTACGTCTCGGGCATCCACACCTTCGCCGCGCCGGTCGCACTGGGCCTGGCCACCTTCTTCGTCATCCTCTCGCAGATCAAGATCAACACGACCAACGCCTACTCGGGTTCGCTGTCCTGGTCGAACTTCTTCTCCCGGCTGACCCACCGGCACCCCGGCCGGGTCGTCTACATCTTCCTCAACGTCGGCATCGCGCTGGCCCTGATGGAGGGCGGCGTCTTCGGCTTCCTCAACACCGTGCTCGGCTTCTACTCCAACGTGGCCATCGCCTGGATCGGCGCCGTCGTCGCCGATCTGGTGATCAACAAGCCGCTGGGGCTCAGCCCGTCGTACATCGAGTTCAAGCGGGCGCACCTGTACAACTTCAATCCGGTGGGCTTCGGGTCGATGCTGGTCGCCTCCGCGGTGTCCATCGCCGCGTACTTCCACGCCTTCGGCGCGTACGGCAAGGCGTTCTCGCCCTTCATCGCCTTGTTCGTGGCCCTGGCGCTCTCACCGCTGCTCGCGGTCGCCACCAAGGGCCGCTACTACATCGCGCGCACCGACGACCAGCCCGAGCCGCTCTTCCTCGACGACGGCCTGCTGTCGGCGGCGACCATGACCTGCACGGTCTGCGCGGAGGACTTCGAGCGTCCCGACATCGCCGGCTGCCCCTTCCACGGCGGTGCGATCTGCTCGCTGTGCTGCAGCCTGGACAAGGACTGCCACGACGCCTGCAAGCCCGCCGCACGCGGGGCCGGCGGCCCGGTCGACCTCGGGATGCCGACGACCGCGGCCGGGTGACGGCGGGGGGCCACGACGGGGTGCCGGTACGCGCGTGGGGCGCGGACCGGCACTTTCGTGCGTCCTGGGTCTTTACTCCGTCGCCACCGATGGTCTAGAACGACAGTCATCCTATGTTACGTCCACCCGGGGCCATGTTTCCGCATGCCGTAGAGGAGTCACGCATGGAGACAGGCACATACATCGGACTACTACGTCAACACCGTTGACTGAGAGCCGTATCGCCCAGGAGGGCATCGTGCAGAAACTCCCCCGCCGCCGTCGGCGGGTTCCGTACAGACGGGTCGTCGCGCTCTGCTCGGCGGCGCTCACCGCCCTCGCGGGCGCCGCCGTGGCAGACGCCGGCACCGCCGTCGCGGCCACAGGGCCGACCACCGCCTGGCAGCACGGAGACTTCAAACTCGACCCGGCAGGGGTCGTCAGCCGCTCCGACCTCGTGCTCGGCTCGCCGAACGCGGACCCCATCGCGTCCATGCCGCTGGGCAACGGATCCCTCGGCGTGGCGGCCTGGGCCGCCGACGGCTTCACCGCCCAGCTCAACCGCTCCGACACCATGCCGGACCGCAAGTCGCCCGGCCGGCTCAACATCCCCGGCCTGTCCGTCATCTCGCACGCGGCGGACTTCACCGGACGGCTGGACCTCACCGACGGGGTGCTGCGCGAGTCCGGCGGCGGCATGTCGCTGCAGGCCTGGGTCGCGGCGGACAAGGACGAGCTGATCGTCGATGTCGCGGGCGCCGACCCGTCCGTGGCGCAGACGGCGACGATCGACCTGTGGTCGCCGCGCAAGCCGGCCGCCGCGGTGTCCGGCACCGTCGGCACCCTCGCCGAGACCTGGGCCGACGGCAGCCCGCCGATCGGCAGCGGAAAGACCTTCGGTTCGCTCGCCGCGATCACCGCGGGCGGCCGCGGGGTCAGCACCGCGGTCAGCAGCCCGACACAGGTCAAGGTCAGCTTCACCCCGCACGCCGACGGCACCTTCCGGGTCGTCGTCGCCTCGCCCGGCTGGACCGGCGGCAATGCCGCCAAGACCGCGGCCAAGGTCATCGGCAAGGACGCCACCGCGTCCGTACGGGGCCTGATGTCCGCCCAGGACCGCTGGTGGGACGGCTTCTGGTCGCATTCCGGCCTCATCGCGATGAGTTCGGCGGACGGCAGCGCCGAGTACATCGAGAACCTGCGCACGCTCTACCTCTACGAGGAGGCGGCGTCGATGAGGAAGGGCATCTACCCCGGCAGCCAGGCAGGCGAGGCGGACATGTTCGCCTGGAACAAGGACACCCAGACCTGGACGCCGTCGGCGTACTGGCTGTGGAACCTGCGCACCCAGATCGCGGCCAACATGAGCTCGGGCAACTACCAGCTCAACACCCCGATCTTCGACATGTACGCCGACGACCTGCCCGCCATCGAGGCGTGGACCAAGCAGCAGATGGGCGGCCGTCCCGGCGCCTGCGTGTCGGAGACGATGCGCTTCAACGGCAACGGCATCTCCCCCGGGGTCGGCGAGAACGGCTCGTGCAGCGAGCCCGGCAGCCCCAACTGGAACGCCCTGGACATCTCCTCGGGACCGGAGATCGCCCTCTACATGTGGGAGCAGTACCAGGGCACGGGCGACAAGGCCGCACTGAAGCGGTACTGGCCCTTCATCAAGTCGGTCACCGAATTCCAGCTCGCCTACCAGACGCCGGGCGCCGACGGGCTGCTGCACGCCAACGCCAACGCCCACGAGACCCAGTGGGCGGTGCAGGACCCGACCACCGACATCGCGCTCGACCAGGCGGTCTTCCCGCTGATCGGCGAGATCGCGCACCTGCTCGGCACCGACAAGGGCGCCGACAAGGCCCTGGTGTCCCGGGTGGCCACCGCGCAGCGGCAGATCCCGCCCTACCCCCGCACCGACCAGGCCACCCGCAGCCGGCTGCTCAACCCCGGCTACACCGAGGCCGAGACCGCCGCCGCGGACGCCACAGGCACGGACATGCTCGCCATCTCCTACGAGCCCGCGGCCGAGCGCAGGAACGGCGAGAACATCGAACTGGAGCCGCTGTGGCCCTGGAACACCATCAGTGACCAGGACGCCGGCCTCTTCCAGCTGGAGCAGCGCAGCTACGCCCACCGGCCCAACAAGGGCGGCAACGACTGGTCGATGGACGCCATCGACGCGGCCCGGCTGCAGAATCCCGCCGAGGTGCGCAGCAACCTGATCTCGCTGACCGAAGGCCACCAGGTGTATCCCAACGGCTTCGCCGACCTGGGCAATTCGGTCGGCTACCAGCCCTACATCGAGCAGGAGTCCGGCGCCGCCACCGCGGTCAGCGAGGCGCTGGCGCAGGACTTCGACGGCATCCTCCGCTTCGCACCGGCCTGGCCCGCCGAGTGGGACGGCGCTGGCAGCGTCTACATCCAGGGCAAGAGCAAGGTCGACGTGCAGGTGCAGGGCGGGCGGCTGGTCACCGCCGCGATCGAGGCCGGCACCACGGGCACCCAGCGGGTCAAGAACCCGTGGCCGGGGCAGTCCACCGAGGTCGTGGACGGCAAGAACGGCAAGGTCGTCGTCAAGGCGTCCACCGCCGGCCTGCTGGACGTCCCCGTGAAGTCCGGCAAGACCTACCTGGTGCAGCAGGCCGCCGCGCCCACCACCGCCCTGCCGTTCGCGCAGGTCACCGGAGACGCGCCGACCGCGGCCCGGCATCTGGGAGGTGTCCGGCTCGGTCTCGACTCGGCGGTCCGGTCGGGCAGTTCGACCATCGGCACCGTCCTCGGCGGCACCGACCGTGCCTACGGCCTCAGCAGGACCGAGGACGCCGGCTCCCCCGGCACCGCCGGTGACGTGGCCGGGCTCAGCGCCCGTACCGCCGACGGCGACATGTCCTTCGACGTCGCGGACGACGTGGCCGCGACCGGTTCCTACGACGCCAGGGTCACGGTGTCGTACTACGACTCCGGCACCGGCTCGCTGTCCGTGCAGTACGACGCCGGGAGCAAGGACCGCTACCACCAGGCCGGCACCATCGCGCTGACCGGCACCGACACCTGGAAGACCGCCGAGGTCACCCTCAGCGGCGCCTGGTTCGGCGGCCTGCAGAGCAACGGCGCCGACCTGCGGCTGCACTCCGCGGACGGGCCCTTCACCGTGCACAGCGTGGGCCTGACGGTCACCGGCGCCTGGGTGCCTGACCGGCACGCCTTCCCGCCCGCCCCGGTGATCACCACACCGCGCACCGGTGCCACGGTCAAGCTCGCCTCGGCCGTGTCCGGTACCGCGATCCCCGACGGCACGGTGACCGTGCGCGAGGCGTCAGGGGTGCTGTGCACCGCCACCGCGGACGACGCCGGCGCCTGGAGCTGCGCCCCCGCGGCCGGCTTCACCCCCGGACGGCAGACCGCCTCCGCGACGGTCGCCGACCCGGGCGGGATGGTCAGCGACGCCTCGGCCGGGGTCGCCTTCGACGCCTCCGACCTGCCGCCCGGCACCGCCGTGGTCGGTTCGGTCGTCGGCGCCACCGACCACGCCTACGGCATGGGCGAGGACGAGCGGCCCTCGGGCGGCTTCGACGGACCGACGACCGCCTCGGTGGTCGGCGGACTGTCCGCGCGTACCAGCACCCAGGGCAACATCTACTTCGACATCGACGACTCGATCGCCCACGCCGGTTACTACACGGCCACCTTCACCGTCTCCTACTACGACCAGGGCAACGGCTCGTTCTCCGTGCAGTACGACAACGGCAGCTCCGACCCGTACAAGTCGGCTTCCGGGATCCCGCTCACCGGCACCGGCACCTGGAAGACCGCGACGGTGACGGTGACCGACGCCTACTTCGGCGGCCAGCAGCACTCGGCGGCCGACTTCCGGCTGCGCAACGGCGGCGGCCAGGTCACCGTGCACAGCGTCGCGGTGAAGATCAGCGGTGACGGCGTGCCGAACGTCACCGACTTCGCGCCGCCGGTGGCGATCTCCTCGCCCGCCGCGGGCGACACCGTCGCAACCGCGCCCGCCGTCTCGGGTTCCGCGGAGCCCGGCGCGACGGTCACCGTGACCTCCGACGGCACGCCGCTGTGCACCGCCGACGTCGCCGACAGCGGCAGCTGGACCTGCACCGGGTCCGGCGCGCTCGCCGCGGGGCCGCACACGTTCAAGGCCACCGCGGCCGACCCGACCGGCACCCCGGCCGAGGCCGCCACCGTGGCGGTGACCACGGCGTAACAGCGCCACGGGAAGGAGCACCCGGGAGCGGTCCCGCCGAACGGCGGGGCCGCTCCCGCGCGTGGCGGCGGCGTCCGGTGGACCGGGCCCGCCCCCGGTGGACCGGCGCGTGCGGCTACGCGAAGCCGGCGACACCGCGCGGGCTGTAGTGCTCCTCGAGGCGCGCGCACTCCCCGTCGGTCAACCGCAGGCCGACCGACGCGACCGCGTCGTCCAGGTGCTGCGGCTTGGTCGCCCCGACGATCGGCGCGCTCACCCCGGGCCGGCGCAGCAGCCAGGCCAGCGCGACCTGGGCGCGGGAGACGCCGCGCTCGCCGGCGATCTCCGCGACGGCGTCCACGATGTGCCGGTCGGTGTCCTGGTAGAGGGTCTTGCCGAACTCGTCGGTCTCGCTGCGCGCGCTGGTGGTGTCCCAGGCCCTGGTGAGCCGGCCGCGGGCCAGCGGGCTCCACGGGATGACCCCGACGCCCTGGTCGGCGCACAGCGGCAGCATCTCCCGCTCCTCCTCGCGGTAGAGCAGGTTGTAGTGGTTCTGCATGCTGACGAAGCGGGTCCAGCCGTGCCGTTCGGCGACGTACTGGGCCTTGGAGAACTGCCAGGCGTACATCGAACTCGCCCCGATGTAGCGGGCCTTGCCGGCCTTGACCACGTCGTGCAGGGCCTCCATCGTCTCCTCCACCGGAGTCGCGGGGTCCCAGCGGTGTATCTGGTAGAGGTCGACGTAGTCGGTGCCGAGCCGGCGCAGGCTGTGGTCGATCTCGGTCATGATCGCCTTGCGGGACAGGCCGCCGCCGTTGGCGCCCTGGCGCATCCGCCCGTGCACTTTGGTGGCGAGCACGATCTCGTCGCGGCGGGCGAAGTCGGCCAGCGCCCGGCCGACTATCTCCTCGCTGGTGCCGTCGGAGTAGACGTTCGCGGTGTCGAAGAAGTTGATCCCGGCCTCGACGGCCTGCCGCACGAAGGGCCGGCTCGCCTCCTCGTCAAGCGTCCAGCTGTGGTTGCCGCGGTCCGCGGCGCCGTAGCTCATGCAGCCCAGGCAGATGCGGGAGACATCGAGGCCGGTGGTGCCGAGTTTCAGATAGTCCATGGTCGGCAGCGTACGTGGCGGGGCCGGCCGCCCTTCGGCCGCGCCGGTCGCCGGGCTCTGCCGGCGAACGCCCGCCGAGGCGGCGGGCCGCGCGATACCATCCCTCCCGTGATCACCCACGACAACCGCCGCTCCACTGCCGCGTGCCGCTGTCCGCTGCACGGCTGTTGTCGCTGATCCTCCGGACTCCCCCGGCGCCCGCTCCCGCTCGGCGGCACAGCTGCGCCCGTACGCCCCCGTCAGGGCCGCCTTTCCTCGCGCCATCATCCCCCTCCCCCCGAGGAGTCGATGCACATGTCCATGGTCGAGCACGCCTACGATCGCCGCCGTCTGCACCAGTGGCTGGCCGGGCAGGCCCGCGCGGAGGGCGTCTCCCGGCGCGATCTGCTGCGGCTGGCCACCGCCGCCGGCGTGGTGGCCGCGGCCGGATCGCTGCCCTGGGCCGCCGCTGCGGCCGACGCCCCGCCGCCCACGCCCGGGATCGTCAAGCCGCTGCCGCCCGAGCTGTTCACCGTGCGCGGCACCAATGCCGAGACCAACTGGAGCGCGCTGCGCGGCACCGGCCACCACACACCCCTCGACCGCTTCTTCGTCCGGAACCACACCTCGACTCCGGTGCTCGACGCGGACGACTGGAGCCTCAAGCTGTGGGGCAGCGGCCTGCGGGGCGAGCCGGGGCCCGAGGAGGCCGTCGAGTTCGGCTACCGCGACCTGCGCAGGCTGCCGTCCGTCACGGTCGACTCGTTCGTCGAATGCGCGGGCAACGGCCGCGCGTACTACACCTCCCAGCAGGGGGACACCGTCAGCGGCACCGCGTGGACCCTCGGCGCCGTGGGCCAGGCGCGGTGGCGCGGGGTCCGGCTGGCGCGGGTGCTGCAACTGGCCGGCACCCGCCCGCACACCGTGGACCTGCAACCGCGCGGGCTGGACGACCCGTGGGTCTCCAACGGCGCGGACCTCGGCCACGTACGGCGCCCGCTGCCGTACGCCAAGGCGCTCGACGACGTGATCCTGGCCTACGAGATGAACGGCCGCCCGCTGCCGTACGACCACGGCTTCCCGGTGCGCGTCGTGGTGCCCTCGTGGGTGGGCATCGCCAACATCAAGTGGGTCGGTGACATCGAGGTGTCGGCAGAACCGCTCTACTCCCCCTGGAACACCGACTTCTACCGGCTCTTCGGCGCCGCCTACCCGCCGGGCGGCAGCGAGCCGCTGACCCGGCAGACCGTCAAGAGCGCCTTCGAGTTCGCGGACGGGGCGGCCTTCGCCGCCGGCCGCCGGCACCGGCTCACCGGCCGCTCGTGGTCGGGCGCCGGCGGCATCCGCCGGGTCGAGGTGAGCACCGACGCGGGCGCCAGCTGGCGCCCTGCCCGGCTGCACGACGAACCCCGGCCGCACTCCTGGTCGCGCTGGTCGGCCGACTGGCATCCGACAACCCCCGGCCCCACGGCCTTGCTTGCCAGGGCCACCGACACCGCGGGGCGCCGCCAGCCGGACCGCAGCACACCCAACGACCAGGGCTACCTCTTCGGCGCCGTGGTCCACCACCCGGTCACCGTGCACGCCTGACGGGTGCCAGGCCCGCCGCGGCGCCCCGCCGTGCGGGAGGCGTCGCGGCTCAGGAGGCGCCGCCCCGCACGGGCTCGTGGCCGCGGCCCCGCAGCGGTGCGCCGCCCGAGGGGTCGAGGCACCAGTCGAGGACCGAGGGCCAGGGGCCGTACCCGGAGTCCGGGGTGAGGTGGCCGCCGCCGGCCACGATGTCGACCGGCAGGCCCAGGGGCACGCCGAACTCGGTGGCCGCGCCCTCCGGGCAGCAGGGGTCGTCGTCGCCGCAGACGATCCGGGTGCGCCCGGCGGCGGCCGCCCGCCCGGGGGCGAGTGCCGGCGGGGCGAACGCGGCGACCTGCGGGTGCTGCCGCAGGAAGCCCGCGGACGGCGGGGCGACCAGCAGCACCCGCTCGACGGCCAGGGCGGTGTCCTCGCGCGCGACGGCGTGCAGCCACAGCGCGCAGGCCAGGCTGTGGCACACGACGGTGTGCCACCGCCGCGGACCGGCGAGCAGCGCGCGCAGCGCCGCAAGCCACACCGCGAGGTCGGGCTCGTCGGGGTCGGGCAGTTGTGGGTAGGCGACCTCGTGGCCCAGTTCGGCCAGCCGTGCCGCCAGCCAGTGCTGCCAGTGGCCTGGCGGCCTGCGGTTCTGCCAGCCGTGCAGGATGACGAAGCGGTGCCCGCCGGGGACGTCGGTCATGGTCGCTCACCCTCGGATGTCGAAGTGCCGGGTTTCCGGGGAGGGTTCGCCCAGCAGGCGCCCCTCCCGCAGCCACCGGGGCCGACGTCCTTGTCCCGCCTCCGGATACGCCAAGCAGGGTAGCCGACGGGTAGGGCGCCCCGTCAGCCGGCGAGGGCGGCGCGGGCCGCGCCGACCGCTTGGTCCGCGTAGCCGCCGCCGAAGAGCACCGTGTGCACCAGCAGCGGGAAGAGCTGGTGGAGCGGCACCCGGGCGGTGAAGCCGTCGGCGAGCGGTGCCGCCTCCCGGTAGGCGTCGACGACCAGGCCCAGGTGCGGGCAGCCGAAAAGCCGGAGCATGGCAAGGTCGGTCTCCCGGTGCCCGCCGTGGGCGGCCGGGTCGATGAGCCAGACCTGCCCGTCGGCGCCCCACAGGACGTTGCCGTTCCACAGGTCGCCGTGCAGCCGGGCGGGCGGTTCCGCGGGGCCTGCCAGCTCCGGCAGGCGCTCGCAGACCCGTTCGACGACGGCCGCCCCGGCCGGGGTCATGCCGCCGGCGTCCACGGCCTGCCGCAGGTAGGGCAGCACGCGGTGCTCGGCGTACCAGCGCGGCCAGTCGGGACCCGGCGTGTTCCGCATCGGCGCCGCGCCGATGAAGGCGTCCTCGGGTCCGCCGGGCGGCGCGGCACCGAAGGCGGGCGCGCCCGCGGCATGCATCGCGGCGAGGTCCCGGCCGAAGCGGGCCGCCGCCTCCGGGCGGGGGCGGCCGGTCGGGACCAGTTCTGTCACCAGCCACCGGTCGTCGCGGCCGTGGACCGCGGGGACGCGGACCGTACCGGTGGCGGCCAGCCAGCGCAGCCCGGCCGCCTCGGCCCGCAGCGCGCCTGGGCCGTCGGCGTGCTTGGCCATCACCGTCCTGCCGCCGTCGAGGGCGACCTCGGTGAGGTCGCCGGACAGCCGGTGCGCGCCGGTCGCCCGGAGTCCGGTCATCCGGGCCGCCGCGGCGCCCGCGCCGTGGTCCGCGGTCATGCGTCGAGGTCTGCGCGCACCCGGTCGAGCAGCCCGGGCATCGCGGCCTCGATCATGGCCAGCACCTCTTCGAAGCCCTCGGGGCCGCCGTAGTACGGGTCGGGTACGTCGAGGTCGCCGATCGCGTCCGGGTCGAAGGAGCGCAGCAGCCGTACCCGCGCGGGGTCGTCGGCCATCCGGAGCAGCGCCTTCTCGTGACCGCCGTCCATCGCCACCAGCAGGTCGGCGTCCAGGTGGGCGGGGCCGATCCTGGCGGCCACGTGCTCCACCGGATAGCCGTGCCCGGCCAGCGCCTCGGCGGCCCGCGGGTCGATGCCCTCACCGGCGTGCCAGCCGCCCAGTCCCGCGCTGGTGACCCGCACCCGGCCGTCGAGGCCCGCCCTGCGCAGGTGCTCGGCCAGGACGAGAGCGGCGGACGGCGACCGGCAGATGTTGCCCGTACAGACGAAGCAGATGTGCACGGCACCACGGTACGGCCGTGGGCCGCCCCGACGCCGGTCCCCCACCGGTGGAGCACGTAGGAGTGGCCCGGCGGGCGTACCGTGGCGGGGCGACAGGGGAGGCACGGATGGAGTACGCACGGCTCGGGTCCTCGGAATTGACGGTCTCGCGGATCTGCCTGGGCATGATGGGTTTCGGGGACACCCCGGCGCGCGAGTGGCAGCTGAGGGAGGACGGGGCGGAGCCGATCGTCCGGCGGGCCGTCGAGGCGGGGGTGACGTTCTTCGACACCGCGGACAGCTATGCGGGCGGCACCGGCGAGGAGATCACCGGCCGGCTGCTGGCCCGGCTGTTCGGCCGCCGCGAGGATTACGTCCTCGCCACCAAGGTCTACTTCCCCACCGGCCCCGGCCCCGACGACCGCGGCCTGTCGCGCCGGCACATCATGGCGGCCGTGGACGCGTCGCTGACCCGGCTCGGCACCGATTACGTGGACCTGTACCAGATCCACCGCTACGACCCCGACGTCCCGGTCGAGGAGACGATGGGCGCGCTCGACGACGTCGTACGGGCGGGCAAGGCCCGCTGCATCGGCGCGTCGAGCATGTTCGCCTGGCAGTTCGCGAAGGCGCAGTACGCGGCGCGCGCCGCGGGCGGGGCGTGCTTCGTGTCGATGCAGAGCCACTACAACCTCGTCTACCGCGAGGAGGAGCGCGAGATGCTCCCGCAGTGCCTGGACCAGGACGTCGGCGTCATCCCCTACAGCCCGCTGGCCCGCGGGCTGCTGGCCGGCAACCGCACCCGCGACGGTGCCCGGCGGACGGTGCGGGCGGCGTCCGACCCGCTGGCCGACGCCCGCTTCGAGGCGCACGCGGAGGCCGATTTCGAGGTCGTGGACGTGCTGCGTGCCGTCGCCGCGGAACACGGTGTGGCGCCTGCCAGGGTCGCGCTGGCCTGGCTGCTCGGCCGGCCGGGCGTGACCGCCCCGGTCGTCGGCGCCTCAAGACCCGAGCACATCGATGACGCCGTGGCCGCCGTCGGCCTGCGGCTTGCCCCCGAGGAGGACGCCCGGCTGGCGGCGCCGTACCGGCCGCACCCGGTCATCGGCCACTCCTGAGCCGGCCGCGCGCACAGCTCCGCGCGGTCAGCCCGCGGTGTCCCGGCGGGCCCGGAAGGCGGCGGCCTTGGTGCGGTTCTGGCACGCGGTGGAGCAGAACCGGCGGCCCGCGTTGCGCGACGTGTCGACGTAGACGCGGTCGCACTGGGCGGCCCTGCACACGCCGAGCCGCCCGGCGAGTTCGCTGCCGACCGCCACGGCGAGCCCGGTGGCGCACCCGGCGCCCCAGCCCACGGCCAGCGAGTCGTCGGCACCGTGGAAGTGGAGCTGCCAGGGCTCACCGGGTGACCGGTCCAGCTGCGGGCGGGCGCCGGTGGTCAGCAGCAGGGCGTTGATCGCGTCGGCGGCCTCGTCGTGCCGTCCCGCGTCCACGGACACGAACACCCGGCGGATCTCCCGCGCGGTGGCGGCGAGCCGGTCGGCCGACTCCTGGTCGACCCGCCGGCGGGCTCGCTCGCCGGTGTCGCGCCCGCCGTCGTGGCCGTCTGCGCGGCCTGCGCTGCCCGCACGGACCGGCACCGCGGGCAGTGCGGCGTCCACGGCCGCCGGCAGCGCGGCACCGCGGGGCGCGGTGTACGGCTTGCCGCGCGCCTCGCCGTCGGTCAGCGCGTTGACGAGCGAGACGGCCGCGTCGAGCACCACCGTCACATGACTGTCGAACATCACTTGACCAGTCACCCCCTCCGGGATTAGCGTCCGTCACTGGCATCGGTCCATTCAACAGTGATGAGGGTACATGCGCGCCTCCGACCGCGGCAGCCGGCTGCCGCGTACGGTGTGGCTGCTGCTCGCCGCCCGCGCGGTCAACCGGCTCGGCGCCTTCTCACTGCCCTTCCTCACGGTCCTGGTCAGCACCCGCCTGGGCGCGAGCGCGGCCGCGGCCGGAGCCGTCTCGGCCGCCTTCGGGTGCGCGACGATCCCCTCCCGGCTGGTGGGCGGCCGCCTCGCCGACCGGCTCGGGCGCCGCCGCACCATCGTGCTCGGGCTGGCCGGCTGCGCCGCGGCCCAACTCGGCATCGCCGCCGCGGGATCGCTGCCCATGGTCGCCGTCTTCGCGGTGCTGCTCGGCCTCGCCTTCGAGCTCTACGAGCCGCCCAGCCAGGCGATGATCGCCGACGCGGTGCCCCCCGCGGACCGGGCGCGCGCGTACGGCCTGCTCAACGCCGCGCTGGCGGTGGGCGGCATGGGTGCGGGCCTCATCGCGGCGGGCCTGGGGCGCTGGGACCTGCGCTGGCTGTTCGTCGCCGACGCGGTGAGCTGCCTCGCCTGCGCCGTCATCGTGCGCGCGGTCCTGCCCGCCGACCGCGAACGTCCCGGCGGCGGCGCCGAAGCGCGCCCTGGCGGGCCCGGCCCGTGGCGCGACCGCATGCTGCTCGTCATGCTCGCCACCGGAACCGGCTACGCGGTGGTCTACATGACGATCATGACGATGCTGCCGCTGTCCCTGGAACGCCGCGGCATGCAACCCGCCGACGCCGGGCTGCTCTTCACCGCCTCCGCCGCCACCATCGTCGCCGCCCAGCCGCTGCTGCGGCTCGGGCCCCTGGCCCGGCTCAGCGCCCCGGTGGCGCTGGGCCTGGGCGATCTCCTGCTGGCCGCGGGACTTGCCGGCTACGCGGCCTCGGACACCCGGGCCGGCTCCCTGACCGCCACCGTCGTCTGGAGTGCGGGCGATGTCATCGTGATGGGACGCGCCTACGCCCTGGTGTCGAATCTCGCCCCGGCCGGCGGAACCGGCCGCTATCTGGCCGTATACGGCACCAGTTGGGGCATCGCCGGCATCGCGGCACCGGTCGCGGGCACCCAGCTGATCCAGCACGCGGGACCGACGGCGCTGTGGGCGGTGACGGCCGGCTTCTGCGCGGTGCTCGCCGCCGGCCATCTGCTGGCCGCAGGGCCGCTCGCGGACCGGGGCCTGGTGGGAATGCGCGGTGGACCGGCGGAGTTGTCAGCGCCATGACCGAGAACCCCGGATCCGAGATCCTGCACTACACCGCCTTCTCAGCCGACCCCGGGGGCGGCAACCGCGCCGGGGTGGTCCTCGACGCGTCCGGTTTCGACGAGCGGCGGATGCTCGCCGTCGCGGCGGACCTGGGCTACAGCGAGTCGGCGTTCCTGACCGCGCGGCCGGGCGAAGGGGCTTACGCGATCCGCTACTTCAGCCCGAAGGCCGAGGTGTCCTTCTGCGGGCACGCGACCGTCGCGGCCGCCGTCGCGCTGGCCGAGCGGGACGGCCCCGGCGAGCTGGAGTTCGCCACGGCGGCCGGGCCGGTGCCGGTCAGTGTCGTGCGTGAGGACGGCGAGCTGCGCGCCACGCTGACCAGCGTAGAGCCGTACGTCGAGGACGCCGACCCGGCGGACGTGGCGGAGGCACTGGCCGCGCTCGACTGGGCAGCCGCGGACCTCGACCCCGCGCTGCCGCCCAGGATCGCCTACGCCGGCGCCCGCCACCTGGTGCTTGCGGCCGCGACCCGCGCGCGGCTTGCGGACCTGGACTACGACTTCGCGCGGCTCGAAGCGCTGATGCGGCGGCTCGGCCTGACGACCGTGCAGCTGGTGCGGCGCGAGTCGGAGCACACCTTCCACGTCCGCGACCCCTTCCCGGTCGGCGGGGTGGTCGAGGACCCGGCGACCGGCGCCGCAGCGGCCGCCTTCGGCGCGTACGCGCGCGAACTCGGGGCGGTCCCCTCCGCCGCCGTGCTGACCCTGCACCAGGGCGCCGACATGGGGCGCCCCGGCACGCTGACCGTGGAGCTGCGCGACGGCGACGCCAGGGTGCGGGTCAGCGGCACCGCCGCCAGGATCGGCTGAGCGGGCCGGTGCGCCCGGGTCCCACGGGCCGGGCCGGCGGGACCGGCGCCCCTCGGGCGCGCCGGTCCCGCCCGCGGCTCACCTCGCGGTGACCGCGGGGCTGTTGTAGCCCTCCACCCGCAGCTCGGGGCGCCCCGACGGGAGCGCGGCGGCCGGCCAGGACAGCGTGACCGTGCGGGACTCGCCGGGCAGCAGCCACAGGTAGTTGTCGCCGTACAGCGTCGGCAGCACCCGCTCGCCGCTGTGCTGGTCGAGCAGCGACAGCCGCACCATCGCGGCGACAGCCGACCCCCGGTTGCGTACGGTCGCGGTCAGGGCGCGACGCGAGCCCTCGGCGGTGACGCGCCCGATAGAGGCCGAGGTGCGGACCTGCCGGGCGCTGCCGAGCGCGGTCATGGCGGCGGGGGTGCGGTAGCGCCAGTAGGTGTTGCGCGACAGCTCCCGCCCCTTGCCGTCGGACAGGACCAGCCGGAGCAGGTGCAGATCGGGCAGGTCGTCGGTCCACCCCGCGGTGAAGGCCTCGGCGACTGCCGCCGAGCCGACGTCCACCCGGGCGCTGCGGGCGGTGCCGAGCCCGCGCCCGCCGAGGTCGTAGGCCTGCGCCGTGACACGGGCGCCCCGCAGCTCGCGTGAGGTGTGGTTGACGGCGATGACCTGCCAGGTGACCGGATCGGCCTGGACGTGCAGCGGCTCGCACGCCGACCTGGCACCGTAGTAGGTGCCGTTGACGTCGAAGTCGTAGTCGTAGGTCTGCCAGACGGTGCTGTGCCACGCGGGGTGGGACATCCACAGCATCAACCCGCTGGCGTCGTCCCACAGATTGGCGTTCCACGCCTCGAACATCGCGCGGGTGTTCTCGTAGTTGACGAACTGCGCCTTGCGCGCGAAGTCCTCCAGGTCCCGGGCGGCGCCGAGCCTGGCCTCGATCGCCGCCCTGTAGTTCTGCGGGGCCTGATTCCCGTGCTCGCTCCAGTCGTGGTAGTACCAGGCGCCGCCGATCGGCCACTCGGGACCGTCACCGACCATGCGGCGCACGCTCTCGGCGGTGGAGACCACCGGCATGCCGATCTCGGTGTGGAATCCGAAGCTGCCGCCGCCGTAGGTCGAGGGGTCGAAGTAGCGCTCGGGCTCGATCCAGTTGTAGGGGCCGCCGCCGGAGATGATGCCGCCGGCCGAGTTGTTCTGGTACAGGATGCCGGGGGCCTGGGACTGCACGGCGTCACGCATGCCGTCGTCGATCGCCTTGGGCGGGTTGCCCTCGTTGGCGCCGCACCACACCACCACCGAGGGGTGGATGCGGTAGCGCAGCACGGTGTCGCGGGCGATGCCGTTGTAGGCGTCATGGTCCGGCGGGTCCATGCCCCAGGCGTTCGGGAAGTCGTTCCACACCAGGATCCCGTGCTCGTCGCAGCTGGCGAAGAACTCCTCGCGGTCGCTGGAGCCCACCCAGTTGCGGATCATGGTGAAGTTCATGTCGCGGTGCATGCGCACGGCCGCGTCCATCCGCTCCGCCGGCATCCGGCGCAGCAGTTCGTCCCAGCCCCAGTTGCCGCCGCGGCACAGCACCCGGACCCCGTTGACGCTGATCCGCAGCGGATCGGGCGCGTTCTTCACGGACTTCACGTCCGTCCAGGACTTCCCGTCGTCGGACACCTGGATGACGTAGGTCCTGGGGTAGGCCGCCTCCCAGAGGATCACCACCCGGTCGAAGGCCTGGGCGGAGCCGAGGTCGACCTGGATCCACTGGTTGTCGGAGTACTCGGACGACCAGCGCGAACCCGGGTTGCCGTCGGTGGCGTTGGCCGCCGGGTTGGCGGGGTCCTCGCTCGACGCGGTGACGCCGCGGTGCAGCGCAAGGTCGGTGTCGGGCCTGTTGCTGTCGACGACGGACAGCGACCAGAGCGAGTTGCCCCAGCTGGTCTGCCGCAGGCCGCAGCTGATCCGCACATGGCGGGCGGTGAGCGCGGTGAAGTCCTCGGTCTGCAGGCTCGCGTCACCGCTGTTGAAGGGCAGCGGCACCGCGGAGTTGTCCACCGCCGCCGCGTCGGTCCACGTCGAGCCGTCGGTCGAGACCTGCACCACGTAGGTCTTTGCGTAGGCCTGCTCCCAGGTGAGGTCGACCCGGTCGAAGGACCGTACGGCCCCCAGGTCCAGCTGGAGCCACTGGTCGTCCTGGTAGCCGGAGGACCAGCGGGTGGCCGGGTCGCCGTCGGTGGCGTTGCCGGGGCCGTGGTCGTCCCCGTCCACCGAGGAGGCGGTCGCGGCGGCGTGCAGCGCGAGGTCCACCGCCGGCTGCGCGCTGTCGACCACGGCCACCGTCCACAGCGACGCGCCCCAGCCGGTCGCCCTGGTCAGGCAGCGGACCCGCAGGTGGCGTGCGCTCTGCGGGCCGACGTCCACCGACTGGGTGTAGGAGTCGCCGCTGCCGGTGAAGGGCAGCGGCACCGCGTACTCGTAGCCGAACTGGCGGATGCCGAACCGGGTGGTGCGCCGGTCGCTCTCGCGGCCGCCGACAGCCGCGGTCAAGGTGAGGTCGTGCAGGGCTGCGTCGCCCAGGCCGTTGGGCCACCACAGCTTCGGGTCGCGCACCCGCAGCGGGGCGTAGGCGTCGGGGGCGAAGACCACGTCGAGGCTCTGCCCGGCGGGCACGGTGACCGACCGGGAGACGTGGACGCCGTCGAAGGAGGCGGAGACCGTCGCCTCGCGGTCGGCGTCGGCCGCGTTGCGCACCGGCACGGTCAGGGTCAGCTCGGCGACCGAGGTGTCCGGCAGGTTGGGCAGCACGGTGTCCACCCGCGGGTCGCCGATGACCACGTCCCCGGTGGACCGCAGCCTGACGTGGTTCCAGATGCCGGACACCCGGTCGCGCACCGCCGGCATCCAGTCCCAGCCCGAAACCGCGAGATAGGTGGGCGAGTTGAGGTTCATCTGCCCGGCGCCCGCGTCCACCCACGACTCACCGGCCGGGCCCTTGTCGCCGGGGCTGCCGGGGATCGGCATCGGCGTGATCTTCACCGCGAGCGCGTTGCCGCCCTTGGCCGACAGCAGGGCCGTGATGTCGTGCGCCGAGCGGGCGAAGGGGTAGGTCAGGCCGCCGACCCGCTGCCCGTTGAGCCAGATGTCCGCCTGGTGGTTGACGCCGTCGAACTCCAGCCAGACCCTGCGGCCCGCGCCGGCGGGCAGGCCGCGCGGCAGTTCGAAGTCCCGCTTGTACCACCAGGAGTGGCGCGACAGCGCCTCGGGAATGTGCAGGTTGTTCAGACCCGCGACAGGATCGGGCAGTTTGCCCTGGTCGACCAGCGACGCCAGCACCGTGCCCGGCACGGTCGCCGGCAGCCAGCCGCTGGTGTCGACGGTGGTCCGCGACAGGTCCGCCCCCTCGCCGCCGGCCCAGTCGTCCATGGTCAGCGTCCAGCCCGACTCCAGCGGCACGGTCCCATCGGCGCCGACCGCGAGCGCGGGCGCCCGGTGGTCGTGCCGGCCCCAGTCGGTCCAGCCGGTGGCGTCCGCCCGGTGGGCGGGCGGGGTCCCGTAGACCTCGAAGCCGTTGAGACCGAGCGGGTTGGGGTTGGACCGCTTGCGCGAAGTCATCCGCACCCACCGGGCGACCACCGGCTGGTCCAGCACGATGTCCACGGTGCCGCCGGTGCCGGCGGTGGTGCGGTGGACGCTGGTCCACGACCGCCGGTCGCGGGAGGTCTCCACGACGAAGTCGACGGCGTGACTCGACAGGATCTCCTGGCCCGTCGTGCCGTCGGACCAGTTCCCCGAGGTCGGCTTGGTGAAGACCGGGTCGTGCTCGCCGCCCTCGAAGGTCAGCCTGATCGCGGTGACATGGCAGTCCGCCTGGAGGTCGACCGAGATCCACTGCGGGTCGCCGTCGGCCGCGCGCCATCCGCTGCCGCGCACTCCGGGTGAGTTGAGGCCGTCCACGGCGAATTCGGCGGGGGTGGGAGCGTAGTCGGTCGAGGAGACCTCGACCGGGCGGTAGGCGGCCAGTTCACCGGGCGCCGCCGGCTTCCCCTCCGTCCCCGGCCGCGCGCCGGGTGCGGCGGCGGCGCTCACCCCCGGGAGTCCTGCGAGTCCGAACCCGGCCAGCAGGGTCGAGCCGGTTGCGACGACGGACCGCCGGGAAGGGTGCGGCGGTTGCGGCTGATGCGCCATGCGTGAGGTCCAATCACGAGTACGGTTCCTGCCGGCGAGCAGTCAGGGGCGGGGGCCCGCCGCCCTTCTGACAACGTTGCCGTCGTGCGGCTCGGGTGCTGCTCAGAACGATTGACAACGTTGCCACAGGCTGGAACGTCCGCTACCGCTTGTCAAGCCCCGGGAAGGGGCGGACCTCTCTCCCGGGGCTCTCCCCCTTGCTCCCCCGGACCGCGCGCGGGCTGCGAGAAGGCCGCGCGCGGGCCGCCGGCAGGCCGCTGGGCCGCCGGCCCGCGCGGCGTGGCCGCGCACAGGACGCGACGGACGGTCAGGGCGGTGCGGCGCCCGGGCACTTGGCGTCGGACGCCCCGGACTCCGGCAGGCCACCGTCGCCCCGGACCCCCGGCGAGCGCCCACGCCCGGTGCGCGCCGAGCGCCGCGGCCACCGCGGTGGGCGCGAAGACCAGCGTGCCCGCGGCGGCGGCCACCCGGCCGACCAGGGCGGGCTCGGTGCGCTGCTGCACGGCGGTGAAGGCCGCGACGATCACCCAGGGCAGCCCGACGCCGATCGCCAGGGTCCCGGCGAGCACCACCGGCAGCGACGGCACGGCCCGTACGGCGGCGCCCGCGGTGAAGAGCAGCAGGCCCACGGCTGCGAAGGCGTGCTCCGGGAGCCGGCGCATGACGGCGCCGGCCACGGTTCCCGCCATGATCGAGCCCGCGCCCTGGACCGCGTAGAGCACGCCGACGGCGCCCCGGACCCCCGCCATGCGACCGCGGCCGGCGCCCCCGGATCGGCTCCCGAGCAACCGCGTCAGACGCTCAGGGACCCCTCCGCGCGCCCGCCACCGGTCCCCCGGCCCCCCGCGAGCGCCCGCGATCGGGCCCGCACGGCCGACCCGCGCCGTGGCGGGCGCCCCCGTGCGGCGGGGGCTGTCATCCTGCGGTCGGGGCTACCGGCTGGGGCGGATCTGCATGCCGGGGCGGCGGCGGTGGACGGTCAGGTAGTCGAGGCCCGTGTCGCCCGCCGTGATGCTGCGGGTGGAGCCGTGCGGCAGCCAGACGAGGGATCCCTCGGCGAGGGTGTGGGGCTCACCGGGCTCCGCGGTGGCCAGCAGGCCGCCGCCGGACACCACGAGGACCAGGACGTCGAGGTCGGGCTCGGCGTGCGTGGCGATGTGCTCACCCGGCGCCAGGTGGACGAGGTTGGCGTCGAGCTGCCGGCCGCTCTCGGCGAGCTTCCACCTGACACCGGTCGCCCCGGCGGCGTCGGCGGCCAGCGCCCGCGCGTCGGCCAGGACTTGCGCCACCGGCTCGGGCCCGGTCACGACGCGGTCCCGGACACCCGACGGGTCTGCCGGCCGCCGGTCCCGGATACGGCCGTGGAAGCTCGCGTCATCGCCTGCCCCTCGTCTCGGGCGCCCGGTTCTCGGCTCCCGGGCATCCTGGCGGCAATTGTCCCAGGTGGGCCGGCCCCCGAGGCCCCCGGGGCTCAGGCGCGGGTGGGCAGGGCCGCCGCGTCGGCGGCGGTGCGCAGGACGGCGCGGATCATCTCAGGGGTGACGGTGCGGGTCGAGATGTTGCGCCGGCTCGGGTGGTAGCACCCGATGAGGTGCAGCTCGCCGTCGCCCTCGGCCTCGTGCAGGACCACGTTCCTGGCGTGCCCGAAGGCCGGGCGGGGGCGGGGCAGTCGCCAGCCTGCGTCGCGCAGGACGGGGAGCAGGGCCTGCCAGCCGAAGCCGCCGAGGACGACGACCGCCCGCAGGGTCGGGCGCAGCAGCTGGAACTCGCGGGCGAGCCAGGGGCGGCAGGTATCGCGTTCCGCGGTGGTGGGCCGGTTGTCGGGCGGCGCGCAGTGCACGGGTGAGGTGATCCGTACGCCGTGCAGCCGTAGGCCGTCCGCGCGGTCCACGGCGGTGGGCCGGGAGGCCAGGCCGACCGCGTGCAGGGCCGCGTAGAGCACGTCGCCCGACGGGTCGCCGGTGAACATCCGGCCGGTGCGGTTGCCGCCGTGCGCGGCGGGCGCGAGCCCGACGATCGCCAGTGCCGCGTCCTGCGGGCCGAAGCCGGGTACCGGCCTGGCCCAGTAGGTCCAGTCCAGATAGGCCCGCCGCTTGACGCGGCCGACCTCCTCGCGCCAGGCCACCAGCCGGGGGCAGGCACGGCAGGTGCTCACCTCGTCGTCCAGCGCGGGCACCGCTCCCGCGCGGGCGGCGGCGGCCGCCGGGAAGCCGGGGTCGTCCGGCCCGCCGACCGATGCGCTCAGGTCCATGGTCCGCAGTCCGCCTCTCCCCGCGCTGATCCGCGCGGCCGGCACCGGTAAAATGGGACGTCCCGTCAGGGAGAGGTGTCGCCATGGCCGAGTCGATCACGTATCGCCGAGTCTACGAGGAGACCGCGCCCGAGGACGGTACACGGGTGCTGGTGGACCGGGTGTGGCCGCGGGGCATGCGCAAGGCCGACGCCCATCTGGACGAGTGGCTGCGCGACGTCGCGCCCTCGACCGACCTGCGCCGCTGGTACGGCCACGAGCCGGACCGCTTCCCCGAGTTCCGCCGTCGCTATCGCGCGGAGTTGCGCGACTCCGGGCACCGGACGGCGGTGGACCATCTGCGTGACCTCGCGGGCGCGGACGGGCGGCTGACGCTGCTGACCGCCACCAAGGACGTCGACCGCAGCCAGGCAGCGGTCCTCGCGCAGTGGCTGGCCGGGAAGGCCTGAGCCCGCTGCCGGCTGTCCGGGGGCGCGGCCGCCCCGGGCGTCCCGCCGCCGTCAGTGCCGCGGCGGGATGCGGACGACGAGGACCGCGACGTCGTCGTCGAAGACCTGGCCGTGGTTGGCGATGACCTCGTCGCAGAGCACGTCGAGCGCCGCCGTGGACAGGGAGCCCGCCTGCGCCGCAAGCGCGCGCATGCCCTCGTCGATGTCCTGGCCGCGGCGCTCGATCAGGCCGTCGGTGAACAGCAGCAGGGTGCTGCCGGGCGGCAGCGTGTGCTCGTGGTCGGGGCGTGGCAGCCGGGTGTCGATGCCGACCGGGATGCCGTGCCTGAGCGGGGCGAGGTAGCAGACTCCGCCGTCCTCGGTGATCAGCAGCGGCGGCGGGTGCCCGGCGTTGGTCCAGTGGAAGGTGTACTCCCCCGCGCGCCGCTCCTCCAGCCGCCCGAGCACGAGTGTGGCCGCCGGCGGGTCGACGAGGGTGGCGACGACCTCGTCCAGCTTGGAGACGATCACCCCGGGCGGCCCGCCCCGGTCGTGGGCCAGCGCGCGCAGCATGTTGCGGAACTGGCCCATGACGGGTGCGACCCCGGGGTCGTGCCCGGTGACGTCGCCGACCACGATGCACGGCACCCCGTCGGGCAGGATGTGCACGTCGTACCAGTCACCGCCGAGGTTGGGCAGCTCGGAGGCCGGCTGGTAGCGCGCCCGCACCTCGATCGGCCCCAGGTCGGGCAGGGCGGGCAGCAGGCTGCGCTGGAACTGCTCGGTGGTGTATTTGAGCCGCTCGTAGAGCCGGGCGTTCTCGATGCTGACGCTCGCGGCGCTGGCCAGCGCGGTCAGCAGCGTCTCGTCCTCGCCGGTGAAGAGCGTCCCGTCGTTCTTGCCGGACAGGCACAGGTTGCCGTAGACCGTGCCGCGTACGGTCAGCGGCGCGCCCAGCACCTTCATCCCGGCCGGCCGGCCGGCGGGGAAGCAGGCGGCGATCTCGTCCGCGCCCACCCCGCCGACCGTGATCATGTCGACGACCTCGCCGTCCTCGCCGAGCACCCCGAGCGCACCGTAGCGGGCGTTGATCAGTTCGGTGGCCGCCGTCACGATGTGGTGCAGCACGTTGTGCATGTCCATGTCGGCGCTGATGGCCACGACCGCGTCCAGCAGCCGGCGCTGCCTGCGCTGGACCGCGGTGAGCCTGCGCAGCTGCTCCTCGAGGGAGGCGGGCGGCCCGCCCTCGCGCGGGTGGCCCTGCCCGGTGTCCTCGGTCATGCCCGCACCTCCTCACCGGGCCGGTGGCGGGCCCAGGCGGCCGAAGGGCCCGCCGCGGCCGCCGTCACCAGGCGTAGATCCGCGCCATGATCTCCTGCCGGGCGGCGCCGTGCGGCCCGGGGTGGGCGATGACCAGCGGCAGGCCGTCGGGATCGCGCCCCTCGACCACGGTCACGCCGTCCGCCGTCTCCTTGGACGAGATGTGGGCGGAGCGCTCCTTGAGCATCCGCTCGCACCGCAGGAGGTCGTCGGAGCTGTCGGCGGTCCAGATCACGTACTGCACGCCGATGGCGCCGAGCGGGTGCTCGCCGCCCGAGCCCATGACGCGCAGGTACATCTGGGTGTCGGCCGCACCGACGAGCAGCGCGGCCGTGGTGGCACGGACCGCGACCCGCATCAGCAGCAGTTCCCGGTAGAAGTCCACGGCCCGGTCCAGGTCGCGTACGAAGACCACCACGGAGGCGAGCCGGGGGCCGGGGGCGGCCGGCTGCCCGCCGTGCTCGTCGGCCCCCTCGCCGTGCCCGGCCTTTCCGTCGACGTGCCCGTCCCGGCCTGCGCCGGCCGAAGGTCCACCGGCGGCGGGCGCCCCGGCCCCATCCGATCCCATCCAGAGCCCCTCGTCCGCCGGCCGTCGGTCTGCGATTCCGGCATCCCGCCGGAATCCTCCTCTTCACGCTACAGGCCACCAGAACCGGGCGCTCGGCACAGCGCAACGGCGCGTAAAACGCCCAGGTGGTGGCACGGATGGCGCAAGCACGCCGCCCGACCCGGCCGCGGCGGCCACACGGGCCGGGGCGGGCGGGGCCCCGGCAGACCGCACGCCGGCGGGTCCTCGCAGGACCGGCGCCGCCGCCCCGCTGCCACGGCGCGCTACCGTCGATCGTGTACCGCGAGCACGTGCGCGTCCCGGCCGCACCCGGCAGGACGTGTCACCGCCCGCCGACGCCGCCGAGGTGGAGCCGCTCATGACCACACCGCAGGACCTGCTGATCGTCGCCATGGACGTGGAGTCCAGCCGCCCGGTGGAGTCGGGCGACCTGTCGCTCGCCCTCGCGGGCGCCGAGCTGCTCGACCTGCTCGACGGCGGCCTGCTCACGCTGGACGGCGACCTGATCGTGCCGGGTGCCGGGCAGGCACCGGGAGACCGGCTGCTGGCGGAAGCCGCGGCGGCGCTGGTGCGGCAGCGGCCGTACGAGTCGGTCGAGGACTGGCTGTGGCGCAGGGGCCGCGCGCTGTCGACGGCGTATCTGGAGGCCATGGAGTCCGCGGGCGACATCACGCGGCAGCACCGGCGGCTGCTTCCCGGCCGGCCGGGGCCCGCGGAGCTCGCCGACACCCCCGCCCGCCGCCACGCCACCGAGCGGTGGTCCTCCGGCGAGCCGGTCCTCGGCGTCCTCGCGGGCGCGCTCGGCATCCGGGCGGAGCCGGACGGCGAACCGCCTGCCGTCACCGACGAGGGGGTCGTGACGGTGGTCGCGACGGTCAGCGACGCGGTGGTGGAGCTGGACGCGGTACGCCAGCGGCGGAGCATCGAGCAGGCGGCCTTCGACAACATCTGGCGGGGGCCGGGCGGATGACGCGCCCAGCCCCGCCACCCGGATACGGCGGCGGGGCCCGGCGCGGTGCGCGGGTCAGCCCTGGGCCAGCAGTTCCACCTCCGCCAGCGAGGTCGTGTCCTGGTCGCCGTTGCCTGCGGTCACCACCAGCCGGTACGAGGTGTACGAGCCGGGGTGGGCGATCTCGAACGGCCGGGTCTGCAGCCGGTCGGTGAAGACCTGGTCCGACCTGGTGTCGAGGGTCTTCCAGTGCTTGCCGTCGCCTGAGCCCTGGAGCTGCCAGCTCCTCGGGTCCTGGGCGGCGGCGGTGCTGCCCGAGGTGAGCGTGTAGAAGGTGGCCTTCGGCCCGGACTTCCGTGCGGTGTCACCGGTGAAGGTGTACTGCACCGTCGGGTCGGCGGCCGGGAAGGTGACCGCGGTCTTCGAGGTGTTGTCGAAGAGCGCGGCCACGTCGGTGCCGTCGCCGGCCGTCGCGGTGCCCTGGCCGGGACCGGTCAGGTCGGCCAGCGGCTGCGGCGTCTCGCCTGCCTTGGTGAGCGACGGCGGGAGCGCGTCCTTGCCCGAGCCCCACGCGGACGGCTTGGCGCCCATGGTGAAGTCCAGCCGTGCGCCCGACTCCAGTTGGCTTTGCGTCAGGTACACCTTGTTCCACGGCTTGCCGTTGACCTTCAGCGACTGCACGTAGATGTTCTTGCCGCTGTTGTCCGGCGCGTTGACGACGATGCTGCGGCCGTTGTCCAGGTGGACGGTGGCCTTGGTGAACAGCGGGGAGCCGATGACGTAGTTGTCGTTGCCGACCTGGAGCGGGTAGAAGCCGAGCGCGCTGAAGATCTGCCAGGTGGCGGTGGCGCCGTTGTCCTCGTCGCCGGGGAAGCCCTGGCCGATCGAGCTGCCGGTGAACAGCCGCTGCTGGATCTGCCGGACGGCGGCCTGGGTCTTGGCAGGGGCGCCCGCGTAGTCGTACATGTACGGGATGCCGAACGACGGCTGGTTGCTCATGCCGAGCTCGCCCATCCGGACGTCCCTGGCCTCCAGCATCTCGTGGATGGTGCCGCCGTAGCCGCCGGCGTCGCCGTCAGCGGTCTCCTGGGTGCCGAAGAACGCGTCGAGCTTCTTCTCCAGGCCCTTCTGGCCGCCGTAGAGCGCAGCGAGGCCGTCGGGGTCCTGCGGGACGGTGAAGGCATAGTTCCAGGCGTTGGTCTCGGTGTACTCGTTGCCCCACTGCTGCGGGTCGAAGGCGCTGTCGGCGACCCGCCAGGAGCCGTCGGCCTTGCGGCCCTCGAAGAAGCCGACGCCGGAGTTGAACACCGTGGTGTAGTTCCGGGCACGTCCCAGGAAGTACGCCGACTCCTCCTGGTAGCGGTCGCGGTCGGCCTTGGAGGTGTGCGGGGCCTTGGCGAGCTTGGCGGCCATCATGCCGATGCCGTAGTCGTTGATGTAGCCGTCCAGCGTCCAGGAGACGCTGCCGTCCACCGAGGTGTCGGTGTAGCCGTCGAACACCGAGGTGTCCAGGCCCTTGCGGCCGACGCCGCCGGCCGTCGGGAAGACGGTGGCGTTCTTCACGGCCGCCTCGTAGGCCGCCTTGGCGTCGAAGTTGTCGACGCCCTTGGCGAAGGCGTCGGCGAAGGCCACGTCGGAGCTGGTGCCGGTCATCAGGTCGGCGTAGCCCGGCGAGGACCAGCGGGCGGTCCAGCCGCCGTCCTTGTACTGCTGGACGAAGCCGTCGGCGAGTTCACCGGCGGTCTTGGACTCCAGCAGGGAGTAGGCGGGCCACTCGCTGCGGTAGGTGTCCCAGAAGCCGTTGTTGACGTAGACCTTGCCGTCCACGATCTTCGCGCCGGTCTCGGTGGGCGTGCCGGCGCCGGTGGCCGGGGAGAAGGGGCTGGCGTACCGGTAGACCGGCGCCGCTGCCGTCCCGGTGTCCTCCGCACCGGAGTTGGGGTACAGGTTCATCCGGTACAGGTTCGAGTACAGCGTGGTGAGCTGGTCGTCACTGGCGCCCTGGACCTCGACCTTGCCCAGCTTGGCGTTCCACTGGTGCTCGGCGCTGTCCTTGACGGCGTCGAAGGAGGTGCCCTTGGGGATCTCCAGGTCCAGGTTCTTCTTCGCCTGGTCGATGCCGATGAACGAGGTGGCGATCCGCATGGTCACCGTCTTGTCGCCCGAGGTGTCGAACCGGGCGTATCCGGTGACGTTGTCGCGGCCCTGCCCGGTGACCTTGGTGGCCGTGCCCGGTGCCCGGTCGAACTCGCCGTGCACGTACATCCGCGTCGCGGCCTCGCCGCCGCCGGTGTTGACGTCGGAGTAGCCGTCCAGGGTGCCCGCGGCGGCGTCGAAGGTCAGGCCGCCGTTGTTGTTGACGTTGTCGAACAGCAGGTCACCGTTGTCGCCGGGGAAGGTGAAGCGGAATTCGGCGGCGTGGTCGGTGGGCGCGATCTCGGCCTTGATGCCGTTCTTGAACGTCACCCCGTAGTAGTTCGGCTGCGCCACCTCGTCCTTGTGGTCGAAGGCGAGCGCCCGCTTGCCGCGGTTCAGGTCCGGGGTGCCGGACGCCGCGGACGGCATCACCTGGAAGGTGTCGCGGTCCCCCATCCACGGGCTGGGCTCGTGGCTGATGCCGAGCGCCTGCAGCGTCGGCAGGTTGTCGGCGTTGTTCTGTGCGGCGTAGCTGTACTCCCAGCCGGTCGAGCCCGCGTCGGTGACCGGCGTGAAGAAGTTGAAGCCGTTCGGGACGGCCGTCAGCGGCAGGTTGTTGCCGCGCGAGAAGGAGCCCGAGGCGTTGGTGCCGCGCCGGGTGTCGACGTGCTCGGCGTAGCTCGCCGAGGTGTCGCGGGCCGGGGCCGCACCGATGGTGAGGTCGTCGATCCACCCCTTGAACTGGGTGTTCGCGCCCACCTCCGCGCTGCCGGCCGGGTCGTCGTAGCCGAGCAGGATGCGGTCGATCGTCTTGCCCGCGGCCACCTTGCCGATGGCCGAGGCGACGGCGTTCCACTGCGAGGCGTAGAGGATCTTGCCCGCGCCCTGGCCGTTCGGGCTGAGGGTGACGCCGTTCTGGTCCTGCGCCGGCGTCCGCAGCCTGCTGAGGTAGCTGCCGTCGGTGAAGTGCAGGTCGATCGAGGCGTAGGTGCTCGGGTACTTCAGGTCACCGCCGGTCAGCTCCGGGAAGATGTCGTACGAGAGCTGCGTGTCGCGGTGCACGGGTATGTGCACGTCGTAGAGCTTGTTCCAGGCGTGCACGGCGCCCGACCGGGTGTGGCTGCCCGCGTACTCCAGCGCTTTGAGGCCGCTGAAGCCGACACTCGGCTTGACGTTCGGACCCGAGGAGGGGCCGGCGCCGACCGAGCTGGTCATGCCCGACACCGGCGGCGGCGGGGCGGAGCCGTCGGACAGGATCAGGTCGGCGAGCTGGACGATGTCGCCGCTGGTGTTGGCCGTGACGTTCAGCCGGTAGTAGCGGAACGCGGCGGGGTTCGCGACGTCGTAGACGTTGCTCTTGAAGCGGCCGCTGAACTTCACGCCGCTGCGGCTGTCGACGGTGGTCCAGTCGGAGCCGTCGGCGGAGCCCTGGAGGGTGAAGTCCTTCGGGTCGCGCTCCGGGGAGTCGTTCGCGGAGGTGAGCGCGTACTTCTTGACCGTCACGTCCTCGGACAGCTTGTACTGCACCCAGCCGCTGCTCGCGAAGGTGAGCCACTTGGTGTTGGCGTCCTCGTCCGCGGTGTTCCCGGCGACCTCGTTCGGCGGGTTGTCGGAACTGGCCGTGACCTCGGCGATCTTGTCCTTGACGCTGCCGGGCAGCACGGGCAGGGTGCCCGCGGTCACGCCGGAGACGTCCGGGGCGCCCTTGGCGTCGGTCTCCGCGGTGTCGGTCCAGGTCGGCTGCGGGTCACCGGATTCGAATGACGTCGTGAAGGCGGGTGCGCCGTCGCCCTGCTTGGTGGTGTCCGCGTGCGCGAGCGCGGACACGGGCACGATCAGGGCCATCGAGACCGCACCTGCCAGCGCGGTCTTGGTGAGGGTGCGGCGCATTGGGCCACGTCTCATGGGTGTTGCCTTTCTCCTTGCGGCTCCGGGTTGCTGCTCGGAATGCCTCATGCGTTGCGCCCGCTGAGCGCGTAGAGCGACAGGCGCGGGTCGTCGGGCAGGGTGAGCGAGACGGCGGTCTTCGAGCTGTCGAGCGGCACGGTCAGGTGCCAGATGTCGACCGCGACGCCGTCCGGTGCGCCCTGCGCGCTGTAGCGGCTGTCGGCGTGGATCGCCCGGTCCTCGCCGAGGCGCGGCGAACCGGCCGCCCAGTCGGACGCGGTGAGCGCGACGTCGGCGGTGGTGCCGTCGGCGTAGTGGACGGTGGCGGTGGACCGGACGTCGCCGTGGTGGGCGGTGAGCAGGACGTCGAGCGCCGAGTAGCCGCGGGCCACCAGCGGCACGCTCTGGCCGTGGGCGGGCGCGAAGTTGGCCGCGCTGCCCGTGGTGTCGGGGAAGCGGTAGGCGTGCCCGTCCAGGACGCCCGTTCCGGGCGCGGGCAGTTGCTCGGCGGGGAAGCTGGTGCCCGTGCCGTCGAAGTCCGCACCGGTGGTGCCCGCGGTGCCGACTCCGTCGACCGTGTACTGGGCCGACAGGTCCTGCGGGCAGGAGCCGGTCGGGCCCTCGCAGGTCGCCGTCGTCACCGACACCTGCACGGTCCGGGTGACGGCGGGTCCGTGCAGCTGGGCGACCCGGACGGTGACCGGGTAGGTGCCGTCGGGGGTGCCCGCGGGTGCGGTGATGTGCACCGGCACCTCGTGGGTGGCGGGCAGCGTGTCGGAGGTGACGGTGAAGCTGCCGTGCTGCGGGTCCGCGGTGAGCGGGGCGGGCGCGGTCACCGTGACGGTGCCGGAGGCGTCGCCCGGTGCGGTCAGGACGGCGGAGACGGTCACGTCGGCCGCGGTGCCGCCGCCGAGGACGCCGACCGGCGACGGGGCCACCGAGGCGGCGGTGCGTCGCTGGGTGTCCGCGGCGGTGTCGAGGGCGGGCGGCGCGTCGGAGCGGGCGGTGCCCCACGCCGAGGGCGCGTCGCCGAGGGTGAGCGCGATGTCCTTGCCCGCCCTGATGTCGCCTGTGGTGATGTAGGTGTGGCTCAGCTTGCGGCCGCCGAGCCGCGCTGACCGGATGTAGCGGTCGGCCTCCGAGCTGCCGGGGGCGGTGACGGTCAGCCGGCCGTGCGGGTAGTAGTGCCGGTCGAGGGTGAGGTCGACGCGGCTGAAGATCGGGGTGGACAGGCCCCACAGGTCGGTGCCCGGCTCCATCGGGTAGACACCGATCGCCGAGAGCACCTGCCATGCCGACATGGTGCCGAGGTCGTCGTTGCCGGTGACGCCGTTGGGCGCGTCGGTGAACAGGGTCAGCGCGGCGTGCACCACGTCGGTGGTCTTCCACGGCTGACCGGTCGACAGGTAGGTGTAGGGGGCGCTGAGGTCGGGCTCGTTCTGCGGGTTGTACTTGTCCTGGTTGTAGTACGAGTACGGGCCGTTGACCCACACGTCGCGGGCGGTGCCCGCGGGGTCCTTGACCAGCTGGTCGTAGGCGAAGAAGGAGTCCAGCCGGGCGTTGGCCGCCTCCGCGCCGCCGATCAGGCCGACCAGGCCCGGCACGTCCTGCGGGACCAGCCACATGTACTGCCACGAGGTGCCCTCGTGGAAGCCGGTGCTCGCGGCCGGGTCGGCGGGCCCGACGAAGCCGCCGTCGGTGTCGCGGGCGCGGAAGAAGCCGGTGCGCGGGTCGAGGATGTTGCGGTAGTTCTGCCCCCTGGCCAGGTAGCGCCGGGCGTCGGCGGTGTGGCCGAGGTCGCGGGCCATCCCGCCGAGTGCGGCGTCGGCGAGGGCGTACTCCAGCGTCGCCGAGGGGCCGTGCTGGAAGTCGTTGTCACCCGGCTTGCCCGGGTGCGCCGGGTCGTAGGGCACGTAGCCGCCGGCCAGGTACTCGGCGTCGGCCTGCCGCCCGGCCGCGGGCGAGGACGCCGGCGGGACGGTGTCGGCGTGCTTCTTGAGCGCCTGGTATGCCTCCTCCTCATGGCCCTTGAGCAGGCCCTGCCGGTAGGCGTCCACCAGGAAAGGGGTGACCGGGTCGCCGGTCATGATGTTCGTCTCGACGGTGGCGTAGCCCCAGCGCGGCAGGCTCCCGCTCTGCTGGGCGACCCGGAGCAGGGACAGCGCCATGTCACGGGACTCGGCGGGCGCCAGCAGCGAGAGCAGTTGCTGCTGGGTGCGGTAGGTGTCCCACAGCGACCAGTTCTGGTAGTACGTCGAGCCGCCGCCGGAGTGCACCTTGTCGTCCCAGCCGGTGTAGCGGCCGTCGACGTCGCTGCCGATGTTCGGTGCGAGGAAGGAGCGGTAGAGCGAGGAGTAGAAGGTGCGCTGCTGCTCGTCGCTGCCGCCCTGGACGCGGATCCCGGACAGCCGGTCCTGCCAGGCCCGCTTGGCGGCGGCCGCGGTGGCGTCGAAGGTGCCGCGGCCCTCGGCGGCGAGGTTGGCCGCGGCGCCGCGGGCGTCCACCCAGGACAGCGTGGTGACGGCGGTGACGCTGCGGTCCGTGGTGGTGTCGAAGCGGACGTAGGCGCCGCCGAGGCCGGTGGAGGTGGAGGCGCGGCTGCCGTCGGTGACGTCGGCGCCGTTCCAGGTGCCGAAGGCGGTGAACGGGCGGTCGAAGCGGGTCTCGGTGTACAGCGTGTACGGCCGGGTGTCCTGGCAGAAGCCGCTGCCGGTGATCGCGGTCACGACGGTGCGGTCGTCGACGACCCGGACGGTGCTCGAGGTGACCTTGTGCAGGGCCTGCCCGGAGTTCAGCATCACGTTGGCCTGGTCGGTGGCCGGGAAGGTGTAGCGCTGCCAGCCGGTGCGGTCGGTGGCGCTGAGCTCGGCGGTGATGCCGGTGCCGAGGGCGACCTTGTAGTAGCCGGGCGAGGCGGTCTCGTCGGCGTGGCTGAACTGCGCCGCGTACCGGGTGTCGTCGGTGGCGGTGATGGCGCCGGTCGTCGGCAGCACGGGCAGGTCGCCGCCGAGGCCGCAGCCGACACCCGACAGGTGGACCGCGCTGAAGCCGAGGATGTGGTCCTGGTCGTAGTCGTAGCCGGTGTTGTGCCCGGTGTCGGGCGACAGCTGCACCATGCCGAAGGGCACCGCGGCGCCGGGGTAGGTGTTGCCGTCGTTCTGGGTGCCGATGAAGGAGTCGACCAGGTGGGTGAGGTCGCCGCCGGCGGCCGTGGCGCCTGCGGGCTGGGCCGGCAGCAGGGCCGCCCCCGCGGCGAGCAGCACGGTGGCCGCGGCTGCCGCGGCGCTGCGCAGGCGGTGCGTTCTGGGAGCCATACCTTCCTCTCTCCGTGTGTGACAACGTTGTCAGAGCATCAGGTACACCTGTCACATCTGAGGCTCGAGATGCGGGACATACGACTGAGCCGTGAGGCATCCTGTTACGCCCCGCCCGGCAGCGTCAATGATGTAGGACGAATCAATATCGACTCGTCAGCCGGGAAGGCGGGCGCGGGAGTTGGCGGCGCGCGTCGGGGCCGCAGGTCGCAGCGGCCCTGACTGCCTGTCGCCGCCGGGGCCGGGCCCCCGGGCCGGGGGGGGGGGCGCCCCCCCCCGCGCCGGGGGGCCCCCCCCCCCGCCGGGGGGGGGGGGGGCGGGGGCGGGCCCCGGGGGGGCC
>NZ_JBICTO010000019.1:0-111464 GCF_043197715.1 Streptomyces sp. NPDC049040
CGCGCCGCGCGGCGCCGCGGGGGGGGGGGGGGGGGGGGGCTGGGGGGGGGCCGCGCTTGCCTCCCCGCGTCGGCGGGGCGGGGGGCCGGCGCCCCCCCCCCCCCCCCCCCCCCGGCCGTCGTCGTGCCCCCGCCGCCCGCCGGCGCCAGGTCCCGCCGCCCGCCGCCCGCCGGCGCCAGGTCCCGCCAGCACAAGCGCGCCGGGCGCCAGACACCAGGCGCCGACGCCGGGGCGCCAACCCCCGGCGCATACAGCCGCATAAGCGTCCTTTCGGCTCCGTTCGTCAACATCCGAACGCCCGGAAGGCGATTCCACTCCCTCGGGAGAGTGACTAAATGTCGCCAAATCATCACCAGTCGCTACGATCCGAGGCGTGAACCAGGTAGCTCGCCGTCTCGGCAAGACATTCGCGCTCGTTCTCCCGGTCGTTCTCGTGCTGTCGGGAACGCTCGCCGTCACCCGCGTCCCGTGGGCCGTCTCCTCCTCCGACGCACAGGTGCTCACCGCCTCCGCCAAAAGCCGCCAGCAGGTGGCCGCGGAGACGGCCGCCAAGGCGCCGCAGGAGGCCCTGCGCTCGCGGCTGCTGGCCGAACTCCAGGAGCGGGACCCGGGAGTGGCCCTGACCGACCTCCAGGTCGCCATGGCCGCCCACCCGTCGCTCGCCAAGTACTGCACCTCCATCGCGCGTTCGCTGGGCCGTGCGGCCGTGGCGAAGTACGAGGGCGCGGCCCAGCGCGCCCAGTCGTGGTCTCGCCCGGTGTGCGACACCGCCTTCGCGACGGGCGTCGCGTCGGTCGGCTGACCCGGTACGAGCCCCGCGCGGTGCACGGCGGCGGGGTACGGTCCACGCCCGGGCCGTACCCCGCCTGTCCCGTCGCATAGGGTGCGCTCCATGACGCACGACACCACCGCGCACGAGGTCACCCAGGTCACGCAGGCCGTCATCCTGGCCGGAGGCCAGGGCTCACGGCTGCGCCCCTACACCGACGACCGGCCCAAGCCGATGGTCGAGATCCCGGGCACGGGCACGCCGATCATCGGCCACCAGCTCGCCTGGCTCGCCGCGGAGGGCGTCACCGACGTCGTCGTCTCGTGCGGGCACCTCGCGGAGGTGCTCCAGGGATGGCTGGACAGCGCGGCGCTGCCGCTGAAGGTGACCACCGTCGTCGAGCGCGAGCCGCTCGGCCGCGGCGGCGGGCTCAAGTACGCGGCCGCGTCGCTGCCGAGGCCCGACGAGCCGTGGTACGCCACGAACGGCGACATCTGGACCCGCTTCTCGCTGCGCGGCATGGCCGCCTTCCACGAGGAGCGCGACGCCGTCGCCACGCTCGCGCTCGCCAGGCCGCGGATCCCCTGGGGGGCCGTCGAGACCAACGAGTTCGGGCAGGTCCTGGACTTCATCGAGTCCCCGCCTTCGCCCTTCCTGATCAACGCGGGCGTCTACGTCTTCGCGCCCGGCTTCACGGCGATGCTGCCGGACCTGGGCGACCACGAGCGCACCACCTTCCCGCGGCTCGCGCGTGAACGCCGGCTGGCCGGCTACCCCATCCCGCAGGGTGCCTACTGGCGGGCCATCGACACCGCCAAGGACCTCCGTGAGGCGGCCAGGGAGCTGGGCTCGGCCCCGGTCTGACCTTCGCCGCCCCCGCCGGGGCCCGCACCCGCCCCGGTCGAAGCCGACTCCCCTGCCCTCGCGCCGCGAGGCCCCTCCTCATCCCATCGGGGCCGTGCCCCCGCGCCCGGGGCCGACCCCCGTGGAAACGCCGAGATCCCCGCGCCCGTTGACCGGGCGCGGGGATCTTCGTCGGAGGGGGTCAGGCCGTCGGGGCCGGGGAGGCCGGCGGGCCGCCGAGGAGCGGGGCGCCGAGGAGGCCGCCGATGGCGCCCTGGGTGGGCCTGGCGGGCGGGGGTGGCGGCGGCGGGGCCGCCTGGCTCGGCGGGGCGGCAGGCGGGGGCTGGGAGGACCCGGAGGAACCGCCGGGATTGTGGCCGGAGGAGGACGAGGAGTGGCCGCTGCCGCCGGTGGAGGTACGGCCGGGGGCGTGGGTCCTGCCGGGCGTCGTGGCCGGCGCCTGGGTGGCCGCGGGGGTGTCGCCGTCGGCCTTCTTCTTCTTGGCCTTGGCCGGCTTCGTCGGCGCGGGCGCGGTGGGCGTCGAGCCGTTCCCGTCGCCCGAGGCGCGGGGCAGCGGGACGCCGGGCAGGCTGTTGACCGGCGGGGCGGTCGGTACCGTCGGGCGGTGCTCGGGCGTCGAGGTGGCCCTTACCGCGGCCCCCAGCACCGAGCCGAGCAGCAGCGCGCAGCCGGCGATGACCGTGCCGAGCACCGCACCGCGGCGCAGCACGTAGCGGCGCAGGTCCCACAGCCCGACCCGGGGGCCGAGCCGGCGCCAGGCGTCGCCCGCGAGCTTGCCGTCGATCGAGTAGACGGGGGCGCCGGCGATGACCAGCGGGCTCCAGGCGGCCAGGTAGATGAAGTCGGGAGCGTCGTAGACGGGGACCGTGCGCCAGCTCACCGTGACGAGCAGGGCGATGGACAGTCCCGCGCCGAAGACGGCGGCGACCCGCTGCCACAGGCCGCAGATGGTCAGCACGCCGACCACGACCTGGAGGAAGGCGATGCTCAGGCCCGCGCCCACCGGGTGGTTGAGCGCGGCGTCGCGGAGTGGTTCTGCCGCCGCCCAGGGGTGCAGCGAGGCCAGCCAGGTGACCATGGAGCCGCGTTCGCCGCCGTCGAAGTAGACGCGGTCGCACAGCTTGCCCATGCCGGCGTAGATCGACACGAAGCCGAGGAAGACGCGCAGCGGCAGCAGCACGATGCCGAGGTTCATCCGGCGGCCCGGGTACCAGGCGTGCTTGACGAATTCGCCGTTGCTCTTGCGCGGCCTGCGTTCCTGCTCGCCGTCGTCGTAGGCGTAGCCGTCACCGTCGCCGCGTCCGGCACCGTGGCCGCGGTGGCGCACCACGGTGTCGTCGTCGTGGTCGTACGCGCCGCGTGCGGGGCGTACCCCGTCGAGCAGGCCGGTCGGGGACTGGCCGTTGCGCGGGCGGACGACGGTCGGCCTGGCGGGCGGCGGGGTGGTGCCGTCGATCCGGGGCAGCACCTGGGTGGCCGCGCCCGAGGAGTCGTCGGGGGTGCCGGCCCCGCGCGCCGTCCTGAGCAGGTCGCTCATGGGGGTCCCCGCGCCGGCGGCGGGGGGCGGGTCGCCGGTGCGGCCCGACCACACCACGGGGGCCAGTTTGCGGCGGCCGGGGGCGCCCGCTGCGTCCGCGTAGTGCGGGGCGGCCGTGATCCCGGTGATGTCGCCGAGTCCCAGGGAACGGACCGAGGTCCGTCCCAGCTGCACACGGAAACTCGCATGGTTGACGATGACCTGGGCGGGATCGCTCGGCACCCGCGCCATCGTCATGACCGACTCGTCGAATCCGGGCGTCCCTCCCCCTGTGGAGGGGTGGGATGTTCTGGTGTCCACGCTCATCTAACCGAGTGACGGACCTTTAGGACACTGCCTGCCCGTGGCCTTGATGTCCGAGACGCGTCAATCACACCGAACCCGTATGATGCCCTCCCGCCGGTCCCCGGCAGCCGCTCACGGCGCTGTTCAGGCCCGGCGCCGCGCCGCTTCGTAGAGCACCACGCCGGCCGCGACGCCCGCGTTCAGCGACTCGGCCGCGCCGCCCGGCATCGGGATGCGGACCAGCAGGTCGCAGGTCTCGCCGACCAGCCGGGACAGGCCCTTGCCCTCGCTGCCCGCGACGATGACGACGGGCCCGGTGAGCACGTCGAGGTCGTAGAGGTCGACGTCGCCGTCGGCGGCCAGGCCGACGACCGTGAGGCCGGCCTTCTGGTACGCCTCGAGCGTGCGGGTGAGGTTGGTGGCGCGGGCCACCGGGACGCGGGCCGCGGTGCCGGCCGAGGTCTTCCAGGCGCCCGCGGTCATGCCCGCGGCGCGCCGCTCGGGCACCACCACTCCGTGGCCGCCGAAGGCCGCGACCGAGCGGACGACGGCGCCCAGGTTGCGCGGGTCGGTCACCCCGTCGAGGGCGACGATCAGCGGCTGGTCGGCCTGGTCGTTGGCCTCGGCGAGCAGGTCGTCGGGGTGGGAGTACTCGTACGGCGGGATCTGCAGCACCAGGCCCTGGTGGTTCAGGCCCGCGGTGATCCGGTCGAGTTCCGGCCTGGGGGCCTCCAGCAGCGGCACCCCGCGGTCGGTGGCGAGCCGCAGCGCCTCACGCACCCGGTCGTCGCTGTCGATGAACTGCTGGACGTAGACCGCTGTCGCCGGGATGTCGGCGCGCAGCGCCTCGACCACCGGGTTGCGGCCGACGACCATCTCGGACGTCGACTTGGCGCCGCGCCCGGACGGGCGGCGGGACTGGCCCGACACCGCCCGCCGGGCCTGGGCGGAGGCGACACGGTTCTTCTTGTGGCCCTTGCGCGCCTCGGCCGGCGGCGTCGGGCCCCTGCCTTCGAGGCCCTTGCGGCGCTGCCCGCCACTGCCGACCGTGGCGCCCTTCTTGTTGGACGTACGGCGGTTCCTGCGCTGGCTGTTGCCGGCCATGGGGCTCTCTCACTTCTGTCTGCGTCTCGACGTCGCTACGTCTCCACGTCTCTGCGTCGAATGTGTCGGTATGTCTTGTCCGCGGGCCGCGGGCCGCGGCGGGGCGGTCAGCCCCGCAGCGTCCACCGCGAACCGCTCGGCGTGTCCTCGATCTCCAGGCCCGCCTGGACCAGCTGGTCGCGGATCGCGTCCGCTGTCCCGTAGTCCTTGCGGGACCGTGCGGACTGCCGCTGTTCGAGCACCAGCTGCACCAGCGAGTCCACGACGCCGTGCAGGTCGTCCCCGCGGTCCGCGCCGGTCCAGTGCGGGTCCAGCGGGTCGAGGCCCAGCACTCCGAGCATCGCACGGACCTCGGCCAGCCGCGCTACCGCTGTTTCCTTGTCGTCCGCGGTGAGCGCGCTGTTGCCCTGCCGGACGGTGGTGTGCACGACGGCGAGGGCCTGCGGCACGCCCAAGTCGTCGTCCATCGCCTCGGCGAAGGCGGGCGGCACCTCGGCCGCGGGCTCCACCGGACCTGCCTTCTCGACGACCCGCTGCACGAAGCCCTCGATCCGCGCGAAGGCGGACTCCGCCTCCCGCAGGGCCTCCTCGCTGTACTCGATCATCGACCGGTAGTGCGGGGTGCCCAGGTAGTAGCGCAGCACGATCGGGCGCCAGCGCTGGACCATCTCCGAGACGAGCACGGAATTGCCGAGCGACTTGCTCATCTTCTCGCCGCTCATGGTGACCCACGCGTTGTGCACCCAGTAGCGGGCGAACTCGTCGCCGTAGGCCTTGGCCTGGGCGATCTCGTTCTCGTGGTGCGGGAAGATCAGGTCGATGCCGCCGCCGTGGATGTCGAAGACCGAGCCGAGGTACTTGTGCGCCATCGCCGAGCACTCCAGGTGCCAGCCGGGCCTGCCGCGGCCCCAGGGCGTCTCCCAGGACGGCTCGCCGGGCTTGGTGGCCTTCCACATCGCGAAGTCGCGCTGGTCGCGCTTGCCGGTCTCGCCCTCGCCCTCGGGCTGGCGGAGGTTGTCCAGCTCCTGGTTGGACAGCCCCAGGTAGCCGGGGAAGGAGCGGACGTCGAAGTAGACGTTGCCGTCGGAGACATAGGCGTTGCCGGACTCGATGAGTCCGCGCATCATCTCGATCATCTCCGGCACGTGGCCGGTGGCCCGCGGCTCGTAGGTGGGCGGCATGCAGCCCAGCACGTCGTAGCCGCTGCTGAAGGCCCGCTCGTTCTCGTACCCGATGGACCACCAGGGGCGGCCCTGGTCGACGGCCTTGCGCAGGATCTTGTCGTCGATGTCCGTCACGTTGCGGATGAAGGTGACGTCGTAGCCGCGGTGCCGGAACCAGCGCTGGAGGATGTCGAAGTTCAGGCCTGACCTGATGTGGCCGATGTGCGGTGCCGCCTGCACGGTGGCGCCACACAGGTAGATCGAGACGCAGCCCGGCGTGAGCGGGACGAAGTCACGGACCTGGCGCGCGTTGGTGTCGTACAGGCGAATAGTCACGCATCCAGGGTAGTGGGCGTTGGAGGGTGCCTTGTGCGGTCTGCCACAGACAGACCGCACATCCTTTTTCCGGCGGTGGCGCGCAGGCGCAGGGGTCAGCCGTGCTCGACGACGCGGTCGGCCGATATCCGCACCACGAGGCGCACGTCACCCGGCTTGTCACCGGTGAACGGGCCGCCGGTGTACTTCTCGCTGAGCGCGTTGATCAGCTCGTCGCCGCCCTCGGTCACCATCGTGGCGGTGCCGCGGATCTCGACGTACGCGTACGGGTTGTCGGCCGGCATCGCCAGCAGCGTGATCCGGGGGTCCCGCGCCAGGTTGACGTGCTTGCGGCGGCCCTCCTTGGTGGAGAACACGACGTCGTCGCCGTCGAGCGTCACCCACACGACGGAGAGCTGGGACGTGCCGTCCGGCTGGAGGGTGGCGACGGTCGCGAAGTTCGCGCCGTCGAAGAGTGCGCGGGCTGAGGTCGAGAGTTCCGCCATGGCGTGCCTTCCCTTGCTGCCGTGCGCCGGTTCTCCGGCGGCGGGTCCATGGTGGCGTGCCCTGCGGTGCCGCCCGCCCTCGGGGTCGGGCCCGGCGGGCGGCGGGCGGCCGGCGCCCCGTACAGCCGGCGCCGGCGCCGCTCAGGGAAGACGGACGACCAGGGCGGTGGCGACGGCCGCGAGGCCTTCGCCGCGGCCGGTGAGGCCGAGCCCGTCCGTCGTGGTGCCGGAGACGGAGACCGGCGCGCCTACGGCCGCGGACAGTGCGGCCTGCGCCTCGTCCCTGCGCTTGCCGATCTTCGGGCGGAGGCCGATCACCTGGATCGCGACATTGCCGATGCCGAAGCCGGCCGCCCGCACGATCCTGGCCGCCTCCGCGAGCAGCGTGACGCCGGACGCCCCCGCCCACTCGGGGCGGTCGGTGCCGAAGTGCGCGCCGAGGTCGCCCAGACCGGCCGCGGAGAAGAGCGCGTCGCAGGCGGCGTGCGCGGCCACGTCCGCGTCGGAGTGGCCGGAGAGGCCGAATTCGGCGCCCTCCCAGTGCAGACCGGCACACCACAGCTCGCGCCCCGCCTCGAAGGCGTGCACGTCGGTCCCGATGCCGACCAGCGGCAGCGGCGGGGTCCCAGCGGGGAAGTCAGTGGCCATTGGCCCTCCTGCGCGCCAGTACGGCCTCCGCCAGCACGAGGTCGAGCGGCCTGGTGACCTTGAACGCCTCCTCGTGCCCGGGCACGACGAGGACGGGGACGCCCAGCCGCTCGACCATGCCGGCGTCGTCCGTGACGTCGCCGGTGACCGTGGCGTGGGCCTTGGCCAATATCGCCCGGTCGAAGCCCTGCGGGGTCTGCACGGCCCGCAGCAGGGCGCGCTGCGGGGTGCCGGTGACCTCGCCGGTCGCGGGATCGACGCTCTTGACGGTGTCGGCGAGCGGCAGTCCTGGCACGA
Organism: Streptomyces sp. NPDC049040; assembly: GCF_043197715.1. NCBI lineage: Bacteria > Bacillati > Actinomycetota > Actinomycetes > Kitasatosporales > Streptomycetaceae > Streptomyces > Streptomyces sp. NPDC049040. The sequence goes on from NZ_JBICTO010000019.1 coordinate 7,489, forward strand.
CGGCGGGGGCGCCGCCCCTGACCGCCTCGACGACGGCCTCGACGGTCTCGACCGGCACCAGCGGGCGGGCGGCGTCGTGCACGAGGACCACGTCGACGTCGTCGGGCAGCGCTGCCAGGCCGAGGCGTACGGAGTCCTGGCGGTCGTCGCCGCCGGGCACCACCCGTATGTCGGTGGACTCGGGCAGCCCGTTCACGTCGAGCAGTGCGCGGACCTCGGCGGCGCCGTCGGGCGGCGCGACCACGACGATCACGGTGACGGCCCTGGCCCTGGCCATCGCGCGGACCGCGTGGACCAGGATCGGGACACCGCCGACGGTGCGCAGCGCCTTGGGCGCGCCGGGGCCGAGCCGGACACCACGTCCGGCGGCGGGAATGACGGCTGCGGTACGCAGGTTTGTGTCCTTGCGTGAGATGGGTATCGCTTGGAGGTGCCCCCGGGCCGATCGGCCGGGTGGCGCCCCCGGGCGAAGTCAGGGGGTGGATCACCGGGCGAGGCCCGGAGCCGGGGCACGGTAGTCCGGAGGACCCCTTCCGTGAAGTCCTCCGTGAAGACCGTAGCGCCCGGTGGTGCGCGAAAGCGGCGGGTGGGCCGTAGGACGGCGCGCGGCCACGGCATGCTCGCCGCCGCACCTGCGGCCACCGCATGCCGCAGCACCCGGCCGTCATGCTGAGCCGGGTGCCGCGGCAGGTCCCTCGGGGGTCGTCCGAGGGGATTGCGTCTGCGTAAGTCAGTACGTCACGGCAGCGTGGGTGGCGCTGTAGGGACGCGACACGAGAACGTCCTGGAAGGGACGGTCTTACGACGCGAGGACTTCGTCGAGCAGGGCCTCGGCCTTGTCCTCGTTGGTGTTCTCGGCCAGAGCGAGTTCGCTGACCAGGATCTGCCGCGCCTTGGCGAGCATGCGCTTCTCGCCGGCCGACAGGCCGCGCTCGCGCTCGCGGCGCCACAGGTCACGGACGACTTCCGCAACCTTGATGACATCGCCGGAAGCGAGCTTCTCCAGATTTGCCTTGTATCGGCGGGACCAGTTGGTCGGCTCCTCGGTGTACGGCGCGCGCAGCACCTCGAAGACCCGATCCAGACCCTCCTGACCGACCACGTCGCGTACGCCGACGAACTCCGCATTGTCCGCGGGTACGCGCACCGTCAAGTCGCCCTGAGCGACCTTGAGCACCAAGTAGGTCTTGTCCACGCCTTTGATCTGGCGAATTTCGATAGCCTCGATCAGCGCGGCCCCGTGATGGGGATAGACCACGGTGTCGCCAACCTTGAACGTCATGTGACAGGTACCCCTTCCGTGGCTATCCAGGGTAACACGGGAACGCCCTCATCTGAATGGCGTTTTCGCAGGTCAGGGCATATCTCGGGGCTTGACAAGCGCCCCTGGAACGTGCTGGAGGGTGCCACACTCGGGCGGTATCCGCAGGTCGGAGCAGGTATACGGCAAAGCGGAATCGCACACGTCACGCCCCGCGAAGCGCGGGAACGGTGGTCGATACGTCCCGTTTTGTCACTCCCGGACGAGTGGATCTTCGCTACTCCGTTCGGGTTCCCGGCCGTTGAAGATCCAATTTTGCACGTTCATGGAAATCCCCCGCGCGCCCGCTCGCGTCGATCCGCCGGTAATCCCGCCGTGGTAATGCCGGAATACATTGCGGGCATGTTGCGCGCCCGTGGCCCGGGCGCGCCGCCGGATGCTCCCGGCCTGCTCAGGACGCTGCCGCGGGCTTCACGCACCACCGGTCGGGTGAGGGAGCGTCACGGAGGGACCACCCGGTGTGTGGGCGCCCGAGCGGCTCGGTAATCTAAGGCCGCTGGAAGATCGTCAGAATCTGCCCAAGGAGATGCCGCCGCCGTGGTCCGCAGCTTCCGACGCGGCGCCTTCGCCGCCGTCGTCGCGCTCTCGCTCGCCCCGCTCGCCGCCTGCGCAGCCGGGAACGGCGCACAGTCCCTGAAGGTCAAGCCGGACAGCCAGTCCGTGACCGTCGGCGACATCCAGGTGCAGAACGCCTTCGTACTCACCCAGGCGGACGGCCCCGCCACCGTCTCCGCGCGGCTGTTCAACAACGGCACCGCCGACCAGACGCTCCAGGCCGTGCAGGTCGCGGGCGGGCTGTCGGCGCAGCTGTCGGGCGCCGACGGCGGCGGCACGATCACGGTGCCCGCGCACGGCACCGTGCTCCTCGGCGGCAAGGGCAACCCGGCCGCGACCATCAACAGCGGCGTCGAGTCGCTGCGTGACGGCGACGTGCAGAAGGCCGTGTTCGACTTCAGCACCACCGGCGCCGTCGCCATGCCGATCAACGTGACGCCCGCGGCCGGCTTCTTCGAGCCGTACGGCCCCAGCTCACTGCCGACCACCACGGCCCCGCTCCCCACGGACAGCGCCACGGCCACCGCGACGCCGGGCACCACCGCCACCCCGAGCGACACGGCCACGCCCACCGGCACCGCCACCCCGACGGGCACGGCCACCCCGACGCAGTAGCGGGCGCGGGCGCCCCGACGCCGTGATGAAGGGCGCGGGCCGCCCCGCCGGCCGCGAAACGCCGGTGAGGGGCCCCGCACCAGGTGCGGGGCCCCTCACCGATCACCGCAGAGCGCGGAGGCGGCCTACGGCTCGAACTTGTAGCCGAGCCCCCGCACCGTCACCAGGTAGCGCGGCGCGCCCGGGTCGGGCTCGATCTTGGCGCGCAGCCGCTTGACGTGGACGTCGAGGGTCTTGGTGTCACCGACATAGTCGGCGCCCCACACCCGGTCGATCAGCTGCATGCGCGTCAGCACCCGGCCGGCGTTCCGCAGCAGCATCTCCAGCAGGTCGAACTCCTTGAGCGGCAGGTCCACCTTGCCGCCGCCGACCGTGACGACGTGCCGGTCCACGTCCATACGGACCGGGCCCGCCTCCAGGGCGGCGGGGGAGAGCTCCTCCGGCTCACCGCGGCGGCGCAGCACCGCGCGGATGCGGGCGACCAGCTCCCGCGAGGAGAACGGCTTGGTCACATAGTCGTCCGCGCCTATCTCCAGGCCGACGACCTTGTCGATCTCACTGTCCTTGGCGGTCACCATGATGACCGGGACATTGGACTTGAGCCGCAGCTGGCGGCACACTTCGGTGCCGGGCAGCCCCGGCAGCATCAGGTCGAGCAGTACCAGGTCGGCGCCGTTTCTTTCGAACTCGTCCAGCGCGTCGGGCCCGGTCGCGGAAATGGCGACCTCGAAGCCCTCCTTGCGGAGCATGTACGACAGCGCGTCGCTGAAGGACTCTTCGTCCTCGACGACGAGTACGCGGGTCACGGAAGGACCTCCGGGGCGGGGATGTGTTCGGGGAGGGTCTGGAACAGCTGGTCGTCCGACGGCTCGTCGGCCGGTTCCGCATCCGCTTCGGCATCAGGATCGGTGCCTGGCGGAAGCGCGCGGTCGCGGGCGATCCCGGCCTCGGGAAGCCGCAGTGTGAAGGTGGAGCCCTGGCCTTCCGCGCTCCACACGGTGACCTCGCCGCCGTGGGTGGCGGCGACGTGTTTGACGATGGACAGGCCGAGCCCGGTGCCGCCGGTGGCCCGCGAGCGCGCCGGGTCGACCCGGTAGAAGCGCTCGAAGACACGGTCGCGGTCCTTCTCGGAGATGCCGATGCCCTGGTCGGTGACCGAGATCTCGATGAGGTCACCGCCCGTCGCGGCTATCCGGCGTCCTGCTATCCCGACCCTGGTGCGGGCCGGGCTGTAGTTGACGGCGTTCTCGACGAGATTGCCGAGCGCTGCCGCGAGCTGGCCCCGGTTGCCCCATATGAAGAGGTCGGGGGTGGTGCCGGTGGCCATGGTGATCTGCTTGGTGTTGGCCTGGTGGCGGCAGCGGTCGACGGCTTCGGCGACCAGGTCGTCCACCGCCACGGGTTCCGCGTCGTCCAGCAGGTCGTCGTCCTGGACCCGGGACAGGTCGATGATCTCCTGCACCAGGCTGGTCAGCCGGGTGGCCTCGATCTGCATCCGGCCGGCGAAGCGGAGCACCGCCTCCGGGTCGTCCGAGGCGTCCATCACGGCTTCCGAGAGCAGTGAGAGCGCACCGACCGGTGTTTTCAGCTCATGGCTGACATTCGCCACGAAGTCCCGCCGTACCGCCTCGATCCGCCGCGCCTCGGTCAGGTCCTCGACCAGCAGCAGCACCAGGCGGGAGCCCAGCGGTGCCACCCGGGCGGAGACCGCGAGGCCCTCGCCCCGGCCCGCGCCGCGGCGCGGAAGATCGAGTTCCACCTGGCGTATCTCGCCGTCCCGCCGGGTCTCGCGGGCCATCTGCAGCATCTGGTCGACGGCCAGACGGCCGCCGCGCACCAGTCCGAGGGCATATGCCGCCGAGCTGGCCTTGACCACGGTGTCGCCCTCGTCCAGGACGACGGCCGACGAGCGCAGTACGGACAGCACGGTGTCCACTCCCGGTGGGAGCACGGCGTCCGTGTGCAGTGCGGTACGGGTCGGGCGGGCTTGTTCCCGCTCGCTCCAGCGGAACGCGAGCACGGCGATCACGCCGGTCAGGAGACCGGCTATCGCACTGGCTGCGGCGACTGCCGCGTTCACGTCCATGGCCCCAGGGTAGGTGGCCTGCACAAGCGCTCCACAACCCTGAGAGCTACCTCTCGGATGCACGTTGCCAAGAGTTCACCTTCACGTAGGTGCTGGTTCACTCCGGGTGCGCGACCGGTACGCACAGGGCGACAAGCGTGACAGCGTGGAGGAGAAGCCTCTGTACAAGCCTGAGCACATTCTGCACATACGGAAGGAACGCGATGCGGGACGCATACCACGAGGAGCTTGACTCCATCGGTGACGGGCTGGTCGAGATGGCCAGGCTGGTCGGCTCGGCGATAGGCCGGGCCACCACCGCGCTGCTCGACGCGGACCTGAAAGTCGCGGAAAGCGTGATCGCCGCCGACGAGAAGGTGGACGACCTCCAGCGCGAGCTGGAGACCCGGGCGATCAACCTGCTCGCCCGCCAGCAGCCGGTGGCCACCGATCTGCGGATCGTCGTCACCAGCCTGCGGATGAGCGCGGACCTGGAGCGCTCGGGCGACCTCGCCCGCCACGTCGCGAAGCTCGCCAGGCTGCGCTTCCCCGTATCGGCCGTGCCGAACGACCTGCACAGCACCATCCTGGAGATGGGCCAGCTCGCGCAGCGCCTGATGGCCAAGGCCGCCGAGGTGATCATCACCAAGGACGTGGACGACGCGCTGCAGCTCGAAGCCGACGACGACCGTATGGACGAACTCCACCGCGCGCTCTTCCAGCACCTGCTGGACGACCGCTGGAAGCACGGCATCGAGACCGCGGTCGACGTCACCCTCGTCGGGCGCTACTACGAGCGCTTCGCCGACCACGCGGTCTCCGTCGCCAAGCGCGTCGTCTACCTCGTGACCGGTGAGCACGTCGGCGCGATGTCACCGGCCCCCACCGAGGTGGAGAGCGCGTAGCCGCCCGGGGGCGTGCGGGTGGTGCGCCGTTGGGCGTTATGCCCTCGTGCGCCCTTGATGCGCGGGAGGGCGTGGGCGTTCACTGGTGGTCAGCTGAGCCTGAGGAAGGTGCACCTGATGCCGGAGACCCCCACGCCCACGTCCGTACGCGATCAGCCGACACCCGATTCCAGCGACCCGCTGCGAATCCCGCTCCCCTTGGTCGCCGCCTGCGGCTGCGGTTCCGGCTGCGGCTGCGGCTGCCAGTCCGGTGGCGCCTGCCAGTGCGGGGGCTGAAGCCCTCCCCGCGCAGGGCCTGGACCCTGCCCGGCGCAGGCCCGAGCCTGCCGTACGCACACGTGCCCCCGGCCCGCGGACCGACCGCGGCCCGGGGGCACGTATGGAACGAAGGCTACTTCGTACGACGGGCCTTGCCGCACATGTGGGCCCCGCGGTCACGGGGGTCCGCGGTCACCGGGGGTCCGCGACCATGGCGGCTCCGCGGTCATCGGCGGTCCGTCGCCATCAGCGGTCCGTCGCCATCAGCGGTCCGCGACCGCCGACGGCTCGGGATCACCTGGGGCGCCACGATCGCCCGGGGTGCCCGGGGTGCCCGGGGTGCCCGGGACCGCGAGACCTTCGCAGATCGGCTGCCCGCGGTGGGCGTTGTAGTCGGCCTGGTCGGACGTGGTGAGGTAGACCGCGACGGCCGCGAGGACCAGCGCCGGCACCCCCAGCACCGCGAAGCCGAGGGCCAGTCCGCCCTGCCAGGTCCTCCGCCGCGCCCAGCCGCGGGCCCGCCCGTATCGGCGCAGCCCGACCTGGAGCGCCAGCGCCAGAGCGGCCGCGAAGAGGGCGCCGCAACTGGCGGCCCACATTCCCCAGGACAACGGAAGCCACGCGCAGCCGTCGGATATCCGGTCGATGCGGTCGTCCCCCATCGTGGCGGATATCCCGAACAGCACGAAGGCCGTCACCACCAGCGGCGGCACGGCCAGCGCGGTGCGCCGCCAGCCGCGCGACGGTGATTCGGCGGCGTGGTCGTCCTCGGAAGGACGGAGAAGCGTCTCGTCCATACGGATCCTGCCAATCGTCGCTGACCGGGTGCCGGATGCTGGGTGCCGGGTGCCGGGTGCCGGGACCAGAACAGGCGGGCCACGTAGGGCAACACGGCCCGGCGATATCCTGTCGTATGAATCACAGCTTCCGTTTCCTCCCACCTTGCGTCAGCGGAGAGGGAGGCCCCGCGGACGCGCCCTCGGCCGGAATCCCGCACGGATGACGGAGGGCGGGCGCCTGCCGAAGGCCGGGCGCCTGACGGAGGCCGGGCGCCTGACGAAGAGCGCCGGATGGCGAAGGCCGGCGACTGGCGACGGCCGGCGATGCCCGCCGCCCGGTAGGGTCCCCGGCAGGGGAAGCACGGGGGAAGGGGCCGGGGATGGCGACCGGGGTGGAGGACTTCGACCGTCGGCTCGAGCGGTACCGCCCGGAGCTGTTTGCCCACTGCTACCGCTTCCTCGGCTCGGTCCACGATGCGGAAGACCTGGTCCAGGAGACCTTCCTGCGGGCCTGGCGGGCCCGTGACCGCTACGACGAGAAGCGCAGCTCGCTGCGGACCTGGCTGTATCGCATCGCGACCAACGCCTGCCTCACCGCGCTGGAGAGCCGCAGTCGCAGACCGCTGCCGTCAGGAACGGTCGCCGACCGCCCGCCACTCGACCCCCTGGTCCACGGCGGCGAGGCCACCTGGCTGCAACCGATGCCCGACTCGCTGCTGCACCCGGCGGACTCGGCGGACTCGGCCGGCACGGGCCTGGACCGCGCAGGCCTGCGGCTGGCCTTCGTCGCCGCGATCCAGCACCTCTCCGCGCGGCAGCGCGCCGCCCTGATCCTGTGCGAGGTGCTCGCCTTCTCCGCCGCCGAGACCGCGAAGATACTCGACACGTCGACCGCCTCGGTCAACAGCTCGCTGCAACGGGCGCGCGCACGGCTGAACCGGGCAGGCGTCCTGGAGGACCAGGTCGGCGAACCCTCGCAGGCGGAGCAGCGGGCCTGCGTCGAGCGCTACATGAAGGCATTCGAGAACGCCGACATCGAAGGGCTGAAGCGGCTGCTCGCCGAAGACGTCCTCATGGAGATGCCGCCGATGCTCAACTGGTTCGTCGGCCGGGACAACTACGCCCGGTTCATGGGCTGGGTCTTCGCCGCGGCCGGCACCCGGTGGCGCCTGGTGCCCGTCGCGGCGAACGGCCAGCCGGGCTTCGCCGCGTACAACCTCGGCGAGAGCGGGGCCTACGAGCTGCACACGCTCCAGGTCTTCACCGTCACCGCCGCCGGCATCAGCAGGAACACCGTCTTCCGGGACGACGAGATATTCGCCTGCTTCGGCCTGGCTCCCACGATCGAGGCCTGACGGCGGCTCGCCGGGCCGGCGCCGACCCGGCCGTGGCGGCTGCTCCCGGGCGGTCGGCCGAGGTCCCGGGAAAAGTCCGCAGCGGCGCGATGAGTTCGGGAAGGGCCGCCGGTATGTACCCGTGGAGCCGCACTCGGCTCCCGGTGCGTCGCAGCCATGCGACGACCCGCCGCAGTACGACCAGGCGAGGAAATACCGTGACTGCCAACCAGACGCGCACAGCCGACGAGACGGCCATCCTTCAGGTGCTTGGCGGTGTCTACGCCGCGTGGGACGCCCATGACGCCGACGCGTTCGTGGCCGACTACACCGAGGACGCCAGCGCGATCCTGCCCGGGTCCTACCGGGCGTCCCGCGAGGAGGTCCGCCAGAGCATGCGGACCGGCTTCGACAGTTACCTGAAGGGCTCCACCACCCGCAACAAGGTGCTCGCCCTCCGCTTCCTCAACGACGACGCCGCCGTCGTGGTCAGCGAGTCGACCGTCCTCTTCCCGGGCGACACCGAGGCGCCCGCCGACCGCCAGGGGCTCGCGACCTGGGTCCTGACCAGGCAGGACGGCAGGTGGCTGCTCGCGGCTTACCAGAACTCCCCCGCCGCCGCGCCCACGGCCTGATCCCCGCCCCGCGGGCTGCCCGGACCCCGATCCCGCATCGGCTCCGTGCAGCCCCCGGCTGCGCGGCCGGGGTCGAACCTCGGGCGCTCCTACACTGCGGGCATGGCTGAGGTCCCCGAATTCGGAGCGATGCTGGCCTCGTTGCTGGGGCGCAGAGAGGTCCGCGTGCGGGACGTGGCCGCGAGCGCCCGGCTGAACGCGGACGGGATCCGGGCCGTGCTGTCAGGCGAGAGCCCCAGCACGGAACTGGTCCGGCGGCTCGCATCGGCATTGGGCTTCCACGCGGTCGACCTCCTGATCCTCGCGGGGCTCGAAGTACCGTCAGACCTGGAGCCGTTGGACCCGGCAGCAGAGCTCTGGGTGCCCCGCATCGTCACGGAGGCGGTTCACCTGAAAGCCGCAGGACGAGGCGAGGTTCTGCACCTCGTACGCTCCCTGCCCCAGGAGGAGCGGACCGGGGTCTTCGTCCCGCAGCGACTTCACCCCCTCTCCAGCGCCCCGGGCAACCGGATCATCCGCATGCTCAGGTATCGGAACCTGAGTTGGTCGGGTTTGGCCAAGACCATGGCGGTCCTGACTCCCACCTACCTGGCGGCTTCGACGTTCGGCAGGATCGGCGCCGACCGCAAAGAGCTGACTCCCCGCCTGGTGATCGACTTCTCGGCGCTGCTGGGGATCGAGGCCGGGGAACTGGCTGCGATGACAGGTGTCGTCCTCCCTGGGATCCCACCGCCCCCGCCACCCGAAGCCCAGGACGCGGCGGCTCTGCTGTGGGAGGCACGCCGGCTTTCCGCAGAACAGGCGGAATATGTGGCTGCGTTGGCACGGTCCATGCGCGGGGACTCCCGCAACGGCTACACGCTCAACCTGCCCGGATCATGACCGGGGGTGACGCCGGACGGCCGGATGGCGCGGATGGGGCTCAGTCGCCGGAAGAGCCGAAGAACCCGACACGGGTGCCCTCATCCCCATGAACTCCTCGTCCACCTAGCCCCTTTCCCCTGGTTGCCGCCCGGTTGCGGCCACGGTATTGGCCAGCTCTGACAACCGATGATCGGCATGAAGGTCGAGCGCCCCCTTCCTGGCCCGCAGGCTTCGGCCACCTTTCGCCTAGGCTTCGCCGCATGGGGGTCAGTGACTGGGGCGGTGTCCGGGAGCGGGTCGAAGCACTCGCCCGGGAAGATCGATCACGAAGGGTCTTCGGCGCCTGGGACGCTTACGGCGCTCGCGGCCACCACTTCCGGCTCGCCGATCCACTGTCCGAGGCGGACGTCAGTGAGGCGGAAGCCCAGTGGGGCGTTTCCCTGCCGGAGGGCTACCGCGGCTTTCTCCTCGAAGTCGGCGCGGGCGGTGCCGGGCCCGGCTACGGACTCAGCACCCTGGGGCGGGTCGCCACCGGTTGGCTCTGGGACGACACCGGTGGTGCCGGCACGCGGCACGACCGGTTGCGGCACCCGTGCCCTTCAGCCGAGCACAGTTCGCGGAGGCAAGCCGAGCACGCCGGCCGAGAACCCGACGAGTCCGCGTTCGAGGACGAAGACGCGTATGCGAATGCCTATCGGGCGTGGCTCGAAGAGGACGACGCCCTCTTCACGTGGTCGACGTCCGGTGCAGTGAACCTGAGTCATGAGGGTTGCGGCTACTGCTACTGGCTGATCGTCTCCGGTCCGGAGCGCGGTCGCATGTGGCACGACGGGCGCCCAGGAGACGGCACCTTCTCTCCCCTGGGTACCCCTGGCACGCCTGTCGGCTTCCTGGACTGGTACCTGGACTGGGTCGAGAAGTCCGAAGCAGCGGCGCGGCGCCCTCGCTAGCAACTCGACCAGGCTCCCAGACCCTCCGGCGGCGGGACCAGGCGTGGCGGTCGCTGACGTCTGCCGGGCCTGTCAGCCCATTCCAGAGGTCGATCGGGCTGGCGAAGCTCAGGGAGGTCGCTGTACTTCGCTGCTGCACCCCGCTCAGGGCAGTCCCGCTTGGATCATGATCCCGTTCGTCGGCCTTCACCGGGTCATGTGGCTTCTGTAGAGTCACCTGACTCAACGATCACGGGGGGATTTCATGTTCAAGTCCTCAGCTCGGGGCGCGGCTGTTGTCGCCTTAGCGCTGGCCGCGCTCACTGTCTCTTGCAGTACGACGCCGAAGGCCGATACCCAGGCCAGCGCCTCGGGTCTACCGGGCAGCGCACCATCTTCGTCGGCGGAACCCACGATCTCCGCCGAGAAAGTCCGCGACGCCTTCGCCGGGCTCCAGGCGACCCTGAATGACTCGTGCACCCCGGGCAACTGCGCCTACTTCCTGGGGCGGGTGTACGACGAACTTCAAAGGATGGACCGGGCCATGAAGGCGGACCCGAAAGGGCCCGGACACTTTTCCGAGCCGATCGACCTGATCAAGAAGCTCGACGCGGAGGTTGACGGCGGCCAGTCCTCGGCTCCTTTGGAGAACCATCAGACGTTGCTGATCAGCACTCGCGACAAGATCAACATCTGGATGCAGGGCCATCCCGACGACTATCGCTGACGCACCTACCCGCTCCGCTCTGCACCAGGGACGTGCAGAATTGGCCCGACTCCCTTCACCCCCCGCTTTCGAAGATCATTTCTGGGCGGTCGTCGAGGGCGAGCATCGTGCGCGATGCGCCGTGATTGACTGCCCGAACGCCCCGTGGGAATCTCCTCGTGATCTTGGACCTCCTTGCCTCAGGGGAGACATGCCGTTCTTCAAAGCCGTCCTGTTCGACTGGGTGGGAACGCTCATCGTCCCCAAGTGGGGTCCTGCCGAGGGACGTCCGAGAGGTGCCTCGTGGATAGAGCGCTCGATGCGGCAGCTCGGACGTGATGCGTCGGAACTGCAGGTGCGGCGCATCAGCTCGGCGCTGAGTACGGCGAGCAGGCGGCCGGACGTCCAGCAAGGCTGGTTCCAGGCTGATGCATCTGCGGAGTCGCACCGCCAGGGCTACAACCACTGGGTGAACGCTGCTGGTATCGACTCCGCGTTGGCTCAGGAGATGTACGCGGCGTTGTCCGACCCCACCGACGCTCGTTTTGCCGCCGACGCCAAGCCTACTTTCAGGACCCTGAAGGCAGCGGGGTTGAAGTTGGCGGTTGTCAGCGACATCCACTTCGATCTCCGCCCGGCTTTCGTCAAGAATGACCTCGGCGGGTACATCGACCATTTCGTGCTCTCGTTCGAGCATGGCGTCTGCAAGCCTGATCCCGCTGTTTTCCGCCTTGCCCTGGACGCGCTCGGGGTGCGGTCCTGCGAGGCACTGATGGTCGGCGACCGCTCCGGCTACGACGGCGCCGCTGTTGAAGCCGGGGTAGCGACCCTGCTCGTGCCGCCGCTGACACAGGCCTCCCAGACACGGCTACACCTCGTATCCGCAGCCTGCGGCATCTCCTCCCCCTGACGGCTCCGCCCTCAGACCGGTCTTCCATACCCAGGGCAGCCGCTGACCGGAGGCAGGGCATTCCCCTCAACCGGAGGCAGACGAGATGTCCTTGGTAGGGCGGGGCTCAGTGAAAGAGCATGTCCAGAACTGCCAGGAGCCCACCGCCGGCTCCTGAGAGCGAAACTGCCCCCTTCCCGCGGAGAAAACCGCAGGTCGGGGGCGCTTCGGCGAAGAAGGGCTACTTCTTGCCCTGGTTCTTCACTGCCTCGATCGCCGCCGCGGCAGCGTCCGGGTCGAGGTAGCGGCCGCCCGGGGTGACGGGGCGGAAGTCGGAGTCGAGGTCGTAGGCGAGGGGGATGCCGGTGGGGATGTTCAGGCCGGCGATGTCCGCGTCGGAGACGCCGTCGAGGTGCTTGACCAGGGCGCGCAGGGAGTTGCCGTGGGCGGCGACCAGGACGGTGCGGCCGGTCAGCAGGTCGGGGACGATGCCGTCGTACCAGTAGGGAAGCATCCGGACGACGACGTCCTTGAGGCATTCGGTGCGCGGCCGCAGCTCCGGCGGGATCGTCGCGTAGCGCGGGTCGTCGCTCTGGGAGAACTCGGCGCCGTCCTCGAGGGGCGGCGGCGGGGTGTCGTAGGAGCGGCGCCACAGCATGAACTGCTCCTCGCCGAATTCGGCGAGGGTCTGCGCCTTGTCCTTGCCCTGGAGCGCGCCGTAGTGCCGCTCGTTGAGCCGCCAGGTGCGGTTCACGGGGATCCAGTGGCGGTCGGCGGCCTCCAGCGCGAGCTGCGCGGTGCGGATCGCGCGCTTCTGGAGTGAGGTGTGCACCACATCGGGGAGCAGTCCGGCGTCCTTGAGCAGCTCTCCGCCGCGCACCGCCTCCTTCTCGCCCTTGTCGTTGAGATCCACGTCCACCCAGCCGGTGAACAGGTTCTTCGCGTTCCACTCGCTCTCGCCGTGGCGGAGCAGGATCAGCTTGTACGCAGCAGCAGCCATGTCTCCGAGCCTAATCGAAATGCCGTGGCGCCTCACGACCGGCCTCGGTAATATGCGCGAAGCATCAGTGACTCTTACCAAGAACGAGGGGGAGCCGTGGCGGCGATCGGCCGAGCGGTACGCGAGACGACCGGCGGCTTGCCCCGACAGTTCTGGTGGTTGTGGACAAGCACGCTGGTCAACCGGCTCGGCGGCTTCGTCGTCACCTTCCTCGCCCTCTATCTCACCGTGCAGCGCGGCTACTCCGCCGCCTACGCCGGTCTGGTCGCGGCCCTGTTCGGGCTCGGCGGCGCCGCGGGGGCGGTGCTCGGCGGGGTGCTCGCCGACCGGGTCGGCCGCCGCGCGACGCTGCTCGCGGCCCAGCTCGGCGCGGCCGTCACCACCGCGGTGCTCGGATTCGTGACGGGCCCGGTCGCGATCGCCGCCGTGGCCACCCTGGTCGGGCTGACCGGCAACGCCTCACGGCCCGCGCTTTCCGCCATGATCGCCGACCTGGTGCCGGCCGCGGACCGGGTCCGCGCCTTCTCCCTGAACTACTGGGCGATCAACATCGGCTTCGGCGTCTCGGCCGCGGCGGCCGGCTTCATCGCCGCGGAGGGCTACCTGTGGCTCTTCCTCGGCGACGCCTTCACCACCGTGCTGTGCGCGCTGGTGGTCTACGCGAAGGCACCGGAGACCATGCCGGCCGGCCCGGTGCGCGCCCCGGCGGAAGACGGCGCGAAGGCGGCCGCCGCCAGGGACACCACCCTCTTCGACGTCATGCGGGACCGCCGCTTCATGGCGCTGGCGGGGCTGACCTTCCTGTTCGCCGCGGTGATGCAGCAGGCCAGCTCCACCCTCGCCGTCGACATGGGGCAGCACGGCTTGAGCGCCCGCCAGTTCGGCCTGGTCGCCGCCGTCAACGGCGTGGTGATCGTGCTGCTCCAGATCCCGGTCACCCGCGCTCTGCGCGCCCGCAGCAGCGCCGTCCTGCTCGCCGCCGGCTCCCTCGTGCTGGCGTGGGGCATCGGCCTGACGGTCTTCGCCACCTCGGTCGCCGTCTACGCGCTGACCGTGGTGATCTGGACGCTAGGCGAGATCGTGCACGCGCCCGCCTCGATGTCCGTGGTCGCCGACCTCGCTCCCGCGCACGCGCGCGGCCGCTACCAGGGGATGTTCACCCTCGCCTGGTCCGCGGCGGCCTTCGCGGGACCGCTGGCCGGCGGCCTGACCCTCCAGTATCTCGGCCGCGACACCGTCTGGCTGGGCTGCGCGGTGCTCGGCACGGTGGCAGGCGTCGGCTACTACCTGCTGCTCCGGCCGCGCACCGCCACGCTCGCGCCGGCGGTCGTGCGGGAGGCCGGCCAGGACCTGCCGGTCGCCTGAGCCTGTCCGGCCGATCGCCGTAGCGACGCGTCACTGCGGCGAGGTCAGGGCGCGAAGTACCAGCAGTACAGGCCGAGGTGTCTCTCCACACGGCTGCCGGCCAGGGCTGACACACCTTCGACGAGGCCAACCGCGTAGTCCGGCGAGATTTCGTCGTTCGGTTCCGAGACGGCCTCGGCCCATGTGAGAGCGGCACCTCGGAGCCGATCCCTTCCTGCGGTGGCCAGAGCCGTGCACAGTTGCTCCGGGACAGCAAAGACGGTGAATCCGTCATTCGCCAGGGGCAGTACGGCTCGGAGTGTGCTCTCGGCGCCCGTCAGCTGGGCTTCCCACCTCCCGACCGCGTCATCCGGGTAGATGCCGTCGCACGGGACGGCCGGGAAATCGTGGCCACGGTGGGGACCCACTCGCAGGGCGGACTCATCGTCCCTCGCAAGGAAGAATTCACCTACGCGCACCATCCGCCGATCTTCGCATCCCAGGGCCGCTCACTCGTACGACTGCTGGAGGCCGTCGGGCGCCGACCGTACCCGCAGCCGGACCCCCGGCCCCAGCCGCCCTCCGGGCCGGACCGGGCAGCCCCCGATCCCCCCGCCCCCGCGGGCCGGGCCGCCCCGACCTGGCCGCCCGGCCCCAGCCGCCCCCCGGGCCGGGCCGGTGGGCCGCCCCCCGAGACCGGCCCGCCCCGCCCCGCCCCGGCAGGGCCACCTCACGGCAGCAGGCGCCGCTGCGCCTCGTAGAGGTTGGGCGGTGGGACGCCGGGGGTGCCGTAGGACTCCAGGCGGGAGTCGAGCGGGCCCGTGAAGTCCGGGACGTCGATCTGGCCGGACGGGCTGACCGGGGAGATGGCGACGGTCGCGCTGCGCGGTGCCACGTCGTCGATGCGGACGCAGCCGGCCCGGCCGTTGGTGACGGTGACGTTCCAGTGGGTGAAGCGGGCGCCGTAGAGGGGGCCGGCGGAGGCGTCGCCGCCGTGCTGGCCGTCGTTGGTGACGGTGATGTCGGTGCGGACGCAGGCGAAGGGCATGCCGCGGTGGGTGTCGAAGGTGCCCATCGCCATCCGGCCGCGGGACCAGACGTTGTACGACGACAGGCCCTCGACGTTGATCCCGTGCAACTGGGTGCCGGCCGGGGCCGGGACGGTCCGCTGGTCGATGGTGAAGTCCTCGAAGAGGTTGTCGTGCGAGCCCTCGCGGCAGGCGTACGGGTGGTGGCTGCCGCGGCCCGAGACCCGGGTGCGGCGGAAGGTGGTGGCCTTGGCGGCGACCATGAGGAAGCCGTTGTCGACGTCGACGGCGTGCACGTCGTCGACCCAGCAGTCCCAGGTGCACTGCGCGGCAAGGCCGTTCCAGCCCTTGTCGAGCAGGTGCGGGGACTGCGGGGTGGGCGTCATGCGGATGGTCAGGCCCTCGACGCCGGAGTTGACCAGCGGCTCGACGAGGGTGGTGATCCGGGGCTGCCACTGCGCCCTGGTGTCGAGCGGCAGCGGCCGGTCGAAGGTGACCTGCCGTCCGTGGACCGCGGTGATCCTGGCCGGCCACTCGTAGGGGACGTAGGAGAGGAGTTTGGTCTTGTCCGACCACTCGTACGAGGCCGCGCCCTCGATGTCGCCCGCCATGTGGGCGAGCAGCCCGTGCCCGGGGTCGTCGGTGTACTGCACCAGCACGCGGTCGCCGCGGCGCAGCCGGGCGGGGTCGTCGACGGTGACGCTGTGGCCGCCCTGCGGGGTCTGCCCGGTGATGCGGGCCAGTTCGGTGTATTCGTCGCGGGTGTTGCCGGTCCAGCCTTCGAAGGGCCAGGCGGTGGCGCGGATCGCGTCGGTGAGGGTGCGGTAGCGGTCGGCGGGGCACATCCAGACCAGGCCGCCCGCCCAGGACCAGGACGACTTGTCGCCGCCGTAGCGGCTGCCGTAGGGGCCGATCAGGTCGGTGAGCGAGGCGGTGGCGTGGAGGGTGGTCGCGCCGCTGCCGGCGCCGCGCAGGGTGGTGTTGCTCCAGCCGACGGTGATGACGTCGTCGATGCGGTAGGTGCCGGGCGGCAGCAGGACGGTGCCGCCGCCGGACTCGCCGACCTCGCGCAGGGCCCGGTTGATGGCGGGCGCGGAGTCGGTGCTGCCGTCGGGGCGGGCGCCGTGGTGCAGGGCGTTGGCGCGGACCGGGTGCCGGGGGAAGCAGGGGTTGCCGCCCTCGAAGCCGGCCAGGGCGACGTAGGGGATCTGCGGGTGGGTGTAGGGGGTGGCGCGGAATTCCGCCCACAGGCCCGCGGGCTGGTGGGCCGGCCGGACCGCGTCCCCGTCCGCGGTCCGGCCGGCGGACTGGTCGGCCGCTGTGGCCGGGGTGCCGATCGCCGCCGTCGCGGCGGCTGCGGAGGCCACCTGGACGCCGCCGCTGAGCAGTCTCCTGCGACTGACCACGATCATCCGCCTTCCACGTATCTGAACAACATTCAGATGTGCGACGGGCCTGAGGGTGCCACGAACCCCGATCCGCTGGGAAGACCCGGGACCGAGGTAAACGGTTACGTCAGTCGTCCTCGCTGGTCAGATGCGTGAACGCGGCCAGATTCCGAGTGGACTCGCCGCGCGACACCCGCCAGGCATACTCCTTGCGGATCGCGGTGGCGAACCCGAGTTCGAGCAGGACGTTGAAGGACCCGTCGGCATTCTCGACGACGGCGCCGAGCAGCCGGTCGACCTCCGCAGGGGTGACCGCGGCCAGCGGGAGCCGCCCGCTCAGATAGACGTCGCCGTGGCTGTCGATGCCGTAGGCGACACCGTAGAGGCGCAGGTTGCGCTCCAGCAGCCAGCGGTAGAAGGCCTGGTGGTTCTCGTCGGGGCGGCGGACGACGAAGGCGTTCAGCGACAGGGTGTGGCGGCCGACGATCAGCTGGCAGGTGGTGGACAGCTTGCGGGTGCCGGGCAGTTGGGTCACGTACGTGCCGGGGCGCGGCGACTCGCAGGGCAGGTCCGCCTCGCGCAGGACCTGCTCGATGACCCGCCCGGCGGCCGCGACCGCGTCCGCCGGCGCCGCCTCGCGCCCGTCGGGGGCGGCACCCGGGTCGGAATCGTCACGGTCCGCCGCCGGAAACGCCGCCCGCGCAGGGCCTTCGTGCTCCGCCTCAGCCATGCGCCGATCGTAGGCGACGCCGGTGCTCGAACTGCGCTGCCGCGTACACGTCGGCGGTGTCGGCGGCCGACGCGTCCCAGCCGAAGGCCCGTGCGTGCACGGCCGCCGCGTCGCCCAGCGTGGCGCCGAGTCGCGGGTGGTCGACGAAGCGGCGCAGCACCCGGGCGTAGTCGCGCGGGTCGTGCCCCGGCACGAGGAAGCCGGTGCGCTCGTCGGACACCGCGACCGGCAGCCCGCCGACCGCCGCCGCCACCACAGGGGTGCCGCAGGCCTGCGCCTCGATCGCGACCAGGCCGAAGGACTCGCTGTACGACGGCATGACCAGGACGGTCGCCGCCCGGTACCAGTCGGCCAGCAGCTCCTGGTCCACCGGCGGCTGGAAGCGTACGACGTCGGACACGCCGAGCCGGGCGGCCAGCTTGTGCAGCGCCTCCGGCTTGGCCAGGCCCGTACCGCTCGGGCCGCCGACCACCGGCACGACAAGCCGGTCGCGCAGCCCCGGGTCCTCCTCCAGCAGTACGGCGATCGCGCGGAGCAGCACGTCGGGGGCCTTGAGCGGCTGTATCCGGCCGGCGAACAGCGGGATCAGCGCGTCCTGCGGCAGGCCGAGCCTGGCACGGGCGGCGGCGCGGCCCCGGCCGGGCCTGAAGCGTTCGAGGTTGACGCCGGGGTGGACGACGGCGACCTTGCCCGGGGCGGCGGCGTAGTGCCGGACCAGCTCGTCCGCCTCCTCCTCCGTGTTGGCGATCAGCCGGTCGGCCGCGGCCACCACCTGGGTCTCGCCGATGACGCGGGCGATCGGCTCGGGCGCGTCGTTCTCGGCGAGGGCGGCGTTCTTGACCTTGGCCATGGTGTGCATGGCGTGCACCAGCGGTACGCCCCAGCGCTCGGCGGCCAGCCAGCCGACGTGGCCGGACAGCCAGTAGTGCGAGTGGACCAGGTCGTAGTGCCCGGGGCGCTGCGTCGCCCAGGCCCGCATCAGGCCGTGGGTGAAGGCGCACAGCTGGGCGGGCAGCTCCTCCTTGGCCAGGCCCTCGTACGGCCCCGCGTCCACGTGCCGGACCAGCACGCCGGGGGCCAGCTCCACGCAGGGCGGCCGGCCGCCGCTGGTGGACCTGGTGAAGATCTCGACCTCGATGTCGCGGTCGGCGAGGCGCTTGGCCAGCTCGACGATGTACACGTTCATACCGCCGGCGTCGCCGGTGCCGGGCTGGTGCAGCGGCGAGGTGTGCACGCTCAGCATGGCGACCCTGCGCACCCTGCGCCCGCCGCCCCACCTACGGTGCGGCCGGTAGGCGGCGGCAGCCGCACCGGCAGCGTCGCGCAGCCCGCTGAACCGCGACGTGTGCTGGGTCACCTTCGTTCCTTCCGGCAGCCGTACCCCCGCGCTCAACCACGGGGAACATCGGAGGAACGCGTTCCATTTCCGGCTTTGCCGAAGCGTGATGAAATCGCTTGACAGTGCGGCGCCCGGGGCGTCCTCCGCCCGCCGTGCCCGCGGTGCCGCCTCAGCGGGGGGCGAGCGCCTCCCACGCCACCGTGACCTCGCCCTGCCGCCAGCGCGCCGGGCCGTCGGCCACCGGCCAGCCGTCCGCCCGCAGCGCGCGGACCGCCGCGATCCAGCGCTGCCGCGCGCCCAGCGCGGACAGCGGCGCCGCCGCGGCCCAGGCCCGGTCGAAGGCGGTGAGGAACGCGTGCACCGGCTCCCCCGGCACATTGCGGTGGATCAGCGCCTTCGGCAGCCGCTCCGCCAGGTCGGAGGGGCGGTGCAGGGAACCGAGCCGGGTGGCGAAGGTGACCGTGCGCGGCCCTTCTGGGCCGAGCGCGACCCACACGTGCCGCCGCCCGATCTCGTCGCAGGTGCCCTCGACGAGCAGCCCGCCGGGCGCGAGCCGGGCGGTGAGCCGCCGCCAGACGGCGGGGACCTCGTCTTCCGGGTACTGGCGCAGCACATTGGCGGCCCTGATCAGTGCGGGCCTGCGGCCGTCCGGCAGCGGGACCTCGAAGCCGCCGCGAACGAAGCGGAGCCCGTCGCGGACATAGGGGAGGGCGGCGGCCACCCGGTCCTGGTCGATCTCGACGCCGACGACCTCCGCGTCGGGGCGCACCCGGCGCAGCCGGTCGAGCAGCTCGACCGCGGTCCAGGGCGCGGCGCCGTAGCCGAGGTCCACCGCGAGGGGGTCTGCCGACTGCCGCAGCCGCGGGCCGTGCGTGGCGGCGATCCAGCGGTCCATCCGGCGCAGCCGGTTCGGGTTGGTCGTCCCCCTGGTCACCACCCCGACCGCCCGCACACCGCCCATGCGGCGAGGGTACCCGGCCGCCGGGCGGCTCCCCGGACACCACGGAAACCACACAAAAGGATGACTTCGGGGCCATTCCTTTCGCAGTGCGCCTATTCGCGCATTCCGCTCCCGGCAGGTCCGCGAAAAGGCCGGACCATGCGCACGGTTGCAGTGCGGGAGCGTGATGTGTGTCATGTGCGGATCCCCACATCGAGGGTGAAATCCCGCCCTGGCCTCCGCATATGACGCTGACGGTTTCCCTGCGGCCCTCCCGTGACGTCGGGTGCAGCCACTAGGGTCTCCTGAGACCAGGGGTGGCAAAGCAAGGCAAAGGAAAGACCTCGAATCCTTCAGGGGACCGGAAAGGAGTCGCTTGATGTCCGCTGCCAAGCGCGGCACCGAACGGCCCTCGGCCACCGATCCCGGGGCGGAGGGTTCCGCCACCGCCGCAGCGCCCCAGGCCCAGGAAACCGCCGCGGGCAAACCGGCGTTGACCCTCCCGCGCCAGCGCCAGGACACCGCAGACGGACCCGCGGCCCTCAACCTGCTGGTCGTCGGCGACGACCCGACCGGCGCCTTCACCGCGCCCTGGTTCCAGGACGGCGGCGGCCCCCGTATCCGCATCCTGCGGGCCGGCAACCTCACCGCCGCGGGCCGGCTGCTCACCGACGACGTGCACTGCATCCTGCTCGACCTGCCCGACGTGCTGGACGGCGTACGGCATGTGCTGCGGGTCGCCCCCGGCACCGCCGTGCTGGTGCTGACCGACGGCAGCGACGACGGCAGGGCCGCCGAAGCGGTACGGGTGGGCGCGCAGGACCACCTGGCACGGAGCGAGGTCGACGCCGGCACCGTCACCCGGGCGGTGCGCTACGCCGTCGAACGCAAGCGGGCCGACCTCGCGCTGCGCAAGCTCACCGAGACCCGGCTGCTCGCCCAGGAGAACCGCAGGCTGGAACGCGGGCTGCTCCCGACCCCGCTGCTCGACGGCGCCGACCTGCGCTTCGCCGCGCACTACCGCCCGGGGCGCAGCCGCGCGCTGCTCGGCGGCGACTTCTACGACGCGGTCCGCACCTCAGACGGCGTGGTGCACGCGATGATCGGCGACGTCTGCGGCCACGGGCCGGACGCGGCGGCCCTCGGCGTCGAACTGCGCATCGCCTGGCGGGCGCTGACCTTCGCCGGCCTGGGCGGCGACACGCTGCTGCGCACGCTCCAGCAGGTGCTGGTGCACGAGCGGGCCGACGACGAGATATTCGCGACGCTCTGCGCGCTGGACATCGCCCCCGACGGCGACGGCGCGGACCTCTACCTGGCGGGCCATCCGGCGCCGCTGCTCGCGGGACCCGGACGGGTGCCGCGGCTGCTGGCGCACGAGGACGGCGGTCCGGCGCTCGGCCTGCTGCCCGACGCGCTCGCCGAGTGGCAGCCCGTACCGGTCGCGCTGGACGGCGAATGGCGGCTGATGCTCTACACCGACGGGCTGATCGAGGGCCGGATCGGCGTGGGCACCCAGCGGCTGGAGGAGGACGGCATGGTGCGGCTGGTCTCCCGGCTGCTGGCCGCGGGCCTGCACGGCGACTCGCTGCTCGACGCCGCCGTCACCGAGGTGCGCGAGCTGAACGGCGGCGAGCTGACCGACGACGTGGCGATCGTCCTGCTGGAGCGGACCGGACTGCAGCCCTGACGGCTGCCCCGGGGGAGAACCGGGGCCCGGTGCGCCGGGCCCCGTGCGGTGCGCAGGGCGTCAGCGCCTGCCGTTGTAGGGGCCGTAGGGTCCGTCGCTGCTGCTGCTGCGGTTGTTGCGCCCGCCGCGCCCGAGCAGCCGGCGCTGGGCGCCGCCGCGACCGCTGACCTCACGGACCGCGGGGCGGACGTCGACCATGTAGACGATCACCGCGACCAGGCCGATCACCGGCAGGAACGACAGGATCGGGAACAGCTTCATCACCACGGCCGAGATGCCGAGGATGATCAGCCAGAAGCTCTTCTTCTGCTTGCCCGCCGCGCGATACGCGTCCTCGCGGTGCACGGCGGCGTCGACGAACGCGAACACCGCCAGGAGGAAGAGCGCCCAGGAGATCAGGGCGACCACCCCGAAGAACTGTGTGATCAGCACGCGTCCACCCGCCTTCGTCGTCCGCCGTCCTTCGCCGCCGGTCCCACCCGCAACCGTACCGGCCGTACGCGTACAACGGGCCGGGCACGCGATGCGTGCCCGGCCCTTTCGCGCTGTTACTCGGCCGTCTTGTCGGCCTTCTTCGCGGCGGGCTTGCGCACCGGCGCCTTGCGGGCGGCGGGGGCGGGCTTCGCCGCGGGCGGCGCCTTGTCCGGCTCGACGGCGGCGGCGATCCCGACCACCTGGTCGGCGGTCTCGCCGCGCCAGGTCGCCACGGCGCCCTTGCCGCGCTCGGCCAGCTCGTCGTAGGTCTCGCGGGCCTTCACGGCGTAACCGGTGGCCCGGCCGACGCCCTGGAGCGCCAGGTCCTGCACGGACTCGCCGAGCTTCTTGAAGTCCGGCATCTCCTTGAACGCCTTGAGGTCGATCTCGCGGTACGTCTCGGACAGCTTCGCCTGCGCGTCCTTCGCACCCGCGGTGACCCGTCCCTGCACGACCTTCGGGTCGGTGCCCTTGATCTTCTCGATGTGCTCGGGGGCCTGCTCACGCAGCTTCCCGATCAGGGCGGGCACCTCGCGCAGCTTCTCGGCCGCCAGGTCCGCGGTGCCTGCCACCGCGTAGAGCGGGGTCGGGTTGCGCAGGCTCTTCACGATGTCGTCGGTGATGGTCATTTTCCGGTTTCCTCCCGTACGGCGGCGGACGCCTCGCGGCCACCCGCCTCTGCCTCTGCTACGTCCTGGGCCAGGTCCTCTGCCGCCCGCGACTCCCCCGCGGCGGCGTTCTCCTTGCGGAAGGACTCGTAGATCTGGATCAGTACCTGCTTCTGCCGCTCGTTGATCGACGGGTCCGTCAGGATCGCCGCCGGCACCTCCAGCTCGTCCCGGTCCCGCGCGTCGAGGATTCCCGCCTGGACGTACAACGTCTCGGCGGAGATCCTCAGCGCCTTCGCGAGCTGCTGGAGAATCTCGGCACTAGGCTTCCGCAGCCCCCGCTCGATCTGGCTCAGATACGGATTCGACACACCGGCCGCCTCCGCCAGTTGCCGCAGGCTCAGCTGCGCACTCCGCCGCTGATCCCGCAGATACTCGCCGACGTTGCCGACCTTGAGTGACGCCATACGTTCGAGAGTGCACCACTGCGCTAACTATTGCAAGCAAGCTGCTTGCAACTGGCAAACGGCGCCCGCCCTCCCGGCGGTGACGCACGAGGACGGCGCGCGCACTCCCCCGCCGGGGACGGCCGCGGCGGGGGTCGGCCCGTGCGTCGCCCGGGCCGGCCGCTGCCGATTCAGGACGGGATCAGGCCGGGATCAGGCCGGGATCAGGACGGTCTTGCCGGCCAGCCGGCCGGCCGCGGCCTGCTCGTGGACGGCGGGCAGGTCCGCCAGCGGGCGCCGTTCCGCCACGTGGATCCGCAGGTCGCCTGCGTCGACGCGGGCGACAAGCTCGGCCAGTTGGGCGGCGTCGCTGCGGGTGAAGACCCGCACCGCCCTGACCCCGCGGCCCGGGTCCTGCGGACCGGACACGGTGGTGCTGACGAAGGCCCCGCCGTCGGCGACCAGGTCCACCAGCCGGGCGATCTCGTCCTCCGGGGTGGTCTCCAGGTCCGCGGTGCTCGGCGCCAGGTGCAGCACCGCGTCGAACCGCTGCCCGGCCTGCGTCCGGGACGCGGGCCCGTCGGTGCGGTCGACGATCCGGTCCGCGCCGTAGGAGCGGACCCGGTCGCGGCTGCGCGGTCCCGTGGTCGCGGTCACCGTGGCGCCGGCCTGCTTGGCCAGCTGGACGGCGAAGCCGCCGACCGCGCCACCGGCGCCGTCGATGAGGACGCTGTGCCCGGCCTTCACCCCTGCGTGCTCGAAAAGGGCCTGCCAGGCGGCCAGTCCGACCGAGGGCAGCGCCGCCGCGTCGGCCGGCTCGACCGTGCGGGGAGCTGCGGCCAGCACATCGGCGGGTGCGACCGCGTACTCGGCGGCGGCGCCGGGCCCGACCGGCGGCAGGAAGGCCACCACCGCGTCACCGACGCTCCAGCCGTGCACACCCTCTCCGACCTCGGTGATGACGCCGGCCATGTCGTGTCCTGGGATGTGCGGGAGCGCCACAGGGAACACCTGCTCCAGCAGGCCGCCGCGGATCGCGGCGTCCAGCAGGTTGAACGCGGTGCCGGTCACCCGCACCACCACCTGCCCGGCACCCGCCACCGGGCGGTCCACCTCCTCGTACACCAGGACGTCGCTGTCGCCGTGGGAGTGGTAACGCACTGCCTTCATGAGGACTCCTCGATTGCTGCTTCGAAGTTGAAGCACATAAGAGAACCCTAACTCGCTTCGACTTCGAAGCAACCCGGAACGCGGGTGAGGCGGGTCACACTGCTGCGAATTCGGACCGGGTAGCGTGAGCGGATGACCGACAGCCGGCCCGACACGGGCGCCAGCGCCGAGGGCGTCCAGCCGCTCGAACCGGACCAGCTGGACGCCTACTTCGTGCTGATGGAGGCCGTCAGCCTGCTCCAGCACCAGGTCGAACGGCAGCTGCGCGCCGAGGGCGGCATCAGCTACGTGCAGTTCGAGCTGCTGGCCCGCCTCGCCCACGCCCCGGGACCGCTGACCATGACCCAGCTGGCCGACGGCGTCGTCTACAGCCGCAGCGGCCTGACCTACCAGGCGGGCCTGCTGGAGAAGGCCGGCCTGGTCACCCGCGAACCGAGCCCCGACGACGACCGGGCCGTCCTGGTCGCCGTCACCGACGACGGCCGGGCGCTGGTCGACCGCGTGCTGCCCGGCCACGTCCAGGTGGTGCGCGGCATGCTGGTCGATCCGCTGGCCGCCGACGACCTGCGCCGCCTCGGCGAGGTCATGACCCGCGTACGCGACCACATGCGCGCCCAGCCGCCGCGCTCCGCCGCCCCGCGCAAGCGCCGCGGCGCCTCCGCGGCAGGGCAGAGCATGCCACCGCGGGCGGACGGCGCCGCATAATCCCGGCATGGGAACAGTGGTGGGGCTGCGCAGGTATCCGGTGAAGTCCATGCTCGGCGAGGACCTGGCCGCCGTCCGCGTCACCGAGCGGGGGCTGGCGGGCGACCGCGGGTTCGCGGTGGTCGACGGCGACGGGGCGGTCGGCAGCGCCAAGCACCCCCGCAAGTGGGGCCCGCTGCTGCGCTGCAGGAGCCGGACGGCCGGGTCGGGCACGGCCCTGGTGGAGCTTCCCTGCGGCACCGCCCTGCACTGCGGTGACGACGAGCTGGACAAGCGGCTGTCCGAGCTGCTGGGCCGCCAGGTGTCGGTGTCGGACAGCCCGCCGCGCGACGGGGTGCTGGAGCGCGCCGTCCCCGAGTACGAGGGCGGTGTGCCGGAGGCCGCGCGGAAGCGCGCGTTCGTCGACGAGACCGGCGAGACCGTCACCTCCGGCCAGGTCGCCGCCGGGACCTTCTACGACTTCGGGATGGTCCACCTGGTCACCACGGCCGCCTTGGAGCGGCTGCGCGCGGTCCGGCCCGAGGGGGACTTCGACGCCCGCAGATTCCGGCCGAACCTGGTGGTCGATGTGCCCGGCGCCCCCGGCTTCCCCGAGGACGCCTGGCTCGGCGGCGAACTGCGGATCGGCGAGGCCCTTTTCCGTGTCACCCTGCCCACGCCCCGGTGCGTGGTCCCCACCCTGGGGCACGACGAACTGCCCGCCGACCCGGGCATCATGCGTGCGGTGGCCCGTGAGCACCGGATCCCGGTGCTCACCCTGGGGCCGCTGTCCTGCCTCGGCGTCTATCTGGAGGTCGTCGAGCCCGGCGTCGTCAGGACCGGGGACACGGTCGCGGTGGGCCAGGCCGGCTGAGGCCCGCCGTACGGAATTCCGCGGCGGGACGGCCGCCGCGTCAGACCCGGGCGCCGAGGTGGAGGCCGCCGCTGGCGTCGAGGACCTGGCCGGTGATCCAGCGGCCGTCGTCGGAGGCGAGGAAGGCCACGGTGTCGGCGACGTCCTCGGCCCTGCCCAGCCGCCCGAGCGCCGTGAGACCGACGAGGTGGTCCTCCAGTTCACGGCCCAGGGCCTCGAAGAACGCGGTGTTCGCATCGGTCCTGGTGATGCCGGGGGCGACGGCGTTGACGGTGATCCGGCGGCCGCCCAAGGCGCAGGCCAGGCTGAGCGTCATCGCCTCGAGGGCGGCCTTGCCCATGGCGAAGGAGGTCTGGCCGGGGTTGCCCGCCCGGGTGACGACCGAGGACAGGGTGATGACCCGGCCGCCGTCGCGCAGCAGCGGGAGGGCCCGCTGGATGACGAAGTAGGGCGCCTTGACGTTCACCTGGAAGAGCTGGTCGAAGCGCTCGGGGGTGTCCGTCTCGATCGGGCCCGCCGGGGCCGCGGCGGCGTTGTTGACCAGGATGTCGAGCGGCCGCCCCGCCAGCCCGCTCTCCAGGCCGGCGAAGAGGGTGTCGATATCCCCCGGCACGCCGAGTTCCGCGCCGACGGCGAAGGCGTGCCCGCCGGCGCGCTCGATCCCGGCGACCGTCTCCCGCGCCGCCGACTCGCTGTGGCCGTAGTGCACGGCCACGGTCGCGCCGTCGGCGGCGAGACGCTCCGCGATGGCCCGTCCGATGCCGCGTGAGGCGCCGGTCACCAGCGCGGTCCTGCCGGTCTGCGTGCCCATACCGCTCCCCTGCCTGTGAGTGTCTGACGATCCGCCGGCGGCTGCTGCTCCGCAGGTACCTGTCGATCGGTCAGCATCCGATGATCTGTGAGTGTCCATCAACTCGTTAGTGACTAACAGGAAGGTAGCGTATCCCAGACGGCGGGGCCGGGCGGGACCCGCCTGCGGGCCCACGCGATCGCGGCTCCGCTTGGGCGTTGACCTTCACCTTGGGGCAGGCCGCAGCATCGGCAGGGCCGGGCGAGAACGCCCGGCACGAGGAGGAGCGAGCATGGGGCTGCTGACCATCGGGGCGTTCGCGAGGGCGTCCCGGCTGTCGCCGAAGGCGCTGCGTCTCTACGACGAGCTGGGGCTGCTGGCCCCCGCCCGCGTCGACCCCGCGACCGGATACCGCTTCTACGCCCCCGAGCAGCTGGAACGCGCCCGGCTCGTCGCCTGGCTCCGCCGGCTGGGGATGCCGCTGGCCCGCATCAAGGGCGTCTGCGCACTGGACGCGCCCGTGGCCGCACGGGAGATCCGCGCCTTCTGGGCGCAGGTCGAGGCCGACACCGCGGCCCGCCGGGACCTCGCCTCCTTCCTCGTCGACCACCTGTCACGGAAGGACCCCGCCATGTCTGCTGTCAACGAACACCTGGCCCTCCGCTACGCCGCCCTGTCCGACCGGGGGCTGGTCCGCGAGAGCAACCAGGACACCGTCCACGCCGGATCCCGGCTGCTGGCCGTCGCCGACGGCTGCGGCAGCGCGGGCGCCTCGGCGAGCGCGGCCGCGATCGGCGCGCTCAAGCACCTGGAGGCCGGCGGCCTCCCGGGCGGCGACCTGCTCGGCATCCTGGAGGACGCCGTCGAGCAGGCCGCGCGGGCCGTCGGCGCCGTCGCGGGACCCGGCGCCGCGCCGGAGGAGGCCGGCACCACGCTCACCGCGATGCTCTGGACCGGATCGCAGCTGGCACTCGTCCACATCGGCGACTGCCGGGTCCATCTGCTGCGCGACGGGCAGCTGTTCCAGATCACGCACGACCACACCGTGGTGCAGTCGATGCTCGACGAGGGGCGTATCACCGAGGCGGAGGCCGCCTCCCACCCCCAGCGGTCGATGCTGGTGCGCGCCCTGGGCGCGGGGGCCGACGGCAGGCCCGACATGCGCCTGCACGACGTACGGGCGGATGACCGCTACCTGCTGTGCTCCGACGGCCT
Organism: Streptomyces sp. NPDC049040; assembly: GCF_043197715.1. Classification (NCBI taxonomy): domain Bacteria; kingdom Bacillati; phylum Actinomycetota; class Actinomycetes; order Kitasatosporales; family Streptomycetaceae; genus Streptomyces; species Streptomyces sp. NPDC049040. The sequence continues at coordinate 35,064 of NZ_JBICTO010000019.1, forward strand.
TTCGGCGGTCGTGACGACCGACGAGATCCACCGGGTGCTCGCCGCGGCGGCGGAACCCGGGCAGGCGACCCGCGAACTCGTCGCCCTCGCCAACGACTCGGGCGGCCCCGACAACGTCAGCTGCGTGGTCGCCGACGTCATACCGCTCCCGGGGTAGGGGCGCGGTCCGGCACCCCGGGTACGGGACGGCGGCCGCGGTTCCGGCCTGCGGTGGTCAGCCGCGGGCCCGGCGGCGGACGGCGGACGGCGGACGGCGGACGGCGGACGATGAGCATGCGTCATCGCGCGGCTCCCGCAGGTCGCCCCTCAGGAGGTGCTCCCCGCGGGGGCCGCCGCCAGGTCGGCGACGACCGCGAAGTGGTCGGAGGGCCACACCCCGCCCACGGGGGCGTCGGCGGCGCGGGCCACGGCACGGACGTGGCCGACGCCGCCGTCGCCCGGCGGGCCGACGTGCACGAAGTCGCAGCGCAGGCTGGGGTCGAGGACGTGCGCGGTGAGCGGGTTCGCCGTGTCCCAGGTGGCCGCGGGCGCGGCCGGGTCGGCGTACTCCCAGGCGTCGAGCAGCACTTGGCCCGGGACGGCGGGAGCGGTGCGGTAGCCGCCGAGCAGGCGCATCTCGTCGGAGTCGGGCCAGGCGTTGTAGTCGCCGGTGAGCACCGGCGGGAAGGGGCCGCTGCCGCGGTGCGCGGCGACGAAGCCGGCCAGGGCGGCGACCTGGCGGCAGCGAAGCGCCGACTCGTCGATGCCGCTGCTCAGGTGCGTGGTGAAGAAGGGCACCCGGTGGCCGGGGGCGTCCAGCATCGCGAACAGGGCGAGCCGTCCGTCGTCCCGGCCGCCGGGCGCCGGCAGCCGGACCGTGGCACGGTCCACGACGGGCCACCGGCTCAGCACCGCGTTGCCGACGTCGACCGCGCTGTCCCCGATACGGCCCTGCCAGCGCTCGGGCGCGGCCGAGGCGGCCCAGGTCCAGTGCATGCCGAGGCGTTCCGCGAGCCAGCCCGCGAGGTTCTCACCGCCGCGGGCCCACACCTCCTGAAGTCCGACGGCGTCGGGCCGCAGCTCGTCGAGTACGGCGAGGATCGCCTCCCGGCGCTCCTGCCATTGCCCGAAGCGCCACCACACGTTCCAGGTCATCACGCGCACCGGCGGTCAGCCTTCCGGGTCGGGCTCGACCAGCAGGCGGGCGTAGTTGGCCATCGAGCGCTGGTAGCGCGGCAGGTGGGGGCCCAGGGCGCCGACGGCCACCGAGACGGCCTCGCGGGCGCGGCCGAGGTCGGTGAGCGCGAGGGCGAGAGTGGCGGCGATCGCGTCGTCCAGGTGGTCGTGGCCCGCGGCGCGCTCCGCGGTCAGCAGCTCGACGCTCTCCTGCGGGCGGCCCAGGTTGCGCAGCGAACTGGCCATCTGGATGACCGAGCGCCGCCGCCGCTCGCCGCCGACACCGGCGTCGAGGGCGGCGCGGTAGAGGGGGACGGCGCGGTCGGAGTGGCCTGTGGAGTCCCAGGCGGCGGCCCGCTCGAAGAGCGCGGTGGGGTCGCCGTCCGGCAGTTCGCCGACCAGTTCGTCCATGGCGGCGCGGAAGTCCTCTGCCGTGCGGCCGTCGAGCGACGCCCACAGGTCGGCGTTGCGGCGCTCCCAGTCCGCCGGGGGTGCGGCTGCCTGCTGTGCTGCGGTGGTCATGACGTCCCACGCTCCTGCCTGTGCTGTGCCGGTGCCTGCCGGTGTCCCGGCGACGTCCGCCATCCTGCGAGCGGGCTCGCGAGGCGCACCAGTGATTCGGTTCTCGCCGAATCACCGCGGTACGGTGAGGGCGCCGCCGCCACCCGCGCCGCGCCCCTGCCGCCCGCCCGCCACGCCCCACCCCGGCACCGCGGAACCCGGACGCGGCCTCCCGCGGACGCGACCCCGGGCGTCCCGCGGCACCGCACCGCCCAGGAGGCCACGCCATCAGCACGCTCCGCTTCGGCCCCGCCGACCTGCTGCGGTGCCGGTTCGCCTACTCCCCGGCCTTCGAGACGCTCGCCGCGGTCCGCGTCGCGACCGGCCCGCAGCCGCCAGGGCACCACCGGCGCTGGCTCGCCGACGTACAGCCGCGGCTCGGGGCCCTCGACCTGCGGCCGCTCGTGCTGCTCCAGCCCCGCCGCGGCTACACCCCCGACTTCCTGGCGCCGCCCCCGCAGGGGGCGGTCGACTCCTTCGCCGACGACCTCGCGCGGATCGCCGCAACGCCCCCGCGGCAGGCCCGCGCGGAGATCGCCAGGTCGCTCGCCGAGACGCCCGGCGCGGCGGCCACCGCCACCGGCCGGCTGCTGCTCGACGGCGATCCGGCCGACACCGTGGCGCTGCTGTCGGACCTGGTGGCGGCCGCGTGGCAGGCCCTGGTCGAGCCGTACTGGCCGAGGACCAGGGCGCTGCTCGAAACGGACGTCGCCTACCAGGCCCGGCGGCTCGCCGACGGCGGCCTCGACCGGCTCTTCGCCGAACTGCACCCCTCGGTGCGCTGGCACGACGGCGTCCTGACCCGGGAGCACGGCGGCGACGACCACCGCGACCTGCACGGCGAGGGCCTGGTGCTGATGCCGAGCGCCTTCAAGTGGGACCAGGTGGTGGTCGTCCTGGACGCGCCCTGGCAGCCCACCCTGATCTATCCGGCCCGCGGCATCGGCAACCTGTGGCAGCCGGCCGCAGGTACGAGGGCGGGGAACGCCGCGCTGGCCCGGTTGATCGGCAGGACCCGGGCCCGGCTGCTGACCGGGCTGACGGAACCCGCCACCACCGGCTGGCTGGCCCACCGCCACGGCCTCGCGCCCGCGACGGTCTCGGAGCACCTGTCCGTGCTGCGGGACACCGGCCTGGTCAGCGCGACCCGGCACCGCCACGAGATGCGCTACCGCCGCACCGGCCTGGGCGACACCCTCGCCGCCCGCGGCGAGGCGCCCTGACCCGCGCCGGCCCCGGGGTCAGATGACGGGTGCCGCGGCCGCAGCGTGGTCGGCCAGCACCTCGTGGATCACCCGGCCGTGCTCGGCCGCGAGCGCCGGATCGGTGGCGCGGAACTGCGCCATGCTGATCAGCGCCTTCCACAGCGCCCAGCCGCGCGCCCGCGCCCACATCCCCCCGTCCTTGGCGACCGTGCGGCGGAAGGCGTCCCGGCTCTCCCCCGAGAAGAGGGTGAAGGCGATCACCAGGTCGCAGGCGGGGTCGCCGACACCCGAGGTGCCGAAGTCGATGACGGCGGCCAGCCGGCCGCCCTCGACCAGCAGGTTGCCGCCCGCGATGTCGCCGTGGAACCACACCGGCGGGCCCGTGAAGCCGGCCGCCAGCGCCGCGTCCCAGACCGCCGTCGCCCGTGCGGTGTCGACCAGGCCGCCCAGTGTGTCCAGCGCGGCCCGCGTCTCGCCGTCGTAGAAGGCGGGCGGCGCCCCCCGCTGGAAGCTGTGCGCGCCCGCAGCCGGGCCGCCCGCCGGGTCGACGGCCTGGAGCGCCAGCAGGAATTCGCCGAGTGCGACGGCGAAGCCGGTGAGGTCGCCGATCCGGCCGGGCACCGACGCGGTCTCGCCGGCCAGCCAGCCGCGCACCGACCAGGGATGGGGGTAGCCCTCGCCCGGTTCGCCCTTCGCCAGCACCGGCGGCACCGGGACCGGCAGGTGCGGCGCGAGCACCGGCAGCCAGGTGTTCTCCTTCTCGACCGCGGGCACGTAACCGGCCGCCGTCGGCAGCCGTACGGTCATGTCGCGGCCGAGCCGGTAGGTGCGGTTGTCCCACCCGTCGACCGCGACCGGCCGCACCGGCAGCCCCCGCCACTGCGGGAACTGGGCCGCTATCAGCCGCTGCACCAGGGCCGCGTCGATACCCGCGCGGCCGTCCTCACCCTCATGTGACGTCACCCAGGGATGATCGCCACGGCCCCCGCGGCCCGCAACCGGGTTACGCCCGGCCCCGCCCGTGTGCTCCCGTGACCTGCGCGCGACTCCTACAGCACCTCGATCGTCACGTCCCGCAGCCGGTCCTGGTCGGCGACGACGTCGATCCCGGTGATCAGGCCGCCGGCGAAGGTGAAGGCCAGGACCAGCCGGAGCCGCCCGTAGGGTGCCATGACCAGGCCCACGCGGCCGTTGACCAGGGCCGGTTCGGTGAACGGGATACGGCCGGACGCCAGCATCGCGCCCTGGGCGATCCGCCGGTTGCCGCGGACGTCGATCGGCTCGGGTGTCGGGCCCGCGGAGCGGTCGGCGTGCAGCACCATGTCCGGGTCGAGCACCGCCACCAGGGCATCGAGGTCGCCGCCGCGTGAGGCCGCGAGGAAGGCCTCGACCAGCCGCCGCTGCCCGGTCAGTGCCGTGTCCCCCGCGGCCGCCGGGGCGCCCTTGACCCGGCGCCTGGCCCGGCTGGCGAGCTGGCGGGCGGCGATCGGCGTGCGCTCGATGAGCGTCCCGATCTCGTCGAAGGGCACGGCGAACATGTCGTGCAGCACGAAAGCGACGCGTTCCGCGGGCGCCAGCGTGTCCAGCACCACCAGCATCGCCAGGCCCACCGACTCGGCGAGCACCGCCTCCCGCTCCGGGTCGGCGACGTCCTCGGGCTCGGGCACGGCGCCGTCGAGCGGGTCCTCACGCCGGTTGTCGCGCGCCCGCAGCATGTTCAGGCACAGCCGGCCGACCACCGTCGTCAGCCACGCGGGCAGGTTCTCGATCCCTTCGGCGCCGGCCCGGCTCAGCCGCAGCCAGGCCTCCTGCACGGCGTCGTCGGCCTCCCCCACCGAGCCGAGCATGCGGTAAGCCACCGACCTCAACCGGGGCCGCTGCTCCTCGAAACGCCAGGCCAGAGCCGCGTCGTCGTCCATCGGTCACGTTCCTCTTCCGCCGCGGGTCACCAAAATAACGCGCCCTCACCGAGCGAATCCAAGGAGCACCCCATGACCCCCATGACACAGAACCCGCCCCTCCTCCTCACCGGCGGCACCGGCACCCTGGGCCGCCACGTCCTGCCGATGCTGCGCGACGCGGGCCGTACCGTGCGGGTGCTCAGCAGGCACCGCCGCGAGTCGGCCGACGACGGCGTGGAACACGTGACCGGCGACCTGCTCGCTGACACCGGCACCGCGGCAGCCGTCGCAGGCGTCCACACGGTGGTGCACCTGGCCGGCAGCAACAAGGGCGACGACGAGGCGACCCGCAACCTGGTGCGCGCCGCCGTCGCCGCGGATGTGCGGCACCTGGTCCTCATCTCGGTCATCGGCGCCGACACGGTGCCGCTCGGCTTCCTGCGGACCAAGCTCGCCGCCGAGCGCGCGGTCACCGGCTCCGGCCTGCCGTGGACGATCCTGCGCGCCGCCCAATTCCACGACCTGGCCCTCACGATGGCCAAGGGCATGACGAAGCTCCCGGTCGTCCCGGTCCCCACCGGCCTGCGCCTCCAGCCGGTCGACGTCCGCGACGTCGCCGCGCGCATCACGGAACTGGCCCTCGGCGAGCCCGCGGGCCGGGTGCCCGACCTCGCGGGACCCACCGTCTACCCGATGGCGGACCTGCTGCGCACCTACCTCACCGCCCACGCGAAGCGCCGCCCCCTGCTGCCCTGCCCCTTCCCCGGCAGGACCGGCCGCGCCTACCGCACCGGGGCCAACCTCACCCTGGAAGGCGCCGACACCGGCACCAGGACCTGGGAGGACTTCCTCGCGGAACGCGTGGGGTGAGGCCCCGGGGCGGTCCCGTCCTCCCCTTCCCCGCCGGGCGCCGAGCGGGGGACCCGGCCCGGCAGCCCGCACCAGGACGGCCCGGCGCGGGCGCGCCGCGGGGTCGGATGCCGCGTGCCGGTCCTGCCGCCGCGTCCTGGGACGGCCCTCAGCCGTCGAGCAGCGCGGCGGCCTCGGCGGCGAGCGCCCGGGTGTCGACGGGGGCGCCGCCGCCCGTGTCGACCCTCAGCAGCGGCCCTTCGAGGTCGAGTGGGCCGGGGTGGGACGCCCGGACCGCGGCGACGCGTTCCGCGACCTGCTCCGGGGTGTGCACCGCGTCCAGGTGCCCGGGGTGGCGCCTGCGGGCCTCGAAGCGGCGGGCGGCGACGGCGACTTCGCAGTCGCAGTGGACCTGGACGAGGCGGCCGCCGGCCGTCCCGCGCAGCCGGTGCAGGCGGTCAGGGGCGGTGCCGTGGTGCCACCAGTCGTCCAGCACCGCGGGGCGTCAGCGCGGCCTGCGCGAAGAGGACGTCGTCGGCGGCCCGGCTGAGCCGGTGGCGCCAGGGCTCCGGACCGACGCCGAGCGACTCGTACAGCGACTCCAGGATGACGTCCTTGTCGATCACCGCGAGCCCGAGCCGCGCGGCCAGGTCACGGGCCAGGGTGCTCTTGCCGCTGCCGGGCAGGCCGGACACGACGAGGTACGCGGGGCTGTCCACGAGGGGCAGTACGCCCGCGGTCCGCCGCCCGGCCGACGGCAGTGTGCCGGCGTCCCCCGGGGCTCACGGCGCCAGCGCCACCCGCATCGCCCGGAGGCGGGCCGGGGAGGCGATCACCTCGTACGACGAGATGCGGGCGCCGGTGACCTGGACCGTCAGGGCCAGGGCGAGCCTGCCGCGGGGGGCCACGACGATGCCGACGGCGCCGTCGAGGAGCACGGGGGCGGCGTAACGGGCCCGGCTGCTCAGGAGGGACGTCTCCTGCGCGACCGCGCGGGCGCCCCTCACCAGCGCCGCGGACCCCTCGGGGAGCGTCGCGGGGTCGGCCCGCCTGACCACGTCGGGCGCGAGGACGGCGAGCAGTTCTGCGATGTCCCCGCCGCGGGCGGCGGCCAGGAAGGCCTCGACGACCGCCCGGTGCGCCCGCGCCGCCTCCACGCCCGCAGCCGGCGTGCCGTGCACCTTGGCCCGCGCCCTGCTGGCCAGCTTCTTCGCCGCGCTCGGCGTGCGCCCGACGACGGGCCCGATGCGGTCGAAGGGCACGGCGAAGCTGTCGTGCAGGACGAACGCGACCCGCTCGTCCGGCCCGAGCGTGTCCAGGACCACCAGCAGCGCGCGCCCCACCGACTCGGTGAGCAGCGCCTCCTCCTGCGGCCCGTCCCCGTCCAGTACGACATCGGGCGGGTGCTCGCCGACCGGGTCCTCGCGGCGGGCGGCCCTGCCGCGCAGGGCGTCGAGGCAGAGCCGGGAGACCACCGTGGTGAGCCAGGCCGCGAGGTTGCCGACGCCGGCCGCGTCCGCCCGGGCGAGCCGCAGCCAGGCCTCCTGGACGGCGTCCTCGGCCTCGGCCGCGGAACCGAGCATCCGGTGGGCGAGGGCGGTCAGCCGCCGCCGTTCCGCCTCGAACCGCTGCGCCAGCAGGTCGAGGCCGTCGTGCTCGTCCATGATCACCTTCGCTCGTCGCGGTCCGCCGACCTTACGACGGAGCGGAAGTCGCGAAGGTGACCGTGTCGGGTGCGGGCGGTCCCGTCCGGCACGGAGGTGAGGAGCGGGTCGACGGGACCCGCGGCGCCACCGGGGAGCGGATCATGCGTGGGATCGTCCGTCGCGCGCACGTGTCCCGGTGGTCGGGCGGTTCCGGCAGCGCGGGCGCAGGTCCCGCGAACTGGCCGGAACCCGTGCCTTCGAGGCCCTGGTCAGCCCCGCGCACCACACCACGGCGGCGGCCCGAGCGGGCCGGCGGGCGGCGCAGGGGGCGCGGGACGCACCGTCCGAAAACCGCCAGCCCGGGGCCCGCGCGCGGGGCAGGCTGGGCTCATGACCTCACAGAACACCGCGGTGATCGACCACACCCGCATCGAGCCCGGCATCCTCTACTTCGGCACGCCCGTCGTCCTGCTGTCCACCGCCAACGAGGACGGGACGGCGAACCTGGCGCCCATGTCGTCGGCCTTCTGGCTGGGATGGCGCTGCATGCTCGGGCTCGGGGCCCGGTCGCAGACGGCCCGGAATCTGCTGCGGGAGCGGGAGTGCGTGCTGAACCTGCCCGACGACGGGCTGGCCGCCGCGGTGGACCGGCTGGCGCTGACCACGGGGCGCAACCCCGTACCCGGCGGCAAGGCGGAGCGCGGCTACCGCCACGAGGGGGACAAGTTCGGCCGGGCCGGGCTGACGGCGGTGGCGTCGGAGACCGTCGGGCCGCCGCGGGCCGCGGAGTGCCCGGTGGCGATGGAGGCCGTGGTCGAGGCCACCCACCCGCTGGCCGACGACGACCCGGCGCAGCGCGGCGGCATCATCGTCTTCGAGGTGCGGATCCAGCGGGTGCTGGTGCACGAGGAGATCCGGCTCGCGGGCAGCGGCGACCGCATCGACCCGGACCGCTGGCGCCCGCTGATCATGAGCTTCCAGCAGCTGTACGGGCTCGGCCCGCGGGTGCACGAGTCGACGCTCGCGCGGATCCCCGAGCGGATGTACCGCGGGCCGGACATCGAGCGGTCCCGGGTGGCCGGGGCCGGCCGGGGCGCCCTTGACACCCGGCAGTGACCCGCAGAGTCTGAGCAGGCGCGCCCGCGGTCCCCGCGGGGGCGCACTGTCGGTTCCGCCGTGCCCGCGGCCCACCCGCGTGGCAGTGGTGTCGGGACGGGCACGGCACGGACGCCGAACAGGCGTCACAGGGACGCGAACGGCACCACCGTCGAACAGCTGAAGAGCCGCCCAGCCGAGGAGGAGCCGTCATGCGCGGGCCAGACGCGTATCCGACCGTGTCCGGTGTCGCGGCGGCGGCCCGCGTGCTCAGCGCCCGGCACCCCGACCTCGTCAGGATGCGGCTGGCCGGGGAGTCCAGGACCGGGCGCCCGTTGTGGCTGCTGTCGGTGGGGCACGGCAGGCGGCACGTGCTGGTGGTCGCCGGGCCGCACCCGGACGAGCAGGCCGGCGGCGGCACGGTGCTGTGGCTGGCCGAGCAGGCGGTCGCCGACCGCCGGCGGCAGGCCGACGCCGATCTGACCTGGGACTTCCTGCTCTGCCTCGACCCTGACGGCACCGCGCTCAACGAGACCGGCCCGGCGGGACCCCGGCCGCCCGCGGTGCACTTCCGGCACACCTACCGGCCGGCGGTCAGCGAACAGCCCGAGTGGGCGGGGTCCTTCCGCGCCCCGGGCGACGAACTCCCCGAGACCTACGCGCTGCTGGCGGTCATCGACGAGCTGCGGCCCTTCCTCCAGTGCTCGCTGCACGGCACCGACGTCGGCGGCAGTTGGGTGCAGCTGACCTCCGACATCCCGGGCCTGGCCGAGCCGTTCGGGAAGTACGCGGCCGAACTCGACATCCCCGTGCAGACCGGCACCTACGACGCGCTCTTCTGGCAGGGCTCGGGACCCGGCGTGTACGTGCTGCCGCCCGGCGGCCGGCGGGAGCGGTTCGCCAGCGAGCCGGAGAACGCCAACGGCTCCACCTGGTGCCGCCCGCACCGGCACGGCGGCCTGACCGCGCTGGTCGAGGTGCCCATGTGGGCCACCCGGCGGGTCGCCGACCCCGCGCCGCACCCGGAACCCTCGCACGCGGTCGGCGTGATGGCCGCGCGGCTGCGCAAGGACGGTGCCGCGCTCACCGCGACGCTGGAGCGCGCGCTGCCGGTCATCGGGCGGCACGGCACCGCGGACGGCGGCGGCGCCCTGCTGCTGCGCGGGGTGGAGCACGCGGTCGGCGCGTTCGCGGCCCTCGCCGCGGACTACGACGCCCTCGCGGTCGACTCGCCGGTGCCGCTGACGATGGCACATGTCGCCGCGCTCGACATCGCCTCGCGGCGGATACCGCTGCGGGTGGCAGGGATGCTGTTGCGACTGCTGGACGAGCAGCCGTTCGGCGAGGACCCGGCCGCAGAGCCGGGGCGGCTGCGCAACCGGCTCGAACGGCGGCTCGACGCCGGGGCTCGGGAACTCGTCTCGGTGCTGGACGCGCGGTGGGTGCCGGTGTACGACCAGGTGGAGCTCCAGGCCAGGACGGTGCTGGCCGCGGTGGACCGGCTCTCGTAGCCCCTGCCCGTCCGCCGCCCTACCGGGAGGCGCACGCGGGGCAGCCGGGGCGGCGGGGGTGGCGCTGGAGGACGGGGTCGCCCAGCGACATGAGGTTGACGCCGTAGCGGAAGCCGGGGGCCATCGGGGGGACTCCGGTGAGCAGGGCGAGGGCCGCGTGGGCGACCAGGGTGCCGGAGAGGGTCGCGGTCACCGCGCTGGCCGGGTTCCACGGCATCCGGGGGGACGCGGCGGCCTCGTCCTGGCCCGGTGCGAGGCGCAGGTCGCGGCGTTCCGACTCGCCCGCCCGCTGGCACTCCCAGCACGCACCTGAGCCGGGGACGTGGACGCCCGCGGTGACCAGGGGGCCGCGGTAACCGCCCTCCACCCAGGGCAGGTTCGCCGCCAGGCAGGCCCGGTTCGCCCAGCGGCGGATCTCCGGCGGGCGGTCCGCGCCGAGCACCAGCAGGTCGTAGGGCGGGCCTTCGGCGATCAGCGCCGCGAGACCGTCTTGGCCGCGGATCTCCCGGCGCTCGCCGGTGATCTCCGCGTCGGAGTTGAGGGCGCGGAGCGCGGCCACCGCCGCGTCGGCCTTGGGGTGCCCGATGTCGGCCTCGCCGTAGAGCAACTGGCGGTTGAGATTGGACAGTTCGACGGTGTCGGGGTCCACCACGTGCAGCCGCCCCACACCCGCCGCGGTGAGGATCTGCGCGGCGGCCCCGCCCGTGCCGCCCACGCCGAGGACCAGCGCGCTGGCGTGGCGTAATCGCAGCTGGGCCTGCCAGGGGCTGGCGCGCGGGCTGAGGTCCATCCAGCGCAGCAGCGCCACCCCGCGGGCGTGCCGCAACGGGTCGCGCTCGGCGAGACCCGGCGGCAGCGGGGCCGCCGCGTCCTCCACGAAGCCGGCCTGCCGCAGCTCCTCGATGGCCGCCCCGACCGTCTCCGGCCGCACGGCGGCCGGGTGCCGCGCGGCGACCTCCGCGGCGATCCGCGCACCGCTGCGGGTGCCGTCCATGCACTCGGTGAGCGTCCAGATCCAGCCGTCCGGGTCGGCGACCTCGGCGCCGATGCCGTAGATGACGCTGCCGATCCGCACATTGCCGTCCACCGTGCGATACGCCCTGTGTTCCGGTTTGATCCGCGGCCGCCCTGACTCCGCGCCCGTGCCGCCGGCTTCCGCCTCCGTCAGTGCCGTCATCCGGCCCGCCCCTTCCCCCGTCGCCCTCCTTGACACTGTCGCCGTGCCGCCGGACTCTGACAAGGCATGGGAGTCACCCGGGGTGAAGAGTCAACTCCCGTGCGCAGTAACCGACTTGGACAGGAGAGGGGAGTCAGCATGGCGAGCACCATCGTCATCAGGCGGCTGGACAAGAAGGAGACCACCGGCGACAGCAATTCCAACGGGACGTGAGCCATTCCACGGTCGATGCGTATCCGGGCGTCGCGGGGGTCGTCGCAGCGGCCTCCGCGTTCGTCCGGTTCAGGCCGGGCCTGTGCACCCTGCGGGTGATAGGCCGGTCGCGGGAAGGCCGCCCGCTGCATCTGCTCACCGTCGGCCTCGACCGGCCCCGGGTGCGCAACGTCCTGGTCGTCGCGGGACCCCACTCCGACGAGCGGGTCGGCGGGGCCAGCGCGCTGCGCATCGCCGAGCGCGTCGCGCTCGACCCGCAGCTCCACGTCGGCTCCGGCTCCGCATGGCACTTCCTGCTGTGCCTCGACCCTGACGGCACCTCGCGCAGCGAGTCGGGCCCCGCGGTCCGCCGCACCCCCGCAGAGCACTTCCGGCACGCCTACCGGCCGCCCGCCGACGAGCAGCCCGAATGGGCGCCCTCGATCCGGCCGCCCGACGACCAGCTCCCCGAGTCCGAGGCACTGGTCGCCCTCATCGACGAGCTGCGCCCGGTGCTGCAGTGCTCACTGCACGGCAACGACATCGGCGGCAGCTGGGTCCAGCTCACCCGGGACCTGCCGGGGCTCTCGGAGGAGCTCGGCAAACTGTCCGCCGAGCGGGACGTGCCGGTGCAGACCGGCACCTACGACGCCCTCTACTGGCGGGCCTCAGGACCCGGCGTCTACCTCATGCCGGAACCCGGCGAGCGCAGCCAGTTCGACAGCCTGCCCGAGGACGTCAGCCGGTCCACCTGGATACGGCCGCACGCTCACGGCGGGATGACCGCGCTGTTCGAGGTGCCCATGTGGGCCAGCCCCGGCGTCTCGGACTCCAGCCCGCACCCCGACCCGGCCCGCGCCCTCGCCGACCTCGCGGTGCTGCTGCGGCACCAGACGGGGCTGACGCGCACGATGCTGGCCGAGGTGCGGCAGGCGGTGCCGCGGCCCGACGCCAACGAGGCGCGGCTGCTGCGCATCGCGGACGGGGTCGCCGCGATGGGCCCGCGGGTGGCGGAGGAGTGGGAAGGGCTGCACGCGTCGCCGGTGCGGTTGTCGCGGGCGCACGTGGCCGCGCTGGACATCGCCGCCCGCCGGATGTCCCTGCGTACGGCGGGGACGCTGCTCCAGGTGCTCGGCGACTCCGCCGGGCCCGAGGCCGTCCGGATACGCCGATCGGGTGAACGCCGCCTTGGCCGTTGGGCGGCCGAGCTGGCTGCGGGGCACGGGCTGACCTGGCTGCCCGTACCGACCCAGGTCGACCTCCAGACCGAGGCCGTCCTCGCCGCCTTCCGCCTCCTGTCCCCCGGCCCCTGACGCCCCCGGCCGCCCCTGGGGTGCCGTTTGCCGCCCCAAAGGGGTTCTTGCTGTCGCACCCGGACCACCGCCCGGTGGCCGGTTGCCCGCGCCGTTCCCCGCGCCCCTGATGGTTGCCCTCTCCCCCAAGGGCACCCCTCAGGGGCGCGAGGAACTGCGCGACAAGCCACCGCCGCGCCGCACGAAGACACCCCACCGCAAGGGGGGCACGCCAAGCGGACCGCAGGTCAGGCGGTGGCGGCCAGCTCGGCCGCGACGAGCTCCGCGAGCTGGACGGCGTTCAGCGCAGCGCCCTTGCGAAGGTTGTCGCCGGACACGAAGAGGGCCAGCCCGTTGTCGACGGTCTCGTCGCGGCGGATGCGGCCCACGTAGGACACGTCCCCGCCGGCCGCCTGCAGCGGAGTGGGGATCTCCGAGATCTCGACCCCCGGCGCCTGCGCCAGCAATTCGTACGCCCGCTCGACGCTGAGCCCGCGCGCGAACCTGGCGTTGATCTGCAGGGAGTGCCCGGTGAAGACGGGCACGCGCACGCACGTACCGGACACCTTGAGCGCGGGGATCTCCAGGATCTTGCGGGTCTCTTGCCGCAGCTTCTGCTCTTCGTCGGTCTCGAAGCTGCCGTCGTCGACGATGGACCCGGCGAGCGGGAGCACGTTGAAGGCGATGGGGCGGGCGTAGACGCCGGGCGCGGGGAAGGCGACGGCGTCGCCGTCGAAGGTGAGGCGGTCGGCGGTGGCGACGACCTCGCGGGCCTGGCCGTGCAGTTCCGCCACGCCGGACAGGCCGGAGCCGGACACGGCCTGGTAGGTGGTGGCGACCATCGACACCAGGCCGGCTTCGTCGTGCAGCGGGCGCAGCACCGGCATCGCGGCCATGGTGGTGCAGTTCGGGTTGGCGATGATGCCCTTGGGGCGGTCGGCCAGCGCGTGCGGGTTGACCTCGGAGACGACGAGCGGCACGTCGGGGTCCCGCCGCCAGGCGGAGGAGTTGTCGATCACGACGGCGCCCTGGCCCGCGACCTTCTCCGCGAGGGCGCGGCTGGTGGCGCCGCCGGCCGAGAAGATCACGATGTCGAGGCCGGTGTAGTCGGCGGTGCCCGCGTCCTCGACGGTGACCTCGCCGCCGGGTGCGCCGGCCCACGGGAGGGTGCGCCCTGCGGACCGCGCGGACGCGAAGAGCCGCAGCTCCGTCACCGGGAAGTCGCGTTCCGCCAGTACCTTGCGTACGACTCCGCCGACCTGCCCGGTCGCTCCGACGATTCCGATCCTCATGCGGTCTCTCCGATCTGGTCGCGCCTGTCCGTGGCGCTGGGTGTGCCCGCCCGTTCGAGTATCACCGCAGCGGTGGGCGGGCGGCGAATGGTTTCAGGTGCCGAGACGCACGGCGGCCAGCGCCCCCGGGCCGGCCGGCAGCAGCGGCAGCCGTACGTCCGGGGTGGGGATGCGGCCGGCGGCGTGGAGTGCGGCTTTGATCACAGTCGGGTTCGGCTCGCGGAAGAGCGCGGCGGCCCGTGCGGCCAGCCGGTGGCCGAGTGCCCGGTCGCCGGTGGCGGTGAGCTCGGCCCATTGCGCGGTGTCGAGGTGGGCGGAGGCGGCGATGACGCCGGTCGCGCCGAGGGCGAGCAGGGCGGGGGCGAAGACGTCGTCGCCCGCGAGCACGTCGAAGCCGTCAGGGCGGTCGCCGAGCAGGTCGACGGTCTCGGCGTCGATGCCGCCGACCGCGTACTTCACGCCGATGACGCCGGGGATCGCGGCGACTTCCCGCAGTGCGCGGGCGGTCAGCGGCTGTCCCGTGCGGTAGGGGACGTGGTAGACGAGCAGGGGTACGGGGCTGCGCGCGGCGAGCGCGGTGAAGTGCGCGACGACCCCGGCCTCACCCGGCCGTACGAAGGCCGGCACGGTCGCCATGGCCGCGTCGGGGGCCGCCGTCCACGCGCCGAGACCGCGCCGCCCGTCTCCCACCCCGACCACGAACCGTGCCCCGGCCGCCCGGCACACCCGCCCGACCACCTCCACCACCCGGCCCCGTTCGGCGTCATCGAGGCTCTCGGGTTCCCCGGTCGTGCCGAGCGCCACCAGGCCCTGCGCCCCTGCGGCCAGCACCTCACCCGCGAGGTCTTCCAGCGCGTCGTAGGCGATGTCGCCCGCGGCGGTGAAGGGGGTGATGAGCGGTACGTGGAGGGCTGGCGTCATGGACCGAGTCTCATCGACCAGACACGGTAGGTCCATTTAAATATCGCACCGTAAATCGTTAAGAAACTCTGCATCCATGGGATGCCAGCCACGCCTCGAACGCCGCCTCGACCGCGACCGCCGGCAGCACCTTCTCCATCCCCAGCGGCTCGCGTGCCGCGACCAGCGCCCGGTGCACGGCGGTCGCCGCCCGCCGCAGCTGCGCCCGGCCGGGCGCCTCGGCCAGCCGCGCGGCCCCGCGGATGACGTCGGTGCACACCGACTGGACGCGCTTGAAGTCGCGGTAGTGCGGCAGGTCCGCCTCCAGGCCGCGGGCCGCCGCCTCGCCGACGGCCCGCCGCCAGCGGCGGACCATGTCGAGCTCCTGGTCGGGCAGGTAGTCCATCAGGTGCAGATGGGTGGCCAGGTCGTAGAGCGGGTCGCCGATCAGCGCCAGCTCCCAGTCGATGGTCCACAGCGCCCCCCACCGGTCGACCACCAGGTTCCTGCGGTGGAGGTCGCCGTGCAGCAGGCGGGGCTCGCGGGCGGTGAGCCCCGGCGCCCGGTCCGGCAGGCCGGTCAGCGTCCCGTCGCTCACGCCCAGGTCCTCGAACAGCCCGCCCAGCCGCTTCCGGTGCGGCAGGTAGATGTGCACCACGGTGAAGTGCAGCAGCTCGTGCAGGAAGCCGGCCGCATCGCGGTCACCGGGGGGTGCCGCGCCGGCCGGGCAGTCGCAGTCCGCGCGGCCTTCCGGGATCAGCGGTCCCGTGTCGACCGCGGCCATCGCGGCGAACAGCTCCTCGACCTGGCGCAGCAGGCGATCGGGCACCCGCACCGCGGCGGCGGGCAGCCGGTCGAGGGTGACGCCCTCGATGAACTCGGCGAAGGTCAGCACGCCGTCCCTTGCCGGGTAGCGGACCACCCTCGGGACACGCGGCAGCCGGCCCTGCAGCCGGCGCATCAGCAGGTCTTCCGAAGGGAAGTACCGCATGTCGTACCAGAAGACCCCGGGCCTCGGCTCGCGGAGCTTGAGCCAGTTGAACTCCCTGGCCAGGGGCGAGCCCGGATCCAGGCGCACGGCGAACGTCTGGTGGTGGTAGCCCTTGAGCGGACCCTCCAGCCGGTCCGCCCCCACCGGGGCGGTGTGTGCTGCGACTCCCCTGGTCACCGAACCCCTCGACTGCGTGGTGAAGTACCTGACGGCCACATCCGCCGCGCCGCCGCGTGGAGTGGAGCGTAGTCCCGCCACGGCG
This sequence comes from Streptomyces sp. NPDC049040, assembly GCF_043197715.1. NCBI lineage: Bacteria > Bacillati > Actinomycetota > Actinomycetes > Kitasatosporales > Streptomycetaceae > Streptomyces > Streptomyces sp. NPDC049040. The sequence goes on from NZ_JBICTO010000019.1 coordinate 51,093, forward strand.
GCCGCGGCGGGTCCGCCGGGACGCCGTACGGCGCTGCGCGCTAGACGGCGGCCGCCGCCTCGAACAGCGGTGCCAGCGAGTCGACCATGTGGACGACGCCGGCTTCGGCCAGCCGCCGCTGCTTCCTGGTGTTCCTCGCGTATCCGAGGAAGGCGACGCCGGCCGCCGACGCGGCCTCGTAGTCGCGCGGGGAGTCGCCGATCATCAGGCAGCGCCCGGGGGCGGCCGCCGTGCTGCGTATCGCCTCCTGCACGCACGACGGGTGCGGCTTCATCAGCCGGGGGTCGGCCGCCCTGCCGTGCACGTGCGGCCCGAAGCAGACCGCGAGGCCGCGCAGTTCGAGATAGCCCAGGACCGCCGTCGCCGAGTTGTTGGTCGTCACCGCGACCGACCTGCCGCGGGCCACCAGCCGCCGCACCAGCGAGTCCGCGTACGGCGTCGGCCTGGCCGAGGTGATCGCGATGGCCTCCTGGTCGGCGAGCAGCTTGTCCAGTTCCGCGACCCTGTGGTCGTGCTCCGAGCCTTCGAACGCGTACGCCACGTCCAGCAGGACCTGCATCGGGTCGGAGCCGTCGGTCACCTCCGGGGCCCGCGGCCACGACGCGATGCGGGCCGTCAGCGCGGCCGCGACCTCGGTCGCCTTGTGGCCGCCGAACACGGCGGTGAGCGGGCCGTCGAAGTCGAAGAGGACGCAGTGGGCGGCGGCGAGCAGCTCCTTGAGCGTGTCGGCCGTCGTCGTTCCTGGGCTCGGGTGCGAGGTCACTCGAAGAGTCTCAGCGGCTCGGCGAGCATTGACCAGAGCGATTCGAACCAGCGCTGCGAGCTGCGGACGAATTCCGCGCCCGCGCCGTCCTCGCCCGCGGTGGAGTGGTGGAAGAGGGTCGCCTCCAGACCGAGGACGTCGTAGATCTCGATCTCCCGCCGGCTGAACGGGACGTTGCGCCGGACCACCTCGTAGTAGCCGAACAGCGCGTCGGTGCCGTTGAGCAGGTACAGCTTGTGCATGGGGGTGAGGGGGACCGTCCTGATCTCCACCGTCACGTCGGCCACGTGCCCGAGGTCCGCCAGCGCACCGACCGCGCTCTGCAGGGTGTCCGCCTGGCTGATCGTCAGCCTGCGGAGCCTGCGCAGGGGCCGTTCGTCGGCGGCGTCCTGCACCGCCCTGGGCAGCGCGAGCTGCGCCTCCGGGGACGGGAGCAGCAGCCGTACGCCGATCGAGTCCGGCCGCAGCTCGCCCATCCTGACCCGGCGCAACGGCTCCTGGAGCGCCGAGTTGAGGGTCTCCGCGGTCAGCGAGAAGGAGTCGAGCCTGACGTCGGCGGCCTGGAAGGCGGCGTAGACGTGGTCGGTCAGCTCGACCCCTGCGGGCCCTGGCTGCGAATGGGGTGCCGACCTGTCCAGGACGTAGGAGCCGCGGCCCTGCTGGGAGTCGATCCAGCCGTCCCGCCGCAGCTCGTCGAGGGCGCGCTGCACGGTGGCGCGGGACACGTCGAAGCGCCGCACCAGCGCCGCCTGGGTGGGCAGTTGGTCCCCCGAGCCGAAGGTGCCCTGCTCGATGTCCTGCCGCAGCTCCCAGGCGATCCGCAGATACGGCGTGTCAGGCGGACTCCCGCTCACAGCCGACTCATGCAGGCTCACGCCGACAGCGTACAACCCTCCGTCAACTTATGGGACTTGACTGAGATTCGTTTTGCGATCTCCGCCAAGTGGCACAACATGATTGTCAGGCGTCAATCAACTTTGAGGATTTGACCAGGAGTTGGCGAACTTGACCGATCAGGCTCGGTCCTGTGCCCGCCCGGCGTCGTGCGGGTGCCGGCCGGCACCCGCGGGCCGGCAGCCAAGCCGAGCAGGTACGGGCGGGTGACCCGGTAGGCGCCGACAAGTGGCGGACGTAGCGTCGCCGCACAAGGTGGAGGAGAACCGCATCGGTCGCCCAGGAGGGGGTGAGGGCGATGTTGTTCATGGATCTGACGGTCTGGCTGCTGCAACAGGGGCTGGAGAACCGCTACGGCCCGGTCATGGGAGCGGGACTCCTCTTCTGCGGGATAGGCCTGCGGAGCCGCTCGCACAGCTCGCAGGCGTGGTGCGCGGGCGGAATCCTGATCGCGCTGGCCTACCTCGCACAGCGCTGAGCCCCCGGGCCCGCGGCCCAGGGGCTCCCCGCCGTCCCACGGCTCAGGACACCTCAGCACACCTCAGGACACGTCAGAACACCTCGGGGCACCACGGGCGGCGCGGGGTGTGGAAGAGGTGGTCGAGCGTGGTCGTGGCGCCGGCGCGGTGCTCGGCCAGCAGGCCGAGGGCGGCGAGGCGGGCCGCGGACTCGTCGCCGAGGTAGAGCCGGGCCAGCGTGGCGACGTCCAGCGTCAGGTCGGGCGCCGTACCAGGGGCGGGGGTGCAGCGCGGCTCGGCGCCGGGCGCGGTCTCCAGCCGGAAGACGCCGCCGGCCAGGCCCCCCGGGTCGCCGACGTCCAGGACGAGGTCGGCGGACACCGGGGCGTAGCCGCGGGCGGACAGGGCGGCCGGGATGTCCAGCAGCCGCAGCCACATGAAGTCGGCGTAGGCCTCGGTGCGCGCGGCGCGGGGGTCGCCGAGCAGCAGCGGGAGGATGTCGTCAGGCGGGCGGTGGTCCGTCCTGAGCCGCACCACCCAGTCCAGGGAGAGCAGGTGGCGCCACAGCGCCGCCTCCGCGGCCGGGGTGGCGGCGAGGTGCCCGACCACCTCGGCGTCGGCGTTGGGCAGTTTGCCGGGCCAGTGCGGGTCGTTGACCCGGTACGCGGCCATGCCGTCGACCTCGCCCGCCGCATTGCGGTAGACCGCGAAGAAGGGCTCCTGGAAGCCGAACGAGGGCAGCACCAGGGCACCGGTGGCACGGTCCCACCAGCGGGAGTCGCGGCTGATGGCCCCCGCGGTCGTGGTGCGGACCCGTTCGTGCAGGGCGGGGCCGACGGCCCGCACCTCGGCCCCGGTGACCAGTTCGATCGTGCCGTCGGCCGGGTCGGGGCCCGCGTGACGGCTGTCGAGCGCGGCCCTGGGCACATCGATCTCCCAGTCGGTGACCCAGGTGGCCGGGCCGAAGCCGTACCGCCCGTAGATCGGGTATTCGGCGGCGATCAGGATCGACACGGCCTCGCCGCGCTCCTTCGCCGCCGCGAGGTCGGCGGCCATCATGCGGGTGGCCAGGCCGCGGCGGCGGTGGGTGGCGGTCACGGTGACATTGGTGACGGCGGAGGCGGGCACCGACCCGCCGCCCGGCACCGTCAGGTCGCGCGCCATGCTGCGGAAGGTGCCCACGCAGCGGTCCCCGTCGAAGGCGCCGCGGGTGCGGTCCAGGTCGTAGCCGGGTCGCGAGAGCGCGACCTCCTCCGGGCTGATCAGCTGCGACCGGTGGAATCCGGTGTGCATCGCCTGCACCCAGCCCGCGACCTCGGACTCGGCGATCGTGCGTATCTCAAGACCCATGCCGGCACGTTACGCAGCCGCCCGCCGCGCGCGCACCCGGATAACCCGGATAACCGGCAGCGCCGCGCCGGGGGCGGCGGTCAGTCGTCCGACAGCAGGTCGTCGATGTGCGCCTCGCCCTCGCGGTAGCGCCGGGTGATCTCGGCGGAGCAGCCGTCGACGGTCTGCTGGAGGCGCTGCCTGCGGCCGGAGACCTGCTGCTCGTGCCTGGCCAGCCGGCCCATCGCGGCGTGCAGCTCGGGGTCGGTGCGGGCGTCGAGGTCGGACAGCTCCACCTCGGCGAGCATGTCGGCGGCGAGCCGCTGCACCCGCTCGCCCAGCGGGGTGCCGAGGGTGACGTGCCGGGCGGAGGAGCGGACCCGGGACGGGCCGTCGGCCAGGATCTCCGGGAGCCGGTCGAGGACCGGCGCCTCCGGGCCGCCCGGGGTGCCGGGGGCGCTGTCGGCGCCCGCCCTGCGGCTCAGCTCGGCCCGCAGGATGTCGATCCGCCCGTGCAGCAGCCGGCGCAGATACGACAGGTCGGCCTCCTCGCGCTGCGCCTCCCTGCGCAGGGTGCGCAGCGCGAGGAGGTCGAGGTCGCCCAGGTCGGCTGCCGGGGTGTCCACCAGCGGTCCGCGGGGTGCGGGCGGGCGGAACGGCCCTGGTGCGTCGGCCTTGAGCATGCGGTGGCCCTTCCTGGTGGGCGTCGGGGGACGGCACCGCCGGTGGAGCGGCGGCGGTGCCGGGAGCCTGTCCAGCGCCGGATGTGATCATGCCTGGCGTCCCCCGCCCGCAGCAGTGGGCGGCCGCGGCGGGGATCGTGCCGTCGATGCTGCCACTTGCCACCGGCACCCCGCAGCGAGTCTGCACCCGAACGGCCGTCACGACAGTTGTGCGAGACCGCCGACCCGGCGCGCGCCCCGTCCCGTACGCGCCCCGGCGGCGCCCCCTCGTTCGGCCCGCCCCCACCCGGGTACGGGCGGCGCCCCCGCGCACGCCACAATGACCCCATGCGTGCGGTGGCCCAACGGGTGAGCGAGGCGAAGGTCGTTGTCGACGGTCGGACCGTGGGCGCCATCGACGGGCCGGGACTGTGCGTCCTGATCGGGGTGACGCACGACGACACCCCGGAGAAGGCCGCGGCGCTGGCCCGCAAGCTGTGGACGCTGCGCATCCTGCCCGACGAGCAGTCCTGCTCCGACATCGCGGCACCGCTTCTGGTGATCAGCCAGTTCACGCTTTACGGTGATGCCCGCAAGGGCCGCCGCCCCACCTGGAACGCCGCAGCGCCCGGCCAGATCGCCGAGCCGCTGGTCGACGAGGTCGTCGCCCGGCTGCGTGAGCTGGGCGCGACCGTCGAGACCGGGGTCTTCGGCGCCGACATGAAGGTGTCGCTCACCAACGACGGGCCGTTCACCGTCGTCGTGGAGCTCTGAGGGCCCTCCCCGGCGGGCCCAGGAGCCGGAAGCCCGGCAAGGAGCCGCCGCTCAGGGTGCGACGACCGTCTCCTGGGTCGCCGGGGTGTCCTCGGCCAGCAGCGTCGCGTCCTCGGGGGTGTTGCGCTTGACGACCGCGAGCGCGATCGGGCCGAGCTCCCAGTGCCGGGCCGACGAGGTGACCGTGCCGATGACCCGGCCTTCGCCGTCCTCGGACGCGACCCGCAGCTCGGCGCCGTGGCCCGGCAGCCGCACCTCGCTGCCGTCCAGGTGCAGGAAGACCAGCCGGCGCGGCGGGCGGCCCAGGTTGTGCACCCGGGCGACGGTCTCCTGGCCGCGGTAGCAGCCCTTCTGCAGGTGCACCGCGGTCTCCAGCCAGCCCAGCTCGTGCGGGATGGTGCGGTGGTCGGTCTCCAGGCCCAGCCGCGGGCGGTGCGCCTCGATCCGCAGCGCCTCGTGCGCCAGCACCCCGATCGGCGGCCCGGCCTGCGCGGCGAACTCCTCGAGGCGGTCGCGCGGCACGAAGACCTCACGCCCGTACGGCGTCTCCCGCACCGTCCACTCCGCGGGCACCTCGGTGATGGAGCCGGCGGGCAGGTGGACGACCGCGTACTGCTCGGAGGCGTCGGCGGTGTCGACCCGGTAGAAGAACTTCATGCTCTCCAGGTAGGCGAGCAGCGGCCCCTGGGTGCCGGGCTCGACGTGCATCCAGGTGGTGGCGCCGTCGTCGACCAGGTAGAGGGCGTGCTCGACATGGCCGTGCGCGGACAGCACCAGCGCCTCGGTGGCCTGCCCTGGAGGCAGGTTCTCGACGTGCTGGGTGAGCAGCAGGTGCAGCCACGCCAGCCGGTCCGCTCCGCTGACCGTCACCACACCGCGGTGCGAGAGGTCCACGAAACCGGTGCCGTCGGCGAGCGCGCGCTGCTCGCGGAAGAGGTCGCCGTAGTGCGCGGCCACCCCTTCGTCAGGGCCTTCTGCGGGGACAGCGCCGGGCAGCGACAGCAAAGGGCTCTTGGTCATGTCGTCAAGACTACGACCAGGCCGCTCGTATGACCGGACCGCCCGCCGGGGGTCGCCCACATCCGGCCCGCGCTCGCGGACCGGCGGCTCGCGCACATGCAGCTCGCGGACGGGCGGCTCAGGAACCGGCCGCCTTCGCCGCGCAGTCCCGGCAGCGGCCGAAGATCGCGAAGTGCTTCATGTCGGTCTCGAAGCCGAACTCCGCCCGCAGCCCTTCCTTGAGCGGTGCCGCCAGCTCCACGTCGGCCTCGGTGACCGCGTCGCAGTCCCGGCACACCAGGTGCATGTGGTCGTGCCGGTCCGCCAGGTGGTACGTGGGCGCGCCGTGCCCGAGGTGGGCGTGGCTGACCAGGTCCAGCTCCTCCAGCAGCTCCAGCGTGCGGTAGACGGTGGAGATGTTGATCCCCGAGGCGGTCTTGCGCACCTCGCACAGGATGTCGTCGGGCGTCGCGTGCTCCAGGCAGTCGACGGCCTCGAGCACCAGCTGCCGCTGCGGCGTCAGCCGGTAGCCGCGCCTGCGCAGGTCGGTCTTCCAGTCGGTGGTGACCACCCGGCCAGTGTAGGTCGACTCGCGCGCGGACAGCCCTGGCCTGCGGCCTGCCGGACGGGCGGCCCGCCCGATCGGCCGCCTGCGGGGCCGGTCTGGCTACTTGAAGAAGGCGATGCCGTCGTCCGGCAGGTCCTTGAGGTCGTCGATCCACTCGCGCGGGTCCACGACCTTCTTCAGGTGGGCGGACATGTACGCGCGCAGCGGCACCGCCGGGGTGGCCTTCTCGCCGACCCACATCAGGTCGCTGTTGACGTACCCGTAGAGCCGCTTGCCGCCGCTGTACTCGGGGGCGACGGGCAGCCGGGCCACCGCGTCGGTGACCAGGTCGATCTGCGGCTTGCCCTCGGCCAGCTCGCCGGTCCAGATCTCCACGACACCCTCGTCGCGGGTGGTGGTGACGTCGACCTTGCGGTCCTCGCCGATCCGCCAGTAGCCGCTCTCGCTCTCCAGCGGCCTGACCTTCTTGCCCTCGGCGTCCAGCACCCAAGTGTGCGAGACGTACTCGAGGAACGGCCGGCCGTCGTGGGTGAAGGCGACGGACTGCCCGAAGTTGCACTTCTCCGAGCCCGGGAAGTCGTGCACGCCCGCGCCCTCCCAGCGGCCGAGCAGGAAGGCCAGCGGCACGAGGTCGGGGTGCAGGTCCGACGGGATCTCGATCATGTCAGCGCTGGCCCTGGTAGAGCTTCTTCACCGCGTAGAAGGCGAACGCGGCGACGCCGACGCAGACCAGCACCAGCAGGGCGTCGAAGTAGTACTCAATTTGCACGGGTCGTGCTCCTCGCGAGGGCAGCGGGCAGGGCCGCGCACAAGTCTAGTGCGCGGCCCTGCCCCGGGCGCGGTCAGCCCACGTGACGTGCCGCTCAGCCCAGCAGCTGGGCCTGGAGCCGTACGGTCTGCCGGAAGGCCTGCTCGGGGACGGCGCCGCCGCTGCGGGTCTGCCGGACCAGCGCCACGGTGTCGCCCGAGGTGACGTAGGCGAACCGGGTCATGCTGTCGCCGTACGGGGCGGTCTCGCCGTAGCCGGACACCGTCTCGTGCTTCGGGACGGTGCCGTCCACCAGGCTCCTGTCGCGCTGGTCGGTGGTCACGCCGTCGACCGGCTTGCCGTCCGCGTCGTTCCCCACGACGTTGGCGTACCCCGCCGAGATGAGCTGCAGCAGGTACACCTCGGTCCTGGTGCCGTCCGGCATCGTCCAGGCGCGGGCCGCGATGTGCCGCAGCCCCTCCTGCTTGAGGTACTGCTCCTTCTCCTTGCCGCCCCCGCCGCCCTGGCTCGCCTTGAGGTAGCCGGCGGTGGGCAGCCAGCCCTTGGCGCCGGGGAAGGCGGGGTCGGCCGCCGCCCCCTCGGGCAGCGGGACCAGCAGCGAGCGCAGGTCCGCGTAGTGGACGCCGGCGGGGTTGCGGGCCGTGTCCAGCGGGCGCGGCTTGCGGGCGGGCAGCTTCGGCAGCGCGATCGGCGGGTACTTCCAGCGCCCGTCGTCCGGCGTCCGCAGCCCCGGGATCTTCGTCCGCTCCGGGCGCGTCACCGCGTAGGCCGTACCGGCGCCGAACACCGCGAAGACCAGCAGCACCGACGTCCAGCGCAGCGCGACCCGCAGCCGCGGGCTCATCCCGCGCGCGGCGGCGACGCCCTGCGGTGCGTAGGCGGGGGGCGGCGGCGGGTAGGGCGGCGGGCCAGCGGGCACGGGTACGGCTGCGGGGTCGGCCGCGGCAACCGGCTCGGGCACGGGCACGGGCACGGGCTCGGCAGCGGGCCCAGCCACCACGGGCTCGGCGACCGCCGCCGGCTCGGGTGCCGCGGGGCTCTCGGAGACGTCGGACATCAGACTCCCTCCCCCGGTGCCTGGATGCGGTCGAGCTGCTGGGCCATCAGCCCTGTGGCCTCCCGCTGGGTCAGCGGCGAGGGTCCCACGGCCTGGAACTGCACCATCAGGTCCCCTTCTGTCGCCTGGCAGTACATCGCGTCGAGCCAGTCCGCCTCGTCGTCCCCGCCGGCCTCGTCGTCGTCCCCGCCGCCCGCAGGCGGCATCACGCAGACCGCGTGCGGATGGCCGGGTACGGCGGGGCCCTTGCGGAAGACGTCGGAGCCCGCGCTGAGCTTGCGGAAGGTCTCGGGCCCGCTCGCCGCTGCCACCTTGTTCCCGACCTGCACGATCGAGATCAGGTACTCCTGGCCGCCGTCCTTGCTGCGGAAGGTCCGCAGGGCCGCGCCCTTGATGTGCATGGCGTCGAGCGCGGCATCGGCCTGCTTGCGCTCCTTGGCGGTGAGCCGGGAGCTGCCGTCGCCGTCCTCGGCCATCGCCTTGGCCTGCGCGGCGTCCAGGACGGTGTCGTTGCCGTACTGCTGGAAGTCGGGTCCAGGCGCCATGGTCTGCGGCCGGGGCAGCAGCAGTTGGCCGAGGTCGCCGTAGTGGGTGCCGCCCGCGGTGACGCCGTACGCCTTGGTCGCGGCGGGAGCAGGCGAGGCCGGCGCCGCGGCTTTCGCGCCGGACGTGCCGTCGCCGCCCGCGCCGAGCAGGAGGTAACCGCCGCCGCCCAGGGCCGCGACGAGCACGAGGGCACCGGCGATGAGCAGGTCCCTCCGCTGCCGCGACCGTTCGGCCGGCGCGGGAGCGTATCCGGCCCACCCGGCGGCGGGGCCGGGCGGCAGCGGCGCGAACCCGGCGGACGGAGCCGCCGACTCGGCCTGTACGGACGGGACTTCGGGAGGCGCGGGCACGTGCGCGACCGGCACGGACACCGGTTCGGCAGACGCGGGCGCGGCCTCGACGGGTGCGGGCACCGGTTCGGGCGACACCGGCGCGTGCGCGACCGGCACGGACACCGGTTCGGCAGACGCGGGCGCGGCCTCGACGGGTGCGGGCGCCGGTTCGGGCGACACCGGCGCGTGCGCGACCGGCACGGGCACCGGTTCGGCAGACGCGGGCGCGGCCTCGACGGGTGCGGGCACCGGTTCGGGCGACACCGGCGCGTGCGCGACCGGCACGGACACCGGTTCAGGAGACGCGGGCGCGGCTTCGACGGGTGCGGGCGCAGCTTCGGGTGCCGGCTCGGAGGACATCTCGCTCACATCCGCTCCAGCTGCTTCGTGATCACGGAAAGCACCGCGTTCCTCGACACCGGGCGGACGCCTGACACGAAGACCTCCACGAAGATGTTGCCGACCCGGGCCTTGCCCGAGCCGACGTAGACCTTCAGGCCGTCGCCCTCGTCGTACGGCTCGGCGGACGGCCTGACCTCGCCGTCGACGGAGTCGGGGACCGGGGTGCCGTAGCTCTGGTGGGCGCCGTCGGCGTACTCGCTCCCGCGCAGGACCTCCGAGGTGTACGGGGTCACGTCGTCGCGGTATTGCGTGAGGGTGATCGAGGTGTCGGTGAACTTCGCCTTGCCCACGGACCAGCGCGCCGAGACCCCCCGGCGGTAGCCGTGCTCTCCCAGGTCCGTGAAGACGGTCGCGGCGTCGTCGTAGTTGTCGGCCTCGTCCGCCTGCGTCAGCCAGCCGCGCTCCTGTTCCTCGGCCCCCTTGGGCGTCGGCAGCAGCAGCTTCAGCAGGTTGCCCTCGTAGATCGCGTCGCGGTCGTCGGCGACCTTCGGCGCGGGCCGGGCGGGCGCGGCGCCCGCGGGCTGGGCAGGTGCCGCCCCGACCAGCGGCGGCAGCGCGGTCGGTGTGCGGCCGCGCTGCACCTGGTAGCCGGCGGCCGCGCCGGCCAGCACGCCGAGCACCGCGGCCGCCGCGACGATCAGCGTCAGCCGGCCGCGGGCCATCGGCCGGTAGGGCTCGGGCGGCGGAGCGACCGAGGACGACACGAGTTCCGGTTCGAACATCGGGGCCGGTTCCCCGTCATGGCCTTCTTCACGGCGTGCTTCGCCGTCGTCACGGCGTGCTTCGCCGTCGATCTGCTGCATGAGGCCCCCCCGGGCAAAGACGTACACGCGTGCGATCCCCTCGCACGCGGATTCGTATTATGTCCAGCCCACTCGCCGTGCCCGTACCGATTTCCGCCCCGAGGACCGTGACCTGCGACACAACGGTGCACCCCCTACGCTGGGCGGATGGCGAAGAAGCTCGTGATCAAGGTGACGGCGGGCGCGGACGCGCCCGAGCGCTGCTCGCAGGCGTTCACGGTGGCGGCGATCGCGGTCGCCAGCGGGGTGGACGTGTCGCTGTGGCTGACCGGGGAGTCGGCGTGGTTCGCGCTGCCCGGACGCGCGGCGGAGTTCGAACTCCCGCACGCGGCGCCGCTGCCCGAACTGATCGAGGCGGTGCTGGGCGCCGGGAGGATCACCCTGTGCAGCCAGTGCGCGGCCCGGCGCGGGATCGCGGAGAAGGACGTCATCGACGGGGTGCGGATCGCCGGCGCGCAGCTTTTCGTCAGCGAGATCATGCCGGACGGTGTGCAGGCCCTCGTCTACTGAGCGGCGCCGCCGGCGACCGGCCCGGCGCCGGGGCGCGCGGTCATCTGCGGCGGTCCTTGCGGTTCCTGCCCTCGATCTCGTCCCACCAGGCGTCGGACTCCGGGTCGCCGGTGCGGGCGCGCGGGGCCGGGGTCCTGTCGTCGCGGGTGTCCGATTCCTCGGGAGGTTCGTCGAACCAGCGCTCGTGCGGGCCGCGGCGGTTCGCGACGATCGCCGCGAAGGGCGGGATGACCGCCGCCACCAGGCACATTCCGATGGCGGCGGGTATGGACCAGATGCGCACGACGGCCCATGCCATGACGAACAGCACCAGACAGGTGCCCATCATGGCGAAATACCAATGACGGCGTCGTGCGTCCACGTCTCAACGGTACGTCCGCCAGGCGGATACCGAAACAGCTCGGAGGGCCGCAACCCCCTTGCGCGGGGTGCGGCCCTCCGGGGCTGTCCGTTGCCGTCAGACGGCGATGGCGACCTCGGCCGCCGCGCCCTGCTGGGCGACGACGGTGCGGTCCACCGTGGCGCCGGGGACGAGTGCGCGCAGCGTCCAGGTGCCGGGCGCCGCGAAGAAGCGGAACTGCCCGGTCGCCGAGGTGGGCACCTCGGCGGTGAACTCGCCGCCGCCGTCAAGCAGGCGTACGTATCCGCTGACGGGCTCGCCGTCGCGGGTCACAGAACCCTGGATGATGGTCTCGTTCGCCACGTCGACTCCTGACAGGTCGGGCCCGCCGGCCTTTGCTCCACACATAACGGGTATACCTCCGGGGTCAGTTGGAGCCGAGCTCGATCGGCACGCCGACGAGCGAGCCGTACTCGGTCCACGAGCCGTCGTAGTTCTTGACGTTGTCCTGCTCGAGCAGCTCGTGCAGCACGAACCAGGTGAGCGCGGAGCGCTCGCCGATGCGGCAGTACGCGATGGTGTCCTTGGCCAGGTCCACGTTCTCGTCCTGGTAGAGGGCGACCAGCTCGGCGTCGGACTTGAAGGTGCCGTCGTCGTTGGCGTTCTTCGACCACGGGATGTTGCGGGCGCTCGGCACGTGGCCGGGGCGCTGCGACTGCTCCTGCGGGAGGTGGGCGGGGGCGAGCAGCTTGCCGGAGAACTCGTCGGGCGAGCGCACGTCGACCAGGTTCAGGGTGCCGATCGCGGCGACGACGTCGTCGCGGAAGGCGCGGATCGCGGTGTTCTGCGCCTTGGCCTTGTAGTCGGTCGCGGGGCGCTGCGGGACGGCGGCGACCAGGTCACGGGAGTCCAGCTCCCACTTCTTGCGGCCGCCGTCGAGCAGCTTGACCGAGTCGTGGCCGTACAGCTTGAAGTACCAGTACGCGTAGGAGGCGAACCAGTTGTTGTTGCCGCCGTAGAGGACGACGGTGTCGTCGTTCGCGATGCCCTTGGCGGACAGCAGCGCCTCGAAGCCGGCCTGGTCCACGAAGTCGCGGCGGACCGGGTCCTGGAGGTCCTTCTTCCAGTCGATGCGGACGGCGTTCTTGATGTGGTTCTTGTCGTAGGCCGAGGTGTCCTCGTCCACCTCCACGATGACCACCTTGGGGTCGTCGATGTGGGCCTCGACCCAGTCGGCGTCGACCAGGACGTCACTGCGGCTCATGCTGTTCTCCTCCGGGGCAGTACGGATGCTGCGGATGCGCGACGCGCGGGGGGCGATGCGGTGCGGTCGAGCGGCTCGGTCGGCGCTCCACGGCACGGGGCAGGCAGGCTGCGCCGGGGGCCTTGCGGCCGGCTTCGGCACGGGGGAGCTGCTGCCCCTAGGGCATGCGACAGAGCATGGCGGCGACGCGGCACAGATCGACTGCCCGCCGCTTCGTGAGATCCGCCTGTCGCTTCATGAGTCCCGATCGTAGGGAAATGAACCCGTAGGTGTCACCGGCGTGTCATATGGCGAGACAAGATTGTCCATATGGCGGACGAAGCGCTTCCCGGCCCCGGAATTCCGCGGAAATCGCCGTCGAACACTGTCCGAACGCCGGTGGAGACCCGGCCGCGTCTCAGTTGGCGAGAGTGACGTGCTTGCCGCCGGCCACCACCGAGATGCCCTCGGGGGTGGTGGTCACCGAGGTCAGCGAGATGCCCCCCGGCAGATGGGTCAGCTCCCGCTCGAAGTCGATCTGCTGCCGGACGTTGTCCTCAAGGCCGAGCGCGGTCAGCTCCTTGGGCAGGTTCTCGGCGTGCAGCCCTATCGAGTTCGCGCCCCGCACCGTCACCTGGCTGAGCACGCTGATCTTCGTGCCGATGCCGGGGATGGTCCCGGTCAGCTTCACCATCGCCTTGCCGTCCGCGCTGGTGCCGGCGGAGGACACCGAGACACCGGGGGGCGCGGCCTTGGACAGGTCAGCGTAGGTGATGAAGGCCATGCCGTCCGCGCTGTCGGCGATCGCGGTGCGGTAGCCGTTGGAGAACTTCACGCCGTGCAGGTCGGCGTTGAAGGTCGCGATGCGCAACGTCTGCCCGTCGCCGCCCGCCGCGATGTCCTCGGCCTTGATCTCGACGTCGTCCAGCTTGCCGAAGGCGGCCTGCGTCAGGAAGGGGAAGCCCTTGATCGACACCTTGGGCTTGCGGTCCAGACCCTCCGTGGCCTGCGCCCGCTCGGCGGCCTTGTTCTGGGCCACCGAGACCGCGATCCGGTCGGCGGCGACGAAGAGCCCGCCGAGGACCACCACCACGATCAGGACTATCCGCCACACTCGCATGGGCCCGCACTCCCCCACTCGTTCCGTCCAGGACTTCCGCAACGCCTGACGGGCGGCGGGGGGTCCGCGGTTCCCCGCGGGACCGATCCGTTACCTGTGGATATCTGCGAACCGCTCAGGTCAGCGCCCGGCCCAGAGCGTAGACGACCGGTGCCGCGGCCGTGAGGGGCAGTGCCACGCCCGCGGTGAAATGGACGAAGCGGGAAGGGAAGTCGTAGCTGGCGACCCGCAGGCCGATCAGCGCGCAGCCGCCGCAGGCCGCGGCGAGCAGCAGCCCGTCGCCGGTGCCGAGGCCGTTCGCACCGCCGACCAGCGCCCCGCTGCCGGCCGCGACCAGCAGGGCGGCGATCACGGACAGCGGCTCGCCGGGCAGCGGCAGGGCGCGGACCAGGGTCGCGGCTGCCACCGCGATCGCACCGGCCACCACCGGGTCGGTGCCCGCGTCGGAGACCGCGGCCGCCAGGTAGCCGCAGGCCAGGACCGTGATCAGGGTGGAGGCCGAGGTCGCGGTGAGTGACGACAGGCGCTCGTCTGAGCTGCCGTGGTGCCGCAGCTGGAGCACCAGGACCAGCAGCAGCCACACCCCGAGGGTGCCGACGACCACCTCGGGTGCGTGGTCGCCGTCCGCGACCAGCATGGCGACGTCGGCGGTCACCCCGGCGAGGAAGGCCAGCACGATGCCCTGCCGGGCAGGCCACATGCCGTTCAGCCGGAACCACCCGGCGGCGGTGACCGCCTGGAGGATCACCAGGAAGACCGTGAGGCCCGGCTTGCCGAGCGCCGCGCCGCCCGCGAGCAGCAGGCCGAGAGCCGCAGTGAGCGCGGCGGGCTGGATGCCGGGCGCGATGATCGGCGAGCCGGTCCGCCCGTCGGGCCGCACCGGAGCGGTCCGCGCGCTCTCCCGCCTGGCGGCCCTGCCGCCGGCGGGCGGCGCCTGCTCGACCACCGGGAGTACGGCGGTGTGCTCGGCCCCCTGCGGCTCGACCGGGTGCGCCTGCGGGTCGGGGTACGCGTAGGCGTGCGGCGACTGCGGCCAGTCGGCGCCCTGGCCCTGGTACGCGGGCGCCTCGGGATGGCCGGCCTCGGAGTAGGCGGCCTGCTGGTACGCGTTCTGCGGCGCGGCAGGCTCCCAGCCCGCCTGCGGGTATTCCTGCGGCGCCGACCAGGGGTGGGCGGCGGGCGGTGTGGCACCCCAGCCGTCCCCGGGGGCGGGGGCGCCGTAGGCCTGGCCGTCCTGGGCGGCGGCGTGCCCCGACCAGTCGTCGCCTGCGGGCGGCGCCCCGTAGGAGGCGTCCTGGCCGAGCTGCGGGGGCGGCGGGACGTGCAGCGGCTCGGGGACGTAGGTCCCGTCGGTGCCGTAGGACGCAGGGCCGCGGTAGGCCTGCTCGTCGTGGCCGCGGCCCTGGGCGTGGCCGTCGCCGTACTCGTAGTCGCCGTGGTCGCTCACGCGGCACCCCCGGCGAAGGGCGGCAGCACCTCGACGGTGCCGCGGTCGGGCAGCGCCACCGCCGTGTGGTCGCGGGTGCCGACCGGGTGGCCGTCGACCAGGAAGGAGCAGCGCAGCAGCACGCGGGCGAAGTCGGGCCGCGCGGCGTGCCGCTGCCGGGCCGCGGCCAGCGCGTCGGCGAGCGTGGCGGCGCGGTAGGGCTCCTCCGCGGTGCCCGCGGCGGCCTTGGCGGCGGCCCAGTAGCGGATCGTGCCCGCCGCCGGGCGCGCGGCCGTGTCGGTTGCAGCCATCGCGGCTCCGTCCCTCGTCCTTCGTCGTGCTGTGTCGGGTGCTTGTGCTGCGCCGCGGCCGCCGGTCGCCGTCCGCTGCGGGGCCGTCCTGCGTCCGCGGGCCGCCGCCCACCGTACGGCCGGCCCGCCTCCATCATGGACCGTCGGTGTCACCGCGCTCCAACACGGGCGGTCAGCCAGTCGCCGATCCGGCCGAGCAGGCCTGCGTCCGCGGCGTTCTCCGCGTGGCCGAAGCCGGGTTCGATCCACAGTTCGGCGCGGCCGTCGCCCGCGGCGTCGGCCAGCGAGTTGGGGTGGTCGAGCGGGAAGTACGCGTCGCGGTCGCCGTGCACGATCAGCAGCGGCGTCGGGGCGATGTGCGGCACCGACTCGACCGGCGAGCGCGGCACCGGGTCCCAGTCGCGGGGGTGGATGCGGGTGCCGAGCCCGACCCGGGACACCAGCCGCCCCGCGGGCCTGGTCACCACCCAGTGCAGCCGCCGCATGGGCGCGGTGCCGCGGTAGTACCAGCGGGCGGGCGAGCTGACCGAGACGACCGCGTCGACCGGGCGCAGGCCCGAGTCGGGGCCGGCGCCCGCGTGCCGCAGCACCACGGAGGCGCCCATCGAGAAGCCGACCGCCGCCACCCGCGCGTAGCCCAGCCGGCGGGCCCAGCCCACGGCCGCGTCCAGGTCGAGGACCTCGCGGTCGCCGACCGTGGAGTGGCCGCCGGAGCGGCCGTGCCCGCGGAAGGAGAAGGTCAGCACACCGCCGCTGCCGCGCAGCACCGCGGCCGCCCTGCGGATCGCGGGCCGCTCCAGGGCGCCGGTGAAACCGTGCGCGACGACGATGGCCAGATCGCGCGCACCGCCGGCGGCCGCCAGGTGCTCGGCTTCTATCGGCACGCCGTCGGACGTCAACAGAACCGCACTTCGACCACCCGAAGTGAGCGGTGAAACACAGAAACGCGTGTCCTCGGCCTCGGCAGCGCTGTCCATGTGGGCTATTGTTCCGTGCAAGAGGACCTGGGCAATGCAGCCCCCGGGTCCTTTCGTGCTTTTCCGCACGAGACATGTCGTCCTCGCAGCACCGAGGAGGAGTTGAAATGAGCCAGTCCGACCCATCCGGCAGGCCCGCGGTGGTCAGGCCGCCGCGCGACCTCCGCCACGATGTGCCGAAGCGCGAGGTCTCGAACCCCCTCGATGTCCGCACGACCGACGGGAGCCTCAGGTGAGTTCTCTGCTGCTGCTGACCAACGCACTCCAGCCGTCCACCGAGGTGCTGCCCGCGCTCGGGCTGCTGCTGCACAGCGTGCGGGTGGCCCCCGCCGAGGGCCCCGCCCTGGTGGACACCCCGGGGGCCGATGTGATCCTCATCGACGGCCGCCGCGACCTGCCGCAGGTGCGCAGCCTGTGCCAGCTGCTGCGCTCCACGGGGCCCGGCTGCCCGCTGGTGCTGGTCGTCACCGAGGGCGGTCTCGCCGCGGTGACCGCCGACTGGGGCATCGACGACGTACTGCTCGACACCGCGGGCCCCGCCGAGGTCGAGGCGCGGCTGCGGCTCGCGACCGGCCGCCAGCAGATCACCGGCGACGACAGCCCGATGGAGATCCGCAACGGCGACCTGTCGGTCGACGAGGCCACCTACAGCGCCAAGCTCAAGGGCCGGGTCCTGGACCTGACCTTCAAGGAGTTCGAGCTGCTGAAGTACCTGGCGCAGCACCCCGGGAGGGTCTTCACCCGGGCCCAGCTGCTCCAGGAGGTGTGGGGCTACGACTACTTCGGCGGTACGCGGACGGTGGACGTGCACGTGCGGCGGCTGCGCGCCAAGCTCGGTGTGGAGCACGAGTCGCTGATCGGCACGGTGCGCAACGTCGGTTACCGCTTCGTCACCCCGGAGAAGGTCGAGCGGGCCGCGGAGGAGGCCGCCCGCAGCGAGGCCGCACAGGGCCGCGGGACCGCCCCGCGGACGGCGGAGCCGGGCGACCGGCAGGACGGCCGTTCATCGGCTGAACAGAGGGTATGACGATCCGCGTGACGAGCCGATAGACACGCGTAGACTGCGCGTCGTGCCCAAGGTGACGCGCGACGACGTGGCCAGGCTGGCGGGGACCTCCACCGCGGTCGTCAGCTACGTCATCAACAACGGACCCCGGCCGGTAGCCCCGGCCACCCGCGAGCGAGTGCTCGCGGCCATCAAGCAGCTCGGCTATCGCCCGGACCGTGTGGCCCAGGCGATGGCGAGCCGCCGTACCGACCTGATCGGCCTGATCGTCCCCGACGCGCGCCAGCCCTTCTTCGCGGAGATGGCGCACGCGGTGGAGCAGGCCGCGTCCGAGCGCGGGAAAATGGTGCTGGTCGGCAATTCCGACTACCTCGACGAGCGCGAGGTCCACTACCTGCGGGCCTTCCTCGGCATGCGGGTGTCGGGGCTGATCCTGATCAGCCAGGGCCTCAGCGACAACGCGGCCACCGAGATCGACGCGTGGGACGCCCGGGTGGTGCTGCTGCACGAACGGCCCGAGGCCATCGACGACATCGCGGTCCGCACCGACGACATCGGCGGCGCCCAGCTGGCCGTGCGCCACCTGCTGGAGCACGGCCACGCCTACGTCGCCTGCCTCGGCGGCACCGAGGTCACCCCGGTGATCGGCGACCCCGTCACCGACCACGTCGTCGGCTGGCGGCGGGCCATGGAGGAAGCCGGGCGGTCCACCGAGGGCCGCCTCTTCCAGGCCCCCTACAACCGCTACGACGCCTACAAGGTCGCGCTCGACCTGCTGGCGGGCCCTGACCGGCCGCCGGCCATCTTCTGCGCCACCGACGACCAGGCGATCGGCGTCCTGCGCGCCGCCCGCGAGCTGCGGATCGACGTACCGGAGGGGCTTGCCGTGGCGGGCTTCGACGACGTCAAGGAGGCGGCGCTCGCCGACCCGCCGCTGACCACGGTGGCCTCCGACCGGCAGGGCATGGCCAGGGCCGCGGTGGACGCGGTGCTCGACGACTCGCTGCGGGTGCCTGGCGCCAGGCGGGAGCGGCTGCGGCAGTTCCCGTCCCGGCTGGTGGTCCGCGGGTCCTGCGGCTGCCACGAGTAGCCCGCGGCCGGCCCGCGCCGGGCGCCGGGCGGGGCGCGTCACCGGCTGATCTTGTTTACATCGGGCATATTGTCGGGCTTCTCAGCGTGTGCTCAGCCGACTCTCATCTTCGGGTCGCAGAGTCATTGACATGACCGAGAGCAGCCGCAACGGCGGCGAACCCCAGCACCCGCACGACCCGCAGCTTCCGCTCTACTTCGGCCCCAGGGCCCCGGTCCCGTCCGCAGCGTCCACGCAGCCGCCGGAGCCCTCCGCCCACCCGGAGCCCTCCGCATACCCGGTGCACGCGTCCCACCCGTACGACGGCGGCGACGCGCCGTCCGAGGGCCAGGGCACCGAGGGCTACGCCGGCTTCCCGCCGCCGCCCCCGTACGGCCCCGGCGCCCCGACCGGCGGTCCCGGCGAGCCCGGCGGCCACCGGCGGCGGGCCCGCAAGCCCGTCCTGTTCTTCGCCGCCGCCGCGCTGGTGGCCGGGGTGATCGGCGGCGGTGTCGGCGCCCTGGTCGGCAGCGCGACCGACCACTCCGACAGCGCGCGCAGCGCCACCGGCGGCGGTTCCGCCGTGGTGAACGCCGCCGCGCTCGACGGCACCGTCTCGGGCGTCGTGAAGGCGGTCGACCCCAGCGTCGTGGAGATCAACGCGACCTCCGGCCAGGGCAAGGCCACCGGCTCGGGCATCATCATCACCGCCGACGGCCAGGTCGTCACCAACAACCACGTCGTCGCGGGCGCCGACCAGCTCAGCGTCACCTACGCCGACGGCAAGACCGCGAGTGCGACCGTCGTCGGCACCGACTCGGCCAAGGACCTGGCGCTGATCAAGATCCAGGGCGCCACCGGTCTGCCCGCCGCCACCCTCGGCGACTCCTCGTCCGTGGCCATCGGCGACCAGGTCGTCGCCATCGGCTCCCCCGAAGGCCTGAGCAACACCGTGACCAGCGGCATCGTCTCCGCGCTCAACCGCGACGTGACCGTGCCCGTCGAGGACGGCCAGAGCCAGGGCCAGGGCTCAGGCGCCAACGGCAGCGGGCGCGGCGACCAGTGGCCGTTCTCCTTCGGCGGCAACCAGTACAACGGCGACACCGGCAGCTCCACGACCACCTACAAGGCGATCCAGACCGACGCCTCGCTCAACCCCGGCAACTCCGGTGGCGCCCTGATCAACATGGCCGGGCAGATCATCGGCATCAACTCGGCGATGTACTCGGACTCGTCCTCCCCCGGCTCCTCCTCGTCCTCCTCCGGCAGCGTCGGCCTCGGCTTCGCGATCCCGATCGACACCGTCAAGGCCGACCTGGCGACGCTGCGCGGCGGCGGCACCAACTAGCCGCGTTCGCGCGGCGGCGGCACCGACCGGCCCCGGTCGCGCGGCGCCGTGCGACGCTGAGAGGGTCAGCGGCACCACCCATGTCGAGCAGCGAGGTATCCCCCACCATGAGCCCTGGTCCCGGCCCCGCCCCCAGCGCCGGCGAGGCCGGCGAGGCACCCGCCCGCATCCTGATCGTGGACGACGAGCCCGCCGTGCGCGAGGCGCTGCGGCGGAGCCTGGCCTTCGAGGGCTACGACACCGAGCTGGCCGCGGACGGCATGGCCGCGCTGGAGACGGCGGACACCTACCGCCCCGACGCGATCGTGCTCGACGTCCTGATGCCGCGGATGGACGGTCTGACCACCGCCCGCAGGCTGCGCGCCACCGGGGTCACCACGCCGATCCTGATGCTCACCGCGAGGGACACCGTCGGCGACCGCGTCACCGGCCTCGACGCGGGCGCCGACGACTACCTGGTCAAGCCGTTCGAGCTGGACGAGCTGCTGGCGCGGCTGCGGGCCCTGCTGCGCCGCAGCTCCTACGCCGTCGCCGCGGGCGGCGGCGACCCCGCGGACCACGTGCTGTCATTCGCCGACCTGCGGATGGACGTCACCACCCGCGAGGTCACCCGCGACGGCCACCCGGTGGAGCTGACCCGCACCGAGTACACCTTGCTCGAGCTGTTCCTCACCCACCCGCGCCAGGTCCTCACCCGCGAGCAGATCCTCAAGGCCGTGTGGGGCTTCGACTTCGAGCCGTCCTCCAACTCCCTCGACGTGTACGTGATGTACCTGCGGCGCAAGACGGAGGCGGGCGGCATGCGGCGGCTGGTGCACACCGTGCGCGGCGTCGGCTACGTCCTGCGCGCCCCCGACGGCGGTCACGCGTGAAGAAGCTCACCCTGCGCTCGCGGCTGACGCTGCTGACGGCCGCGGCGGTGGCCGCGGCGGTGGCGGCGGTCGCGCTCGCGTCCTGGTTCATCACCCGGGACCAGCTGGTCAGGCAGCTCGACTCGACGCTGCGCGCGACGGCGGCGTCGGTCAACCCCCGCTACCTCAACGACACCCTCGACAACTGCCAGTCGACCGCACAGACCAGCGGCAACCTGCCGCCCAGCACGGTCGGCATCCAGATCGTCAAGGGCGACGGCAGCAGGTGCATCGGGGCCGGCACGACACCGGTCAAGGTGCAGGCCTCCGACATCGAGGTCGCGGCGGGCAGCGTCCACAGCGCGACGCACGACGCGCGCACCGACAGCGGGCAGGCCGTCCGCGTCTCGACCGAGCCGCTGTTCATCGGCCCCGCCCGTGCCTCGGGTCTTGCCCTGTCCGTGTCCCGCCCGCTGTCCGAGGTCGACAAGCCCCTCACCACCCTGGCCTGGGTCCTGCTGGCCGTCGCCGGCATCGGGGTGCTCGGCGCCACCAGCGCCGGCCTGTGGATCGCCCGTACCGGGCTGCGGCCGGTGGACGAGCTGACCGGCACGGTGGAGCACATCGCCCGCACCGAGGACCTGAGCGTCCGCATCCCCGTCGAGGGCGAGGACGAGATCGCCAGGCTCGGCAAGTCCTTCAACGCGATGACGTCCGCGCTGGCCTCCTCGCGGGACCGCCAGCAGCAGCTGATCGCGGACGCGGGCCACGAACTGCGCACCCCCCTGACGTCGCTGCGGACCAACATCGAGCTGCTGGAGCGCAGCGAGGCCACCGGCCGGGCGATCCCCCCAGAGGACCGGCGGGCGCTGCTGGCCTCGGTGAAGGCCCAGATGACCGAGCTGGCCGCGCTGATCGGCGACCTCCAGGAGCTGTCCCGCCCGGACGCGACGCCGACGCTGCACGTCGTCCCGCTGCACGAGGTCACCACCACCGCCCTGGAGCGCGCCCGGCTGCGCGGTCCCGACCTGACCATCACCGCGGACATCGCGCCGTGGTTCGTCCGCGGTGAGACCTCCGCACTGGAGCGGGCCATCGTCAACCTGCTCGACAACGCGGTGAAGTTCAGCCCGCCCGCGGGGCGCGTCGACGTCCGCCTGCACGACGGCCGGCTCACCGTTCGCGACCACGGCCCCGGCATCCCCGCCGAGGAGCTGCCGCACGTCTTCGAACGCTTCTGGCGCTCGCCGTCGGCCCGCTCGCTGCCCGGCAGCGGCCTCGGCCTGTCGATCGTCGCCCGCACCGTGCAGCAGTCGGGCGGCGAGGTGACGCTGACCCCGGCGCAGGGGGGCGGCACGCTCGCCTCCCTCCTGCTGCCGGGCGCGCCGACCGCGCCGCCCGACGGGCCGCCCGCCTTCGGCGGCCGGGGTCCGGCTACCTGATGACGGTGACCCGGTCGGCGGCGGGCGGTGCGAGCGGCGCCGCGGCCGTCGAGTTTCCGGTCAGGTAGGCGGCGAAGGCGGCGAGGTCGTCGCCGCCGACCAGCTGGGCGGTGCCCTGGGCGAGGACGGCGAAGCCGTCGCCGCCGCCGGTGAGGAAGTTGTTCATGGCGACCCGGTAGTCCGCTGCCGGGTCGACGGGCACGCCGTCAAGCCGCACGGAGTCCGCGACGACCCGCGCCGCGCCGGACTTGGTGAGGTCGAGGGTGTAGGTGAGCCCGGCCGAGATCTGGAGGATCTTCGGCGCCGCCTCGTTGGCCCCGCTGACCTGCTGCTGGAGTGCGGTGACCAGTTGCGCGCCGGTCAGCGTCTCCAGGTTGACGGTGTTGGAGAAGGGCTGCACGGCGAAGCCCTCGGCGTAGGTCACCTCGCCTGGGCCCTCGCTGCCCGAGGGGGCGTACACCAGGTCGGTGCGGATGCCGCCGGGGTTCATCAGCGCGACCCGCACCGTCGGGTCGAGGGTCTTGCCGTAGGCGAGCTGCGCGTCGGCGATGAGGTCGCCGAGCGGCGTCTCGGTGCTTCCGGTGCGGGCGATGTCGGCGCTGATGTAGCCGATGGTGCGGTTGGCGACCGGGGCGGCCAGCGTGTTCCAGCGGCTGATCAGGGCGGTCATGTCGGCTGCCTTGGGCTGGACGCGGTCCACGACGTGGTTGGTGCCCTTGACCGAGGTGCGCACGATGTCGCCGGTGCGCTTGTCGACCTTCATGTCCAGCTCGGTGTAGAGCCGGCCGAAGGAGGAGGCGCTGGTGACCAGCCGGGGGTGGCCCGCGGGGTCGGGGATGGTGCACACGTAGGCGTTGTGGGTGTGGCCGGTGACCAGCGCGTCGACGTCCGGCGAGATCTTCTTGGCGATGTCGACGATCGGCCCGGAGATGCCGGCGCCGGGACCGCCGCTGTCGCAGGCGTAGTTGTAGTTGCCCGAGACCGGGAAGCCGCCCTCGTGGATCAGCGCGACGACCGACTTGACGCCCTGCTTGCGCAGGATCGCCGTGTACTTGTTGACGGTCTCGGCCTCGTCGAGGAACTTCAGGCCCGCCACGCCGGAGGCGGTGACGATGTTCGGGGTGCCCTTGAGGGTGACGCCGATGAAGCCGACGCGCACACCCTTGACGTTCTTGATCGTGTACGGCGCCAGCAGTGGCCGGCCGGTCTTCTCGTCGACGACGTTGGCGGACAGGATCGGGTAGTCGGCGCCCCCGAACCTCCTGCCGGGCTCGTAGCAGCCCTCGACCGGGTGGCAGCCGCCGTTCTGGAGCCGCAGCAGCTCGCCCCTGCCCTCGTCGAACTCGTGGTTCCCGACGCTGGTGACGTCGAGGCCGATCCGGTTCATCGCCTCGACGGTCGGCTCGTCGTGGAAGAGCCCCGACAGCAGCGGGCTGGCCCCCACCAGGTCGCCTGCCGCGACGGTCAGCGACCGGTCGTGGCCCTTGCGGGCGGTGCGCAGGCTGGAGGCCAGGTACTCCACACCGCCGGCGTCGATGGTCTTGGTCGTTCCGTCGGGTTCCGCCTCGGTGACCCGGCCGGAGGAGCCGGCGGGCGGCTCCAGGTTGCCGTGGAAGTCGTTGATCGTCAGCAGCTGGAGGTCGACCGTGCTGCTCGGCCGCCCGTGGCCGGGGTGGCCGCCGCCGTGGTGGCCGGGGCCGGCGGCGACGAGCGCGCCGACGGCCGCGAGCGCGACGGCCGCGGCGGAGATTCTGCGCGTCAGAGACATGGATCCCCTCGGGTCAAAGAAAGGTCAACAACGGGTCACGCCGGGGGCAGCATAGGGTCAACGCGCGTAGCGCGGCAGGGGTTCGGGGGTTAAGTCCGGGTAACCGCCCGGTGGGCCGAGGGCCGGGAGCACCCCGCGGCCCGGCCGGCACGTCTCACCATGCGAAACCGCCGTCTCAGATATCGGCGACAGGCGAATACTTGGCTGCACCATCCACTCATCGGAGGTGCGTCGACCGTGCGTCGCTGGATCATGCTCGCCCTGGGCACCGCCGCGCAGACCGCGGCCTGCGCCTTCGTCTACGGGATCCCGTATCTCGCCGACGACCTGCGCACACAGCAGCATCTGAGCCTGACCCAGGTCGGCCTCCTGGTGGCCTGCCCGACCGTGGGTCTCGTGCTCGCGCTGTACGGGTGGGGCGCCGCGGCCGACCGCTGGGGCGAGCGCGTGGTCATCGCGGTCGGGCTCGGCGCGGCCGCCGGGGCGCTGGGCGGCGCCGCCTGGGGGGCGCACGGCATGGCCGCCCTCGGCGCGCTGCTGGTGCTGGCGGGCGCCGCGGGCGCGTCGGTCTACTCGGCCAGCGGCCGGCTGGTCATGGGCTGGTTCGCGGCGAGCGAGCGCGGGCTCGCCATGGGCATCAGGCAGACGTCCACCCCGCTGGGCATGGGCCTCGCGGCGCTGGCCATGCCGCCGCTGGCCGGTGCGCACGGGCTGCCGGGCGCCATCGGCTTCCTGGCCGTGCTCTGCGGGGTGATCGCCGTGCTGATCGCGGTCTTCGCCGCCGATCCCGCGCGCCCTGCCGCCAAGAACGCGGAGCCTGCGCCCAACCCCTACCGCGGCTCGCGGCTGCTGTGGCGCATCCACGGGTCGGCCGCCCTGCTGGTCGTCCCGCAGTTCACCGCCGGCGCCTTCGCCCTGGTGCTGCTGGTGGACGTACGCGGCTGGTCCCCTGTGCACGCGGGCCAGCTCATCGCCGTCGCCCAGGGCCTGGGCGCGCTGTCCCGGATCCTGGTGGGCCGCTGGTCGGACCGGGTCGGCGACCGGCTGCGCCCCATGCGGCAGCTGGCCGTGGTCACCGCGGCGGTGGTCGCCGCGGCCGCCGTGTCCACCGCCTTCCCCTCGCCGCTGACCGCGCTGCTGCTGGTCACCGCCATCGCGATCACGTCCAGCACCAACGGGCTGTCCTTCACCTCCACCGCGGAACACGCGGGGCCCGCCTGGTCCGGCCGCGCGCTCGGCGTCCACAACACCGGCCAGAACCTGACCGCCGCGGTCGTGCCGCCCGTGATGGCCGCGGTCATCTCCGCCACCGCCTACTGGCCCGGCTTCGCCCTTGCCGCCGTCACCGCCTGCGCCTCGGCCGCCGTCATCCCGGTGACCCGGGCGGTGCCCGCCCCGCCCGGGGCGGAGCCGACCCGTACGATTCCGGCATGACCGACCGGCGGCTCGACACCCTTTCCGACCTCCCCGCCGACACCGCGCAGGCCGTGCTCGGCCTGATCGCCACCGCCGCCGCGGCGGACGGGCAGCCCGCGGTGTCGGAGCAGGGCCGGCTGCATGTGCGCCGCGGGCGCAGGGAAGGCGTACGGCACCTGCTGCTGTGGGCACCGGACGGCGAGGACGGCGAGGTCCTCGCCGGATACGGGCAGGTCGAGGACACCGACCCGGTCGAGGCGCCCGCCGCGGAGTTCGTGGTGGCTCCCCGGCACCGGCTGCACGGCCACGGGCGGGCGCTCGGCGACGCGCTGCTCGACGCCACCGGGCACCGGTTGCGGGTGTGGGCGCACGGCGGCCACCCCTCCGCGCGCCACCTGTCCGTCCAGCTCGGCCTCAAGCTCTTCCGCGAGCTGCGGCAGATGCGGATGCCGCTGCACCCTGCGGGCAAGGGCCTCGCGAAGCCGGTGCTGCCGGACGGGGTGACGGTGCGGACCTTCCGGCCCGGCCAGGACGACGCGGACTGGCTCGCGCTCAACGCGGCCGCCTTCGCCCACCACCCCGAGCAGGGCTCGCTCACGCAGCGCGACCTCGACGACCGCAAGGCGGAGCCGTGGTTCGACCCGGCCGGCTTCTTCCTCGCCTTCCGGGGGTCGGAGCCGGTCGGCTTCCACTGGACGAAGGTGCACGCGGACGAGGGCCTCGGCGAGGTCTACGTCGTCGGGGTCGCCCCCGCCGAGCAGGGCAGCGGGCTGGGCCGCGCCCTCACCACGATCGGCCTGCGCCACCTGGCGGTGGACCGCGGCCTGCCCGGGGTGCTCCTCTACGTCGACGCGGACAACGCGCCCGCCGTCGCGGTATACGAACGCCTGGGCTTCACCACCCACGAGGTCGACCTGATGTACCGCACGGAGTCGTGACCCGCCACGGGACGGCGGTCCCGGGGCGGTGGCGGGCGCGAGCAGGTGTGCGGGGGTCCCGCGGGAGGGGGACGGGGCGCCTGCGAAGGGCGGGGAAACCCTCGTCGGAGGCGCTGCGCTTGCCTGACGGCAATGCTCTCGTTACCGGCGGTTCAACCGCCCTTGCAAGCATCGCGGGATGCAGCCCGCTGCCCCCCACCGCTCACCCCCGCCCGACCTGCCGAAACCCCCGCTGGCACGAGACAATGGAGCGACGGCTGCTGGCCGCCTGACGGGGGGTGTCGGCCGCGCGTACGACGTGCCGGAACCGGAGGAGGGCTCACGCACCATGGCCCAGACGAATCATCCCAGCGTCCCAGCCCAGCCCAGGCAGGGGCTCGGCGAGGGCACCACAGACGCGTTCGGCACCTTCCGGCCGCGGGTCGTGCCCGACCTGGAACCCGAGGCGCCGGGCCTGGAGGCGGCAAGCGAGGAATTCGGCGCGGAGCTGCCGCAGGGCCGCTTCCTGGACCGTGAACGCAGCTGGCTGGCCTTCAACGAGCGCGTGCTCGAACTGGCCGAGGACCCGAGCACCCCGCTACTCGAACGGGCTAACTTCCTGGCGATATTCGCCAGCAATCTCGATGAGTTCTTCATGGTCAGGGTCGCGGGACTCAAGCGCAGGATGGCCACAGGGGTGGCCACCCGCTCCGCCTCCGGGCTCCAGCCCAGGGACGTGCTCGACCTGATACTGACCAGGTCGCGGGAGCTGATGGCCAGGCACGCGGCCTGCTTCCAGAACGACGTCGCCCCGCAGCTGTCCGACGAGGGCATCCACGTCATCCGCTGGGCGGAGCTGACCGAGAAGGAGCAGGCGCGGCTCGCCACGCTCTTCCGGCAGCAGATCTTCCCGGTGCTGACGCCGCTGGCGGTCGACCCCGCGCACCCCTTCCCGTACATCTCCGGCCTGTCGCTGAACCTCGCGGTGGTGGTGCGCAACCCGGTGTCGGGGCACGAGCACTTCGCGCGGGTGAAGGTGCCGCCGATCCTGTCCCGCTTCCTGGAGGCGGGGCCGCAGCGCTACGTCCCGCTCGAGGACGTGATCGCCGCGCACCTGGAGGAGCTCTTCCCGGGGATGGACGTCCTCGACCACCACATGTTCCGGGTGACGAGGAACGAGGACCTGGAGGTCGAGGAGGACGACGCGGAGAACCTGCTCCAGGCCCTGGAGAAGGAGCTCATGCGGCGCCGCTTCGGGCCGCCGGTGCGCCTGGAGGTGGAGGAGTCCATCGCCCCCAGGGTCCTCGACCTGCTGGTGCACGAGCTGAAGATGAAGCACACCGAGGTCTACCCGCTGCCCGGGCCGCTCGACCTGACCGGCCTGTTCGCGATCGCGGGCCTGGACCGGCCCGAGCTGAAATTCCAGCGCTTCATCGCGGGCACCCACCGCGACCTGGCCGAGGTGGAGTCCGCGTCACCGCCGGACATCTTCGCGGCGATGCGCGAGCGGGACGTGCTGCTGCACCACCCCTACGACTCCTTCTCCACGTCGGTGCAGGCCTTCCTCGACCAGGCCGCCGCCGACCCCGACGTGCTGGCCATCAAGCAGACCCTCTACCGCACCTCGGGCGACTCGCCCATCGTGGACGCGCTGATCGACGCGGCCGAGGCGGGCAAGCAGGTGCTGGTGCTGGTCGAGATCAAGGCGCGCTTCGACGAGCAGGCCAACATCAAGTGGGCGCGCAAGCTCGAAGAGGCCGGCTGCCACGTCGTCTACGGCCTGGTCGGCCTCAAGACGCACTGCAAACTGTCGCTCGTGGTCAGGCAGGAGGGCGACACCCTGCGCCGCTACAGCCACGTCGGCACCGGCAACTACCACCCCAAGACGGCCAGGCTCTACGAGGACCTGGGCCTGCTGACCGCGGACCCGCAGGTCGGCGCGGACCTCTCGCACCTGTTCAACCGGTTGTCCGGCTACTCGCGGCGCGCCACCTACAACCGGCTGCTGGTCGCCCCGCGCTCGCTGCGCGACGGCCTGGTCGCCCGGATCATGACCGAGATCGAGCACCAGCGGGCCGGGCGACCGGCGTTCGTCCGCATCAAGGTCAACTCCATCGTGGACGAGGCGCTGATCGACGCCCTCTACCGGGCCTCGCAGGCCGGCGTCCCCGTGGACATCTGGGTGCGCGGGATCTGCGCGGTGCGGCCCGGAGTGGCCGGGCTGTCGGAGAACATCCGGGTCCGCAGCATCCTCGGGCGATTCCTCGAACACTCCCGGGTGTTCGCCTTCGGCAACGGCGGCGAGCCCGAAGTGTGGTTCGGCAGCGCCGACATGATGCACCGCAACCTCGACCGCCGCATCGAGGCGCTGGTCAGGGTCGCCGACCCGGCCCACCGCGCCACCCTCAACCGCCTGCTGGAGACCGGGATGGCGGACAGCACGTCCTCCTGGCACCTGGCGGCTGACGGCAACTGGACACGGCACAGCTCCGACGCCGACGGGCGTCCGCTGCGCAACGTCCAGGAGATGCTCATCGACGCCCGGAGGCGCCGGCGTGGCCCATCAGCAGCTACCTGACCGGCTGCCGCCGCAGCACCGGCAGACCCTGCCCGACGGGGGCGAGGCTGCACACCCGCCCCCGCCCGCGGCACAGAAGATGGCCAGGCCGCAGCGCCTGACCGCGCCCGGCGGCGGCGCACCGGCACTGCCGGCCGTACCGGCAGACAACGGGGACACGGGGACCAGCAGCAGCATGAACGCCGAACCGTACGACGTCACGCCACCGGGCGGCGCCACCGCGGGGGAGGCGCTCACCCGCTACCTGCACGAGCGCGCCGCCGCCTTCCTGCGCGGGCTCAGCCTGCGCGGGGAGAACGAGGCCGAGGCCGACGCGATGCTGCGCGGCAGCGCCCGCAGGATCGGCGGGGTGCTGCACATCTACGGGCAGCTCACCGACCCGGGCTGGGCCGAGCCGCTGCGCGCGGAGCTGGGCTGGCTGTCCTCGACGCTGGGCCGCGAGCCGCAGTACGCCGCCCGGCTGGCCCGGCTGCTGGACGCGCTGCGGCGGCTCTCGGTCGCCGTGGAGGACCAGGAGGCCGTGGTCACGGTCGGCGCCGCACCGCGGCCCGCGCCGTCCGGCGGCCCGCTGGCGCTGGGCGCGGCCCGCGCGGGCGCGCTGCTCGAACGCCAGCTCACGCTGGCCAGGACGCGGGCGCACTCGGCGTCGCTCCAGGCCATGGGGTCGTCCAGGTTCCACGCGCTGGCCGACTCGATCGCGGTCCTGGTCTCCGAGGTGCCGCTCGCACCCGCGGCCGCGGGCCGGGCCCGCACGGTCATGCCGCCGATGGCGGCGAAGGCGTACAAGCGGCTCGCCGACGCCGCCGCCGCGCTGCCGCTGCACCGGGCCGCGCACCCCTACAACGCCGACGCCGTCCAGGCCTCGCTCGGCGCCGACCTCACCGCCGACCTCCAGGACGCACCCTGGCACCAGGTCCGGGTCCTGCTGCGGCTGAGCCGCTACGCCGCCGAGGTGGTCCGCCCCGACGGCGAGGCGGCCGACCGGCAGCGGCTCGCCGACGCCTCCGGGCTCCTGGAGCGGCACCGGGAGGCGGCCGAGTCCGCGTCCGCTGTCGCCTCGGCGGCGCGCACCCCGCGGATAGCGCCCGCGACGGCGTACGCGCTCGGCGTGCTGCACGCCGACCAGCGGCACGAGGTCGAGGCGGCCCGTTTCGCCTTCTCCCGGCTGTGGCAGCCGGCGGTCCCCGGGGCACGCAGAGAATGACCACGGGCGACAGCGCGGCCGTCCGCGCGGCAGGAGTGGTGCTGTGGCGCACCGCGCCGGCCGGGGTCGAGATCGCCCTGGTGCACCGGCCCCGCTACGACGACTGGAGCCTGCCCAAGGGCAAGCTCAAGCGCGGCGAGGACTTCGCCGCCGCCGCGGTGCGGGAGACCCGCGAGGAGACCGGACTCGACTGCGAGCTGGGCGCCGCGCTGTCCTCGACGCGGTATCTGGTGGACGGCCGGCCCAAGGAGGTCCGCTACTGGGCCGCCCGCGCCCGCGAAGGCGGCTTCGTCGCCAACGAGGAGGTGGACGAGATGGTCTGGCTCGCCCCCGCGCCGGCCCGCGACCGCCTCACCCACGACCGCGACCGCCCGCTGGTCGACGAGCTCCTCGCGGTGCTGGGCGTCGGCTGACGTTCACCCGCCGTACGTTTCGTCGCGGCGATCTTCACGACTGCCCCGCTGAACAGCCCGGACCGAGCTCCGTGACCTGTCCGTTTCCTCACCGTGATCCGCTCGTGTTCTTCACTCCAGTCACACGAGCACCAAGAGTCACAGAGGACCCGCGTTCCGCGCAACGCGCATAGCGGCACCACCCTGACGGACGAGGTTCACCTCCCGTTCATTCTCCCCCGTTGGTCGCTTCACCTGATCTGCCTAATTTCGGCCGTACCGGTGAGCACCAGCCGCCGGAGGACGCAGATAGACAACCCTCTGCTTCGCCGTCGACCGGCGGGCTCTCGGAAGGAACACACGAAGGTGAAGCTTCAGCGTAAGAGCGGGCTGCGGGCCCTGACCGTCGGCGCGGTCGCGATTACCGGTGCGCTCGTCCTGTCCGCCTGCGGTTCGGACGACAACAGCGACAGCACCAGCTCGCCGAGCGCCTCGGCCGGCGGCTCGACCAGCGCGGCGAGCGGAACCAACGCGGCGGGCATCTCCTGCGCGACCGGCAAGATCCTCTCCTCCGGTTCGACCGCCCAGCAGAACGCGATCGAGTCGTGGGTCAAGGACTACCAGCAGGCGTGCAGCGGCGCGACGATCAACTACAAGCCGTCCTCCTCCGGTGAGGGAATCATCGACTTCAACAACGGCACGGACGCCTTCGCCGGCTCCGACTCGCCGCTGAAGCCCGAAGAGGTCGCCAAGTCCAAGCAGGTCTGCACCGGCGGCCAGGGCATCAACATCCCGATGGTCGGCGGCCCGATCGCGATCGGCTACAACCTGCCCGGCGTGAACAACCTCGTGCTCAACGGCTCGACGCTGGCGAAGATCTTCAACGGCAAGATCACCAACTGGAACGACAAGGCGATCACCGCCCTCAACCCGGGCGTCACCCTGCCGAGCACCAAGATCCAGTCCGTCCACCGCCAGGACGACTCCGGCACCACCGACAACCTGACCAAGTACTTCAAGGGCTCGGCGCCGGCCGACTGGCCGTACGAGCACGCCAAGGCGTGGGCCGCCAAGGGCGGCCAGGCCGCCGCGAAGTCCGCGGGTGTCGCCGCGCTGGTGAAGCAGACCGAGGGTTCGATCGGCTACTTCGAGCTGTCCTACGCGACCGCCAGCAGCATCCCCACCGTCAAGATCAACACCGGTGCCTCCGCCCCGGTCGAGGCCACCACCGCCAACGCCTCCGCGGGCATCGCCGCCGCGAAGGTCACCGGCACCGGCTCCGACCTGGCGCTCGACCTCGGCGCCGCGTACACCACCAAGACGGACAACGCCTACCCGATCGTCCTGGTGACGTACGAGATCGCCTGCGACAAGGGCAACAAGGCCGACGCCCTGGCCCTGACCAAGTCCTTCCTGAACTACATCGCGAGCGACGCCGGCCAGGGCAAGCTCTCGGCCGCCGGCTACGCGCCGCTGCCGACCGAGATCGCCACGAAGGTCCGCTCCACCATCTCCGCCCTTTCCTGATCGAAGCGCGGAGGGTCCCGCGGCCGACGGCCGCGGGACCCTCCGCGTATCCGGTGCACCGCCGCCGGGGGAGCGCGCTCCCCCACCCAGACCGGAGAAAACACCTATGACAACCAC
Source organism: Streptomyces sp. NPDC049040 (assembly GCF_043197715.1). NCBI lineage: Bacteria > Bacillati > Actinomycetota > Actinomycetes > Kitasatosporales > Streptomycetaceae > Streptomyces > Streptomyces sp. NPDC049040. The sequence goes on from NZ_JBICTO010000019.1 coordinate 83,011, forward strand.
CGCTCCACCCCCGACCAGGCCGGAGCCGCACCGGGCGGCGAAGACCGTGTCCCGCCCCGGCGACCGCATCTTCGCCGGCATGGCCCGCGGATCCGGCATCCTGCTGCTGGTGGTGATGGCCGCCATCGCACTCTTCCTGACCGTCCGCGCGGTCAGCGCCATCTCCAAGGACCACGGCAACTTCCTGACCACCTTCGAGTGGACGCCGAGTCTGAACCCGCCGGTCTTCGGCATCGCGGTCCTGGCCTACGGCACCGTGGTCAGCTCGATCATCGCGATGGCCATCGCCGTGCCGATCGCGATCGGCATCGCCCTCTTCATCACCCACTACGCACCGCGCCGCCTGGGCGGTCCGATCGCCTACGTGATCGACCTGCTCGCCGCGGTCCCCAGCATCGTCTACGGCCTGTGGGGTGCGCTCTTCCTGGTGCCGCACCTGCGGGGCGTCAACCTCTGGCTGACCGACTACTTCGGCTGGACCTACATCTTCCACAAGGAAGACCCGAACTCCGCCGCCCGCTCGCTGTTCACCGTGGGCATCCTGCTGGCGATCATGATCCTGCCGATCATCACCAACGTCAGCCGCGAAGTGATCAACCAGGTGCCGAAGATGCACGAGGAGGCGGCCCTCGCGCTCGGCGCGACCCGCTGGGAGGTCATCCGCCTGTCGGTGCTGCCCTTCGCCCGCTCCGGCATCATCAGCGCCTCCATGCTGGGCCTCGGCCGCGCGCTCGGCGAGACCATGGCGGTCGCCACCGTGCTGTCCGCCTCGCCGACGCTGTCCGCGCGCATCCTGGACCCGGTCGGCGGCACCTTCTCGCAGAACATCGTCGCCAAGTTCGGCGAGGCCGACGACTTCGGCCGGGACGCCCTGATCGCGTCCGGTCTTGTGCTGTTCCTGATCACCCTGCTGGTCAACGGCGCCGCGCGGATGATCATCCAGCGGCGGAAGGAATACTCGGGGGCCAACGCATGAGCGACACGATCATGGACGCCAAGCAGGCGTCCGGCAGGCCTTCCTCCCCCCGGCTCGCCTCCCGCCACCTGCCGCGCTGGAGCCCGCTGGCCATCGCCGCCGCCGCCATCGCGATCGGTGTGGGGATCGGCGCGGGCGCCGGGCTGAGCAGCCACATCCAGTGGGGCCTGATCGCCCTGGTGCTGTTCGTGGCCGGCTCGTACGCCATCACCGCCCGTGTCGAGGGCCGCAGGCAGGCCAAGGACCGGGTCGCCACCAGCCTGGTCTGGTCGAGCTTCATCCTGGCCGTCATCCCGCTCTACTCGCTGGTCGAGACCACGATCAGCAAGGGCGCCGACGTCATCGACGGCACCTTCCTGACCCACTCGATGAACAACGTGCTGACCATCCAGCCCGGCGGCGGCGTCTACCACGCCATCATCGGCACCCTGGAGCAGGTCGGCATCGCCACCGTCATCGCCGCCCCCCTGGGCATGCTCACCGCGATCTACCTCGTGGAGTACGGCAAGGGGAGGCTCGCCAAGTGGGTGACCTTCTTCGTCGACGTCATGACCGGCATCCCGTCGATCGTGGCCGGTCTCTTCATCCTGTCCGTGTGGTTCGTGGCCTTCGACAAGGCCCCGGCCTCCGGCTTCGCCGGCTCGCTGGCGCTCGCGCTGCTGATGATGCCGGTCGTGGTGCGCTCCACCGAGGAGATGCTCAAGCTCGTCCCGAACGAGCTGCGTGAGGCCTCCCTGGCGCTCGGCGTGCCGAAGTGGCGCACCACCGTCAAGGTGGTCCTGCCCACCGCCGTCGGCGGCATCACCACCGGCATCATGCTGGCCATCGCGCGTATCGCGGGTGAGAGCGCCCCGATCGCCCTGCTGGTCTTCGGCAGTGCGGCGATCAACACCAACCCGTTCAAGGACCCGCAGTCCTCGCTGCCGTACTACATCTTCGAGCAGTACAACAACGGCAACCAGCCCAGCTACGACCGCGCGTGGGGCGCCGCCCTGGTCCTCATCGCGTTCGTGATGATCCTGAACCTGATCGCCAGGCTCATCTCCCGCTGGAAGGCGCCCAAGGCCGGTCGCTGACGCGGCCCACCCCCCAGCAGTCAGCGACCGCCCGCAGAAAAGAAGTGATCCCCATGGCCAAGCGAATCGACATCAGCGGCCTGTCCGCGTATTACAGCGCCTTCAAGGCGATCGACGACATCTCGATGACCATAGAGCCCGGCTCCGTGACCGCCTTCATCGGCCCGTCCGGCTGCGGCAAGTCCACCTTCCTGCGCACCCTGAACCGCATGCACGAGGTCACCCCCGGCGGCCGCGTCGAGGGCAAGGTGATGCTCGACGACGAGAACCTGTACGGGGCCGGCGTCGACCCGGTGACCGTGCGCCGTACCGTCGGCATGGTCTTCCAGCGTCCGAACCCCTTCCCCACCATGTCGATCTACGACAACGTGGCGGCGGGCCTCAAGCTGAACGGCATCCGCAAGAAGAACGAGCTGGACTCCATCGTCGAGAAGTCACTCAAGGGCGCCAACCTCTGGAACGAGGTCAAGGACCGGCTCAACAAGCCCGGTTCCGGCCTGTCCGGCGGCCAGCAGCAGCGGCTGTGCATCGCCCGCGCCATCGCGGTCGAGCCGCAGGTGCTGCTGATGGACGAGCCGTGCTCGGCGCTCGACCCGATCTCCACCCTCGCCATCGAGGACCTGATCGGCGAGCTGAAGACCCGGTTCACCATCGTCATCGTGACCCACAACATGCAGCAGGCCGCCCGCGTCTCGGACCGCACGGCCTTCTTCAACCTGTCGGCGGTCGGCCAGCCCGGCAAGCTCATCGAGATCGACGACACCGAACGGATCTTCTCCAACCCGTCCGTGCAGGCCACAGAGGACTACATCTCCGGCCGCTTCGGATAACCAGGACCGCCGTGCGGTGCTGCATGGCGGTGCCACCGCAAGGCGCAGGCCCCGCTCCCCTTCCAAGGGGGGCGGGGCCTGATCCGTTTCCGGGCCGCTCGCGGTGCGGGGCCGGTGTGCGGAACCCTCGGCGCTCAGCCGAAGATCAGCTTGACGACGTAGAAGCAGGCGGCGGCGACCAGCGCGGCGGCCGGCATGGTGATGAACCAGCCCGCCACGATGTTCTTGGCCACTCCCCAGCGGACCGCCTTGACCCGCCGGGTCGCCCCGACACCCATGATCGAGGATGTGATCACGTGGGTGGTGGAGACCGGCGCCTGGAAGATGTACGAGGTCGCGTAGAGGATCGACGCGGACGTCGTCTCGGCCGCGAAGCCCTGCGGCGGGTCCAGGTCGATGATCCGCCGGCCCAGGGTCCGCATGATCCGCCAGCCGCCCGCGTACGTGCCCAGCGACATCATGGCCGCGCACACGAACTTGACCCAGATCGGGATGCCGAAGCCCCTGGTCGGGTCGTCGATCACCAGCGCGAGCACGACCACGCCCATCGTCTTCTGCGCGTCCTGCAGACCGTGGCCGAGCGCCATGCCGGCCGCCGAGACGGTCTGCGCGATGCGGAAGCCGCGCTTGGCCTTGTGCGGGTTGGCGTTCCGGAAGAACCAGAGGATTCCCAGCATCACCAGGAAGCCCAGCACCAGGCCGACCGCGGGCGACAGGAACATCGGCACGATGACCTTGTCGACCACGCCGGACCAGTGCACGGTGGTGCCGCCGGCCAGCGCCGCGCCGACCAGGCCGCCGAAGAGCGCGTGGCTGGAACTCGACGGCAGCCCGAAGTACCAGGTGGCGAGATTCCAGACGATCGCCCCTGCCAGCGCGGCGAAGAGGATGCCCATGCCGGACCGGCCCTCGGGGGTCGCGATCAGGCCCTTGCTGACCGTGTTGGCCACCCCGCTGCCGAGGAAGGCGCCGGCCAGGTTCATCACGGCGGCCATCGCGAGCGCCGCCTTGGGGGTCAGCGCCCTGGTCGAGACCGAGGTGGCGATGGCGTTCGCCGAGTCGTGGAAACCGTTGGTGTAGGTGAAGAAGAGCGCCACCGCGATGGTGACGATCAGCACAAAGGTGTCCACGTGGGTCAGGACTCCTTGACCGCGATGGTCTCCACCGTGTTCGCCACGTGCTCGAACGCGTCCGCGGCCTCCTCGAGTACGTCCACGATCTGCTTGAGCTTGAGCACCTCGATGGCGTCGTATTTGCCGTTGAAGAGCTGGGCGAGCAGCTTGCGGTGGATCTGGTCGGCCTGGTTCTCCAGCCGGTTGACCTCGATCCAGTACTCGGTCAGGTTGGACATGGTCCGCAGGTTCGGCATCGCCTCGGCGGTCAGCTCGGCTGCCCTGGCCAACACCTCGATCTGCTGCTCGACGCCCTTCGGCAGCTCCTCGACGTTGTAGAGGACGACCAGGTCGACGGCCTCCTCCATGAAGTCCATGATGTCGTCGAGCGAGCCGGCGAGGGTGTAGATGTCCTCCCGGTCGAAGGGCGTGATGAAGGAGGAGTTCAGCTGGTGGAAGATCGCGTGGGTCGCGTCGTCTCCCGCGTGCTCCGCGGCCCGCATCCTCTCGGCGATCTCGATGCGGGTAGCCGAATCGGCTCCGAGCAGTTCCATGAGGAGCTTCGAACCGGTGACGATGTTGTCCGCGGAAGCGGCGAACATGTCGTAGAAGCTCGTCTCCCTGGGGGTCAGACGAAAGCGCACGTGGGTTCCTCGGGATACATCGGAGTCGGTCTGTTGATGCTAGGCGCAACATCCGGCCACAGCTAACCGGCGTCATCCAGTGTCGCCCATGGGACAGAGTCCCCCTCACAGGGGATGCGTCGCACACGGTACCGATTCGGTAAGATATACCCACCAGGGGTATAAGGGGACAGAGAGGGCGGGCGGCGGGATGGCGGACACGGCGGCGGAGACGGCAGTGACGGATTCAGCGGCGGGATCGGCGGGTTCTGCAGCAGACGAGATTGTGTCGCCGCCGGGGCCGCATGGCTATAGCCATGACAAAGAGTCCCACCTCAAACGGCTGCGGCGGATCGAGGGCCAGATCCGCGGCCTCCAGCGGATGGTCGAGCAGGACGTCTACTGCATCGACATCCTGACCCAGGTGTCGGCCAGCACCAAGGGGCTCCAGTCCTTCGCGCTGCAACTGCTCGAGGAGCACCTGCGGCACTGCGTCGCCGCGGCGGCGGTGGGCGGCGGCCCCGAGATCGACGAGAAGGTCGCCGAGGCGACGGCGGCGATAGCGCGACTGCTGCGGACGTAGCCCCGCCGCGAAGGGACCCGCCTTAGAGCCGGCAGGGTGCGGGGGTGCGGTCGACCTCGAGCACCTCGTCGATGCGGGCGAAGCTCAGCCGCTCCTCGTCGGCGGTGGAGGCGGCGATGATCAGCTCCCCGCACAGCTCGATCTCGGCCAGGGCCACCGGATCGTCCTGGACCGTAGCCCCGGGCGACGGCACCATGTCCGCACCACCTCCTCCGCCACGCGTCCGGTCCAACGGCCGCCATCCAGCGTAGGGATCGCCCTTGCCCCGGCGCATGGCACGTAAGGACCATTTCCTGGCCCCCCGCCCGGGTCGGCGGGGGAGCGCGGCGGGGCGTTGCGGCTACGGGGAAGAAACGATCTTGCCGGCCCAGATGTCCTCGCCCCTCGGCAGCGCGACCGCCACCCCCGCGCCGAAGCCGTCGAAGACCGTCGTGGACGTCACACCCACGCCCCTGCCCCGCGCACCGAAGGTGAACTGCTCGGTGAGCCGGCGCAGCCGCCCCTCCCCATCGAGCCACGCGTCGAACGGCACCGCCGTCACCGCGAAGCCCTTCGCCGCGGCGGTGAGCGCACCGGGGGCGCCCGGTTCCGCGGCACGCGCCGCCTCCGCGATGTCGGCGACACCGCGGAAGTGCCGCACCGCCGCGGCACCCGGCAGTTTCTCGGTGCCGACCAGCACCACGTCCCGCGCGCCGAGCAGCAGTTCCGCCGCGGCCAGCGGCTCGGTGGCACCCCCGGTGACGAGATTGCCGTCCGGCAGCGTCGTGGTGTCCACCCGTACCCACTTGCCCGCGGGCACGCCCTCGCCCCGGTCCTTCATGTAGAGCGCGCCCGGCGTCAGCAGCTCGGTGACCGGCTTGTGCTCCTGCGCCCCCGCCGCGTCGCTCGGCAGCACCAGGGTCAGCTCGCCCTGCCGCCTGGCGTAGTCGAAGCCGCCGGTGCCGGTGACCGTGACCCAGGTGCCGCCGCTGGCCATCCGCATCGAGGTGTCCACCCGCGAGCTGCCCGCCCGTACGAGCACGTCGGCCGCGTCCCGCACCGCCGCCGCCGGATCCGCGGCCACACCCTTCGCGCCGCCGGGGCCGGCCGCGGCCGCGGAACCGCTGTCCGCCGCGGCACCGCGCTCCGCGCAACCTGTGACCAGCACCAGCGCGCAGCAGGCCGCGGCCAGCGCCGTGGCCGTACGCAGAAGCCGCCGGCCCGCGGCCGTCGCAGGTACCCCCGTGGACATCGCCGCCACCATCCCTGAACCATCCCTGTCAACGCCTGGGCCTCACCTCGGTAACGACGGGCGGAAGCACGCCGTCACGCCCGTTACCGTGGTGGCGTGCTCAAGATGCGTACCGGCCAGGAGCCGGCGGCCGGCGACCACAGGACGTCCGTGGTGGAGCGCGGCTCGTTCGCCAGCGCCCGCTGCTCCTGCGGCTGGTCGGGCCCCGCCCGCCGGGCCCGCGACCGGGCCAGGCGCGACGCCAGCGAGCACACCGCCGGCTGATCTCCCGCCCCCGCGCACCAGCCGCAACCAGCACCTCCCCCGCCACGTCTAGGACTTGCAGAGTCCCCGACGAATGCGGTGGTGAGGACAGTGGACGAGCCGGCCCCCAGGCCCCGGACCACGACAAGGGTGCGGCGGCGCACCGCGCTCAAGGCAAGCGGCGGCGTCCTCGCCGCGGGCTGGCTGACCGGCTGCGGCCCCGCCGGAGGGGACGGCGGTGACGGCAAGGCGCCCCCGCCGCACACCGCCACCGCCACCACGACGGCCACCCGCAGCCCGAGCCCGTCCTTCTCGCCGGTCGCCCCCGACTGGTCCGCGCTCGGCACCTCCCTGCACGGCGGCCTGGTCCGCCCGCAGGACGCCGCCTACGCCACCGACCGGCGCCTGCACAACACCCGCTTCGACGGCCTGCGCCCTGCCGCCATCGCCTACGTGACCGGCGCCGACGACATCCGGCGCTGCCTGGACTTCGCCCACCGCACCGCGACCACACCGGTCGTCCGCAGCGGCGGCCACTCCTACGCGGGCTGGTCCAGCGGCGACGGCAAGCTGATCGTCGACGTCTCCCGGCTCAGCTCGGTCCGGCTGGACGGCACCACGGCCACCGTCGGCGCCGGCGCGAAACTGATAGACGTCTACGCCACGCTCGGCAAATACGGGCGCACGATCCCGGCCGGGTCCTGCCCCTCGGTCGGCGTGTCCGGCCTCACGCTCGGCGGCGGCCACGGCGTGATGAGCCGCTCCATGGGCCTGACCTGCGACAACCTGATCGGCGCCACCCTGATCACCGCCGACGGCACGACCCACGAGGTGTCGGCTGACCACGAGCCGGACATCTTCTGGGCGCTGCGGGGCGCGGGCTGCGGGAATTTCGGTGTCGTCACCTCGCTGCGCTTCACCACGCATCCGGTGCCCGATGTGGTCACCGGCTATCTGACCTGGCCCTGGAGCCGGGCCGCCGACGTGATCGCCGCCTGGCAGGGCTGGGGGCCCGACCAGCCGGACCACATCTGGTCGGCGCTGCACCTGGACTGCTCCCCCGGCGGCTCACCGACGGTCTCGGTGGCGATGCTGTCCACCGGCTCGCGCTCCGACCTGGCCGCCGCCGCCGACCGGCTCGCGGACAGCGCCGGCGCATCCGCCTCCTCGGTCTCGCTGCACCCGCACAGCTACCTGGACGCGACCTTCTCCTACGCCGGCTGCTCCGGCCTTTCCGCCGCCCAGTGCCATCCGGCGCCGGCCGGCCGCCTCGGGCGCGAGACGTACACCGCGCGCTCCGACTTCTACGACGCCGACCTGCCGGCGGCCGGCATCAGCGCCCTGCTCTCCCAGGTCCAGCGGCTGGCGAACACCCCAGGCGGCGGGGCGGGCAGCGTCGCCCTGACCGCACTGGGTGGCGCCGTCAACCGGGTCTCCCCCACCGCGACCGCCTTCAGCCACCGCGGCTCGCGCTTCCTTGCCCAATACCTGGCCTCCGACGCCCTGTCCACGACCTCCTGGCTGGACGGCATCCACAGCGCGATGCGCCGCTACGCGTCGGGCGGCGCCTACCAGAACTACACCGACCCGGCCCTCACCGACTGGCGCACCGCCTACTACGGGCAGAACGCCGACCGGCTCACCGCGCTCAAGCACACCCTCGACCCGCAGCGGCTGTTCGACTTCCCGCAGGCCCTGTGACCGCATTCCGCGCGAACGGCCGGAACGGCCGGAAGACGCCTTGACTGCGGCCGGCCCCGCAGGACCGGCCAAGGGCGGGTCCTGCGGGCCCGACGACGCCGCGAGGTGCCGCGGGGGTCGCCGCACGGCCGCCGGGGATCACCGGCAGCCCTCAGGCCGCCAGGTCCTTGTCGTCGGCGCTGTGCCGGTGGTGCGGCGAGGCGGCACGCGGCGGCCCGCCGTAGGGGGTGGGGCGGGCCCGGACCAGGAAGGACGCGCGAGTGCGGGCCACCGCCGTGGTCAGGGCGGTGAGCAGGGCCAGCGCGATCGGGGCGAGCAGCAGCGCGGTGGCGGCGCCGAGGGCGAATCCGCCGACGACGTCGGTCGGGTAGTGCGCGCCCAGGTAGACCTGGGTGAAGCCTTCTGCCAGGGCGATCACCAGGGCGATGGCGCCCGCCTTGCGGCTGACCATGAACAGCCCGACCGCGACCGCCGCGGTGAGCGTGACATGGTCGCTGACGAAGGACATCGGGTGGTGGCCAGGCACCAGCACGTCGAGGCCGTCGTGGTCGACGTAGGGTCTCGGCCGCCGCACCAGCGCGCGTACCGGGAAGTTGAGCAGCAGGGCGGTGCCCGCGGCCAGGCAGGACCACAGCACGCCGGCGACCGCGGCGGGCGCGTCGGAGGACCGCCTGGCCACCCGCCACCAGCACCATCCGGCCAGCAGGGCGGTCAGGATGATCAGGCCGTACTCGCCGGCGAACTCCACGGCCTTGTCGACACCGCGGGGGGCCTGCTTGGCGAGATCGTTGATGGAGCGGAGCAGGGTGATGTCGGGGTTCGCGCTGTCGTTAGCAACCTCTGCCATGGCGGTGGTGCCCCTTAACCACTAGCAACTGACCGTGCCTCAGCGGCTCGGCACGTCTGCAACCCCCGTCGCTTGCGTACCAACCCATTGTCGCCCGTACAACGGCCGACACGGTACGTAGCGTTCCGGTCTTCGCCAGAAGATCACCATGCTGTTATCCAAGGGTGACCAGTGGACATGCATAACGGCCGACCGTAGGCCAGGGGATGACGCCCCGCGGTCGGGAAGGTGTCCTGACGCCCCTTCCGGACGCACCGGCGGGCGCTGCGGCGCCGCCCTCGCCCCGGCGACCGCGGGTGGCCGCCGGCGGCCACCGGCGCACCCGAGCGATCAGGCCGCGGCCACCGGCAGCGCCGCCGCGCCCGCCTGGGTGACCCGGGTCGCACCGATGTAGTCGGGGCTGTCGATCCGGTCGAACCTGATCTCGGCGCCGGTGTGCGGCGCGTCGATCATGTAGCCGCCGCCGACGTAGATGCCGACGTGATGGATCGAGCGCGGGTCGTTGAGGTTGTAGGCGAAGAAGACCAGGTCGCCGGGGAGCAGCGCGCTCCTGGCCGGGTGCGCGCCTGCGTTCCACTGGTCGTTGGCGACGCGCGGCAGGGTGATGCCGACCGAGGCGTACGACGCCTGCGTCAGCCCCGAGCAGTCGAACCGCCCGCCCTGCGCCGCCGTCCCTTCGCCGCCCCACAGATAAGGGGTGCCGATCCGCTGCTGCGCGAAGTAGATGGCCCCCGCCGCCTGCTGGGACGGTGCCACCGCCCCCACCGGCGCGGCGAAGCTCTTCGCCAGGGTGCGGATGGTCTTCACGTAATTCTGTGTCTCCGCGTACGGCGGCACCCCGCCGGCCTGGATCACGGCGTACGCGCCCGCGTTGTACGCCGCCAGCATGTTGTCGGTGTTGTCGCCCGGCACGTTCTTCACGTAGGAGGCCAGGTCGCAGTCGTAGGTCGCGGCCGACGGGATCGCGTCCTCGGGGTCCCACACGTCGGCCTTGCCGTCGCCATTGCCGTCGATTCCGTGTGTCGCCCAGGTGCCGGGGATGAACTGGGCGATGCCCTGCGCCTGCGCACCGCTCTGCGCCCGCGGGTCCCAGCCGCTCTCCTGGTAGAGCTGGGCGGCCAGCAAAGGCGGGTTGATCGCCGGGCACAGGTCGCCCCACCGCTGCACGAGCGGCTGGTAGATGTCGGGCACCGCGCCCTTGGCCAGACCCACCGCGCCGCCGCTCTTGCCCGCGAGCCCGGCGGCCGCCGAATAGGTGCCCACCACCAGCAGGGCCATGAGTGAAAAGAGCAGCCCACCGCCGAGGATGACGGCCGGCCAGACCTTACGCACCATCAGCGCCGCCTCCCCTTCCGCACCGTGTCCACCTCACCCTGCGCGCCCTTGCAGGAACGCACGTTCCCATCGTTGCCCTGCGGTTATGCTCGTGATACACAGAGTAGTCATCCATGTCCCATCGAACACCGGTCCGCCCAACAGTCTGACGGCTCCGGGCCGGATCACACGGACGATCCGCCGAGAAAGTCGCTGAGCGGCGCGCAACAGCGGAAACGTCGGTCAAGATAGATGCTGGCCCCTTGCGCCCCGGCAGGGGAGCCAACTGACAGAGCGGGGTGGTGAGTTACATGTTCGTGGCAGCCCCCAAGGGCGACATCAACACCATCATCGGCGGTATCGCACCCGACTGGGGGCCTTTCGGGTCCCTCGGCCAGGAAGCCCGTGTGATGATCGAGGTGGTCATGGCGGTGGCGATCCTGCTGTGCCTGGCCATGGCGATCTGGGGTGCGGCGAAGCAGCGGATCGGCGCGACCGCGCTGCGCGACACCTTCAGCGCGGAGCAGGGCAAGGGATTGATCATCGCCGGGCTGACCGGCGTGTTCATCATCGGATCGCTCGGCACGCTGTTCACCATCGTCTACGGAATGGCCGTGTAGCCGCGCGCGCCGCCGCCCGGCCCTGCCCTTCCGCCAAGTCCCCGGAGCCCGTCCCAGGCCCCACCTTCCCACCCGAGGCTGCGTGCTGATGCCCACTCGACCAAGCAGCGGAGCCGTCCGCCCCACGCGGTCCTCCCGCGCGCCCGCGGCGCGCCGAGGGGTGGCCGCGCGATGAGTCTCGGCCAGGACGGACCTCCGACCAGGACCCGGATGCCCGAAGGCCACGGGGCCCACGGCGGCGGCACCCGCCGCCCGCAGCCCCGGCGCGCCCTGGTCACGGTGGTGGGCGTCGTCGTCCTGCTGATCGCGGCCCTCGCCTTCGCCAACCGCGGTGGCGGACCGTCGGCCGACGGCGCCGGCGAGGGCAGCGGCACGGCCTCAGGCGGCTCGACCGGCTCCCGCGGCTCCGGCGCGGCGCCCACCGCCCCGACCGGGCAGAAGCCCGTCGAGGGCAAGAGCGACGCGGGCATCCCGGCCGGCTTCGCGCACACCGAGCAGGGCGCGCAGTCCGCTGCGGCCAACTTCGCGGTGGCGCTGGGCTCCACCGACATGTTCAACGCAGGCCGCAGGCACGCGATCGTCGGCGCGATCTACGACCCCGCCGTCAGCGCCGCCCTCCAGGCCGACCTGGACCGGGCCTACTCGGGCGCGACGCTCAAGAGCCTCGGCCTGTCCGCCGACGGCACCGCGCCTGCCGGCCTCACCTTCGTCTCCCGCACCGTCCCGATCGGCACCAAGACCACCGCGGGCGGCTCCGCCGACGCCAGGACGGTCGAGGTCTGGTGCACCGACCTGATCGGCCTGGCGGGCACCGGCTCGACCAAGCCGGTCAGCACCGCCTGGTTCACCATCACCGAGAAGCTGGTCTGGGCGGGCGGTGACTGGAAGATCCGGTCCTCCACCCAGAAGGAGGGCCCCGCCCCGGTCGCCGCCGACAACCAGGCCGCCTCCGCCGACGAAATCGCCGGCGCGGTCCGGGACTACGGAGGGTTCACGTATGCCAGGTAGCAGCCGCACCCGACGTCAGAACCGCACCGTCGGCGGCCAGTCGGGCCACCGCCGCTGGTCCGTACCCGCCACGCTGACCGTGCTCACCGCCGCGGCGCTCGCGCTGCCCGCCCGCGCGGCGCTGGCGGCCACCCCGCCGCCCTCGGCGCCCGGTGCCACCCCTTCCGCGGCGCCGCCCACCAGCAACGCCTGCGACGGCCTCATCGGCGCCGCCAAGGACTACTGCACGAAGGGCGACACCGGCGCCCCCGCCAAGGGCACCAACCCGACCGACTCGCTCGACCCGCTCACGTCGCTCGCCAAGGGGTGTGCCAACGCCGCCGCCTGGACGATCGACAAGCTGTCGGCCGCGGTGACGAAGACGACGCAGGTCGACTTCACCAACACCTCCTTCCTGCGGCAGTACGCCGTGGTCTTCGCCGCGTCGACGATCCTGACGCTGATCCTGTGGCTGCTGGCGGTGGCCAAGCGGGCGGTGCGCGGCGTCCCGATGACCGAGGCGCTGACCGAGGCGGTCGGCTTCCTGTGGCTGACGGTGCTGGCCTCCGCCTTCACCCCGCTGATCCTCTACACCGTGGTGTCGGCGACCGACGCGGTCACCGACGTGGTGTCCTCGGGCACGAAGTCCGACACGGATGTCTTCTTCGGCTCCTTCTCCGGCGCCCTGACCAAGGGCACCGACATCGGCGGCGGCCCGATCATGCTGATCGTGGTGTCGATGGTCTCGGTGCTCGCCGCCGGCGTGCTGTGGCTCGAACTGGTGATCAGGGCCGCCCTGCTGTACGTGGGCGCGATGCTGGGGACCGCGGTCTACGCGGGCCTGGTGGACAAGAACATGTGGCACCACGTCAGGCGCTGGGCCGGCATCATGATCGCGGTGATCCTGGTGAAACCGGTGATCGTGATCGTGCTGGGCCTGGCCGGAGCGCTGTCCTCGTCCGACAGCGGCCCCGACGCCTTCTCCGCGGTCGTCTCTGGCCTGGCCATCATCCTGCTGGCGATCTTCGCGAGCGCCATGATCTACCGCTTCGTGCCCGGTTTCGGCGACGACGTCGTGAATCTGCGCAACAACCGCAAGGCGAGCGGGCAGAGCCAGGCCGCCGCGGTCATCTCCTCGCCCGCCGCGCTGGTCAAGCAGGGCATCAAGACGCACAGCGCCCGCGGCGGCCCGCAGGAGCAGGCGCAGGGCGGCGGCGCGCAGCCGTCCAGCGCGGTGGCCGGCGGCATGGCCGCACACAGCTCCCGCGGCGGCAACCAGGGCGGCGCCGCCGCACCGCCACCGCCACCCCGGCCGGGCGGCGGGCAAGGCGGCGGAGGCGGCGGCTTCGGCTCGCCCTTCCGATCGAACCAGGGATCGAACAACGGCACGCAGGGAGGTGATCGCGGGTGACGACCCAGCCCTTCACCCAGCCGCGCCGGACCTATCTGATCGGCAAGGCAAGGCCCAACGCGATCGTGGGCAAGAACCGGGAGACCGGCGAGATCGTCCTGATCGTGCTCGGCGCCGGTCTCGGCATGCTCAACGGTCTGCTGGTGCCGATCCTGCTGCTGCGGATCATCGGCCTGGTCGGCTGGCCGACGCTGGCGCTGGCGGCGGTCTTCCTGCCCTACCGGCGGCGCACCTTCTACCGCTGGTTCGAGATCAACCGCACCTACCGCCGCACTCTGCGGGTCTCGCCCACCTACCGCTCGGCGGTGCAGGAGGCGGGCACCGCGCTGGACGGGCGGGAGATCGAGGTGGGGCCGCCGCCGGGCATCGGGCGGATCAGCTGGCTCGCGGCGCCCTTCGGGCCCGACGAGATCGCGGTGCTGCTGCATGTGGACCGGCGTACGGTCACCGCGGCCATCGAGATCGAGGGCCCCGGTGTGGGCCTGCGCGACAGCGAGGACCAGGAAGCCCTGGTGGAACGCTTCGGCACGCTGCTCAAGCACGTGGCGAACGGCGACGGCTTCGTCACCCGGCTGCAGATGCTGGCCCGCACGCTGCCCGCCGACCCGGACGCGCACGCCAAGGACGTCGCCCAGCGCGGCGACCCGGACGCCGACCGGTGGCTCAAGGAGTCCTACGAGCAGCTCCAGTCGATGGTGTCGACATCCTCCGAGCAGCACCGGGCGTATCTGGTGGCGTGCATGCACTTCACCAGGGAGCTGTCGGCCGAGGGCAACGCGATGGCCCGCGCCACGGCCGTACGCGGCACCAAGGTGGACAAGGACGGCGGCCTCGCCGCGGTGATGGCCCGCGAGCTGAACGACATCTGCGCGCGGCTCGCCGAGGCCGACATCCGGGTCAGGCAGCCGCTGGGCCAGGCCCGGCTGGCGTCCCTGGTGCACTCGATGTACGACCCGGACCACCCCATCGACCACATCCAGGCGATGACCAGGCGCAACGCCTGGCCCGCCGAGCTGGACGCGACCGAGCCGACCTTCCTCCAGGCCAAGACCCGCGAGTCGATGACCCGCGCCCCCTGGCACCACTCGACGGCCTGGATCAAGGAGTGGCCGATGACGCCGGTCGGGGTGAACTTCCTGGCCCCGCTGCTGGTGCACACCCCGGACGTGATCCGTACGGTCGCGGTGACGATGGACCTCGAACCGACGGACGTGGCGATCGAGCGGATGCTCACCGAGAAGACCAACGACGACGCCGAGGCCAGCCGCGCCGCGAAGATGAACCGCGTGGTGGACCCGCGCGACATCGCCCACCACGGGCGGATCGACCAGCGCGGCGAGGACCTGGCGAGCGGCGCCGCGGGGGTGAACCTGGTGGGGTACATCACGGTGTCCTCGCGCTCCCCGGAAGCGCTGGCGCGCGACAAGCGCACCATCCGTGCTTCCGCCGGTAAGTCGTATTTGAAGCTCGAATGGTGCGATCGTGAGCACCACCGGGCATTCGTCAATACGTTGCCGTTCGCGACCGGCATCCGCCGCTAGTCGTCCGTCACGAGGAGGCCATCGCCATGCCCATGCTGGACCCTCTTGCGGCGCTCACCGACGCGTTCACCAGCTTCCTTTTCGGCCGGGTCGAGTCGACCAGGCTGCCGGTGCGCACCTCGACAGGCCAGGCGCAGGCCGTCTACCTGCCGACCGCGGCGCCGGGACTCGGCGACTCCGGGGTGATCATCGGCCGCGAGGTCTACTCGGGCAAGGGCTACATCTACGACCCCTTCCAGCTCTACGGCCAGCAGCTGCCCGCCCCGCACTGGCTGGTGCTGGGCGAGTCGGGCAACGGCAAGTCGGCGCTGGAGAAGACCTACGTGCTGCGCCAGCTGCGCTTCCGCGACCGGCAGGTGGTGGTCCTCGACGCGCAGGGCGAGGACGGCGTCGGCGAGTGGAATCTCATCGCCAGGGCGATGGGCCTGACCCCGATCCGCCTCGACCCGATGGCGGCACTCGACGGCGGCATCAAGCTCAACCCGCTGGACCCGGCGATCACGGTGACCGGCCAGCTGGCCCTGCTGCGCACCATCATCGAGGTGGCGATGGGCCGCGGCCTCGACGAGCGGTCGGGCTTCGCGCTGAAGGTGGCGCACGCCTACGTGGCCGAGACGGTGACGGAGCGCCAGCCGATCCTCACCGACATCGTGGACCGGCTGCGGCACCCGATGCCGGAGTCCGCCGAGGCGATGAACGTCGACCTGGACGACGTGCGGGCCTGGGGCCTGGACGTGGCCCTGGTGCTCGACCGGCTGGTCGACGGCGACCTGCGCGGCATGTTCGACGGGCCGACCAGCGCGGGCATCGACCTGGACTCGCCGCTGATCGTCTTCGACCTGTCGCACATCGACCGCAATTCCATCGCGATGCCGATCCTGATGGCCATCGTCGGGGTGTGGCTGGAGCACACCTGGATCCGGCCCGACCGGAAGAAGCGCATCTTCCTGGTCGAGGAGGCCTGGCACATCATCAACTCGCCTTTCGTGGCGCAGCTCTTCCAGCGGCTGCTGAAGTTCGGCCGCCGGCTGGGCCTGTCCTTCGTCGCCGTGGTCCACCACCTGTCCGACGTGGTCGACGGGGCCGCGGCGAAGGAGGCGGCGGCGATCCTCAAGATGGCCTCCACCCGCACCATCTACGCCCAGAAGGCCGACGAGGCGCGCGCCACGGGCCGGGTGCTCGGGCTGCCGCGCTGGGCCGTGGAGATCATCCCCACGCTGACCCCCGGCATCGCGGTGTGGGACGTCAACGGCAATGTGCAGGTGGTCAAGCACCTGATCACCGAGACCGAGCGGCCGCTGGTCTTCACCGACCGCGCCATGACGGAGACCTCGGTGCAGCACGCCGCAGGCATGGCGGCCGAGGCGGAGGCCGAAGCCGAGGCGGAGGCCCGCGCGGAGGCGCACGCCGCCGCGCAGGTCGCACTCGCCAAGCAATTGGCCGACGACGCGGTGGCATGACATGGCGGCACGGAAGCGGGAGCAGAGCGGTGGGCTGCCGGACGGGCTGATCGTCGGGATCATCGCGTTCCTGCTGGGCGTCACCCTGCTGGTGTGGACGGCGACCGGCATCTCCGCCCTGCTCTCGCACGGTGCGTGGCCCGGCGACGTGCACTTCACCCGCACCCCGGGCGCGATGCGGGCGCTGATCGGGCAGCCGCACGACGTCCCCGCGGCATGGCCCGGCGCCCGGCCGGGGGAGCTGCCGGGGGCCGGCCTCTTCTGGGGCATCCTCATCGGGCAGTTGATGGTGCTGTTCACGGTCGCGGTGTGGGTGCTCAACGTGGTGGCCAGGCTGCGTACCCGCGACGAGCGCCGCCAGGAGGACCCGCGGGCCGAGCCGGAGCCCGCGGCCACCGCGGTGCCCACGCCCCGCCGCAGGGGCCGCGCACCGGCCGTCAAAGGCCGCGGCGAAGGCCACGTCCAAGGCTATGGCGAAGGCCACGGCGAGGCGGGCGGGAAGGCCGAGGGGGACGGGCTCGACGCCTGGTTCCGCACCGTGCCGCGGGCCGTCCCGCCGCGGGCCGCGGACCCGGTCACCACCGAACTGCCCGCGGTCGGCCTGGCGATGCCGCCCGTCCGCGAGCCGCGGCCCGCCGTCCTCGACGGCGGCGAGGTCACCCGTACCTACGCGCTCTTCGCCGGGCCCCGCGGCGACCAGGCCAAACGCGTGGTGCAGCCCGCTGTCCTGGCCGCGGCGGGACCCGTGCTGGTGACGAGCGCCGACCCTGACACCTACCACCAGACAGTCGGCAACCGCAGCAAGCTCGGCCCCGTCCACGTCTACGACCCGGCGCATCTGCTCGACGTGCCCGGACGGCTGCGCTGGGCGCCGCACCGCGGCTGCGAGCGTCCCGCGACCGCAGCCACCCGGGCGGCGGCGCTGCTGGCGCCGCTGCGTACCGCGCGCGCCGACGAGGCCATCGTGCACTCCACCGCGGTCACCCTGCTGCGGTGCTGGCTGCACGCCGCCGCCGTGGACGGCCGCCCCTTCCGCCAGGTGCACCGCTGGACGGCGGGCGGCAGCGCGGCGGCCGACGCCGTACGCATCCTGCGCACCGACACCGGCGCGGCCTCCGGCTGGAGCGGCGAGCTGGAGTCGGTGCTGCATGCCCATCCGGAACGGCGGGACGCCGCCCAGGCGCTGATCCGGCAGATCCTGGAGCCGCTGAATTCCGTGCACATCCGCGACGCGTGCAATCCGGCGCGTACCGGGGGCCTGGATCTGGAGTCATGGGCCGCGGAAAAGGGAACGCTCTACGTGATGGGCGAACGGATCGAGGACCCGCGCACCCACCTGGGTGCGATGCCGCTGCTCACCGCACTCCTCTCGAGCGTGGTCGAGCACGGCCGGCGCATGGCCGCAGGGTCATCCGCCGGCCGGCTCGACCCACCACTGACCTTCGTGCTCGACGATGTCGCCGCCCTCGCCCCCGCACCCGACCTGCCGGACCTGCTTGCCACGGGCACCGCGGCGGGCCTGCCCACCCTGGCGGTGCTGCGGTCCCCCGAGCAGGCCACGGCCCGCTGGCAGGCCCCGCTGTGGCAGCACGCCGACCAGCGGCTCGCCCTCGGCGACGACACCGCGGACAGCCTGCCGCCGTCGGTGCGGGACGCGATCCGGCTGCGCTGAGCGTCCGGGCCGGCGAGGCAGGCCGGCGGTGCGGCCCCGTGAGCGGGCAGGGCGGTACGGCCGGACGGTGGGGCAGGGCGGCGGAAAACCCCGAGAGCCGCGCGCACGGCGCCTGTTACGGTGCCTGGGCCGACCGCGGGACTCCGTCGCGACTTCCGGAAACTGCCTTTGAAGCAATGATTCGCAGCTCGCGCCCTCATTCCCCGGTCGGCACCCCCACCCCAACGCACCGGGAGCCTGCCGATGCCCGCCGAGGGCCTGATCGCCGCAGAAGACGTCCTGCTCTTCACCAACGCCGCGATCACCGCCACCTCGCAACGCGAGTTCCACACCGACGCCTCCGAGCAGCGGCTGTCCCTGGACTTCCTGCACGCGTACATGCTCGGCAACTACCGCGACCTCTACGCCGCGGTGCTCGCCCTCGACATCAACGACCACAACGCGGCGCTGATCATCCGCCACCTGCTGGCCACCGCACGCGAGGCCACGCCCGGCCGGCGCGCCGTCGAGGGGCGGCTGATCGCCCGCCGGCTGGCGCTGCTGCCGCCGCAGCGCGTCTACGCCCTCATCGCAGAACTGCGCGGGGCGAAGGTCAACAACCGCCGCACCCGGGCGATCCTGCGGGACTGGCTGGCGGCACGGCCCGACCCGGTCTTCGACGCCGTCAAATACCGCGCGGGGGTGAAGACCGCGCTGCGGCACGCCCACCTTGCGCCGCCCGACCCCGAACTGGGCGACTTCCTCTTCCGGCCGCGCGGCCGCAAGCACTACGCGGCGCCGCTGCTGGAGACGTGGCGGCGGGCGCACTACGAGCAGGCGGCCGTCTACGAGCTGCCCTTCACCGTGGCCGAGGGCTTCGCGGCCCGGCACGGCATCGCCCGCGGCGCCTTCCTTGACCGGATCGCCCCGCGGATGACCCGCGGCGAGCGGCTGCGCCTCCAGGAGTCCGCTCGCGAGCGGGGCGCGACCGCGGTACGCACCGACCTGGCCAGGATGCCGCTCACCCGGCTGGCCTCGTACGTCCTGGGGCTGCCGCTCGGCGACCGGGTGGCGCGCAGAACCGAGCTGACCGGGGCGCTGCGCGCCGCCGCCCGCCGCACCGCCGGCGCCGCTGCGGGCGGCTGGGGCCGGGTCACGGCCGTGCTCGACGACAGCTTCTCGACCCACGCCTCCGGCCACAAGCGCCGCCGCCCGCTGGCCGTCGCGCTCGCCTCGCACCACCTGCTCGAAGCCCTCGCCGGCAGCTACACCGCGCTGTGGACCTCGGGCCGCCGCGACCCGCTGCTGGCGTACCCGTTCGGTGCGACGCCGCTCGGCGAGCGCATCGCCGACGCGCTGGAGACCGGGCCCGACCGGCTCGTGATCGTCTCCGACGGCTGGGACAACGCGCCGCCCGGCATGGCCGCGGAGGTGCTGCGGGTGTGGCGCGAGCGGCTCGACCCGGACGGCCGCGTCGCCGTCGTCCACCTCAACCCGGTCTACGACGCAGGCGGCTTCGACGTCCGCCGGCTGTCGCCCGCGGTCCCCACCGCGGGCATCCGCGACGCCGAGGACCTCCCCTCGCTGGTCGGCCTGGCGCACTTCGCCACCGGCCGTACCGGCCTGCCGGAGCTGCGCGCCCACCTCGACACCAGGATCGCCGCCTTCCTCGCCGCGGGGGGCGAGGCCCGATGACCGCCACCGCCGCGCTGCGGCTCGACCTGGACGGGCTCCGCACCATGCCCGCCCAGGTGTGGGGCGGCATCCGCCTCGTACCGCTGGTGCGCGACGAGCCGCTGCCGGGCCTTCGGCTGCACCGCGAGCTGTACGCCGACGGCGTCGGCGTGGTCGACGTCGGCGACCACACGGCCTACACGTCGTACATCCCGCACGGTTTCGTCGCCGACTGGGGTGCGCAGCCCGCGGCCGCCTACGGCACCCAGCTGCGCGGCGGGCGCGGCGCACCGCAGCCGGTCGAGGCGATGCCGCTGCACGTCCACCGCCGCATGGCCCGCCGGGTGGCCAAGCGCCGGCTGCGCTTCCTGCCGCTGCACCTCGCCCTCGAGGGCTACCTGGCGCTGCACTTCGGCGGGCCCGCCATCGCCTGGGAGGAGTGGTCCCTGCAGGCGCTGCGGCGCGGGCTCTCGCCGCGGGTGGAGGAGGCGTACATCGGCGCAGAGGTCAGCGGACTGGCCGACGCGCTGCGGGTGTTCGAGATCCACCCCGGCCAGTGCGGGGTCGTCCTGCACACCGCGGACGCCGTCGCCGCGGCCTTCGCCGTCCCGCACCCCGACGACTACCGCGCCCTGCACACCACGCTGGTCCAGGACCTCTACGGCGACCTGATCCACCATTACGCGCTGCTCGGCGCCCCGGTCCAGGACTTCGTCCCGCGCCTGGACGCCGGGCGCATCGGCTCCACGGCCGACCTGCGCGCGGCGCTCGCCGTACAGCGGCGGGAGTGGGCCGACTTCCACAGCGGCACGATGGCGGCGGGGCTGCTGGCCCCCGAGTACACCGCCCGCACCGTCCACCGGGCCGGGGACTTCACCCTGCGGCGCTTCCTGCCCGCCTTCCGGCCGCGTACGGAGAACCACATCGGCGAGGCCATCACCGCGCCCGACGGCCGTATCGCCTATCTGAAGACCTTCCGGCTCTCCGAGGCGCAGATCCGCCGCGGCCACATCCTCTCCCACCTCGCCGCGCACGACTGGCACATCCCCAGCGCGGCGGCCGCCCTCGCGCTGACCCCGGACGACCTGGCCACCCGCATCCGCGCGTCCGGCTTCGCCCACCTGCTCCGCCACCACTGAGGCCCCTGGGGCGGCCCTCAGGCGATGCGGGCGAGGTCCGCGGCGTGGACGGCGCCGAGCAGCGGGCGGCCCGCGGCCCAGCGTTCGACCTCGGAGACCGCGTAGGCACCCAGGCGCTGGACCTCGGAGCCCTGGCACCCCGCGATGTGCGGGGTGAGCAGCACGTTGGGCAGGGTGTGGAGCACGTGGCCGACCGGCAGCGGCTCGGGGTCCGTCACGTCGAGATAGGCGTCGAGCCGCCCGGTCGCGCACTCGCGGGCCAGCGCCTCGGTGTCGACCAGCCGGCCCCTGGCCGTGTTGATGACGGCGGCGCCGTCGCGGAGCAGCCCCAGCCGCCGCCCGTCGAGGAGGTGCCGGGTCTCCGGCAGGTCGGGCGCGTGGACGGTGACGATGTCGGAGGCGGCGCAGAGCTCGTCGAGGTCGACGAGCCGCACTCCGAGTGCGGCGGCGTCCGCCGCCGAGACGTACGGGTCGGCCAGCAGCACCCGGAAGCCGGAGTCCGCGGCGAGGAGCCGGGCGATGACGCCGCGTCCGATGCGTGACGCGCCGATGACTCCGACGACGGCGCCGTCGGCGCCGCGGCGTTCGGGGTAGCCGGGCAGCCGCCCGCGGCGGTAGTCGGCGGCGGCGCCGAGGGTGCGCCGGGCGGCGAGGACCACCGTGGCCATGGTGAAGTCGACGACGGGCCCGGCGTTGGCGTCGGCGGCCGACGACACCGCGATCCCCCGCTCCCAGACCGCCGCGTGCACATGGTGCTTGACGGTGCCCGCGGCGTGGACGACCGCGCCGAGCCGGGGCGCGCGGGCCAGCAGCCCGGCGTCGACCTCGGGCGCCCCCCACCCGGTGAGCAGCACCTCGGCGGTGGCGAGGGCGGCGCCCGCGCCGGGTGCCGCCACATCGGTGAGCAGCAGCGGATGGACGTCGGCCAGCGTGTCGAGCCGGGCGCGCAGCGGGGCCGGAAGGACCAGGTCCAGGATGTCCTGCCGCATCGCCAGCACCAGCTTCGGCCGCTCCGCCATGTCTGCCCCTCGCGTGTAATCGGTTACTTTCCTGATGCACTCAGATTAGGTGCGAGCCAGCCTAGGGTCAACGTCATTCCGGCGCGAGGGGTTGACCGTGTCGTAGTAACCGGTTTAGTTTCCGTCCCACCTTAGGCGTCGAGGAGGACGCGATGGCGATAGCCGAACGGGACGCCACCAGCCGCACAGGGGCGGCAGGTGCGTCCGGGGCAGACCGAAGGGCCGGACGGAAGGGGCACGACACCCGCCTCAAACGGCTGCGCAGGGACTGGGTGCTGCTGGCGCTCATGGCACCGGGCGTGGCGTACTTCCTGGTCTTCCACTACGGCGCACTGGCGGGCAACGTCATCGCGTTCAAGGACTACGTCCCCTTCGACGGCCTGTGGGCCAGCCAGTGGGTGGGCGTCGACAACTTCCGGACGATGTTCGGCGACCCGGACTTCTGGTCCGCGGTCCTCAACACCGTGTGGATCGCGCTGCTCCAGCTGGTCTTCTTCTTCCCGGTGCCGATCGCGCTGGCGATGCTGCTGCACAGCCTGACCAGGGACAGCGTCCGCAAGTTCGTCCAGTCGGTGGCGTATCTGCCGCACTTCCTGTCCTGGGTGATCGTCGTCGCGGTCTTCCAGCAGGTGCTGGGCGAGACCGGCCTGCTCAACAACGTGCTCGGCGACGCCCACCTGCACTCCGTGGACATCATCGGCAATCCCACCGCCTTCAAGCCGCTGGTGATCGCCGAGGTGATCTGGAAGGACTGCGGCTGGGGCACGATCATCTTCCTCGCCGCGCTCACCCAGGTCGACGAGCAGCAGTACGAGGCCGCCGCGATCGACGGCGCAGGCCCATGGCGGCGGTTCTGGCACATCACCCTGCCGTCGGTGCGCCCGATCATCGTGCTGCTGCTGATCATGCGGCTCGGCGACATCCTGTCCGTCGGCTTCGAGCAGATGCTGCTCCAGCGGGCCTCGGTCGGCCCGGACGCGGCCGAGGTCATCGACACCTTCGTCTACTACAAGGGCCTGGTCGGCGGCGACTACGGATACGCCGCCGCGGCCGGCCTGTTCAAGGGCGTCGTGGGCGCCGCACTCGTCTTCGCCGCCAACAAGGTCGCACACCGCCTCGGCGAGCAGGGGGTCTACCGATGAGCAGCACCACCTGGAGCCTGCGCGGACCCAGGCGCGCACCGCGGCGGAGCGGCCCGGCAAGGCCGGTGCGCCCGGCGTGGATGGAGCGGCCGAAGCCGGCCACCCAGGCCGCCAAGGCGGTCGCCCTGGCAGCGGTCGTCCTGCTGGTCAGCGTCCCCTTCCTGATCATCGTCTCGACCAGCTTCGCGTCCAACGCGGAAGTCGTCGCCAACGGCGGCTGGGTGCTGTGGCCGCAGCACCCCACCCTGCGCGCCTACCGCGAGCTGTTCGACGGCGGCATCGTCACCCACGCCCTGTGGGTCAGCGCCGGCGTCACCGTCATCGGCACCGCGGCGAGCCTGGCCTGCACCATCGGCCTCGCCTACGCCCTCAGCCGCCGCGACGTCTTCGGCGGCCGGCCGATCCTGCTGCTGATCCTGTTCACCTTCCTCTTCCCACCCGGCATCATCCCGGCCTTCCTGCTGGTCAAGGGCCTGCACCTGCTCGACAGCTACGGCGCGCTCGTCGCCCCCGTGCTCATCAACGTCTTCAACCTGGTGGTCCTGCGCGGCTTCTTCCAGTCCGTCCCCGAGGAGCTGTACGAGGCGGCGCGGCTGGACGGCGCGAGCGAATGGCTGATCCTGCGCCGCATCGTGCTGCCGCTGTCCAAGGCCGCACTCGCGGTGGTGGGGCTGTTCTACGCGGTCTCGTACTGGAACGCCTGGTTCTACGCGTCGATCTACCTCGACTCCGGCCACTGGCCGCTGCAGCAGGTGCTGCGCACCTACGTCGTCGGCGGCTCGCAGCTCGCCGACTCCGCCGCCGGCGACGCGGGCACCGTGGCCGCACCGCAGACGATCCAGATGGCGGTGCTCGTGGTGGCCACCGTGCCGATCCTGCTCGTCTACCCCTTCCTCCAGAAGTACTTCACCAAGGGCGTGCTCACCGGCGCCATCAAGTCCTAGGGCCTGTCGCCCCCGCACACACCCCTCGAAGAAAGGACCCACCGTGAGTTCCTCGTCGTTCTCGCGGCGTACGCTGCTGCGTTCGATCGCCGCAGGTGGCGCCGCCCTGGCCGCACCGTCCGTCCTCGCCGCCTGCTCGACCTCGTCGGCCAAGCACGATGTGGGCAACGCCGGAAAGAAGCTCGCCCCCTGGCCGGCGTACGTCCCCTTCACCGGCCCCGCCCCCGACCTGCCCGGCACCGCGGACGGCATACAGCCCGGCTACCTGTCCTACCCCAAGAACCTGGTCAGCGCGGTCCACGACAAGCCGGGCAAGGGCGAGACGATCAAGGTGATGGCCATCACCTACGGCACCCCGCCCAAGCCCGCGGCGCAGAACAAGTTCTGGGCGGCGATCAACGAGGCGCTGGGGGTGACCATCGAGTTCACCGTCGTGCCCGACGCCGACTACATGACGAAGATGGCCACCATGATGGCGGGCAACGACCTGCCCGACGTCATCAACTTCGGCGGCGGCCACACGCTGCCCCGCGAGGCCGACTTCGTGGCGTCCAAGTGCGCCGACCTGTCCGACTACATCTCCGGCGACGCGATCAAGGCGTACCCGAACCTGGCGAACCTGCCGACGTACGTCTGGCAGGACATGGGCCACATCGGCGGGCGCCTCTACGGCATCCCCGTCCAGCGCTCCGCACCCGGCAACTGCCTGTGGATCAACAACGACGTCTTCACCCAGGCCG
Source organism: Streptomyces sp. NPDC049040 (assembly GCF_043197715.1). Classification (NCBI taxonomy): domain Bacteria; kingdom Bacillati; phylum Actinomycetota; class Actinomycetes; order Kitasatosporales; family Streptomycetaceae; genus Streptomyces; species Streptomyces sp. NPDC049040. The sequence goes on from NZ_JBICTO010000019.1 coordinate 107,875, forward strand.
GCATGAAGGACGGCTGGACCTCGGACGACTTCATGGCCGTCGCGAAGAACGCCACCCACGGCAAGAAGTACGGGCTCGGCTCGTCCGCGCCACTGCTGTTCGGCGAGACCATGCACACCATGGCCTTCGGCGCGCCCCAGGGCTGGAAGCTCGACGGCGGCTCCTTCGTCAGCGCCTACACCACCGACGAATACCGGGCCGGCCTGGAGTACATGACCAAGCTGCGGAAGGCCGGCCTCTACAACCCGAACGTGCTCGGCACCTCCACCGTCGACACCAAGACGTACTTCTACAACGGCACCGTCGCCTCGATGGTCGACGGCTTCGGCGCGCTCGGCACCTCCATCCCCAGCATCAAGGACGCCTTCGTCCTCGACGCGGCAGTCCCGTACAAGCCGAGCAACGGCGCCAAGCCGGGCATGCAGCGGGCGAAGGGCGCCTGGGGCTACACCGCGCTGAAGAAGACCACACCGGACCGCATCAAGCTGATCCTGCGGGTGCTCGACTACCTGGCCTCGCCGTTCGGCACCAAGGAGTACGAGCTCAACCACTTCGGCGTGGAGGGCACGCACTTCACCCGCGACAAGACCGGCGCGCCCATCGCCACCGAGCTGGGCCTGGTCGAGAACCCGGTGCAGCTCCCGATCAAGTACCTGTGCGACGCCCCGCAGGTGCTCTACCTGCCCGGCCGCCCGGACGTCGTCCAGCGCAACCACGCCTGGCAGCTGAAGATCGCACCGATGCTGGTGCGCAACCCCAGCTTCGGCCTGCAGTCCGAGACGACCAGCCGGGTCGGCGCGTCCATCGACACCCTGCGCACCGACACGGTCGGTTCGATCATCGCCGGCCGCAAACCGCTGAGCGCCTGGGACGACACCGTCAAGAAGATGCGCAGCATGGGCCTGGACCAGATCGCCGAGGACTACGCCAAGGACTACGCCTCGAACCACTGACGGATACCCGCCCGCGCCGCCGCGGCAGGCCCATTACGCTGGGCGGCGGCGCGGGCCGCAAAGGACACCGGCGCGCCGGGGACATCGGATGGCGGGGATGGCGGAGATTTCACCAGGGCCGGGCACCATCGGCGGCAGCGCCCGCCGCGTCACCATCCGCGATGTCGCCGACCGGGCGGGCGTCTCGGTCGCCACCGTCTCGCGGGTACTGGCCGGGAACTACCCCACGTCCGCCGCGGCACGCGCCAAGGTGCTGCGGGCCGTGAAGGACCTCGACTACGTGATCGACGGCCGCGCCCGCGCACTGGCCGGCACGGGGCCCAAGACCGTGGCCGTCATCGTCTCCTCCGTGGACAGCGCCTTCTACGCCAGCGTCGCCCAAGGCGTCGAGCAGGAGGCCGCCGCCCGCGGCCGGCTGTGCATGGTGTGCAGCCACGGCGGCGACGAGGCACGCGAACTCGCCCTGGTCCAGATGATGCGGGAGCAGCGGTCCGAGTTCGTGGTCCTGGTCGGCGGCGCCGTCGAGGACGAGCGCTACCAGGCCCGGCTCACCGAGTACGCCCACGGGCTCGCCGCCGCCGGCTCCCGCCTGGTCCTGTGCGGCCGGCCGGCACCCAGCGCCGACATGCCGGTGCTGGTCGTGGAGTACGACAACGAGGCCGGCGCCTACGCCGTCGTCAGCCACCTGCTCTCGGCCGGCCACCGCGACATCCTCTACCTGGGCACCATGCCGGGGCACACCACGGTGGAGCCCCGCATCGCCGGCTACCGCCGCGCCCTCGCCGACCACGGCCTCGGCCCCGCCGCCGAGCGCATCGCCGGAGTGGGCCTCGGCCGCTCCCACGGCTACGCGGCCATGCGCCAGATCCTCGCCGACTGCGACGGCCGCCCCGAGTTCACCGCCGTCTTCGCAGGCGACGACCAGGCCGCGGCGGGTGCGATGGCCGCGATGCGCGAGTACGGCCTGCGGACGCCGGACGACATCTCCGTCGTCGGCTACAACAACGACGGCCTCGCGCAGGACCTCAACCCCCCGCTCACCACGGTCAACATCCCCGCGTACGAGCTCGGCCGGGAGGCGGTCCGCCTCGCCCTCGCCGAGGAGCCCGCCCATCCTGGCGCCCCCCGCAGCACCACCCAGTCGCGCCACCTCCTGGGCACCCACACCGTCCTGCGGCAGAGCGTCCGCCGCCTGGCGTGAGGCGTGAGGCGGGGCGCGGGGGCGGGCCGCGCGACGGCGACCCTGGCCGAGCAGAGCCGCCGCGCCTGACCGCGGGCGGCTGACCGCGGCCGCGGCGGCCGTCCGTTGTGACTTTCGGCCGTAGTGGCTGCCGGACCAGCCGCCGGTGGCCCCTACCGCCACCGGCCGCTCCCTGTCGCCATCTACCGCTATCTGTCGCGCAGCGACCTCGACAGCCCGAACTCCGGCAGCAGCCCGTTGTCGATGAACCTGGTCAGCACCGAGACCCGGTCCCCCGCCAGCGTCAGCAGCAGTACCCCGTGCGCGTGCACGATCGCAGAACCCGGGTCCCGCCGGTAGAAGCCGAAAGCCGGCTGACCGTTCGCCCGGATCGGCCGCAGCACGTAGGTGCGGCCACCGCCCAGCACGACGGTCCGCAGGAACCGCCCGACCGCCGTGTGCCCCTGGTACTCCAGGTCGAGCGGCGGCATCGTCAGCCACACGTCATCGGTCAGCAGCGCCAGGATCGCGTCCACGTCCCCCGCTTCGAAGGCCCTCGCGAAAGCCTCCACCACCCGCCGCTCCCGCGCCGAATCCGGCAGCGGCGCCCGCTCCCTGTCGGCCCCCGGCAGTGCGTCCGCCAGCGTCGCCCGCGCCCGCCTGAGCGCGTTGGACACCGCGCTCTCCGTGGTGTCGAGGACCCCGGCCGCCTCCGCGGCCCTGAAGCCCAGCACATCGCGCAGCACCAGCACCGCCCGCTGCCGCGGCGGCAGTTGCTGGAGCCCCGAAAGGAAGGCGAGCGACACCGCCTCCCTGGTCTCGTAGCGCGCCTCAGGCCCCGGCGCCCGGTCGGGCAGGTCGGCGAGCAGCGTGTCGGGATACGGCTCAAGCCACGTCGGCTCGGTACGGCGCCGGGTCGGCTCGGGCAGCGGGACTCCCATCGGAGTGTGAGCCGGCTCGCGCTGCGGGCGCCGGGCGCCGGCCCGCAGCGCGTTCAGGCAGCGGTTGGTGGCGATCCGGTAGAGCCAGGTCCGCACCGACGCCCTGCCCTCGTAGCCGTCGAGCCCGCGCCACGCCGCCAGCAACGTCTCCTGCAGCAGATCCTCCGCGTCCTGCAACGACCCGAGGATGCGGTAGCAGTGCACCTGGAGCTCCCGCCTGTACGGCTCGGTCAGCCGCCGAAAGGCGTCACCGTCTCCCGCGCGCGCCAGTGCCACCAGGTCACCGGTCCGCGTCTCGTCACTCCGCCACACCTCGGCCACCATGTCCCGGCCCCTCCTCGCACCCGCCCGCGTCCGCTCTCCCCAGTACAGACACCGCCGGCACCGGAAAGTGCTCGCTCCTGGGAGGAGTCTCCTGGTGAACGCAGAAAAGCGTCAGCCCCCGTGCAAGGCACGGGGGCTGACGCTCTATCAATAATTGTTCGGCGGTGTCCTACTCTCCCACAGGGTCCCCCC
>NZ_JBICTO010000020.1:0-110411 GCF_043197715.1 Streptomyces sp. NPDC049040
TGGAGTAGGTCCAGCCGCCGCTGCTCTCGAAGCCGGGGTTGGCCAGCAGCTGTCCTGCGGTGCAGCCGCCCCCGCTGCCGCTGGTGACCGCCCAGCTGAAGGACGCCGAGCCGGTGGCGTTGGTGGAGTCCTTCGCGGTGACGGTGACGCTCGAGGTGCCCACCGTGCTCGGGGTGCCGGAGATGACGCCGGTGGAGGCGTTGATCGCCAGGCCCGCGGGCAGGCCGGTCGCCGAGTACGTCAGGGTCTGGCCGGACGCGGAGTCGGTGGCGTGGACCGTGAGGCTGACGGCGGTGCCGACCTTGGTGGACTGGTTGCCCGGGCTGGTGACCGTCACGGTGTTGCCGCCGGTCGACCCGCCGTTGGTGAAGGCGCTGGTGCCGTTGGGGGTGCCGAGGCCGGTCGGGCCGTCGTAACCCGCCTTCGCGGTGCACAGGTAGCTGCTGCCGCACGATCCGTTGGTGCCGGTGGTCACGTCGTTGAGGGCGCTGGTGTGCGCGTACGGGTAGGAGGCCGGAGTGCTGCCTGCGGCCGGGGTGCCGGCCAGCGCGTAGACCGACGCGATGATCGGCGAGGAGGCGCTGGTGCCGCCGTAGACCTGCCAGCCGCTGGCCTGGTAGCTGTCGTAGACGGCGAGGCCGGTGGCCGGGTCGGCGACCGCGGAGACGTCGGCGACGGTGCGCCGGGCGCAGCCGGTGTCGGTCTGCCAGCTGGGCTTGGCGTCGTAGGCCGAGCAGCCTGAGCCCGCGCCGTCACCGGTGGTCGAGCCCCACACCTTCTCGGTCCAGCCGCGCGAGGTGCCGCTCGACCGGGACAGCGAGGTGCCGCCGACCGCGGTGACGTAGCGCGACGAGGCCGGGTATTCGGCACCGTAGCCCGCGTCGCCCGAGCTGACGGTGATGGCCACGCCGGGGTGGTTGAAGTACTGCGAGTCCGCGGTGGTGTCGCTTGAGTCCTCGTCGCCGCCGTAGCTGTTGGAGACGTACTTCGCGCCCATGGTGACGGCCCGGTTCACCGCGGTGCCCAGGTCGTCCATGCTCGCCGAGGTGGCCTCGACCAGCAGGATGTGGCACTGCGGGCAGACGGCGCTGACCATGTCGAGGTCGAGTGAGATCTCGCCCGCCCAGCCGGAGTCGGCCGAGGGGTAGCTGGTGCCACCGCTCTGGTTGACCTTCCTGAAGCAGCCGTTGGCGGTGGTGCAGGCCGGCAGGCCGTACTGGCTGCGGTAGGTGGCGAGGTCGGCCTCGGCGCTCGGGTCGTCCTGGGCGTCCACGATGGCCACGGTGGCGCCGGCGCCGGCCGACGACGGCAGGGCGTACGCGCTCTGCAGGTCGGTGGGGCCGTAGCCGGAAGGTGTGGCGTCCGGGGATATGCCCAGGTGGTGGATGACGTCGGTGCGCGCGAGTGCCAGGCAGGACATCCGGCCCGGCGCGGCGGGGGCCGAGCACAGGCGCTCGGTGTGCGCGGCGGTGGCGGCACCGCCGGTGGCTCCGGTGCCGTTCGCGGAGGTGGCCGCGGGGGTGCCGGCGACGGACGGGGATGCGGCGGCGACCATGCCGCCGGTGACCAGCGCGCCGGCGGCGACGACGGCGACGGTGGCGCGGCGGATCGCACGTCTGACCCGGCCGGGACTTGTCAGCTGCAATGAACTGCCCTCCATGGGGGGATCTGCTCCCGAGGGCGTCCGCGAATGATCGGGATGTCAAGGTCATGACAACTGATCATGGAGCGGTATCGCCTGGGACTTCGAGTGGCGCACGTTCACTGGTGATCACGTTGTCGACGGTTGTCAACTTCCGTTCACTGCCACCACGTTCAGTGGTGGCCGAGGTTGAAGGTAGTGAAACCCGGCCCAAGGGACTACCGGGTAATGGCAAAGGCTTCCCCTCGAATCACCGCGGACGGCACCCCCGCTCGCTTCCCCGGAACGATCAGGGCCGTATACGTTGTGGCGCCATGGACACCGAGGAAGAACCGGTCGGCGACCTCGTCGCACTCGGTCTCGCGCGCTACGAGGCACGGGTCTACCTCGCCCTCGTACGCCGGGAGTCGTACACCGCCGCCGAGGTGGCGCGCGCCGCCGACGTACCGCGGCAACGGGTCTACGACGTCCTCGACGCCCTCGTCAGGCGCCGGCTGGCCGTCGCCCATCCGGGCCGGGTGGCGACCTTCTCCGCCATCGGTCCCGAGCTGGCCGTCGCCCGGCTGATGGCCCTCCAGCGCGAACAGCTCGAACGCCTCGACCGGGTCTCCACCGCGCTCACCGCCGCACTCGTCCCGGTGTGGGCCGACGGGCGCAACCACACCGTCCCGCTGGACTACGTCGAGATCCTGCGCGACCCCAAGGCCATCGCCGAGGCCTTCACCGACATCCAGGCGCACGCCAGCCGCGAACTGCTCAGCTTCTGCAAGCCGCCCTTCGTCGCCCCCGCGGCCAACACCCCCGGCATCAAGGTCGCCCGCAGGCTGCGCCGCTCGGGCGGCACCGTGCGGGCCGTCTACACCCATGACGCGCTCGACGACGCGGACGTGCTGGAGAACGTACGCCGCTTCGGCGCCGCGGGGGAGGAGTGCCGCTTCACCGCCGAGCTGCCGCTCAAGCTCGTCGTCGCCGACGCGCGCCTCGTGCTGTGCGACATGCCCGACCCCGTCGCGGGCACCGGCGCCACCACCGCGCTCTACATCGAGCACCCCGCGCTCGCCGCCTGCCTGCGGCTGGCCTTCCTCACGGTGTGGGAAAGCGCACAGACCGTGCCGGGCACCCATCCCTGAGGCGGACGGCCGCACCACCGGACGGCCGCACCGCCGGCGCCGGTGGCACAGGCCCAGGGCCTGTCCTGCGGGCCCTGCCCGCCCCGCGGCACCCGGCACCGCATCCCACCACCAGGCCGAATCATCCGCGTAAGAACCGGTACGCGGGCGAGTCACCCGATCCGCCGGGATACACCGGGATGCGCCGGACAGGCCATAGAGTGGGCGTGTGGGCGTGTTTCTGCTCGGAGTCGGTGCCGCCTGCTGCCTCGGCTTCGGGTTCGTGTTGCAGCAGCGCGCGGCCACCCGTGCCCCGCTCGCGGACTTCCTCTCCTTCCGGCTGCTGCTCGACCTGATCCACATGCCGGACTGGCTGCTCGGCGTCGGACTGATGGTCTGCGGCCAGGTGCTGGGCGCGATCGCCCTCGGATACGGCGAGGTGTCGCTGGTCGAACCGCTCACCGCGACGAACCTGCTGTTCGCCATGGCCCTCTCGCGCAAGCTCACCGGCCAGCCACTGGGCTGGAACGGCTGGCTCGGGGTCGCCCTGCTGGCGCTCGGCGTGACCGGCTTCATCGTCGCCGGCCGGCCCAGGGGCGGCGGCGCGGAGGCAGGGGCGCTGCGGCACTGGCTGGTCTTCGGCGTCGTCGCCGGGATCGCGCTGCTGCTCACCCTCAAGGCCCGCAGGCTCCCCAGATCGGGCGAGGCGGCGCTGCTCGGCCTTGCCGCCGGGCTGCTCTACGGGCTCCAGGACTCACTGACCCGGGTCTGCGGCCAGATCATCCAGGACGACGGGCTCGGCAGGCTCGCCGCGTCCTGGCAGCCGTACGCCGTCGGCGTGTTCGGGCTCACCGGCATGCTGCTGGTGCAGAGCGCCTTCGAGATGGCGCCGCTGCGGATGTCGCTGCCGTCGCTGACGGCCGCACAGCCGATCGCCGGGATCGCCTGCGGGGTGGGCTTCCTCGGCGACCGGCTGCGGTTCACCTCGGGAGCGCTCGCCTGGGAGGCGGCGGGCCTCGCGGCGATCGTGAGCGGCGTGGTCCTGCTCGGCCGCCACCCCGCGATGCCCACCGGCGTCGCGGAGGAGGAGCCGGTCGGTGCCGGCCGGATGCGCTGACGCCCCGTGGCCGTGCCCCCGCGCCGGTCCGCGACGACGGCTACGGCGTGCCGCTGCCCGGCGGGGTCCAGGTGAAGCGCGGGGGCCGGCGGGTGAGGAAGGCGGTGGCGCCCTCCAGCGGGTCGGGGCTCGCGGCTGCCTGCGCCGACCAGTAGGGCTCGCGGCCGGGCGCGGGGGAGTCGGCGGTGAAGTCCTTCGCGGCGTGCTGCGTCAGGCGCGAGCGGGTGGCGAGCAGGGCGGTGTACTCCAGGACCCGCCCGGCGAGGGCGCCGGGCGGCCACACCTCGTCGACCAGACCGGTGCGCAGCGCCCGCTCGTGGTCGATCAGCTCCGCGGAGAAGAGCAGGTGCCTGGCCGTGGCGGGACCGGTCAACCGGGCGAGCCGCCGGGTGGAGGACGTGGGGTAGACGATGCCGAGCCTTGCCGGTGTCACCCCGAAGAGTGACCCCTGTGCCGCGAAACGCAGGTCGCAGGCCGCCGCGAGCTGGCAGCCGCCGCCGACGCAGTGGCCGCGTACCGCGGCGAGCGTCGGCTTGGGGAAGGCGGCGAGCGCCTCCTCCGCCGCGACCGCGACCTCCTGCACCGCCCGCAGTTCCGCGGCGTCGGTGAAGCCGCTGATGTCGGCGCCCGCGCAGAAGGTGTCGCCCGCCCCGGTCAGCACCAGCACCCGCACCGCGGGGTCCGCCGCCAGCGGCGCCAGCAGGCCCGGCAGCGCGGCCCACATGTCCGTGGTCATGGCGTTGCGGCGGGCCGGGTTGGAGATGGTGACGGTGGCGGTGCCGTCCGCGGTGCCGACCGACAACGCCGGCGGCATGGTCATGGCGACTCCTCGGACAGGACGGGCGCGCGGGCGGCACGCATGCGACAGCGGCCGGTCGGAATCGGTCGGCGGGACGACATTACCGGTCGGCACCGGTCGCGAATCGCTGAAAGGTGCGGACTTACGGTTTCCCGGCCGGTGCGGCCCCGGCATTGCGGACACTCGATGCCATGAGGCGGAATCCGCCGGGACACCGGCGGTACCTGCGGGGACACGTACGCGAAGGCGATGGTGGGTGCGGTCATGGAGGTCCGCGGGAGTGTCCCGCACGATCAGGCTCCGGCCCCGGGACCGTACGAGGGCGTGTGGCGCTTCACGGCCCCCGCCGTGGACTCCTCCGTCCCCCAGGTGCGGCACGGGGTGCGCGCGCTCGTCGCCGACCTGGCGGTGCCGATCGACGAGGACATCCTCTACGGGCTGCTGGTGATCGTCTCCGAGCTGGTCACCAACGCCGTGAAGCACGCGGCGGTGCTCTCGCCCGAGCTGGGGGTGGAGGTCGCGGTCGGGCCTGACTGGATCCGGGTCGCGGTGGAGGACCAGCACCCCTACCGCCCCAAGGCGCTGGAGACCGATCACGGCAGGACCGGCGGGCGGGGACTGCTGCTGGTCAAGACGATCACCACGGAGGCGGGCGGCAGCTGCGACATCGCGCAGACCGCGACCGGCGGCAAGGTGATCTGGGCCGCCCTGCCGCTCCGGCCGCCCGCCCGCTGAACCGCGGCTACCAGCCGGCCCGGCCCCCGGTCACCTCGCGCACCGCGGGCAGCGCCGCGTCGAGCACCGAGCCGAACCACGCGGAGAAGGTCCCCTCGGCCCGCAGCGCCGCCAGATCGGCGGGACCCGCGAAGGCGGTGTCGTCGATCTCCTCGGGGTCCGGGTCCAGCGGCCCGCGCACCACCCCGACGTAGAGGTGGTTGAATTCCTGCTCGACCAGGCCGGACGCCGGGTCCGGGTGGTTGTAGCGCACCGTGCCCGCCTCGCGCATCAGCACCGGCGCGACCCCCAGCTCCTCCGCGGTACGCCGGGCGGCGGCGACGAACGGCTGCTCACCGGGGTAAGGGTGGCCGCAGCAGGTGTTGGACCACACGCCGGGCGAGTGGTATTTGCCCAGCGCCCTGCGCTGCAGCAGCAGCCGGCCCTCGTCGTCGAAGAGGAAGACCGAGAAGGCGCGGTGCAGCCGGCCGGGCGCCAGGTGTGCCGACAGCTTCTCCGCTGTGCCGGTCGTCACACCGTTCTCGTCGACCAGTTCGAGCATGATCGGCTCCTCGGTTCTGCCGGCGGACGGCGGAACAGCGGAGGAGCCGGGTCGATCGGTGGCAGGACTGCTGGGCATAACCATCCTTCGCATTTCGACGGCGAGTCCTCAGTCTGCCTCACTCGGGGTGCCGCCGATCGCGGACACCCTCTTCAGTGGCACAGCCGTGCCTCGTGCTCCGCGTGCCCGACAGGCTCCAGCTGGAAGGTGCAGTGCTCGACGTCGAAATGGGCGCCGAGGCAGCCCTGCAGATCGTGCAGCATCCTCTCGTAGCCCACCTCCTCCAGCACCTCCTGGCTGACCACCACATGCGCCGACAGCACCGGCATCCCCGAGGTGATCGTCCAGGCGTGCAGGTCGTGCAGGCCCTCCACGCCCTTGAGCCCCTCGATGTGATGGCGTACCGCCGCCATGTCGACGTCCTTGGGCGCCGCCTCGAGCAGCACGTCCACGGCCTCGCGCAGCAGCCGCCAGGTGCGCGGCACGATCAGCAGCCCGATCAGCAGAGACGCCACCGCGTCCGCCTGCCGCCAGCCGGTGGTCAGGAAGAGCACCGCGGCCACCACCACGGCCAGCGAGCCCAACGCGTCCGCCATCACTTCGAGGAAGGCGCCGCGCACGTTCAGGCTCTCCTGCTGGCCGCGCATGAGCACCAGCAGCGAGACGGTGTTCGCGACCATGCCGACCAGGCCGAAGACGATGGTGGCGCCGCCGTCGAAGTGCTGCGGGGTGATCAGCCGGCTGATGCCCTCGGCGAAGATGAAGGCGCCGACGCCGAAGAGCAGCACCGCGTTGAGCACCGCCGCCAGGATCTCGGCGCGTGCGTAGCCGAAGGTGCGGCGCTCGTTCGCCGGGCGGCCCGCGATGTGCACGGCGAGCAGCGCCATGGCGATGCCCGCCGCGTCGGTGGCCATGTGCCCGGCGTCGGCGAGCAGTGCCAGCGAGTCGGTCAGCGCGCTGCCCACCACCTCGGTGGCCAGCACCAGCAGCGTGATGCCCAGCGCGACCAGCAGCCGGCCGCGGTGCGCGGCCGTCACGGTGCCGCCGTGGCCGTGCGTGTGCCCGTGACCGTGGCTGTGCCCTGCCCCCATCGGCGCGTCCCCTTCCCTTTTACGCTGCGATGTGCCGTTCTGTATGCGGGCCGCCGTCGGAGAACCCGGGCCCGGGCCTTCCGGCCGCGGCGGTCAGTCAACACCGGTCACCCACGGTGGGCAAGCCGGTACTGGAGACCGTTGTCATGTGCGATGACCTGCGGCGATGAGCCACGCGGGAAGGGCGCGAGGAGAGTCCGGGCGGTCACTCGTACGGCGTAGAGGGGATGCTGGTTGTCGGGGCGCCGCCGATCGCGCATGATGATCACACCGTGCGCACCAAGTCTGGGCGAATAGTCGGTGAACGACCACTGTCATTCATCCGATAGCCTCTGCCGTCGTGCCGGGCGGCCGGCTGCTCCGCCGCCGGCCGCCCGCGGGCACGGCCTTCGCACGCTTCCAGGGAGTGGGTTCCTCTGCCGACCGCTATTCTCACCGGCCCGCCCGCCGCGGGGTCGTCGTCATCGCTGACGGACGACCTGCGGGCACTGGGGTTCCAGGTCGTCGAGGCGGACGCGCCGGACGCCGTCGCGGCCCGGCTCGCCGAGGTGCCGTCCGGCGACCGGGTGGCCGTGGTGGACCGCCGCTTCCGCGGCCACCTGCACGCGCTGCGCCTGGCACTGACCGATCCGCGGTTCGACACCGCGGCGGTGCCCGGCGCCATGACCGCCCTCCCCGCGGCCCGCCAGTCGCTGGTCCGCGCCCTGGCGGCGCTTCCCGGCGGTTCGTCCGCCGCTGCCGCCCGCCCCGCAGGCGCCACGGCGACGGCCACGAGCGGCGCGGCCGCCGGCTCCGCCGCGACGGCCACCGCCGCGTCCGGCACCGCGGCGAGCGCCGCGCCCACCACGACGGCGACGGCCACCGGCACGGACACCGTGCCGGGCCCGGCCACCCCGCCCGACGCGGCGACCGGCACCGACGCCGACCCGCAGGGTGCCGCCGTCCCGTTCCCTGCCCCCCGCCGCGGCACCCCGGCCGACGACGTGCTGCCCGACGCGCTGGCCGCCGGCCTGGCCGCGGCAGGCGAGCCGCCGCACCGCCCCGAGCTGGGGGTCCTGGTCGCCGAGGTGCCCACCGACCGCGCCGCCGCCGACGCCGCGGCCGCCGCGATCGCCGCCGTCGACGAGGAGTCCGTCAGGCTGCGCAGCGCGGTCAAGGCACGCGACGGCTTCTTCACCACCCACTGCATCAGCCCTTACTCGCGCTACCTGGCCCGCTGGTGCGCCCGCCGCGGGCTGACCCCCAACCAGGTCACCACCGCCTCGCTGCTGGTCGCGCTGATCGCCGCGGGCTGCGCGGCCACCGGCACCCGCGCCGGATTCGTCGCCGCCGGCGTCCTGCTGCTCGGATCGTTCGTGCTGGACTGCACCGACGGCCAGCTGGCCCGCTACTCGCTCCAGTACTCGACCCTGGGTGCCTGGCTCGACGCCACCTTCGACCGGGCCAAGGAGTACGCGTACTACGCCGGTCTCGCCCTGGGCGCGGCCCGCGGCGGGGACGACGTGTGGGCGCTCGCCCTGGGCGCGATGGTGCTCCAGACCTGCCGCCATGTCGTCGACTTCGCCTTCAACGAGGCCAACCACGACGCCACAGGCAACACCAGCCCCACCGCCGCGCTGTCCGACAAGCTGGACAGCGTCGGCTGGACGGTCTGGGTGCGCCGGATGGTCGTGCTGCCGATCGGCGAGCGCTGGGCGCTGATCGCGGTGCTCACCGCGGTCAGCACCCCGCGGATCACCTTCGTGGTGCTGCTCGTCGGCTGCGCGCTCGCCGCCTGCTACACCACCGCGGGCCGGGTGCTGCGCTCGCTGACCCGCAAGGCACGCAGGACCGACCGGGCCGCCAGGGCGCTCGACGACCTGGCCGACAGCGGCCCGCTCGCCGAGATCCTCTCCGGGGTGCTGCGCCCGCTCGCCCGCAGGGCGCCCGCCTTCGCCGCGCCCGCCGTGGCGCTGCTCGCCGCTTGCGGGGTGGTCGCGACCGCCGCGCTGGCCCCGCACGGCAGCTGGTATCCGGTGCTCGTCGCCGCGGTCTACGCGGTCGCCTCGGCCTTCGCCGTCGCGCTGCCGCTCAAGGGCGCGCTCGACTGGCTGGTCCCGCCGATGTTCAGGGCGGGGGAGTACGGCACGGTGCTCGCGCTCGCCGCCGTCTCGGAGGTGAACGGCGCGTTGCCCGCCGCTTTCGGACTGGTAGCCGCCGTCGCCTACCATCACTACGACACGGTGTACCGCATACGCGGCGGCGCCGGCGCGCCGCCGCGGGCCGTGGTGCGGTTCGCGGGCGGACACGAGGGCCGCACGCTGGTCGTGGCCCTCGCGGCCGCCGTCGCCGCCCACCGCACAGGCTTCACGGCCACGCTGACGGTGCTCGCCATCGCCATCGCCTTGCTGGTCCTCACCGAGAGCATCCGCTTCTGGGTGTCCTCGGGGGCCGCGGCCGCCGTACACGACGAATCAGGAGAACCCGCATGATCGGCCTCGTGCTGGCGGCCGGCGCAGGCAGGCGCCTGCGCCCCCATACCGACACGCTGCCCAAGGCGCTGGTCCCGGTCGGCCCGGAAGGCGCGCGGGACAGCCTGACCGTGCTCGACCTCACCCTGGCGAACTTCGCCGAGGTCGGCCTCACCGAGGCGGCTGTCGTCGTCGGCTACCGCAAGGAAGCGGTCTACGCGCGCAAAGCGGCCCTCGAGGCCCGCTACGGGCTCACCCTCACGCTGATCGACAACGACAAGGCCGAGGAGTGGAACAACGCCTACTCCCTGTGGTGCGCCCGCGACGTGATCCGCCAGGGTGTGATTCTGGCCAACGGCGACACCGTCCACCCCGTCTCGGTCGAGCGCACGCTGCTCGCCGCCCGCGGTGAGGGCCGGCGCATCATCCTGGCGCTCGACACCGTCAAGCGCCTCGCCGACGAGGAGATGAAGGTCGTCGTCGAGGCCGGCAAGGGCGTGCGGCGGATCACCAAGCTGATGGACCCCGCCGAGGCCACCGGCGAGTACATCGGTGTCACCCTCATCGAGCCCGAGGCGGCCGCCGATCTCGCCGACGCCCTCAAGACCACCTTCGAGCGCGACCCCGGCCTGTACTACGAGGACGGCTACCAGGAGATGGTCGACCGCGGCCTGACCGTGGACGTGGCGCCGATCGGGGACGTCGCCTGGGTCGAGATCGACAACAACGACGACCTCGCCAAGGGCCGGGAGATCGCGTGCCAGTACTGACCCGGCTGATCCCCTCGCCGGTCGTCGTCGACATCAGGGCGGGCGCGCTCGCCGACCTCTCCCGGCTGCTCGCCGACCAGCGCATCTCCACCTCGGGCAAGCTGGCCATCGCCATGAGCGAGGGCTCGGGGGTCAAGCTCCGCGAGCGGCTCGCCCCCGAGCTGCCGGGCGCCGACTGGTTCCCCGTGCACGGCGGCACCATCGACGCCGCGGTCAAGCTCGCCGACGCCATACGGGGCAAGCGCTACGACGCGGTCGTCGGCCTCGGCGGCGGCAAGATCATCGACGTCACGAAGTACGCCGCCGCACGGGTCGGGCTGCCGATGGTCGCGGTCGCCACCAACCTGGCGCACGACGGCATCTGCTCGCCCGTCTCCACCCTGGACAACGACAACGGGCGCGGCTCCTACGGCGTCCCCACCCCCATCGCGGTGGTCGTCGACCTCGACGTGATCCGCGAGGCCCCGGCGCGCTACATCCGCTCCGGGATCGGGGACGCGGTCTCCAACATCTCCGCCATCGCGGACTGGGAGCTGTCCCACCGCGAGACCGGCGAGCCGGTCGACGGCCTGGCCGCCGCGATGGCCCGCAGCGCGGGCGAGGCGGTGCTGCGGCACCCGGGCGGGATCGGCGACGACGCCTTCCTCGGCACGCTGGCCGAAGGCCTGGTGCTGTCCGGCATCGCCGTGTCGATCAGCGGCGACACCCGCCCCGCGTCCGGCGCCTGCCACGAGATCAGCCACGCGCTCGACCTGCTGTACCCGCAGCGCGCCGCCGCGCACGGCGAGCAGGTCGGCCTCGGCGCCGCCTTCGCCATGCACCTGCGCGGCGCCCGCGAGGACTCGGGCGTGATCACCGACACCCTGCGCCGGCACGGCCTGCCCGTGCTGCCCGCGGAGATGGGCTTCACCGAAGCGGAGTTCGCACAGGCGGTGGGCTACGCCCCGCAGACCCGCCCCGGCCGCTTCACGATCCTGGAACACCTCGACCTGTCCGCAACCGAGATCAGGGACGCATACGCCGACTATGCCAAAACCATCAGTAGCTGAACTGCGCCCGGTCGTCCACCCCCCGGGTGTCAAGGACCGGCGCAGCGGCGAGCACTGGGCCGGCCGGCTCTACATGCGCGAGCTCTCGCTGCGCATAGACCGGCACCTGGTCCCCACCCGGGTCACGCCCAACCAGCTGACCTACCTGATGACCGTCTTCGGCGTGCTCGCCGCCCCGGCACTGCTCGTGCCGGGGATCACCGGCGCCGTGCTCGGCGTGCTGATGGTCCAGCTCTACCTGCTGCTCGACTGCGTCGACGGTGAGATCGCCCGCTGGAAGCAGCAGTTCTCGCTCAGCGGTGTCTACCTCGACCGGGTCGGCGCCTACCTGTGCGACGCCGCGGTCCTCGTCGGCTTCGGACTGCGCGCCGCCGACCTGTTCGGCGACGGCCGGATCGACTGGCTGTGGGCCTTCCTCGGCACCCTCGCCGCGCTCGGCGCGATCCTGATCAAGGCCGAGACCGACCTCGTCGGTGTGGCCCGCCACCAGGGCGGGCTGCCGCCGGTGAAGGAGGCGGCCTCCCAGCCGCGCTCCTCCGGCCTTGCGCTGGCCCGCAAGGCCGCCGCCGCGCTCCAGTTCCACCGGCTGGTGCTGGGCGTCGAGGCCTCGCTGCTCATCCTGGTGCTGGCGTTCGTCGACCAGATCCGCGGCGACCTGTTCTTCACCCGGCTCGGCGTGGCCGTTCTGGCCGGAATCGCACTGGTGCAGACGCTGCTGCATCTCGTGTCGGTCCTGGCTTCCAGCAGGCTGAAATGAGGCGGACATGAGCGAACCGCTCAAGGTCGGCGCGGTCGTCATCACCATGGGCAACCGGCCGGCCGAGCTGCGGGACCTGCTGGACTCGGTCGCCAAGCAGCAGGGCCCCCAGGTCGAGGTCGCGGTGATCGGCAACGGCTCCCCGCTGCCGGTGCTGCCCGAGGGGGTGCGCACCGCCGAGCTCCCGGAGAACCTGGGCATCCCCGGCGGCCGCAACGCGGGCATCGAGCTCTTCGGGCCGGCCGCCGCCGATGTCGACGTGGTGCTCTTCCTCGACGACGACGGGCTGCTGCCGGGCGACGACACCGCCGAGCTGGTCAGGGCGGCCTTCGCGGCCGACCCGCAGCTGGGCATCATCAGTTTCCGGATCGCCGACCCCGACACCGGGGTCACCCAGCGCCGCCACGTCCCCCGGCTGCGCGCCGCCGATCCGATGCGCAACTCCCGCGTCACCACCTTCCTCGGCGGTGCCTGCGCGGTCCGCAGCCGGGTGATCCAGCAGGTCGGACCGCTGCCGGGGGAGTTCTTCTACGCCCATGAGGAGACCGATCTCGCCTGGCGCGCGCTCGACGCGGGCTGGATGATCGACTACCGTTCCGACCTCGTACTGCACCACCCGACGACCTCGCCGGCGCGGCACGCGGTCTACCACAGGATGGTGGCCCGCAACCGGGTCTGGCTGGCCCGGCGCAATCTGCCGTGGCTGCTGGTCCCGGTCTACCTCGGAGTGTGGTTCGCCCTGACGCTGCTGCGGCGGCCGTCCGGTCCCGCGCTGCGCGCGTGGCTCGGCGGCTTCCGGGAGGGATGGGCCACACCCTGCGGTGAGCGGCGGCCGATGAAGTGGCGGACGGTCTGGCGGTTGACCCGGCTGGGCCGACCCCCGATCATCTGACAAGCTCGGACCTGAGAGCATCAGGCGCAGCCCGGGAATCCCCTGCACCCGGCGCGCACCTTGAGGACGAAAGTGTCAACTGTGAGCGAGACAACGCACAATGGTGCGGTCGCCGTCGGTGCCCCACCGGTACCCACGGCCGATGACGGCCTCAGTCCCTCCCAGCTCGCCGCCAAGTACGGGCTGACCGTCAGCGGTGCCCGCCCGGGGCTGGCGGAGTACACCCGGCAGCTGTGGGGCCGCCGACATTTCATCAACGAGTTCGCCAAGGCGCGTACTGCGGCGCAGTACACCCAGGCCCGCCTCGGCCAGCTCTGGCAGGTCATGACACCGCTGCTGAACGCGGCGGTCTACTACCTGATCTTCGGTGTGCTGATCGGCACCAGAAAAGGCGTCGACAACTTCATCGCGTTCCTGGTCACCGGCATCTTCATCTTCACCTTCACGCAGTCCTCGGTGATGAGCGGCGTGCGGGCGGTCGCCGGAAACCTCGGGCTGATCAGGGCGCTGCACTTCCCGCGTGCCTCGATGCCGATCGCCTTCACGCTGATGCAGCTCCAGCAGCTGATGATGTCCATGTTCGTGCTCGTGGCGATCGTGCTGATGACCGGCGAGGTCCCTGACGCCTCCTGGCTGCTGATCATCCCCGCGCTGATCACCCAGTGGGTCTTCAACACCGGGCTCGCGATGATCGTGGCCAGACTCGGCAGCAAGATGACCGACCTGGCCCAGCTGATGCCGTTCATGCTCCGCACCTGGATGTACACCTCGGGCGTCATGTACAGCATCGAGAACCTGACCTCGAAGGCCCCGCACTACGTACGGGTCCTGCTGGACATCAACCCCGCCGCGGTCTACATCGACCTGGCCCGGTTCGCACTGATCGACAGTGTCACCGCCTCGCAGATGCCACCGCACGTGTGGATCAGCGCGGTGGGCTGGGCGGTCCTGGTGGGCGTCGGCGGCTACATCTACTTCTGGAAGGCGGAGGAGCAGTATGGCCGTGGCTGAGCAGCAACCCGTCGCAACAGCTACGCAGACGGCAGACGGCCGCGTCCCGACGGTGATCGTGGACGACGTGCACATCGTCTACAAGGTCTACGGCGCCGGCACCGGCAAGGGCAGTGCCACCGCCGCGCTCGGCCGGCTGCTGCTGCGCCGCGGCTCGCCGAACGTCCGCCGGGTGCACGCGGTGCGCGGGGTGAGCTTCACCGCCTACCGCGGCGAGGCCATCGGCATCATCGGCTCCAACGGCTCCGGCAAGTCCACCATCCTGCGGGCCATCGCCGGTCTGCTGCCACCGGAGAGCGGCCGGATCTACACCGACGGCCAGCCGTCGCTGCTGGGCGTGAACGCGGCGCTGATGAACGACCTGACCGGCGCCACCAACGTGCTGCTCGGCGGTCTGGCGATGGGCATGTCGCAGGAGGAGGTGCGCGGGCGCTACCAGGGGATCGTCGACTTCTCCGGGATCAACGAGAAGGGCGACTTCATCTCGCTGCCGATGCGCACGTACTCGTCCGGCATGGCCGCCCGGCTGCGGTTCTCCATCGCGGCGGCCAAGAACCACGACGTGCTGATGATCGACGAGGCACTGGCCACCGGCGACCGGGCCTTCCAGCGCAGGTCCGAGGAGCGGATCCGCGAGCTGCGCAAGGAGGCCGGCACGGTCTTCCTGGTCAGCCACAACAACAAGTCCATCCGCGACACGTGCGACCGGGTGGTGTGGCTGGAGAAGGGCGAGCTGCTGATGGACGGCCCGACCGACGACGTCATCAAGGCCTACGAGGCGCACAGCAAGTAGCGACACGCCGCCGCGGGAGACCGCGGCCGGACGTCGCGAAAAACGACGGCCCCCGCCGGATGATCCGGCGGGGGCCGCGCGTTGTCGCAGGTACTGTCCTTCGCGCCCCCGGCGCACGCCGGGCAGTGGCCCGACGTAAGCTGTACCGGTGCTGGGAGCCCTCTGATGATCGATACCGGGTGTGCGACGCCCGGCGCGGCGGCGTGTCCGAAATGGGAAGATCCGACCGGGCGGTGTAGAACGGGGGATGTGGCGGCCATGAGACACGGGACCATCCTGCTCCGGGGCACGTATCCCGCCTGTGCGCCGGGCAGCCCGCGGTGACCGCGGACGACACGTCCCGGGCCGTGCTGGACAAGGCCGCGCGCGAGAACTTCCCGGTGGCACCGGTTTTCCTGCCGCGTGCGTGGCGGCAGGACCTGATGGCGGTCTACGGCTTCGCCCGCCTGGTGGACGACATCGGCGACGGCGACCTGGCGGGCGGCGGCCGCCAGGACGCGGTGCGCCTCGGCCTCGACCCGGCGGCCGCCGGCGACCGGGTCGCGATGCTGGACGCCTTCGAGGCGGACCTGCGGCGGGTCTTCGACGGCACCCCCACCCACCCCCTGCTGCTCGCCCTCCAGCCCACCGTCCGCCGCCACCGGCTGACCCCCGACCCGTTCCTCGGACTGATCGCGGCCAACCGGCAGGACCAGCTGGTGGCCCGCTACGAGACCTACGACGACCTGCTCGCGTACTGCGAGCTGTCCGCCAATCCGGTCGGCCGCCTGGTCCTGTCCATCACCGGCACCTCGACTCCCGAGCGGGTCCGCCACTCCGACGCGGTGTGCACCGCACTGCAGATCGTCGAGCACTTGCAGGACGTTGCGGAGGACCTTGCGAGGGACCGGGTGTATCTGCCGTCGGAGGACATGAAACGCTACGCCGTGGATGAGGCCGACCTGGCAGCACCGCAGGCAGGCCCGCAGGTCAAGGCATTGGTCGCGTTCGAGGCCGAACGCGCCCGCGCGCTGTTGAATGAAGGTACCCCCCTGGTGGGTAGCGTCCGTGGCAGGCTTCGGCTGCTGCTCGCGGGATTCGTCGGCGGAGGGCGTGCGGCACTGAAATCGGTCGAGCGTGCCGGATACGACGTCCTCGCGGGTTCGCCCAAAGCCACCAAGAACGGCCTGCTGCGCGAAGTGGGGTCGACATTGCGAAGAAAGGGGTGAGCCGGACCGTGAACGGTTCCGCCCACACGTCCGGACCGGTACTTGCCGCATACAGGTACTGCGAGACCGTGACCGGCCACGAGGCCCGTAACTTCGCGTACGGCATCCGTCTGCTGCCCACCGCCAAGCGGCAGGCCATGTCGGCCCTCTACGCGTTCTCGCGGCGCGTCGACGACATCGGCGACGGCGATCTGGCGCCCGCCGAGAAAACCGCACGCCTCGACACCACCAGGCAGCTGCTCACCCGGGTCAGGAACGGCGAGATCCGCGAGGACGACACCGACCCCGTCGCCGTCGCGCTCGCCGATGCCGCCCGCGTCTTCCCCATTCCGCTCGAAGGCCTGGACGAACTCATCGACGGTGTTCTGATGGATGTTCGGGGCGAGGTTTATGAGACGTGGGACGACCTGGCCGTTTACTGCCGCTGTGTGGCCGGTGCGATCGGAAGGCTCTCGCTTGGCGTGTTCGGCACCGTGAATGGGCACGATCATGCACGTGCCGCCGAATACGCCGACACGCTCGGCCTTGCCCTGCAACTCACCAACATCCTCCGCGACGTCCGCGAGGACGCCGGCAGCGGACGTACCTATCTGCCCGCACAGGACCTCGCCAAATTCGGATGCGCCGCGGGATTCCACAGCGACACCGCACCGCCCGGCTCGGATTTCGCCGGCCTGGTGGAATTCGAAGTCCGCAGGGCGCGCAGTCTCTTCGCCACCGGATACCGGCTGCTGCCGATGCTCGACCGGCGCAGCGGCGCGTGCGTGGCCGCCATGGCGGGCATCTACCGCCGGCTGCTCGACCGGATCGCCGCCGACCCCGAGGCCGTGCTGCGCGGCCGGGTGTCGCTGCCCGGCCGGCAGAAGGCCTACGTCGCCGTCCGCGGCCTGGCGGGCCTGGACGCGCGCCGCACCGCCCGCAGCCCTCTGGAGGACTCGTGAGACCCACCCGCGAGGGCGCGGGTCCACGGCACGCGGCAGACCGGTCGAACCGTCACGGGACGCGTGGCGCCCGCAGCCAGGCAACCCCGCACCCGTTCACCGCGTCACTTCCCGCGACAGCGCGCCGCATCCCGCGGTGCCCGGCCGGAGGGGGGGACGAATGACGAGGTCGCACGGCGGATCGGAGCAGTCGCCCGACCGCACCGCCGTGGTCGTCGGCGGCGGCCTGGCCGGCATCACCGCCGCACTGGAACTGGCCGACGCCGGTCTGCGCGTCACGCTCGCCGAGGCACGCCCGCGGCTGGGCGGGCTGGCCTTCTCCTTCAAGCGCGGCGAGCTGACCGTGGACAACGGCCAGCACGTCTTCCTGCGCTGCTGCACCGCCTACCAGTGGTTCCTCGACCGGATCGCCGCCCGCGACCTGGTCACCCTCCAGGACCGGCTGGACGTGCCGGTCGTCGACGCCGACACCGGGCGGACCGGCCGGCTGACCAGGGCGGCCCTTCCGGTGCCGCTGCACCTGGCGGCGAGCCTGGCCCGCTATCCGCACCTGTCGCTGCGCGAGCGCGCCTCGGTCGGCCGGGCCGCCCTCGCGCTGCGCCGCCTCGACCTGGCCGACCCGGCCCTGGACGACATCGACTTCGCCGGCTGGCTGGCCGCACGCGGGCAGTCCGCCCGCACCATCGAGGCGCTGTGGGACCTGGTCGGCGTGGCGACGCTCAACGCCACCGCCGCGCACTCCTCCCTCGGCCTTGCCGCGATGGTCTTCAAGACCGGGCTGCTGACCGACCCCGGCGCCGCCGACATCGGCTGGGCCTCCGCGCCGCTCGGCGACCTGCACGACGGCCGCGGCCGCAAGGCGCTCGACAAGGCCGGCGTCCGTACGCTGCTGCGGACCCGCACCAGCGGCATCGAGCGGTCGGCGGACGGCGATTGGCAGGTCTCGCTGGAGACGGGACCCGGCCGCGGCCAGCAATTGACCGCCGACGTGGTGGTGTTGGCCGTCCCGCAGCGCGAGGCGCACGCCCTGCTGCCGGAAGGCGCTGTCCAGCATCCGGAAAAGCTGTTGCAGATCGGCACCGCACCGATCCTCAATGTCCATGTGATCTATGACAGACAGGTGCTCCGGCAGCCGTTTCTCGCGGCTCTCGGCAGCCCCGTCCAGTGGGTCTTCGACCGTACGGAGAGCTCCGGCCTGACCGGCGGCGGCCAGTACGTGGCCGTGTCGCAGTCGGCCGTCGAGGACGAGATCGACCTGCCGGTCGCCGAGCTGCGCGACCGCTACCTGCCGGAACTCGAGCGTGTGCTCCCCGCCGCCCGTGGAGCCGTCGTCCGCGACGTGTTCGTCACCCGGGAGCGCACCGCCACCTTCGCGCCCACCCCGGGGGTGGGCGCGCTGCGGCCGGGACCCGTCACCCGCGCCCCCGGCCTCTTCCTGGCCGGGGCGTGGACCGCGACAGGCTGGCCCGCGACCATGGAGAGCGCGGTGCGCAGCGGCCTGCACGCGTCGAAAGAAGCTTTGTCCGCCCTCGGCCTGCCGGTTGACAACGGCGTCCTGGAGGCGGCATGAGTGCTATTGGTGCAACCAGAGGAGAGAACGTGACCGCTGCCGGCGTCATTGCGCTGCTGGAAAAAGGCCGCATCCTGACCACCCCAGTGCTCCGCGCGGCAGTCGCACGCCTCGCACCCCCGATGGACACCGTGGCGTCCTACCACTTCGGCTGGATCGACCAGACCGGCAGGCCCGCGGACGGCGACGGCGGCAAGGCCGTACGCCCCGCGCTCGCCCTGCTGACCGCGGAGGCGGCGGGTGCCCCGGCGGAGACCGGCATCCCCGGCGCGGTCGCGGTGGAGCTGGTGCACAACTTCTCGCTGCTGCACGACGACCTGATCGACGGCGACGAGCAGCGGCGGCACCGCGACACGGTGTGGAAGGTGCACGGCCCGGCACAGGCGATCCTCGTCGGCGACGCGCTCTTCGCGCTGGCCAACGAGATCCTGCTGGAGCAGGGCACCGTGGAGGCGGGAAGGGCCGCACGCCGGCTGACCACCGCCACCCGCAAGCTGATCGACGGTCAGGCCCAGGACATCACCTTCGAACACCTCGAGCGGGTCTCCGTCCAGGAGTGCCTGGACATGGAGGGCAACAAGACCGGCTCGCTGCTGGCCTGTGCCGCCTCCATCGGCGCGGTGCTCGGCGGCGCGTCCGAGGCCGACGCCGACGCGCTGGAGGAGTACGGCTACCACCTGGGGCTGGCCTTCCAGGCGGTGGACGACCTGCTGGGCATCTGGGGCGATCCGGCGAGCACCGGTAAGCAGACCTGGAGCGACCTGCGGCAGCGCAAGAAGTCCCTTCCCGTGGTGGCCGCGCTGGCCGCCGGCGGCCCGGCATCGGAGCGGCTGGGTGAACTGCTCGCGGCGGATGCGAAGAATCCTGAAAACGATGCCTTCAACGAGGAAGAGTTCGCCATGCGCGCGGCGTTGATCGAAGAGGCCGGCGGGCGCGAATGGACTTCCCAGGAAGCCAGGAGGCAGTACGCAACCGCCGTCGCCGCGCTGGACAAAATGGACATGCCGGAAGAAATTAATCGTAAACTCGTAGGTCTTGCGGATTTTGTGGTGGTCCGCGAGAAGTAAAGAACAGCAACGTGGAGCGCTGACGTCGCCGGTCCCTCGCATGTGACGGCCGACGGCCGCCCCCAACACCGCAGAAGTCTCAACTGCAAAGGGGAAGCCATGACAGCGACGACCGATGGCAGTCCAGGTACGCCAACCCACCGGACACCCTCGGCCAGCAGCACCTCGGACCCGGATCCTGTTCCATCCGGTGACCCCGAGGCGGCGGCGCAGCGTGCCGTGCAGCGCGCCGCAGACCACCTCCTGGCGCGGCAGCACCCTGACGGATGGTGGAAGGGCGACCTCGAGACCAATGTGACGATGGACGCCGAGGACCTGCTGCTGCGTCAGTTCCTCGGCATCCAGGACGCGTCCACCACGGCCGCCTCCGCCCGCTGGATCCGCTCCCAGCAGCGCGAGGACGGCGCCTGGCCCACCTTCCACGGCGGCCCGGGCGACCTGTCCGCCACCATCGAGGCCTACGTGGCGCTCCGCCTCGCCGGGGACTCCCCGGACCAGGCGCACATGTCGCTGGCCGCCAAGTGGTCGCGCGGCGAGGGAGGGGTGGCGGCCAGCCGGGTCTTCACCCGGATCTGGCTCGCGCTTTTCGGCTGGTGGGACTGGGACGACCTGCCGGAGCTCCCGCCCGAGGTCATCTACCTGCCCAAGTGGATGCCGCTGAACATCTACTCCTTCGGCTGCTGGGCCAGGCAGACCATCGTGCCGCTGACCGTCGTCGGCGCGCTGCGCCCGGTGCGCCCCGCCCCCTTCGGCATCGACGAACTGCACATCAACCCCGCGCAGCCCAGCCCCAAGCAGCGCCGTGCCCCCATCACCAGCTGGGACGGGGTCTTCCAGCGGCTCGACCAGGTGCTGCACGTCTACCGACGCTTCAGCCCGCGTCCGGTCCGGCGCAGCGCCATGAACGCGTGCGCCCGCTGGATCATCGAGCGCCAGGAGGCCGACGGCTGCTGGGGCGGCATCCAGCCGCCGGCCGTGTACTCGGTGATCGCCCTGCACCTGCTCGGCTACGACCTGGACCACCCGGTGCTCAAGGCCGGGCTGGATTCGCTGGATCGTTTCGCCGTCTGGCCGGAAGAGGGCGTCCGGATGATCGAGGCATGCCAGTCCCCGGTCTGGGACACCTGCCTCGCCGCGATCGCGCTGGCCGACGCCGGCCTGCCCGCGGACCACCCGGCGCTGATCAAGGCGGCCGACTGGATGATGGGGGAGCAGATCACCCGCCCGGGCGACTGGTCCGTGCAGCGCCCGCAGCTCGCCCCCGGCGGCTGGGCCTTCGAATTCCACAACGACAACTACCCCGACATCGACGACACCGCCGAGGTCGTGCTCGCGCTTCGCCGGGTCGCCCACCCCGACCAGGCCCGGGTGGACACCGCCGTGGACCGGGCGGTGCGCTGGACGGTCGGCATGCAGTCCAGGAACGGCGCCTGGGGCGCCTTCGACGCCGACAACACCAGCCCCTTCCCCAACCGGCTGCCCTTCTGCGACTTCGGCGAGGTCATCGACCCGCCGTCCGCGGACGTCACCGCCCACGTGGTGGAGATGCTCGCCGCACTGGGCATCGAGGGGGACCCGCACACCCGCAGCGGCATCGACTGGCTGCTGGCCGAGCAGGAGGACAACGGCTCCTGGTTCGGCCGCTGGGGCGTCAACTACATCTACGGCACCGGCTCCGCGGTCCCCGCGCTGGCCGCAGCCGGGCTGCCCGCCGACCACCCGGCGATCCGCAGGGCCGTCGACTGGCTGGAGTCCGTGCAGAACGCCGACGGCGGCTGGGGCGAGGACCTGCGCTCCTACTCCGACAGGGAATGGGCAGGACGCGGGCACTCCACCGCCTCGCAGACCGCCTGGGCGCTGATGGCGCTGCTCGCCGCCGGCCGCCGGGACACCCCCGCCGTCGAGCGCGGGGTGCGGTGGCTGGCCGACACCCAGCTGCCGGACGGCTCGTGGGACGAGCCCTACTTCACCGGCACCGGCTTCCCGCGGGACTTCTCGATCAACTACCACCTGTACCGCATGGTCTTCCCGCTCACCGCGCTCGGACGCTACGCCCGCAGCGAGCCCTTCGGTGCCGCGGGACACACCGCCACCGCCACAGCCGCGGGAAAGGGGGCATAGTTCGTGGGTCATACCGGACCACCGCTGCTGGTGGTGTGCGCCCTGCGCATCGAGCGTTTCGCGCTGCGCAGGGGAGCGGCCAGGGGCGCCGCGCACCCGCTCACCGTGCTCCGTACCGGCATGGGGCCCACAGCCGCGGAAGCGGCCGTACGCAAGGCGCTGCACGACCCTGCGCTGCGCGACGCCGCCGTCGTCACCACCGGCTTCTGCGCGGGGCTCGCCCCCGGCATGCGGCCAGGTGACATCGTCGTCTCCGACGAGGGGCATGACAGCGCGGCGCTTGCCGCCGCCCTCAAGGCCGCGGGGAACACCGTGCACACCGGCCCCCTGGCCGAGTCCGACCATGTCGTGCGGGGTGCGGAACGCACCGCGCTGGCGGCGACCGGTGCCATCGCCGTCGACATGGAATCGGCCGCCATGCGGCGTGCCGCGCTCGCAGAAGGAGCGCAGCACATCGCCGCGGCCCGCGTCGTCGTCGACACGCCCGAATACGAACTCGTGCGCGTCGGAACGCTACGCACCGGGATCATCGCATTCCGGGTGCTCAGAGATCTTGTACCCGCCTTTCTCGATTGGCACCGCACTACCACTGCTCCCCCGGAGGTGAGCTAGATGGCCATGCCGCTTCGTCAGACCGTCCGTATCGCGTCGTACCTCTTCGAACAGAAAATGGTCCGGCGGCGCGAAAAGTTCCCGCTCATCGTCGAGCTGGAACCCCTTTTCGCGTGCAACCTCGCCTGTGAGGGCTGCGGCAAGATCCAGCATCCTGCCGGGGTGCTCAAGCAGCGCATGCCCGTGGCGCAGGCCGTGGGGGCGGTGCTGGAGTCCGGGGCCCCCATGGTGTCGATCGCCGGCGGCGAGCCGCTCATGCACCCGCAGATCGACGAGATCGTCCGGCAGCTGGTGGCGAAGAAGAAGTTCGTCTTCCTCTGCACCAATGCCCTGCTGCTGCGCAAGAAGATCGAGAAATTCACCCCGTCGCCCTACTTCGCCTTCACTGTTCATATCGACGGCATGCGGGAACGGCACGACGAATCGGTGGCCAAGGAGGGCACCTTCGACGAGGCCGTCGCGGCGATCAAGGAGGCGCAGCGCCGCGGATTCCGGGTGACCACCAACTCGACCTTCTTCAACACCGACACCCCGCAGACGATCATCGAGGTCATGAACTTCCTCAATGACGATCTCAAGGTGGAGGAGATGATGCTGTCGCCCGCGTACGCCTACGAGAAGGCCCCCGACCAGGAGCACTTCCTGGGCGTCGCACAGACCCGGGAGCTCTTCAAGAAGGCCTTCGACGGCGGCAACCGGCGCAAGTGGCGGCTCAACCACAGCCCGCTCTTCCTCGACTTCCTCGAGGGCAAGGCGGACTTCCCCTGCACCGCCTGGGCGATCCCCAACTACTCGCTCTTCGGCTGGCAGCGCCCCTGCTACCTGATGGCCGACGGCTACGTGCCGACCTACCAGGAGCTGATCGACAAGACGGACTGGGACAAGTACGGCCGCGGCAAGGACGACCGCTGCGACAACTGCATGGCCCACTGCGGCTACGAGCCCACCGCGGTCCTCGCGACCATGGGCTCGCTCAAGGAGTCCATCCGAGCCGCCAGGGAGACCGTCGCGTCGAACCGCGCGAAGTGACCTCCCGGTGATCGCGGGTACGAGCCACCGGCCGGCACGACCGGCCGGTGGCTCGTACCCGTACTGCCGCCGGCCGGTGGGCGGCCGGCGATCCGGAGCACAACCCGGCAGGAACGAGGTCTGTACATGTCGATGCTGGAGAACATCAAGGGCCCGCGCGACCTGAAGGCGCTGCCCGACGGCCGGCTGGACGAACTGGCCGCCGAGATCCGCCACTTCCTCGTCCAGGCGGTGGCGAGGACCGGCGGGCACCTGGGCCCCAACCTCGGTGTGGTGGAGCTGACCATCGCGCTGCACCGCGTCTTCGACTCGCCCGCCGACCGGATCCTGTGGGACACCGGCCACCAGAGCTACGTCCACAAGCTGCTGACCGGCCGCCAGGACTTCTCCAAACTCCGCAGCAAGGGCGGCCTGTCCGGCTACCCCTCGCGCGCCGAGTCCGACCACGACGTGATCGAGAACAGCCACGCCTCGACCGTGCTGGGCTGGGCCGACGGACTGGCCAAGGCCAACGAGATCCAGGGCCGCGACGACCACGTCGTCGCCGTCATCGGCGACGGTGCGCTGACCGGCGGCATGGCCTGGGAGGCGCTGAACAACATCGCCGCCGCCAGGGACCGGCCGCTGATCATCGTGGTCAACGACAACGAGCGCTCCTACGCGCCGACGATCGGCGGCCTCGCCAACCACCTGGCCACGCTGCGCACCACCGACGGCTACGAGCGCTTCCTGTCCTGGGGCAAGCAGCTGCTCCAGCAGACCCCGGTGATCGGCCAGCCCCTCTACGAATCCCTGCACGGCGCCAAGAAGGGCTTCAAGGACGCCTTCGCGCCGCAGGGCATGTTCGAGGACCTGGGCCTGAAATACCTCGGCCCGATCGACGGCCACGACATCGCCGCCGTGGACTCCGCGCTGCGCCGCGCCCGCCGCTTCCACGGCCCCGTGCTGGTGCACTGCCTCACCGAGAAGGGCCGCGGCTACCCGGCCGCCGAGCAGGACGAGGCCGACCGCTTCCACACCGTCGGCGTCATGGACCCGGCCACCTGCCGCCCGCTCGCCCCCTCCGGCGGGCCCTCCTGGACCTCGGTCTTCGGCGAGGAGATGGTCGCCATCGGCGAGGAGCGGCCCGACGTGGTCGCCATCACCGCCGCCATGCTCCAGCCGGTCGGCCTCGAACCCTTCGCGCGCGCCCACCCGGGGCGGGTCTTCGACGTCGGCATCGCAGAACAGCACGCCGCGACCTCGGCGGCCGGACTGGCCACCGGAGGCCTGCACCCGGTCGTCGCGGTCTACGCGACCTTCCTCAACCGGGCCTTCGACCAGGTGCTGATGGACGTGGCCCTGCACAAGTGCGGTGTCACCTTCGTCCTCGACCGCGCCGGGGTGACCGGCGTCGACGGGCCCTCCCACAACGGCATGTGGGACATGTCGATCCTCCAGGTCGTGCCCGGCCTGCGGATCGCCGCCCCGCGCGACGCCGACCAGCTGCGCGCCCAGCTGCGCGAGGCCGTCGACGTCCACGACGCCCCCACCGTGATCCGCTTCCCGAAGGAGACCGCTGGCGAACCGCTCCCGGCGATCGGCCGGGTCGGCGGCATGGACGTCCTGCACCAACCCGCGCAGGACCAGGGCGAGGACGTGCTGCTGGTCGCCGTCGGCGCCCTCGGCGGCTGCGGGAAGTCGGCCGCGGAACTCCTGGCGGGCCGCAGGATCGGCGTCACCGTGGTCGACCCGCGCTGGGTCAAGCCCGTCGACCCCGCGCTGCCCGCACTGGCCGCCAGGCACCGCATGGTGGCCGTGGTCGAGGACAACGGGCGGGCCGGCGGCGTGGGTTCCGCCGTCGCCCAGGCGCTGCGCGACGCCGGCGTGGACGTGCCGGTACGCGACTTCGGCATCCCGCAGCAGTTCCTCGCCCACGCCAAGCGCGGCGAACTGCTCGCCGACCTGGGCCTGACCCCCGCCGAGATCGCCGGCGGCATCGGCGCGGCCCTGCTGCGCATCAAGGCCAGGAGCGCGGGCGCCGCCGGCGACCCCGCGGCCGGCCCGGCGATCCCCGCGCCGCATACTGCCGGGAGCGGCACCCACGTACGCAAGGAGCAGCTGAGCGATGACATCGTCTGAACCGACCGGTAAGCAGCCGATCGGTACGGAGCCCGCCGCCGGTGACCCGGCGGCGGGCGGCCCCGCCGCCCAGGAGGGCCCCGGCGGGCAGCCCAAGGGCTTCGACCTGGCGACGCTGATCGCCGAGCGCGGCGGCGAGCGCTACGACCTGCACAGCAGGTACCTCAACCACCAACTGCCGCGCATGCTGCACACCATCGGCTTCGACAAGGTCTACGAGCGGGCCGAGGGCGCCCACTTCTGGGACGCGGAGGGCAACGACTACCTCGACATGCTGGCCGGCTTCGGGGTGATGGGCCTCGGCCGGCACCACCCGGTGGTCCGCAAGGCGCTGCACGACGTGCTGGACGCGGGGCTCGCCGACCTCACCCGCTTCGACTGCCAGCCGCTGCCGGGCCTGCTCGCCGAGCGGCTGCTCGGCCACACCCCGCACCTGGACCGGGTGTTCTTCGGCAACAGCGGCACCGAGGCGGTCGAGACCGCGCTGAAGTTCGCCCGCTACGCCACCGGCAAGCCGCGGATCCTGTACTGCAAGCACTCCTTCCACGGCCTGACCACCGGATCGCTCTCGGTCAACGGCGAAGCCGGCTTCCAGGACGGCTTCGCGCCGCTGCTGCCGGACACCGCCGTCGAGATCGGCGACCTGGACGCGCTCGCCAGGGAGCTCAAGCGCGGCGACGTGGCCGCCATGATCATCGAGCCCATCCAGGGCCACGGCGTCTACATCCCGCCGCCCGGCTACCTGCGCGCCGCCCAGGAACTGCTGCACAGGCACAAGGCGCTGCTGATCTGCGACGAGGTGCAGACCGGCATCGGCCGCACCGGCGCCTTCTACGCCTACCAGCACGAGGAGGGCGTCGAGCCCGACCTGGTGACGGTGGCCAAGACGCTCTCCGGCGGCTACGTCCCGGTGGGCGCCACGCTCGGCCGGGACTGGATCTTCAAGAAGGTCTACTCCTCCATGGACCGGGTGCTGGTGCACTCGGCGAGCTTCGGCTCCAACGCCCAGGCGATGGCCGCGGGCCTGGCCACCCTCGCGGTGGTCGAGGACGAGCGGCTGGTCGAGAACAGCCGGGTGATGGGCGACCTGCTGCGCACCCGGCTGGCCGCGCTCACCGACCGGTACGAACTGCTCAAGGAGGTGCGCGGCCGCGGCCTGATGATCGGCATCGAGTTCGGCCGCCCCAAGTCACTGGGCCTGCGCGGCCGCTGGACGATGCTCCAGGCCGCGCGCAAGGGCCTGTTCGCGCAGATGGTGGTGGTGCCGCTGCTCCAGCGCCACCACATCCTCACCCAGGTCTCCGGCGACCACGTGGAGATCATCAAGCTGATCCCGCCGCTGGTGGTGGACGAGGCCGACGTGGAGCGCTTCGTGACCGCCTTCACCGAGGTGATGGACGACGCGCACGGCGGCGGCGGTCTGATGTGGGACTTCGGCAAGACGCTGGTCAAGCAGGCGGTCGCGAACCGCTAGCGTCTGCCGTCCGGATCTCCGCGGGACGCCGCCGGGATCCGGGCGACAGGCCCCGGGGCGGGTCCCGCGGCCCGCCGCCGGTGCCTTCTGGCGCGCCCCCGCGCGGGGGCGCGCCCGGGGCGGGTCAGGCCGCGGTCAGCAGGTGCTCGCGCAGGCGTTCCCGGCTCTCGGGGGTCAGGCCGAGGCCTTCCTCGAGGTAGCGGTCGACCGAGCCCCAGCGCTCCTCGATGGTGTCGAAGGCCGCACGCAGATACTCCACCCGTGCCTCGAACAGCGGGCTGAGCAGTTCCCTGATCTCCGGGTCGATGGCGGTGCCCGTGCTGCCGTCGCCCCGCACCACCTTGTAGCGGCGGTGCCTGGCGTTGCTCTCCAGGTAGTCCGCCTCGATCGCGGACCGCTCCACGCCCAGCGCGAGCAGGATGATCGCGATCGAGGTGCCGGCCCGGTCCTTGCCCGCGGCGCAGTGCAGCAGGGCGGGCACCGCCGGCTGCCCCGGCTCGCTGAGCAGCTCCAGCATCCGGGAGTGCTCCTTCGTACGCTCCAGGATGAGCTTGCGGTAGGCGGCGACCATCCGGGCCGCGGCGCGGCCGTCGGCCAGCACGGCCCGCAGCGACGCCACGTCGCCGTCCCGCACGGTCTGCCAGAAGCCCGCGCTGTCGGCCGGGTCGTTGAGCGGCATGCTCAGGTTGCGGGTGCCCGGGAGAGCGGTGTCCTCGCCCTCGATGGCGACGTCGTCGGGGTTGCGGAAGTCGAAGACGGTGTGCAGGCCGAGCCCTTCGAGGAAGGCGGCATCATGTGCGGTGGCGTGCGCGAGGTGGCCGCTGCGGAACAGCACGCCGTTCCTGACCCGGCGGCCGTCCGTGGTGGGCAGACCGCCGACGTCGCGGAAATTGCGTACGCCGGTCAGCTGGGGCTCGGGTTCCGGTTCCCACGGGGTGGACTGCCGCACTTCCTGCGTCACCTGCGCTCCTCCGTTGCTCGCTACCGCTCATGCTGGGGCACACCCGACGATACGGCAGCGGAGGAGACGGCGTACCGAGCGGTATGTGTCCGTTGGACCACTGCTGGGGGTGCAAGCATTGCCCCTCCGCGGGGGCTGGGCCGATGATGTCCGGACCCGATCGGGGCAAGGGGAGTTCAGATGATCGAAACGGGCGGATCCGGCCGGCTCTGGCTGCTCTCGGGTCCTGGCAGCAGCTACGCCCTGCACCTCACCGAACGCGACGAGCTGCTGCACCTGCACTGGGGACGGCGGATCGCGCTCTCCGACGCCGAAGCCCTCGCGGCCGACCCGCTGCCCGCCGAGCGGCCCTTCGAGTCGGCGCTCGACGGCCACGAGGAGTACCCGGTCGAGGGCGGCCCCCGCTTCGTCCGCCCCGCCCTGTCGGTGAGGTCCCGGCAGGTGCGCGGCACCGAGTGGTGCTTCGAGGAGTACGAGACGGCCGCGGGCCCGGCAGGCCACGAACTTCGGCTGCACTTCCACGACTCGCTGCACCACCTCGACCTCACCCTGCACTACCGGCTGCGCCCCGGCTGCGACGTCGTCGAGCGCTGGACGACCGCCACCCACGTCCCCAACGGCCACCGCGACCCGCTGGAGCTGCTGCGGGCCGACGCGGCCACCTGGACGCTGCCGCACCGCGACGGCTGGCGGATGTCCCAGCTGCACGGCCGCTGGGGCGCGGAGAGCCGGCTGGTACGCGCCCCGCTGACGCCCGGCGAGCGGGTGATCGGCTCCCGCCGCGGCCACACCGGCCACCACCACGTGCCGTGGTTCGCGCTGGACGCCGGCGACGCGGGGGAGGAGCACGGCGAGGTCTGGACCGGCGCGCTGGCCTGGTCCGGCTCCTGGCGGATCGCGGTCGCGGACCTGCCGGACGGGCGCGTGCAGGCCACCGGCGGCGCAGGACACGACGACGCGGGACTCGTACGCCTCGAACCCGGCGACTCCTACACCAGCCCGGTCTTCGCCGCCCTGTGGACCGACGGCGGCTTCGGCGCCGCCAGCAGGGCCTGGCACGCCTACCAGCTGGCCCATGTCGTACCGGACGGGCAGGAGGTGCGGCCGGTGCTCTACAACTCCTGGGAGGCCACCGGCTTCGACGTCGGCGAGCGGCAGCAGCGCGAGCTCGCCCGGCGGGCGGCGGCGATGGGCGTGGAGCTGTTCGTGGTGGACGACGGCTGGTTCGGCGCCCGGGTGAGCGACCGGGCGGGCCTGGGGGACTGGGCGCCCAACAGGGACCGCTTCCCGAACGGCCTGAAACCGCTCTCCGACGAGGTGCACGCGCTCGGCATGCAGTTCGGCATCTGGGTCGAACCCGAGATGGTCAACCCCGACAGCGACCTCTACCGCGCCCACCCGGACTGGGTCCAGCACCACCCCGGCCGCCGCACCACCGAATACCGCAACCAGCTGGTGCTCAACCTGGCGCGCACCGATGTGCGCGAACACCTCGCGGAACGGCTCGACGCACTGCTGCACAGCGCCCCCGTCGACTACCTGAAATGGGACTTCAACCGCTGCTTCACCGACCCCGGCTGGCCGGGAGAGCGCTATCCGGAGCGGCTGTGGACCGCCCATGTCGAAGGCCTGTACGAGCTGATCGACCGGCTGCGGGCCGCGCACCCGTCGGTGGCCTTCGAGTCCTGCTCCGGCGGCGGCGGCCGGGCCGACCTGGGCATCATGGCGCGCACCGACCAGGTGTGGACCTCCGACAACACCGACCCTCTCGACCGGCTGCCGATCCAGCACGGTTTCAGCCAGCTGCACCCCGCCCGGGTGATGGCCGCCTGGGTGACCGACAGCCCGAGCCCCATGCTCAACCACCGCCGCAGCTCGCTGCGCTTCCGCTTCGTCAGCGCCATGGCGGGCGTACTGGGCATCGGCGGCGACCTGCTGGAGTGGAGCCCGGAGGAACGCGCGGAGGCCGCCAGCTGGGTGGCGCTCTACAAGACGGTCCGCCCCGTCGTGCAACTCGGCGACCTCTACCGGCTGCGCCCGCCCGGCGACGGCGGTCTGACCGCCGTCCAGTACGTGCACGGCGCGGACACCGTCGTCCTGGCCTGGCTGCCGGCGCAGGCCTTCGGCATCCCGGTGCCGCCGCTGCGGCTGCGCGGCCTCGACCGCGACGCCTCGTACCGCGACGTGGCCACCGGAGTCGTGCAGCGCGGGGCGGTGCTCGCCGAGCGCGGACTGCGCACCACACTGGCCGGCGACCTCGACGCCGCCGTATTCCATCTGCGCCGACTTTGACCTGGTGGGATGAATCACGTCGCGTCAACACCCCCTTACGGTCGCGTAGGCCGCACCGAGGGGAGAAAGATGGTCCGACGTGGCTGACGATTCGCAAGGACTCAACGATGGCGTGATCGGGTCGTACACCGCGGTGGGGGACAGCTTCACCGAAGGCGTCGGCGACCCCGGCCCCGACGGCGGCTTCGTCGGCTGGGCCGACCGGCTCGCGGTACTGCTCGCCGACCGGCGCGAGGAGTACGCCTTCCGCTACGCCAACCTCGCGGTGCGCGGCAGGCTGCTCGACCAGATCGTGGCGGAACAGGTGCCGCGGGCCGTCGAACTCGCCCCCGACCTGGTCACCTTCTGCGCCGGCGGCAACGACATCCTGCGCCCGGGCGGCGACCCGGACGCCATCGCCGAGCGCTTCGAGGCCGCGGTCGTCGAACTCAGCGGCGCCGTCGGCACGGTCCTGGTCTGCACCGGTTTCGACACCCGCGGGGTGCCCGTGCTGCGGCACCTGCGGGGCAAGATCGCCACCTACACCGCCCATGTGCGGGCCATCGCCGACCGCCACGGATGTCCGGTTCTCGACCTGTGGTCGCTGCGCTCGGTCCAGGACCGCAGGGCGTGGAGCGACGACCGGCTGCACCTGTCGGCCGAGGGCCACACCCGGGTCGCGCTGCGCGCCGCCCAGGTACTCGGCCTCGACGTGCCCACCGACCCCGACCACGCCTGGCCGCCGCAGGACCCGCGGCTGCCGTCGGAGGTGCGCCGGGACAACATCCAGTGGGCGCGGGAGTATCTGGTGCCGTGGATCGGGCGCCGGCTGCGCGGCGAGTCCTCGGGCGACCACGTCGAGCCCAAGCGCCCCGACCTGCTGCCGCTGCGCTGAATCCCTGCGGGTGTCGGGTCCGCGGGGCCGGGTGCCGAGCCGGGGCCGGGCGGCCGGTCGGCCGTCCCGCCGCCGTTGGGAAGGTTCCGGGTCCGCTGCCCGGCGGGCGCCATCGGGCCCGGCGGAGGCGCTACGTCAGTGGTGCGAGCGGTGCGTGGCCAGTTCGGCCCACACCACCCGACCCGTACCGTCCTCCGCCGGGTCCGACCCCCATGCCAGCGAGAGCACGCTGACCAGCAGCAGCCCCCGCCCGCCTTCTTCGTCGGCGCCGGCGATCCCGGGCGCGGGCTCAGCCGCGCCCCGGCCCTGATCGGTCACTTCGACCCGTACGACGTTGCCCTGGTCGTGCAGTACACAGGTGATCTTCTCGCTGTCGGTGTGCCGTACCGCGTTGGTGAACAGCTCGGTCACCACCAGACTTGCGTCATCGCGTAGTTCCGTGTCGGCGCCCCATTCCCGCAGACGAGCACGGATCCGCCCGCGGGCGTCCGCAACGGACGCACTGAGCGCGGGCAGCCTGAACACGTCATGGCGGCCGGGGTCGCCGACACCGTCTCGGCGCTCGCGCCGAAGGGCGTCAGGTGAAGGAACCACTCCGTAACTATGAGGCTCGCGCGGGACACATGGCAAGGTCCGATCTGTAATTTACAGAATCGGCGCTACATGCTGTCGCGTGCGCTGACAACATGACAGACTGCTTCTCAGCCAAGGAAGTTGGAGGATGAGCCACGTGATGGACCCCCGGCCGGGAGGAGCCCCGACCGTCCTGCGCATGGTGCTCGGAAAGCGCCTTCAGGATCTGCGGGAGCAGGCCGGTATCAGCCTGGAGCAGGCCGGTCGCGCGCTGGACGTCACACACGCCACGGTCCGCCGGATGGAAAAGGCGGAAGTCGGGCTGAAAATCCCGTATGTCGAGAAGCTGCTCATCACTTATGGAATCACCTCACCCGAGGAGATCAGCGGTTTCCTCGCACTCGCCCGCGAGGCCAACAGGCCCGGCTGGTGGCACAGCTTCCGCGACGTCCTGCCCGACTGGTTCAGCGCCTTCGTCAGCCTCGAGGGCGAGGCCGCGGTCATCCGCGCGTACGAGCCGCACTACGCCCCCGGCCTGCTCCAGACCGCCGGTTACGCCCGCGCCACGCTGCGCGCGGGCCTGCCGCACGCGGCGCCGGAGGAGATCGACCGGCTGGTCACGCTGCGGAACGAACGCCAGGCCCTGGTCACACGCGCCGACGCGCCGCTGCTGTGGATCGTCATGGACGAGACGGTGCTGCGCCGCCCGATCGGCGGCCGGCGGGTCATGCGCGAGCAGATCGAGCGGCTGATGGAGGCCACCGAGCTGCCCAACGTCAGGCTGCAGATCATGCCGTTCGCGGCGGGGCCGCACCCGGCGATGTACGGGCCCTTCCACATCTTCCGATTCCAGCTCCAGGAGATTCCGGACATCGCCTACGCCGAAAGCCTGGTGGGCGGCGTCTACTTCGACGAGCGCGACGACGTGTCCGCGTTCCTGGAAGCGCTTGACCGGATGTGCGCGCAGGCCGCGCCAGCACAGAGCACCAAAGCCATCCTCGATGGCATGCGCAAGGAGATCTGAACCATGGGTCGCGTCGGCAATGACAGCATATGCGGGTACGAGGACGTATACGACGGAATCTACAACGGAATGCCCGCCAACCAACTCGGTGTCGAGGGTTGGCGGAAGCCGTGGAGCGGTGGCAACGGCGGCTCCTGTGTCGAGGCCAAGAAACTCAATGACGGGAGGGTGGCGCTGCGGCAGTCCACCGATCCCGACGGTCCCGCGCTGATCTACAGCAATCACGAGATCACCACGTTCATCCTGGGCGCCAAAGCGGGCGAGGCGGATTTCCTGCTCGGCTGAGCAACCACGTACGAAGGCACCACCCATGCACACAGCACGAACCCAGCGCGCGGCAGCGAGCGAAGGAACCGGAGGACGGCCTTGACCGACCAGGGATTCACCGCGGAGCAGATAGACACCAGCAGGCCGCATCCGGCCCGCATGTACGACTACTACCTGGGCGGCAGGGACAACTACGAGGTGGACCGCGAGGCGGCCCAGCGAGTGATCGACCTCTTCCCGGACATCGTCTCCATGGCGCAGGGCAACCGCCGCTTCATGCACCGGGCCGTGCGGTACATGGCGGAGAGCGGTATCCGGCAGATCATCGACATCGGCACCGGCATCCCGACCGCGCCCAACACCCACCAGGTCGCGCAGAAGGTCTCGCCCGACGTCCGCGTCGCCTACGTCGACAACGACCCGATCGTGGCGACCTACGCGGGGGCGCACCTGCTCGGCGCGGGGAACACCGGATTCTTCCTCGGTGACGTGCGTGACCCGGAGAGCATCCTGAAGCACCCGACCATCGGCGGGATGATCGACTTCGACCAGCCGGTCGGGCTGATGCTGGTGGCCGTCCTGCACTTCATCAAGGACGAGGAGGACCCGGCGGCGCTGGTCGCCGCCTACCGCGACGCGCTGCCCGCCGGCAGCCGGCTGGTCCTCAGCCACACGACAGGAGACTTCCACCAGCTGGACGGCGACGCGGGCGAAGCCCGGGACGTCTACCGGGACAAGGGGGCCACCGCCACCTTGACCCTGCGCTCCCGCGAGCAGGTGCTGGGCTTCTTCGACGGCTTCGACCTCGTCGACCCCGGCCTGGTCCAGCCGCCGCTGTGGCGCCCGGACGGCCCCGTCCCGTCGGAGCAGGAACTCGCCCATGTCGGCTTCTACGCCGGCGTCGGCGTCAAGAACTGAGCGGTAACCGCGTGTCACCCGTACCACCCAACCACGAGGAAGACCGGAGGACGGCGTTGGCCGACGAGGGACTGCCCGCCGAGCAGATAGACACCAGCAGGCCGCACCCGGCCCGGATGTACGACTACTTCCTCGGCGGCAGGGACAACTACGAGGTCGACCGGGAGGCCGCCCAGCGCGTGGTCGACGTCTTTCCCGACATCGTGCCGACCACCCGCGCCAACCGCCGCTTCATGCACCGTGCGGTGCGCCGGCTGGCGGAGAGCGGTATCCGGCAGATCATCGACATCGGCACCGGCATCCCGACCTCGCCCAACACCCACCAGGTCGCCCACGAGGTGTCCGAGGACATCCGGGTGGCCTACGTCGACAACGACCCGATCGTGGCCGCCCACGCCGGGGCGCACCTGCTCGGCGCGGGGAACACCGGGTTCTTCCTGGCCGACCTGCGCGACCCGGAGAGCATCCTGAAGCACCCGACCATCGGCGGGATGATCGACTTCGACCAGCCGGTCGGGCTGATGCTGGTGGCCGTCCTGCACTTCATCAAGGACGAGGAGGACCCGGCGGCGCTGGTCGCCGCCTACCGCGACGCGCTGCCCGCCGGCAGCCGGCTGGTCCTCACCCACGCCACCACCGACTTCCACCCTCCGGAGGCGGGCGTGGAGGAGGCCAAGGACGTCTACAAGGACCGCGGGGCGACCGCGACGGTCACCACCAGGACCTACGAGCAGATCATGCCGTTCTTCGACGGCTTCGAGCTGACCGACCCGGGCCTGGTCCAGATCCCGCTGTGGCACCCGGACGGCCCGCTGCCGTCCGCGGAGGAACTCGGCCACGTCGGGACATACGGCGGTATCGGCGTCAAGGAGGCGCGATGACCGAACAGGGGTTCCTCGCCGGGGGGATCGACACCAGCAGGCCGCACCCGGCCCGGATGTACGACTACTACCTCGGCGGCAGGGACAACTACCTCGTCGACCGCGAGGCCGCGGAGCAGATCATCAAAGCCTCCCCCGCGGTCGTCGACAGCGCACTGGCCAACCGCGAATTCCTGCGGCGCACCGTCGGGCACCTGGTCGCCGCGGGCGTCCGGCAGTTCATCGACATCGGCACCGGCATCCCGACCTCGCCCAACACCCACGAGATCGCCCAGTCCGCGGCCCCCGACGCCCGCGTCGTGTACGTCGACAACGACCCGATCGTGGCCGCCCACGCGGGAGCCCGGCTGCTGCGCGCGAGCAACACCGCCTTCGGGCTCGCCGACATGCGCA
This sequence comes from Streptomyces sp. NPDC049040, assembly GCF_043197715.1. NCBI lineage: Bacteria > Bacillati > Actinomycetota > Actinomycetes > Kitasatosporales > Streptomycetaceae > Streptomyces > Streptomyces sp. NPDC049040. Next base: position 35,083 of record NZ_JBICTO010000020.1, read on the forward strand.
ACCCGCGGAGCATCCTCGAACACCCCGCCGTCAACGGGCTGATCGACTTCACCCGGCCGGTGGCGGTCATGCTCGTCTCCGTGCTGCACTTCGTCGGCGACGACGAGGACCCGGCGGGCACCGTGGCGCTGCTGCGCGACGCGCTGCCCTCCGGCAGCCACCTGGTGCTCTCGCACGGCACGGCCGACTTCCACGCCCACAAGGTCGACGAGGCCGTCTCGGTCTACCGCAAGTCCACCGCGAACCTGAGCCTGCGCCCGTACGACGAGGTCCTGGCCTTCTTCGACGGCTTCGACCTGCTGGAGCCGGGGCTGGTACGCGTACCGCTGTGGCACCCGCAAGGACCCGAGCCGGAACCGGACGACCTGCGCAACATCGGCATCTACGGCGGCGTCGGCCGAAAGCCCTGAGCCGCCCCGCCCCCACAAACCAACCATCACCGGGGAAGGGAAGGGCGGCGGCCGCAGCGGCATTCTCGAACCGCTGCGGCCGTCGTCCGACCACCACCCCCGGCCGCGCCCCGCAGGTCAGCGCAGCGCGGCCATGGTGACCTCCACACCGTCCAGGGTCGCGGCGAAGTCCGCGCCCAGCGCACGGGACGGCGTCTGGAAGCCGTCCGGCAGCCCCGGCAGCCGCTCGATGATCCGCAGCACCGCGTCCACCGTCAGACGGTACGGATTCGGGCCGGTGAGCGTCGCCGAGACCGTGTTGCCCGCCGCGTCCCTCGCCCGCCCCCACACCTCGCAGCCGGTGCCGTTCAGCGCCCGCTCACCCGGACCGCGCACCAGCCGCCCCACCGCCCCGCCGACCGCCCCGCGCAGCGGGCCGAGCCGCAGCACCCGGGTCGCGGCGAGCGCGGCCGCCGGCACCGCCGTGTAGGTGGTGATGTCAGGGATGCCGGTCGAGTGGTAGGCCGTACTGACGTCACCCCACGGCACCGACACCACCGTCCGCGCCCCCGAGGGGAAGGCCGCCCGCACCTGCCGCGAAGCGAAGGGCACCGTGCGGATCTCGCCGCCGGAACGGATCCGCCCGCCGTCCGCCGCGCTCTCCACCGCGGTACGCACCGTGCCGGGGCTCGCCCCGCCGCCGGTGAGGAAGGCCAGGTCCAGCTGCGTCGCGTCCGGCAGCCGTGCCGCGAGCAGCGCGGCCACGCAGTCGGTGGGCACCACGTCGAAGCCCGCGCCCGGCAGCAGCGTCACCCCGGCAGCAGCCGCCCGGCCGCCCATCGCGTGCAGCGACTCGAAGACGTCGATCTCACCGGTGATGTCCAGATAGCCGGTGCCCGTCTCCACGCAGGCCGCCGCCATCGGCAGAGCGGTACGGGTGAAGGGGCCCGCGCAGTGCGCCACGCTCTCCACGCCGGCCAGGCCGCGGCGTATCGCGCCCGGCTCCTGAAGGCCGAACACTCGGTGCTCCAGACCGAGTTCGGCCGCCAGCGGCACCACCTTCGCGGCGCTGCGACCAGCAAGGACGGGGCGCATGCCGAGGGTGACGGCGCGGCGGGCGATCAGGCGGCCCGTGTAGCCGGTAGCGCCGTACAACAGCCAGGTCATGGGTCTGATCCTCCTCCGAGGTCGTGACCGGAACCGTACACGCGCCGCCCGCGTCGGGGATATCGGGTGGGCGCCGGGGCCGCGGCGTGCGACTCTGGTGGCATGACCGACCAACAGCAGCAGGCCGCCGCGGCCCCCGCGGACGCAGAACCCTCCACCGAGGAAACGGACGCCGCGGCGCCCGCCGAGGAGGAGGACGAGGTGAAGCGGAAGTTCCGCGAAGCCCTCGAACGCAAGCAGGGCGCCCGTCGCGGTGCCGGCGGTGCCGGCACAGGACCCGACCAGTCCAAGATCCACGGCGCCCACGGCCGCGCCGGCGGCGCCCGCGAATTCCGCCGCAAGAGCGGCTGACCTTCCCCTCTCCGCCCCGCCCGGCTCCCCGGGCGGGCCTTCCCCGCTGCCCCGCGCCACCCGGGGCTCGCGCGCACCGGCTCCCGGACGCGGCGATGCTGCGTGCGACGGTTCACCCTCGGGGCCCGGGCCCACGAGCACCGGCGCCCCCGCCCTCGGCGGTGAGGCGGCCCACGATCCACCGCATGGGGCGGGTGCCCGGGGCGTGGGGCCCCCCGCGCGCTCGGCCCCGGCGGCCCGGCAGCAGGCCACCCACCGCACGGGGAAGGGCCTCAGGGGCCGCCCCCGCGAGCGGCACCGGGTGCCCCCCGACCGCCCCCGGCGGCGAACCCTCAGGACGTGAGAGCACGCCGCGCGTAGGCGCGAACATCGGCGTCCGGATCCGTCCCGGCTGCTCCGTGGAGGACCGCGCCCACCTCGGTCAGCCGCGCGTACCGGCCGAGCGCGGTGACGGCCGCACGCCGCACGTCGGCATGCTCGTCGGTCGCCGCCGGCAGAAGCGCCGGGAGAGCGATCTCCCGCGCCGCGCCGCCCAGCGCGACGACCGCCCCCCGCCGCACCCGCCACTGCGCATCGGTGACGGCGGAGACGGCGAGGGTGTCGAGTGGCGGCGGGCAGCCGATCGCCCCCGCCGACTCCAGCGCGGCGGCCCGCACCAGCGGATCGGCGTCCGCCGCCAATCGCCCGAGCAGCCCGGCGGCCACGTCGCCCCGCACTCCCGCCGCCACCGCGGCCCGTTCGGACACGGCGGCCCCGTCGACCGTGACGGAGCCCGGGGCGTGCCCAGCAGCCGCCGCCACCGCGCCCACACCCGCCTCGACGGCAGTCGCGCGGCTCGCGCCCCGCACACCCGCCGCCACCGTGCCCGGAACGGCCCCGTCGGCCTCGTCGGCCGGCTCCGCACCGCCTGCGGTCGCGGGGTCCGCCCCCTGCCCACCCGCCACCGTCGCGAGCCCCTTGGCCAGAGCCACCCGCACCTCGCGCGAGGCGTCGCCGGCGGCCGGTGTGAGGGCGTCAGGCGCGTCCAGGGCGATCAGGCCGCGGACCGCCTCGATCCGTACCCGGGGGTCGGGATCGCCGAGCGCATCGGCATAGAGCGCTCTCCCGCCCAACCGCAGCGCCCGCATCGTGCCCGCGGCGGCGGCCCGGGCGGCCGGGTCGTCACGACCCATGGCCTCCGTCAGCGCGGCCGCCAGCTCCGGCGTGGGCGGCAGCACTTCGACGAGTTCCAGCAACCCGGCGCCCGCGGCGCCCCGCACCGCGCTGTCCGCGTCGGCCAGCGCGGCCGCCAGCGCCGGCCCCGTGCCCGCGGGCACCGTCTCGGTCAGCGTGTCGACGGCCGCCCGCCGCACGGCCGCGTCGGCGTCGGCGAGATACGGCGCGAGGTCCGCCAGCGCCGGCTCCCGCTCGGCCAGCTCCAGCAGCGCGAGAATCCGCGGCGAGCCACCCGCGGCTGACGCCCCTGCGGCCTGTGACCCCGCCGGCACCGCCCGCGCCGCCACCGCCCCCGGGTCGACCGGCGGCACCTCCCGCCGCCCGGCCGTCGCGACCTGCTCGGGCAGCACCTCCCCGATCAGCCGCACCTCACCGCCGCCCGGCGTGAAGCCCTCGACCGGCACCACGTAGGGCGCCACCGGCCGGGTCAGGAATTCCATCGCGCCGCCCTCCCCCTTGCGCAGGTTGAGGTGGTGCAGCCATGCCGCGTCGTCCCGCTCCGGGTGGTCGGTCCGCTCGTGGTAGAGCCCCCAGCGGCTCTCGGTCCGCGCCAGCGACGACCGTGCCGCCATCTCCGCGCAGTCCCGGATGAAGGACACCTCGGCGCACCGCATCAGCTCATGCGGGGTGTGCCCGCCCATCTCCTCGATCTCGCCGCGCATCCGCTCGAAGGACTCCACCGCCAGCGACAGCCGGGCGCCGCTCTTGGGCGGCGCCACATAGTCGTTGACGAAGCGCCGCAGCTTGTATTCGACCTGGGTCTGCGGCGGCCCTTCCGGGTGCCGCAGCGGCCGGTAGACCAGCTCGTGCGCAGCCGCCAGCTGCTCTGCGGGCAGCGGCCCCTCGTAGCGGGCCCGGCCGGCCGCGTCGGCGCCCGCCAACTCCCCGTAGACGAAGGCGCCGATCATGTAGTTGTGCGGCACGCACGCCAGGTCGCCTGCCGCGTAGAGCCCCGGCACGGTGGTGCGGGCGTGCTCGTCGACCCACACCCCGGAGGCCGAATGGCCCCCGCACAGGCCGATCTCCGAGATGTGCATCTCCACGTCGTGGGTGCGGTAGTCGTGCCCGCGGCCCGCGTGGAAGGTGCCGCGGGTGGGCCGCTCGGTGGAGTGCAGGATGGTCTCGAGCGCCGCGACCGACTCCTCCGGCAGGTGGCTGAGCTTGAGGTAGACGGGGCCGCGCTCCGAGGCGACCTCGGCCGCGAACTCGCTCATCATCCGGCCCGACCAGTAGTCGGAGTCGACGAACCGCTCCCCGTGCCGGTTGACCTGGTAGCCGCCGAAGGGGTTCGCGACGTACGCGCAGGCCGGCCCGTTGTAGTCCTTGATCAGCGGGTTGATCTGGAAGCACTCGATACCGCTGAGCTCGGCACCCGCGTGGTAGGCCATGGCGTGCCCGTCACCGGCGTTGGTGGGGTTCTCGTAGGTGCCGTAGAGGTATCCGCTGGCGGGCAGGCCCAGCCGGCCGGCCGCGCCGGTCGCCAGGATCACCGCACCGGCCCGTACCGTCACGAAGCGCCCGGTACGGGTGTTGAAGCCGGCGGCGCCCACCGCCCGGCCGTCGACGGTCAGGACGCGGACCGGCATCACCCGGTTCTCGATCGTGATCCGCTCACGCATCTCGCGCCGCCGCAGCACCCGGTAGAGGACCTTCTTGACGTCCTTGCCCTCCGGCATCGGCAGCACGTAGCTGCCGGACCTGTGCACCTGCCGGACCGCGTACTCCCCGTGCTCGTCCTTCTCGAACTTCACGCCGTAGCGCTCCAGGCGCTGAACCATCGCGAAGCCGCGGGTCGCCGTCTGCCGGACGGTGGCCTGGTTGACGATGCCGTCGTTGGCGCGGGTGATCTCCGCGACGTAGTCGTCGGGTTCCGCCCGGCCGGGTATCACGGCGTTGTTGACGCCGTCCATGCCCATGGCGAGCGCGCCCGAGTGCCTGACGTGCGCCTTCTCCAGCAGCAGCACGTCCGCGCCGTTCTCGGCCGCGGTCAGCGCGGCCATGGTCCCCGCCGTGCCGCCGCCGATCACCAGCACGTCGCAGCCGAACTCCTCGGCGTCGGTCAGCTCGGGGATGTCCATCGAAGGCCCTTCGGAGGTCGGCGGTGTCAACTGGCCAGCGATTCAAGGAGGTCACGGCGCACAGCGGTGGTCGCGGCGGTGTCGTGCGCCCCCCGGTCGCGCGGGCGCGGCACCGTGACCAGCCGCACCGGCACGTCCCGGGACGCGCCGAGCAGCGCCACCCGGTCACCGAGGAAGAGCGCCTCGTCCACGTCGTGGGTGACGAAGACGACGGTCGCGCGGGTCGAGCGCAGCACATCGACGAGCAACTGCTGCATCCCGGCCCGGGTCTGGGCGTCCAGCGCCCCGAACGGCTCGTCCATCAGCAGCACCCGCGGCTGCCCCGCGAGCGCCCTGGCCAGCTGGACCCGCTGCCGCTGACCGCCGGACAACCGGTGCGGCAACCGGTCCTCGCAGCCCGCGAGTCCGACCCGCCCCAGCCACTCCCGAGCCCGCTCCCTGCGCTCGGACCTGGCCACCTTGGCAATGGCCAGCGGGAGTTCGACATTGGCTCGGGCGGTGCGCCACGGCAGCAGGCCGTCCTCCTGGAAGACCAGCGCGCGCCCGCCACCAGGGCCGGTCAGCGGGCGGCCGTCCTCGGCCACCTCGCCGTCAAGCGGCGGCAGCAGCCCGGCCAGGGTGCGCAGCAGCGTCGACTTGCCGCACCCTGAGGCGCCGACCACCGTCAGCACCTCGCCGGGCACCACGTCGAGCGCGACCCCGGCGAGCACCGGGGCGCCGCGCCGTCCCAGCGCGACATCGCGCAGCGTGAGCCGGGCACCGTCCGCGGCGGGCGGACGCGGCGCGGCGGAAGTGGCGGAGAGGGTCATGGCGGTCACCTGCCGTGGGGTGCGGAGTCGGATACGGACACGGGCTCTGCCCCCGGTCCCGGTGCAGCCCGGCGGCCGTCCCCGGCAGCCACGCCCGGCCCGACGCGCGCAGGACCTTCGGGGGCGGGGGAGGTGCGGGCCCGGCGGCGTACCGCGCCCCGATCCGGGCGCTGTTCGGTCCGCGGCAGCCAACGGGTGGCCCGCCGGCCGGCGAACTCCACCGCGGAGGAGGTGAGATGGCCCAGCAACCCGATGGTGACCATGCCGACCAGCACCCCCGGGTAGTCCACCACGGTGTAGTCCTGCCAGGTGCGGTAGCCGACCCCGTACTCGCCGGAGATCATCTCCGCGGAGATCACGCAGATCCACGCCACTCCGATGCCGACCGAAAGGCCGCCGAATATGCCCGGCAGCGCGCCCGGCAGCACCACCTGGGCCAGTACCCGCCACCGCCCGCCGCCCATGGTCAGCACGGCCTCCTCCCACACCGGGGTCAGCGCGCGCACCGCGTGCCGGGTGCTGACCAGGACCGGGAAGAAGGCGGCGGAGAAGGTGATGAAGACAATGCCCTGCTCGTTGCTCGGGAAGAGCAGGATCGCCACCGGCACCAGCGCGATCGCCGGTATGGGCCGCAGCAGTTCGACGATCGGCCCGAGCAGGTCCTCGGCGAGCCGGGAGCGCCCGATGGCGACCCCGCAGGCCACCCCCAGCACCGCGGCGAGGCCGAAGCCGGTGAGGATCCGGCCGAGGCTGTCGCCCAGGTCCTGCCAGTAGACACCGGTGCCCAGCCGGTGCCGGAACTCCCGGCCGACCTGCACCACCGTCGGCAACTGCTCGAAGTGCACCCACAGATGCACCCGCAGCGCGGTCACCGCCTGCCACGCGCCGAGGAAGGCGAGCAGCGAGGCCGTACGCAGCAGGTAGCGGTGGACCCGCGTACTGCCGGTCACGACGCGTCCCGCACGGCCTGCGCGAAGTCCACCAGCCGCGAACCCGGGTGCGCCGTCACCCAGTTGCGGGCGTTCTCCGGCGTCGTGAACGGCCGGAAGCGGTCCTTGGCCCCGGCCGCCGGATCCACCGCCCACACCGAGCGGTCGGCGAACCAGCGCGTCCCGGTCAACGCGTCGGGTACGTAAGCTGCGCGCACCGCGGCCCCCGGGTGCTGACCGAGATACCGCAACAGGCAGCTCGGGGTGCTGAAAGGCACCGTCTGCTGCTGCCCGGCCGGCCACGCCTCGCTCGCCGTCGCCGGGTCGGCGACCTTGCCGCCACACAGCGGGTCGGTGCCGGTCACCGGGGCCGGGTTGGCCACCGAGGCGACCTGCCTGCCGTAGTCCGCGCCGACCGCCCGCTTGATGAAGCTGTCGTCGGCGAAGTGGCTGATGTCGATCTTCCCGACCAGCTTCTCCGAGGCCAGCACCGGCACGTCCTCGGCGAACGCCTCCAGCAGCTGCGGCTTGATCGTCGGGTCGAAGGTGGCGATGCCGCCCGGCCCGTTGTAGAGGTAGACCACCTCCGGCGGCAGCCCGGTGGCGGTGGCGACCTTCTGCGCCGCGTCCAGCGGGTGGGCGTGCAGATAGTCGGTGGCCTGGATCTGCGCGGCCAGGAAGGCGTCCACCACCGTGGGCCTCCGCTTGGCGAAGTCCTTGCGCACGGTCACCCCGTGGAAGGTCGGCAGGTCGAGCGCGGCCCCGTCGTAGAGCGCCTTCGCCTTGCCCTGGAAGACCAGCTGCCCCGGCCAGGCCACGAACTGCGACAGCGCGTCCACGCTGCCGGCCTGGAGCGACGAAGCACCCACCGCGGGCTGCTGGTTGAGCTTGTGCAGGTCCTTGTCGGCGTCGATGCCGCGCTGCTGCAGCGCCCGCACCAGCGTGCCGTCCGCCGCGGAGCCGACACTCGTCGACACCTTTGCCCCGCGCAGCCCGGCCAGGCCGGTCAGCTTCGAATCCGGCGCGGTCACCACCATGTTGAGCCCGCCGCGCAGGTTGTAGCCGGTCACCGACACCAGTTCTGTCGGCTGCCGCATCTGCGTCCCGCGGGCCGCGTTGATCAGCAGCGGAAAGTCCCCCATCGACCCGACGTCGATCTTCCCCGCCACCATCTGCGCCGTGATCGGCGCCCCGGTCGCGTAGTCCTGCCAGTCGACCTTGTACCTCGTGCCGTCGCGCCGCCCGAGCGCGTCCAGTTGCTGCTCGAAGTAGCCGAGCGAGCGCAGCAGGGTGCCCGCCGTCACGGTGTTGATCGTCTTGGACTGGTATCCGACATGCACGGTGACGGTCTTCCCACCGCTGCCGCCGCCCGCGTCCGAGCCGCAGCCGGCCAGCGGCAGCAGCAGGGCGGCGGCACCCGCCATCAGCAGGTTCTTGCGCATCTCCGCACCTTTCAACGCAGCAGATAGGGCATGTTGACGGTCACCGCGCCGGTCGGGCAGCGGGCTGCGCACGGGCCGCAGTACCAGCACTCGTCGACGTGCATGAAGGCCTTGCCGCTGTCCGGGTCGATCGCCAGGGAGTCCAGCGGGCACATGTCGACGCACAGGGTGCAGCCGTCGATGCACTTGGACTCGTCGATGGTCACGGGTACGTCTGCGCGCTGGGGCACGACAGGCATGGCTGTCTCCAGGGACGGGGTTCGGTGGTGGCGCCGGTCAGGCGCCGCGGTGCAGCAGGCCGCGCATGGTGATCCGGTCGCCGCGGAAGCGGACGAACTCCAGGTCCACCGGGCGGCCGTCGGACAGGTGGCTGAGCCGTTCGAGCATCAACAGGGCCGCACCGCGCGGCGCTTCGAGCACGGTCGCGGAGTGCAGGTCGGCGCTGACCGCCTCCAGGGTGATCTCGGCGGTGCCGAGCGGCTGTCCCGAGATCTGCTCGAGCAGCCGGAAGACGTCGTTGTTCTCCAGGTCGGCGCTGAGCAGGCCGATGCCGAGGTCCATCGGGATGTAGGTGAGGTCGAGCGACAAGGGCAGGCCGTCGAGCCGCCGCAGCCGCTCGACGTAGAGCACGTCGTCGTGCTCCCTGACCCCCAGCCGCGACGCGACCGCGGCGGGCGCGCGCACCGGGCCGAGCGCGCGCACCTCGTTGCTGACCCGGCCGTGCCCGTGCAGCGTCTCCGCCAGGCCCATCAGCCGGTCGAGCCCGTGCGGGTACTTCTGCCCCACCACCACCGTGCCGAGCCCCGGCACCCGCTCCACCAGGTGCTCGGCCCGCAGCAGGTCCAGCGCCTGGCGCACGGTGTTGCGGGACACCCCGTACTCGGCGCCGAGCGCATCCTCGTGCGGCAGCACACCGTCGGTGAACACCTGCCCCAGCACCTGCCGGCGCAGCAGATCGGCCAACTGCCGCGCCTGGTCCGCCCGCAGCCTGCGACGCCGTGCGGCGGCCACCGGTGCGGTGCGCTCACGGGTGCGGTCGGCTGCCATCGGGTGGTCCGCCTTCGTCTCGGTGTGCTCCGCGGTCGGCGGTCTTTTCGCCGCCGCCCACGGACCATACCGACGGGCACCGCGGAATGGTGTTGCTGCTGTGTTGCGCCATCTGACCCGCGATCGGCACCGCCCTGACCTGGGGCGATGCCCCCGCTCCTGGCAGATCCGCCACCACAGGCCCCGACCGCTTCCCCCGCGCGGCAGTGGGCTCCCTCCTGAAGCGCCCGATGGAGAACTCCGTCCTGCCGCGGTCTGCGAAGCCCTGCACCTGGCCCCCACCACCGCCGGGCCACGGACACCGCCGGGGACGGGCAGGCCCCCCGGGGATGATCCACCGGCCCCCGCATAATGGAGGGGGCGGATAGTCCGCCGATCAAACGATTTCCACCCGGAGGAAAAGTGACCGGCGCCGGCCGACAGCCCTCCCGCCTCGTGAAAGCGCGCCCCGCGCCGTTCGGGGCCGACCCCACAGGCGCCCGTCTCGAGCGAATCCTGCAGTCCCCGAACTACGCGGACGGGGCGTTCGTGAACCCGATCGGGACCCGGTCGGGCCCGAGCCGCGAGATGTTCACGTCGCTGCCCGCGAACCTCCGCAAAGAGGCCCGGGTGACCAGGAAACCGGCCAGGCCGGTCCCCGTACACCCCACCACCCTCGCCGACATCGCCGTGCCGCCCGCGTCAGGACTGCGGCTGACCTGGATGGGGCACTCCACGGTGCTGGCCGAGACAGGCGGCCGCCGGGTGCTGTTCGACCCGGTGTGGGGAGAGCGCTGCTCGCCCTTCTCCCTCGTCGGACCGCGGCGCGTGCACCCCGCCCCCGTCCCGCTGGGCTCGCTGACCGGCATCGACGTGGTCGTGATCTCGCACGACCACTACGACCACCTCGACATGCCGAGCATCATCGAACTCCGGCGCAGCGAAGCCGTGTTCGCGGTCCCCCTCGGCGTCGGCGCGCACCTGGAGCACTGGGGCGTGCCGGCGGCCCGGATACACGAGCTGGACTGGAACGAGTCCACCGAGATCGCCGGCCTCAGCCTGACCGCCACCCCCGCCCGGCACTTCTGCGGGCGCGGCCTGCGCGGGCGGCAGCAGACCCTGTGGGCGTCCTGGGCGGTCACCGACGGCACGCACCGGATCTTCCACAGCGGCGACACCGGCTACTTCCCCGGCTTCGCCGACATCGGCGCCGAGCACGGACCCTTCGACGCCACGATGATCCAGATCGGCGCCTACAGCGAGTTCTGGCCCGACATCCACATGACGCCCGCCGAGGGCATGCAGGCGCACACCGACCTGTCCGGCGGCACCCCGCGCGGCGTGATGCTGCCGATCCACTGGGGCACCTTCAACCTCGCCCAGCACGGCTGGGCCGACCCCGCGGAGGGCACCGTCGCGGCCGCCCGTGCGACCGGGGCGAAGATCGCCATCCCCCGGGTCGGCGCCCCCTTCGAACCGGCCGACCCGCAGCCCGACGACTGGTGGTGGCGCGAGGTCGCCGTCCTCCCCGCGGGCGGCTGGCCCGTGCACCCCGCCCGCCCGGCCGGCGCCGACCACCCGGCCGACGACTACGAGGCGGCCCGCCCCGAGTAGCCGCCGGCCGCGGGCGGCCCGGCAGGCGCACGGCACCGGGCACCGGCAGCGAGGCGTTCACGGGACCCGGTGCCACCTTGGCAGGCAGCGGGGTGCCTCACCCGCCGGGTACGGCACCGTCGTGGGTACGGGCACCGTCGCGGGCAAGGGTCCGCCCTGGTGCCGCCCCCGGGCGTACCCGCAGGCCGTACTGCGACCGCTACGAGGTCGCCCGGCCCAGGCGGGTCAGCTGTCCCACCGCCTGCCCTGGCCCGTCGTCCACCGCGAAGGCGGACCCGGGCGCCGGTACCGCCCAAGGCGCCGCGAAGACCGCCCCGAGCAGGGCATGGTCCTGCTCGGGGCAGCCCCCGCTCGCGTCCTCGCCCGCGCCCGCGGTAGCAGGCAGACGGCGTGGGGCGCCGGCGGGCCGGTAGGCCGTCAGGGACGGATCGACCGGGTCACCGCCGCTCCTGGTCCCCGTCCGGCGACGGCTGGGCGGCGTCCAACCGGACGAAGGTGAAGGAGAAGTCGGCCGGAGCGGCGTCCAACCGGAAGCCGGGCAGTACCACCGGGCCGCAGGACGCGCTGCCCAGGCCGTGCAGCCCGTGGTCCAGATGCACCCACAGGGTGTCCGAATGCTCCAGGTCGTAGGTGTGCTCCGCGGCGTCGAGCGCCTCGGTGCTCCACGGCCGCGCGGTCAGCCAGAAGGCCGGCGCGCCCTCGATCCGTACGCCCGAGCCGTCGGCCCGCCGCAGTTCCGCCCACCGCACATCGGCCCTGGCACCGTTCTCCTGCGGGCGGACGTAGGGGGTCTGGAGCGCGTCGACCGAGGACCGCCAGCGCCCGACCCTGGCCGCCGTGCGGCTGTCGGGGTACGCCTCGCCTGGCCCGCCGCCGTACCACTCGACGGAGTCCAGGGTGGGGCAGAGCCCGATACGTACCCCGAGCCGGGGGAGCGGCAGCCGCCAGTCGCCCTCGGGGGTCACCGCGACGTCAAGCCGCAGCCGGTCGCCGCTCGCGGTCCAGGTGTACACGGTCCGCAGGGCGTGGTCGGCGGCCGCAGGGGCGACCCGGGTGGTGACGGTCAGCGCGTCGCCGCCGACGGCGACACCCACCACCCGCTGCTGCATCCGGTGCATGCCCGACTCCCGCCACTGGCCTTCGAGTTGGCTGTCGGCGAACCAGGGCATGCCGCGGTCGTTGTCGGTGGGCGCCCGCCACACGTCCAGGCGCGGGGCGTGCACCTGGGCGTTGCCGAGGTAGCGCAGGGCGCCGCTGGCGGCGTCGAAGGTGCCGGGGCCGAGCACGATCATCCCGCCCTCGGCCAGCCGCGGGGAGTGCGGTGCGCCCAGGTGCGCACGGCCGCCGACGCCCTGGTCCGCCGCCGCGAACTGGGTCCAGGCCACCTCGTGCCCCGACGGCGCCCAGGCGGTGTCCTCGGCCAGCAGCGCGCGTACCGTCCACCAGGCCTCGCCGCCACCGGGGGAGTGAGGGAGCGCCGGCAGTTCGAGGAGAGCGCTCTCCCCGGGTCCGGTGGCCGGAACGGTGAAGCGGCCCGAGTCCGCCACGACCCCCTCCACCTCGTACGACCAGCGGAAGACCAGCCCCGAGAGGTCCGCGAAGTCATGGCGGTTGGTGACCGTGACGACCCCGCGCCCGGGATCGCCCTCGATCCGCACCGGCTCGATCACCTTCTTGTACTCGACCAGCCCGGGCGAGGGGGTGCGGTCGGGGAAGAGGAGCCCGTCGCAGACGAAGTTCCCGTCATGCAGCTCCTCGCCGAAGTCACCGCCGTAGGCGAAGTACGCCGTCCCGTCCGCGGTCCTGCGGCGCAGCCCGTGGTCGATCCACTCCCAGACGAAGCCGCCCTGGCAGCGCTCGTACGTGTCGAAGATCCGCTGGTATTCGGCCAGCCCGCCAGGGCCGTTGCCCATCGCGTGCGCGTACTCGCAGAGCAGGAAGGGCATGTCGCGCCGCCGCTTGTCCGACTCCGCGTCCGCCAGGGGCGGTTCGGCGCGGCGGCCGATCAGCTCCGACTCGGCGTGGTCGGCGTACATCCGCGAGTAGACGTCCACGTCCGCGCAGGACAGGTCGCCCTCGTAGTGGATCGGCCGGGCCGGGTCGCGGTCGCGGATCCAGGACGCCATCGCGGACAGCCCCGCGCCGGTGCCGCACTCGTTGCCCAGCGACCACATCACCACCGAGGGGTGGTTCTTGTCCCGCTCCACCATCCGGGCGGCCCGGTCGAGCAGCGCCGGCGTCCAGCGCTCGTCCGCCACCGGATTGCCGCGCCAGCCGACCTCCTCGAAGCCGTGCGTCTCCAGATCGCACTCGTCGATCACCCACATGCCCAGCTCGTCGCACAGGTCGAGGAACGCCGGGTGCGGCGGATAGTGGCTGGTGCGTACCGCGTTGATGTTGTGCCGCTTCATCAGCAGCAGGTCGTCGCGCATCGTCTCCTGGTCCAGCGCCCGACCGTGGTCCGGGTCGAACTCGTGCCGGTTCACGCCGCGGAAGGCGATCCGCCGCCCGTTGACCTTGAGTACACCGTCCTCGACGGCGACGGTACGGAAGCCGATCCGCAGCGGAATGCGCTCTCCCTCGGTCGCCAGTTCCGCGTCGTAGAGCCGCGGCAGCTCCGCGGACCAGGGCTCCACGGCCACGGTCACCGGCTCGCCGGTCGGGATGTCGAGGCCGAGCTCCGGCACAGTGACCGTGCCGCCGGGCTCGCAGTCCACCCGCAGCGTGCCCAGCCCGGTGGTGTGGTCGTAGCCGCAGTGCACGAAGAAGTCGCCGACCGCGCCCTCCGGCCGCTCGATCAGCGTGACCTCCCGGAAGATCCCCGGCAGCCACCACATGTCCTGGTCCTCCAGGTAGCTGCCCGACGACCACTGGTGCACCCGTACGGCCAGCACGTTCCCCTGCGGCTGCAGCAGCTCGCCGACCTCGAACTCCACCGGCAGCCTGCTGCCCTTGAAGGTGCCGAGCTCGGTCCCGTTCAGCCACACCCGGGCGCAGGAGTCCACCCCGTCGAAGCGCAGCACCGCCGCGCCCCCGGGCCAGTCGTCCGGCAGGTCGAACATCCGCAGGTGGTCTCCGGTCGGGTTCTCCGTCGGCACGTGCGGCGGATCGATCGGGAAGGGGTAGCGGATATTGGTGTACGCGGGCAGGCCGTGCCCCTGGAGCGGCCAGTGCGACGGCACCGGCAGCACGTCCCAGTGGGCGGCGTCGTAACCCGGCCGGGCGAAGGAGTCGTCCTCCGCCTCCGCGGTCGCCGACAGACGGAAGCGCCATGCCCCGCCGAGGCCCACCCGCCGGGCGTCGGAGACCGCCGACCAGGCCCGGGGCGGCAGCGCACCCGTACCGGGGGCCATGTCCTCGTAGTACGGAACGGCCTCGGACGGCTCCGCGTCGTGCATCGTTGCTGCTCCTCAGGTCCCGGTTCCCCGGGGGTCGGGCTGTCCGGACCTGTCCGGCCCGGTTGATCTGCAGGTTCGATTCTGCTGAGGCGACGGGCCCGCCGCTAGATGTACCGGTCACCGAATCGGTACGGCGCCCCGCCCGCGGCCTCGTTACACCCTCATGCCAGCGCAGCGCCGCTGCCACCCAATTGCCCCAACCGGCGGGGGACTTGACCGTCCGGCCGACCCGCTGGGATCCTGCCCGCCCGAAACACTGGGGGGAAACTGTGATGACCCACTCACCAGCCGTGACCGCGGCCGCCGCCGTGAACGGAGCCGCGGAGCCGATCAGCGGCCTCAGCGGCCGCTCGGCCTTCGTCCTGATCGCGGTGGTCGTCGTGGTCATCTCCGCGATCGCCGTCGTACCGCTCCTCATGGACGTCCGCCGGGCCACCGCCTGGCGCCGCCAGCTCACCGACCACCTGATCGACCGCGCCGCCACCGACGCGGAGGTCCGCGACTTCCTCCGCGACCTGCGCGAACCCCGCGGGGTCCGCGGCCTGACCCGCAGCATCATCGCCGTCCTCATCCTGGCCCTGGTCGGCTTCGCCTTGGCCGTGGCGATGCTCTCCTCCGGCGCCGACTCCGGCGACCTCCCCAAGACCATCGTGACCTCCCTGATGACCGTCCTGGCCACCGTCTCGGGCTTCTACTTCGGATCCCTCGGCGCCCAGAACAGCGCGGAGGACGCCCGCCGCCCGCCCACCCCTCAACCCCCCAAGCCCGCCCCCACGGCGCCCCCGTCACCCCCCGACCACGAGGAGTGACCCCCACCACCCCCACCCCACCCCCGGGTGCGAGCGAACACCGCCCGACGTGAGGTATTGTTCTCATGCACGGCCAGCCGGGACACCACCCCGGACCGGCCAGGCACCGGGACGTGGCGCAGCTTGGTAGCGCACTTGACTGGGGGTCAAGGGGTCGCAGGTTCAAATCCTGTCGTCCCGACGGTGCAGAGAGGTCCGCTGACTGGCATTCGGCCAGGTCAGCGGGCCTCTTCTCGTTTTTGGGAATCATGCCCGTCTGATGACGGGTCAGTAGTGGGGGACCACTTGGGGACCGTGGCTCTAGAAAACCCGCAGGTCAGAGCCTGTTTTCTTGGGGACCAAGATCACGTCCTACGGGTGGGGATTGTGCGGTTCCTACAAGCGGCGGAGGGTTGCTGACAGCCCGGGGGAGGGCGGCGGCAGGGCGGGGGGCGGGGTCAGGTGGTTGCTGAAGGTGCGGCCGGCGTTCATGACGGCTTGCAGGTCGGGGTGGAGGTAGCGCTGGGTGGTGTGCAGGGAGCCGTGTCCGGCGATCAACCGCAGGACGTGCAGGGGGACTCCGGCGTCCGCCATCCATGTCAGGCCGGTGTGGCGCAGGTCGTGGCGGCGCAGGTGTTCGTAACCGAGCGCGCGTACGACTTCGTCCCAGTGGGTGGCGTCGCGCAGGACGGCGGTGGTGATGCGGCCGCCGCGTGGTCCGGTGAACAGGCGGGCGTCGGGCTTGTCCCGCAGTGTGAGCAGGCGTTGGGCGACCATGGGGCGTATCTCTTCGATGAGGGGGACGCGGCGGGCGGTCTTGCCTTTGGTGTTCTTGTCGGCGAGGCCGCCGGGGGAGGGGGTGGTCTGGCGGCGTAGTGTCCAGATCCAGTTCCTGGTGTCGATGTCCTTGACCCGTACTCCGGAGACTTCACCGATGCGGGCGGCGGTGCAGGCGGAGAAGGTGACGACGTCGCCCCAGCCGGTGTACTGCTCGTGGGAGCGGGCGACAAGGGCCGCGGCGAGCTCTTGCAGAGCCGCCCAGTTGCGCAGGGCGAGCGCGCGCGGGTCGTCGAGTTCGTCCTCGGCAAGCTGGTACTGGCGCTGCCAGCCCTTGATACGGGCGGGGTTGGCGGTGATCAGTCCGTCGCGGACGGCCTGTTCCATGACGCGCACCAAGACGGCGAGGGTGTTCTTGACGGTGGAGCGGCCCTCTCCGTCGGCGATCCAGGCGTAGATGGTGCGGTCGACAGCCCCGTTGGTCACCATGGTCACCGGCAGGTGCCCGAGAGCGGGCACGACGCGCAGCCGCCACCCGGCCAGGTATGGGTCGGTGGTCTTGGGCTCCAGTCCTCGCAGGGCCAGTGCCATGTGGGTGTTGCCGTATTCGGCGAGGGTTTGCGTAGCGGCGGTGGGATCGATTCCGCGGGCAGCTGAAGCGTGGAGGGCGTCAAGCCACTCTTGCGCGGCGTCCTGCGTGGAATGGGACTGGGAAAGCGACGCGCGCCGCTTGGTGTGGGGGTCGACCCATCGCACGCGGGCACGGTAGGGGAGCCCCCGTTCGGGACGGTGCTCGATGTCGGCAGACAGGGGGACAGCGATGGGCAGGCTGTGGACGTAGGGGGTCAGGCTGCCACCTGCCCGGGGTCGGTGCGTCGCTCGGCCAGCCACGTCTGCAGGTCGTTGTCGTCGTAGAGGACGACACGGTCGGAGAGGCGGATGAAGGGTGGTCCCTGCGGCGGTCGTTCGGCACGCCAGCGCCGGGACTGTAAAACGTTCGGTGTAACTCCTGATCAAGGAAGATGCGTCGATGACCAGCGAGAACGTGGCCGAGGCCGAATCTGTCGAGGCGGCCAAGCCGCACCGGACGGGCGGTGGACGACCAGCTCATTGACGAGCTGGTGGGTCGTGCCCAGGCCGAGGGCCTGCAACTGACCGGTGAGGGCGGGCTGCTGCAGCAGCTGACGAAGCGGCTGCCGGAGTCCGCCCTGGAGGGCGAGATCACCGACCACCTCGGCTATGACAAGCACGACCCGGTAGGCAAGAACGGAGGCAACTCTCGGAACGGGACCCGGGCCAAGACCGTGCTCACGGACGTCGGTCCGGTCGAGATATCGGTGCCCCGCGACCGTGACGGCTCCTTCGAGCCGAAGATCGTCAAGAAGCGGCAGAAGCGCCTGACCGGCGTGGACGAGATGGTGATCTCACTGTCCGCGAAGGGCTTGACCACCGGCGAGGTCCAGGCTCACCTGGCCGAGGTCTATGGCGCCGAGGTCTCCCGTCAGACGATCTCCACGATCACCGACAAGGTCATGGACAGCATGGCCGAATGGCAGAGCCGACCGCTGGACGGCGTCCACCCGGTGGTCTTCATCGACGCGATCCACGTGAAGATCCGCGATGGCGCCGTCGCCAACCGGCCGATCTATGTGGCCCTGGCCGCCACCGTCGACGGCCGTCGCGAGATCCTCGGCTTGTGGGCCGGCGACGGCGGCGAGGGCGCCAAGCACTGGCTGCACATCCTCACCGAGATCAAGAACCGCGGCGTCAACGACGTCCTCATGCTGGTCTGCGACGGCCTGAAGGGTCTGCCCGACGCGGTCGAAGCGGTGTGGCCACAAACGATCGTCCAGACCTGCGTGGTCCACCTGCTGCGGAACTCCTTCCGCTATGCCGCCCGCCAGGACTGGGACAAAATCGCCCGTGTGCTGAAGCCTGTCTACACCGCCGCAACCGAAGAGGCCGCGCTGGAACGCTTCGCCGAGTTCGCCGATACCTGGGGCAGGAAGAACCCGGCGATCGCCGGCTCCGGGAGAACGCATGGGAGGAGTTCACCCCCTTCCTCCGCTTCGACACCGAGATCCGCCGCATCGTCTGCACCACGAATGCGATCGAGTCCGTGAACGCCAGGATCCGCCGGGCGGTCAAAGCCCGTGGCCACTTCCCCAACGAGCAAGCCGCCCTGAAGTGCGTCTACATGGCTGTCATGTCGCTCGACCCCACCGGCAAGGGCCAGGCCCGCTGGACCATGCGCTGGAAGACCGCGCTGAACGCCTTCGACATCACCTTCGACGGCCGCCTCTCAGCAGCACGCCAGTAACCCCAACAACCCCAGTTACACCGCTCGTTTTACAGACCCCCGTGGGGCGGCCCGAATCCATATAATCCTGCGAAAGGTGTGCTGCCAGCTGATGCGGAAGAGCAATTTGCCAACAGTGTCCAGGTTGGCAGGGTGCGATGGACCAAGATCGGCTCTGGGAAAAAGGCTGTGTATTACCGTTACTCTCAGCACACCGAGGATGTGTGGCACTTCAGCGGAAGTAGTAATGGGGTAACGAAGTCCGGTAATCCCGTTGCTATTCCCCTCGACGATATCCCGATTTCGGTCAGAAGGAGGTAGGTCTTGCGATTTCTGACCGACGACGGTCGATTTGGCCTGCTTGTCACCCCGGTGGTTGCTTCAGGCGAGTCCCGAGTCCAGTTGGTCATCGAAGGTCGGCTGATCGGTGGTGCTGAGCCCAGCTTTGCCTACGGCGCTTTCGAGGAAATGGGAAACCTTCCGCGATTCTCGGATCATAGATTTAGTCTATTCTCCAAAGATCCAGATAATGTCTTGGCGGCGTTGCTTTCTGAGGAGGAATTCCACGATCCTGCAACACTGTCTCTCTCGGAGTCGTTTGACCACTGGCTCATCCAGGGGTACTGCTACGAGGGAAGCGTCGCTATGTTGGCTCGACCGTACGACGACGGGTCCTTGGTAGGCGCTACGTTGATCTCCGTTGTAGGATGCGCCGAATATGCTGCGATCGTCGAAATGGCTCGCTGCTATTGGGCACAAGGCGACGCGCGCTTCCAGTCGACTCTTTGGCAAGTCAAGTTTGGCTCTGGTGATGACGAGGATCACGCGTAGGAGGGCTGCGCCTTGGGAGAGACGTCAGCGAAGGCCAGGCTGCTGGCGTGAGTGTGCTGGGCGTGTCCTTATCCGCAGATAGCCGCCCGCGCGAGGGTGAGGGCGCGAAGGAAGCTGCCTGGTGCTGTGGCGGGGGTCAGGCTGCGGGGGTGTAGGCGATGTCCTGGTCGGGGCAGGAGGCTGCCGGGCGGGTGAGGGCGTCCTGCTCGGGCTGGTCGATGCTCAGGCCCCAGGTGCGTTTCACGCTGATCCAGTCGGCGGTGTAGCGGCAGGTCGCATCGGGGGACGGCGGCATCCAGGTGGCCGGGTCCTGATCGGCCTTGCTCCTGTTGGAACGGGCGCTCACAGCAACCAGGTGCCGGGGGTCGGTCAGATACTTGGCGTAGGCGACGCGGCGGGCCTTGGTCCACTTCGAGGCGCCCGAATCCCAGGTCTCGGCGAGTGGCACGAGATGGTCGATGACGAGTGCGGCGGCGGCTTCTCCGGCTTCGCCCGTTGACGTAGGCCCGTAGTGCTTCAAAACGCCTTCACAGGCTCTGACCTGGGAGGTTGTCCCTTGTTCAACTCGCCCTGTGGTACTCGTTGATCAGGCTGGCGACCGCTTGCCGCCGCTCGATGCGGGCGGCAGGGAAGGCGATGACATTCGGGTCGTCGAGGGGAGCGAGTTGATCTCGTCCTTGGTGCGGCCGGTGCCGGTTGAAGTGGGTGACGTACTCGTGGAGGATCTTGTGCGCGTGGCCGCGGTCGTAGATCAGGAGCCGGTCGGTGCACTCCTCCCGCACGGACCGGACGAAGCGTTCGGCGTGCGGGTTGCAGTTCGGGCTTCTCGGGGGAATCTTGGTCACGGTGATGTTTTCGCTGGCGAAGACAGCATCGAACGCGGCGGTGAACTTGGTGTCGCGGTCACGGATGAGGTGGGTGAAATCGGCAGCCCTGTCGCCGAGGTGCCACAGGAGTTGCCGGGCTTGCTGGGTCGCCCAGGCGGCACTGGGGTGGGCGGTCACGCCGAGGATGTGAACGGTGCGGGTGCGGACCTCCATGACGAACAAGGCGTACAGACGCTGCACTGTGATGGTGTCCACGTGAAAGAAATCCGTGGCGAGCAGGCCGCTGGCCTGGGCTTTCAGGAACACCGCCCACTCGCCTCGGGCCGGCTGGTGTCGTGGTGCGGGTCCGAGGCCGGCTTGACGCAGGATGCGGCGGACGGTGGATGCGCTGACCTTGTGGCCGAGGCGGTGCAGTTCGCCGTGGACGCGGCGGGCGCCCCAGCGGGGATTCTCGACGCCGAGCCGGATGATCAGGTTGTGCAGCTCGTCGGATACCGGTGGCCGTCCTGGCGATCGGGGCTGGGTCCACTTCTGTTTGACCAGGTGCTGGTGCCAGGCCAGCAGGGTACGCGGAGAGACGATCCGGTGGCCGCGCAGGATCCGCGGCAGTAGCCGGGACAGAGCGGCGATCAGTGCGCGGTCGGGCCAGGTCGGCTTCGAGGCGTCGACTTGCCGGCGCAGCACTGCAACCTCGTGTCGAAGGACCAGTATCTCGGCGTTCTTGGCGGCGGAGGATCGGCACAGCAGGACAAGACAGGCGAAGATCCGGGTGGCGAGTAGGTAGACCATCTGTACGAGCACAAGTTCCGATGATGCCGGACGGTTATCCGGTCGTGCGCATCGGACCAGGTCACCAGTGGTGAAGGGATTTTGAAGCAGTACGGGCTCCACGAGCAGCCTTCCCTGCGTCGGACGCTCAACTGCCACCGCGCACCGCTGACCCCGAACCAGGGCTGTGACCGGCGCGGATGCAATATCCGGCACCTACAGGGTCAGGAACTGTTCAAGCTGGCGCTCGTCGCGCCAGCCGGCGAGGCACATGTCGGCACGCAGCTGGGCCAGAGCATCAGGATGCGCGGCCAGCTCGGCGTACCCGACCTCACCCAAAAAACCTCGATCCGCACTCCGAAGAGGTCTTCGAGGCCGCCGATGCCGAAGGGCCGGCCGACGGGGGATGGCAGCGTACGGCGTCGAATCCTATGTGTGCCTGCAACTCCTCCAGGCTGCACAACTCTCGATCGCGACCGGAGCAGCCATCGCCTTCACCTGAGAGTGGCAGGGCACCAGGACCAGCCGCTGTGACCACGACCGATCGGCCACCCCGGATCGGCGCCGCTCTTGTCACCAGATCCACATCCCGCCGAGGACAGAAGCCCGACCGCTCTCGTCGACGCCGACCATGTGGGCCGCCTCGGGACCACCGCTTGAATCGGAGTCGAGCGGGATGACGAAGCGGTGCTCTCCAAAGTCCAGGGCGAGAATCCGATCTGGATCCAGTTCATAGCCGTCGACGGTCTTGCCGATGTAGCAGCGCATGAGCTCCAGCGACCCTGGTGCGGGAAAGCGCCACTCGCGGCCCCCGTACACCCCCGAGGGGTCGCTCAAGGCCCGCAGAATCGGTCCATCGAAGTGCAGCTCGACGAAGTCGCGCACGAAAGACACGGCGCTGACCTCAAGGCCCATCAGCAGCTGGAGCGGGTCGTCCGCGTCGTTCGCATTAGTCACAAGCCCATGCTGCCAGAGGCCCCGCCCGCCTCGTCACGCGTCCGCCCACTGGCCGACTCGGAACCGGAACGGCCAACTACAGGTCGACATCACAGCAGCCCCTCCCAGGCTCACCCGGCAATGGACAACAGCCCACAAACCGCCCTCTTGAAGAGCATTTTGTCCCGATAGGGCTGTTCGAGAAGTCGACGGCTGGTCGTCGTTCGGGATTGCTTTGATCCCAGGAAGAGGGCCTCTGGCAAGATGACGTCATGTTCGATTTCGGTATCGCGGGCTACCGGCCAGCATGGTTGGACAGGCGTAGTGACATCGTGCAGGAGCATGGGCAACGTCTGCGTGGTCTTGCTGGCCGGACGCTCACTAGAGTCTGGACGGTCTGGGACCTTAGGAATGACAAGTGGTTCTGCGACTGCCCGGTGCTGTTCGACTTCGACGGCAAGCAGGTCGAGATCAACCATCACAGGCTGAACGATCTCTCCCTGACGTGGAACACGATCGACCCCACCTTTCCAGTTCGTTGGCCCGGCTTCGACCTGCAGTGGTGCCCTGAACCTTTTCCCGGGCTGCAAGCTCTGCGGGGGCTGCCGCTCAAGGCGGCCGAACTGCTCGAATGGACGGACAGGGACGTCGCTCAGGGCAACGCCGGTATTCCCGAGCTGCTCGAATGGACGGGCGGGGACGTCGCTCAGGGCAACGCCGGCATCAGCTTCGCCTTCGAGACGGGTCGCGTGACTGTATTCAACGCACTCGATGAGAACGGGGTGAGCTTCGACCCTCCCAGTCCGAGTCAGCGCTCCCACTCGCTCCACTGACGCACTCGGAGTTCAGGCATCCCGCCAGTTCGGAGTGGATTCCCTGGTCAGCCTGCGGCTCATGAGGTCGACCATCGCCAGCTTGATCATGGCTTCGGAGCGGTGGGGGTGGGTCTCGTAGTCGCGGGCGAGGCGGCGGTGGTGCATGAGCCAGCCGAAGGTCCGCTCGACGACCCATCGCCGCGGAATCACCTTGAATCCCTTGCGGGCAGGGTCGCGGCGGGTGACTTCGACGTCGATGCCAAGGGTGGCTCCGTGGTCGATGACTTTGGTGCGGTAGCCGGAGTCGGCCCAGGCTTTGGTGATGCGTGGGTGGTTGTCGGCGATGCGTGAGAGTAGGTGGATGCCTCCGGCGTTGTCGGACACGCTGGCGGCGGTGACCAGCACGGCCAGGAGGAGGCCGAGGGTGTCAACGCCGATGTGACGTTTGCGGCCGGCGATCTTCTTGCCTGCGCCGATGCCCTGACCGGCCGCGGGCACGTTGGCGGAGGTCTTGATGCTCTGGGCGTCAAGGATGCAGGCGCTGGGTTCGGCGTCGCGGCCTTCGGCTTCCCTGACCAGGCGTCGCAGGAGGCCGCTAAGCTCGTCGAATACGCCGTCCTTCTGCCAGGCGCCGAAGTAGCCGTAGACGGTTTCCCACGGGGCGAAGTCGTGCGGCAGGTACCGCCAGGGGATTCCGGTCCGGTCGACGTAGAGGATGGCGTCTATGATTCGGCGCAGGTCGTGTTCGGGAGGCCGGCCGATGTCCAGGCCTTTCCCTCTTCGCTCGGCCCGCCAGGCTGTCAGAGTCGGTTCCAGCAGTTCCCAACGGGCATCGGACAGGTCGCTCGGATACGGTCGATGTCTACGAGGCATGTTTCCGTAGTTCCGATGCCCGCTGGCCCGCCACAGGGCGCAAACAGGCGTGACCGGGGGCGTGTTGGGATCAGACGGGAGCGAAGGGGTTGAAACGGACCCTCGAAATCCATCAATCGCCCCACCCATCACAACGGACTTCCACTGTCTCAGCCGACCCAAGACGGTCCGCTACCCGAAATACCAGGAAACACTCCTGACGGGACAAAACACTCTTTGAGGACGTGATCGAGTACCTCGCGCCGGATGGTGCCGATCGCTCGTTCGCAGTGGGCGTTCATCCGTGGTGCCTGCGGTGCGCTCTTGAGGATCCCCATCTCCTCGGCCTCGAAGACGGCGTCGAAGGACTGCCCGTATTTGCCGTCGCGGTCGCGGAGGAGGATGCGCAGGGGCTCCGTTCGCGTGCCGAGGTCAGCGGTGAGGTTTCGTGCCTGTTGTACCGCCCACTCGCGTGTGGGATTGGTGGTGACGCCGGTGATGTGGAGGCGCCGGGTGCCGTGTTCGAGGAACGCCAGTGCGTACAGCCTGTGTCTGAGGGCGGTGTCGAGGTGGAAGAAGGCGGCGGCGATGATGCCCTGGGCCTGGTTGGTGAGGAACTCCTTCCAGGATGGGCCGGTGCGTCGCGGTGCCGGGTCGATGCCCGCCGTGTGCAGGATCTCCCAGACCGTGGACGAGGCGATCGGATGGCCGAGGCGGGCCAGCTCGCGCTGGATCCGTCTGTGGCCTCACTGTGCGTTCTCGCGGGCGAGTTGCAGGATGAGCTTCTTGAGCGCTGCCTTGGTCGGCGGCCGTCCTGTGCGGGTGCGCTGGGCGCTGTAGTCCCATGTGATCGCGATGAACCTGCGATGCCAGGCCAGGAGCGTGCCGGGCGTGACCGGGAAGATCTCGGGCCAGCGGTAGCGGGGTATCAGGCTGGAGAGGGTGGCCAGCCAGAACCGGTCCGCGGGCTCGTAGCGGACCGGGCTGGCGATCTGACGGCGTAGTGCCGCGTTCTCATGCCGGAGGACAAGCAGCTCCGCGTCCTTGGCGGTGTCTCGGCGCAGCAGCACCCCAGGCATGGTCAACAGCTTGCGAGTTGCCTTGTACAGCAGTGAGACGATCACGCGGACATGGTCCCAGCCCAGGCCACTGCAGAGCTGTCACCTGCAGCGATGACTTTACGAGCCCCACAGGCTCCAACTGGCCCACCCGCCTTTCCCGTTGTGTGACACAGGTCTCAAAGAAGCGGTGCAGCAGACAGGGGCGCTTCACCGTCATTTGGGGGACAGGAAGGGAGGAGCGGTGTGGCTCTGGCAGCCAAATGGAATTCACGGCTCTCCGAGGCGAGTCGAACCAGTCGGTCCGGATGGTCCGGATGGTCCGGCCGGGGTGGCCGGTCCGATCCGGCGTCGGCAGGAATGGACCCGGGGGAGGGTTTTTCCTCCTTCGTCGCGGCCCGCTCGGGGGCATTGTTCCGAGGGGCCCTGGTCCTGACGGGAAGCCGTGAGGCCGCTGAGGATCTGGTCCAGGAAACACTGGAACGCACCTGCCGCCGTTGGCGCACCATCGTCGCCCAGGACGCGCCGGACGCTTATGTGCGGCGCATCATGGTGAATTTGGCCAACGACCGGTGGCGGCGATTCCGTCGTGTCGTACCCCAGCAGGACACCGGTGACGACCGGCCCGCCCCCGGGGACGAATACGGGCGTGTCGACAGCAGGGACCAGTTGGTCCGCGCCTTGCAACGTCTGCCGATAGGCATGCGCACCGTCGTGGTGTTGCGCTACTTCCACGACCTTTCTGATGCCGAAATCGCCGAGGATCTGCGGATCTCACCGAGCGCCGTACGGTCCCAGCTCACCCGGGGACTCGAAAAGCTCCGGGCCCAGATACCCGCACACTCCGAACCTTCGTCACCGCAGCCCCGGAAAGGAACCCGAACCGGATGACCGGCTACGCATCACCACCCCCGGGCGGGCGCGGCGGTGACACGCACCTCGAATTCTTCGAAAAGGAACTGGTAATCGCCTTGAACGACTTCGCCAACACCTCCCCTGCGCCGCACTTCGACGCCACCGGCATCAAGACCCGTACCCGCCGCAGGCGCGCCGGTTTCATCGCGGGTATCTCCGCGGCCCTCATCCTGGCCGGCGGCGGCACCGCATTGGCCACCGTCGGCACCGGTACGCATGACGCGCCGCCGACCTCCCCCCGCGCCACCACGACCACGACCACGGTCAAGGGGGACGTCACCACGGTGCCGTACATCAAGCCGTTCGACCTGAAGGGCATGGACCTGTACCTGGCCAAGGCGGCACTGGCGCAGGCCGGCCTCAAGGTCGGCAAGGTCACCCACGGGGTGGTCGACAACTGCAAGCCGGGTTCGGTCATCGCGGTCTCCCCGCTCAGCCCGACGGTCCTCCACAGCGGCGACAAGGTCGACCTGACCCTCTGCGGCTGACCGGCCCACAACACCAGCAGGTCGATGCGGCGGGCAAGCGCCCGCGCATGGGGGGCCTCTGCTGTCCAGGGGATCGACCGAGATCCTCCTGCGAAAGCAGAGGCCCGGTGGCCCAGTTCGTCACGGGCGGAACCACGGACGTATTCGCGCCCGGTCATCTCGGCAAATTGCTCTGGTTGCCAGGAGGCTGACGAGCGATTCTGGGCGGACAAGCTCGGCGGCGACACATCTGTCACACTGCAACCATGCGAAACATATTGCGTGGTGGGCGACTTGGTCTGCTCGCAGCCGCTTCCATCGCGCTCATAGCCGCGGGTCTGCCCGTCTCTCCCCCGGCCTCCGGAATCGGCGACCCTCTCTTCCCCAAGCTGGGCAACGTCGGCTACGACGTCCACTCCTACGACATCTCCCTCACCTACAGTGGGGACAACACCAGCCCCCTCGACACCGTCACGAGGATCGACGCGACGGCGACCTCCCGGCTGAGCACCATCAACCTCGACTACACCCACGGCACGGTTCACTGGGTGGAGGTCAACGGCCGCCGGGTGCCCTTCGCAACGGTCGGCGAGGACCTGGTGCTCACCCCCGCCCACCGCGTACGGGCCGGCCAGCATCTGCAGATCAGCATCAGCCACTCGAACGACCCGACAGGCAACAGCATGACGGGTGGCTGGATCCCCAACCCGGACGGGCTCGAACTACTCAACGAACCCGATGCCGCGCACCGGGTGATCCCCAGCAACGATCATCCGTCGGACAAGGCCTACTTCACCTACCGGATCACCGCGGCCGCCGATGTCACCGCGGCCGCCAACGGTGTACTCATTTCCCAGGCCCGGCACGGCGCGACCACCACATCGGTGTACCGAGGCGAACACCCCATGGCCACCGACCTCATGCAGATCTCCCTCGGCGACTCGTCGATCCTGCACCGGCAGGGACCGCACGGCCTGCCGATGCGCGACGTCGTGCCGGCATCGGAGGCCGCGGCGCTCGAACCCTGGATGGAGATGACGCCTGGCCAGATCAGCTGGATGGAGAAACAACTCGGCGTCAGCTTCCCCTTCGAGACCTACGGGCTGCTGGTCACCGACACCCACATCGGCGCGGAACTGGAGACCCAGACCCTGCCGATCTTCGAAAAGAACCTCTTCACCCGAACCGACGTGCCCGCATGGTACGTCCAGTCGCTGATGGTCCACGAACTCTCCCACCAGTGGTTCGGCGACAGCGTCTCCCCGAACCGCTGGGCGGACGTGTGGCTCAACGAGGGCCACGCCACCTGGTACGAGACCCTCTACGGCGAGCAGCAGGGCGGCCCCACGCTGGACCATCGCATGCTGGCCGCCTACCAGGACTCGGACGCGGTACGGGCCGCGGACGGCCCACCGGCAGCGCCCAAGGCGCCGACCCCCGGCGTGGGGCTCAGCCTCTTCCGCCCCAACATCTACGACGGGGGAGCGTTGGTCCTCTACGCGCTGCGCGAAGAGATCGGCGACCGCGCGTTCCAGCGTGTCGAACACGACTGGGTGCTCAAGCACCGGGACGGTTCGGCCACCACAGCCGAGTTCGTCCGCCTCGCCTCGCAGGTGGCCGGCCGTGATCTCTCCGGCTTCCTCGGCGGCTGGCTCTACTCCCCGGCCACCCCACCGATGCCGGGCCATCCCGACTGGCACACCACCCCTGCGACCTGACCGGACGGCGACAGGAACCGCCGTGAGCACCTCGTCGACCGCGGTTCCCGGGCGCCGCCGCTCAGGACCCTGCCCGCCCGCTGCGCGGAGGGTCACCTCCCGCCGTCCCCGACCTCAATGCCTTCGCCATTGCTGTAGCCGTGCGCCCCCTGTTGGCGCTGTTGGTGGCAGTCGGACTGCTCGACCGTGTTTTGACACGGAATCGCTTCCGAGCTGCCACATTTCGTAGTTCCCGAATTCTGCCGTGATCTCGGCCGTCGCCTGAGCGGCGGTGAAGAAGTCGTCGCCCACCGGCGAGGTGCGCGATGCCGCCACCGCGAGTCACACCTTGTCGGGCGCCAGATCCGAGTTGGGCACATACCTGACGTCCGGATGCGAGTAGAACGCTGTTGCCGAACGGGCCAGGAACGAGATGCCCCGGCCGGCCGCGACATGCTCGAGTGTCTCGTCCACCCCGCGCACCAGGTACCCGGCGTTGGGGTGCGGGCGCCGGGTGGGCTGCGTGCTCGGGTCGGCATGCCGAACCAGCGGTTCGCCGGCCAGGTCGGCCTCGGTGACCTCCTCCTTGCCGGCCAACCGGTGGCCGGCGGGTAGCACCACCCGCGGCTCGGTGTACAGCGGGGTGACGCGCAGGCCGGCCTCGTCGATGGGCAGCCGCACATAGCCGACGTCGATGCGGCTGTCGAGCAGCATCGTGGTCTGGTCGTCCCATTCGATTCGCTGCACGTCCACGATCACGCTCGGGTGCCGGGTGCCGGGTGCCGGGTGCCGGGTGCCGAATAGCCGTACCGCCGGGGTGACCGCAATGCCTGCCCGGAAGCCGACCATCAGCCGCCGGCAGCTGCCGCGCGCGGCCACGGTCAACCGGCGGCGGACCGCGTGCTGGACAGCCACCCAGGCCGATGACAAGAGCCTCGGGCTGCGGCCGATGGACACCGGCCCCCTGGGACTGGCGCGCTGCTGGAGGGAACGGGCCTGGCCCGATCGGCCACGGCCGCGGCGGCGCTGTCCATGCTCGGCGCGAAGGTGCGCCGCGGCGACCTCCGAGATCTCGACGGACTCAAGGAGGCAGCCGGGGACTCAGACGGCGTCATCCACGTCGCGCCCAGGCCGGACCTGCTTCCCTCCGGCGGGATCGACGCCGTGGCCGCCGCGCAGCTCGCGGTCATGCTCGCGTACGGCGAGGCACTGGCGGGAACCGGAAAGCCGCTGGTCGCAGCGGGAGCATAGGCTTGCCGGGGAACCTGGGCCGACCGGCCACCGAGGGGGACCCGGCCCTTCCCGCCGGCGGCGAGTACAAAGGACCCTGCGGGTTCGCAACGTCGTGGAAACCGTCGTCACGGCCTCGCCGAGCAGGGAGTGCGGTCTTGGGTCGTGCAGATCGCCAACATCGTGCACAGCACGACCGATCGTGCCGGCTTCCTCCCCACCCTGATCGCGCTTGCGAAGGAGAAGGGCCTCGCCGGCTCCCCCGGAGACGGCGCCAATCTGGTCCGGCTGCTCGAACTCCGCCAGCGCATCAAGCACGACTACCGTACCGGAGCACCTCGTGCGACGCCCATGATTCGGCGTCGCCCCTCCCCGCCCGTCCCCGCACCGTGGGCGATCGGTCAGGGGCTCTCCGGGTTGCCGATGCCGGGTGGTAGGAGGCTGGTTTCCGCCTGTCCGGTGCGGATGAGGTCGAGGATCGCGGCGGCGACCTGTTCCGCGGTGTGTACGGGGAAGTCGGCGGCGGCGGTGACGACGGCTCCGGCGCGCAGGGTCCGGTGGAACTCGGTGGCGGTGACGAAGGGGAGGACGGTGGAGACCGTAATGCCGTCTGCGGCCAGTTCCGTGCGCGCGGTGGCGGAGAGCTGGTTCAGGGCGGCCTTGCCGGCCGCGTATGCGCCGAGTCCTGGCAGGACCATCCGGGTGGTGGCGGAGCTGACGTTGACGATGGTGCCTCCTCCTTGCGCGCGCATGACAGGCAGCACCGCCTGCATCGCCACCAGTGGTGCGATCACGTTGAGGTCCAGGACGGCGCGGAAGTCGTCGGGGTCGACGTCCTCCAGGGGCAGGTGCAGGCCCTGGCCGGCGTTGTTGACCAGGGCGTCGAGGCGGCCGAAGTGGTCCACCCCCGCACGGACTGCGGCACGGATCTGGCCGGGGCCGGTCACGTCGCAGGTGACGGCGAGGGCGTGGGGCAGGTCGCGGGCGAGGGCGTTGATCCGTTCGGTACGCCGGGCGGCCAGCACGACGCGGGCGCCGGCGTCGGCGGCGGCGCGGGCGGTGGCGGCGCCGATGCCCGAGGAGGCGCCGGTGACCAGGACGACTGTGTCGGTGAGGTCCATGCGAGGGGGATCCTTGTCGGTGGTCAGCGGATGTGGGCGCGCAGGAATGCGGCCGCGCGGACGAGGGCGTCCTCGCCTTCCTCGAGAAGCGCGGCGAACGCCTGGAAGACGTGGAGGACACGGGGGGTGACGTCGAGGGTGACGGGGACGTGGTCTGCGGCAGCGCGGGCGGCGAGCCGGACCGCCTCGTCGAGGAGGTACTCCTCCGAGCCCGCCTGGATGAGTATCGGGGGAAGGCCGGTCAGATCGGCGTGGACGGGACTGAGCAGGCCGTCGCGGGGGTCGGCGCCGGCGAGGTAGTCGGCCGCACGGGTGCGCAGCGCGCCGGCGTTGATCACGGGGTCGAGTCCGGCGTCCTGGGGGAGGTGGGGCACGGTGAGGTCGGCCCAGGGGGACAGGAGGACCGCGCAGGCGGGCTGGGGCAGGTCGCCCAGGCCGCGGGCGGCGAGCATCAGGGCGACGGCCAGGTTGGCGCCGGCCGACTCGCCGGCCACCGCGATGGGCGCGGTGCCGTGTTCACCATCGATGAGCGCGCGGTAAGCGGTCAGGGCGTCATCCAGGGCCGCGGGGTAGGGGTGCTCGGGGGCGAGGCGGTAGTCGACGGAGATCACCCGGGTTCCGGTCTTGCGGGCCAGGTTGGCCGCCAGGCCCGCCGAGGCCCGCGCCGAGCCGACCACGAAGCAGCCGCCGTGAAAGTACAGGACGGTGCTGTCCGGCGTGGTGGCGTGGGGTTCGATGCTCAGGGCGGGTATGCCGTCCAGGGAGAGGGATTCGATGCGGACTCCGTCCGGGACGGGGTTCGCGGCGACCATCTTGGCGAACAGCTCCCGCTGTTCGGTCACCTCGCCGCCGAGGTCGACGGGGGCGTTGCGCAGGATCTGGGCGACGGTATCGCGCTGCTGCTGGCTCAAGGGTGTTGCCTTCCGGAACGGCCGCGAGGGGGCCGCGGCGTAAAGTGCATTAGTGCTAATCTAATCAGAGCTAATGCATATGGCAACTGGAGGCAACATGGATCTGCGACAGGTGTTCGACGACCTGGTGCGCTTCGAGACCGACCTGTGGAACGAGATCGACGCCCGGCTCCGCCGCGAGGCAGACCTCTCACTGGGCAGCTTCAATGTGATGCTCGTCGTCGAGCGCACCGACAACTGCCGGGTCAACGAGATCGCCGCGGCCCTGTCGATCACGATCGGCGGCGCAAGCCAGGCGGTCGACCGGCTGGAGAAGACCGGCCTGTGCGCACGCCGGCCCAACCCTGTCGACCGCCGCTCGTCGATCATCCGGCTCACGGAAGCCGGCAGCACGCTGACCCGTGACGCCGGCCGGATATTCGACGAGGAACTCGCCGGCCGCATCGCGGCCCCGCTCACCGCGGCGCGACTGGGCCACCTGGCAACGGCGCTCACCGCACTGCGTACCGCCACGCCCCACCGGGCCGACACCATGCGCAACCCCTGACCCGAGGAGGAACACTCATGACTGCCGCACCCGGACACGCCCGCGCCGTCCGCTTCGACCGCTAAGGGGATCGCAACGTCCTCTACATCGCCGACATCCCCGTCCCTCGCCCCGCCCCCGACGAAGTCCTGGTCGAGGTCAGGGTCGCGGGCATCAACCCGGGCGAGACCGCCATCCGCAGCGGCGCCCTGCACGAGCGGTTCCCCGCCGCCTTCCCCTCGGGGCAGGGCAGTGACCTAGCAGGCACGGTCCTCGAAACAGGCAGAGATGTCAGTGAATTCGCGCCCGGCGACGAGGTCCTCGGCTACTCCTGGCAGCGCTCCAGCCATGCCACCCACGCCGTGGTTCCGGCCGCCCAGCTGATCCGCAAGCCCGGGGAGCTCAGCTAGCCCGTCGCCGGCAGCCTCTACGTCGCTGCCTGCACCGCCTGGGCGGCCGTCGACGCGGTCGACCCCAGGCCGGGCGAGGCAGTCGCCGTCTCCGCCGCCGCCGGCGAAGTCGGCAGCATCGTCGTCCAACTCCTCGCCCTGCGCGGCGTCCGCGTCCTGGCCATCGCCTCGCCCGGCCGCGCACCCTGGCTGACAGCCCACGGTGCCGTGCCGATCCCCTACGGCGACCACCTCGCCGCGAACCTGGCCACCGCCGCCCCACACGGCATCGACGCCTTCATCGACCTATTCGGACCCCAGTACGTCCAACTCGCCGTCGACCTAGGCATCCCGCCCGACCGTATCGAAACGATCATCTCCTTCGGGAAGGCCGCCCAGTACGGCACCAAGAACTCCGGCAGTGCAGACGGCTCCACCCGCGAGGTTCTCACCGAGATGGCCGCCCACGCCGCGAGCGGCCGCATCGAGATCCCCATCGCCGCCACCTACCCCCTCCACCGCGTCCGCAACGCCTTCACCGCCTTGGAGCAGCGCCACACCCTCGGCAAGATCGTGCTCATCCCCTAGTAGGGGTGTGTCCAGTCAACGGCCCTGTCTCACGTTCGGTGGTGACGGAACGTGCCGCTATCCGAGGAGGGACGCGGTGGCGAAGAAGGGCGAAGCCCGCCCGTCCGTGCATCTGGCGCGCGATCCGCCTGGTCTTCGGATTGACGCCTTCGGTCGGGCCGTTGCTGTACGGAAGCGTGAGCGCGGCGGTTACGGCGTCGCGGTCCAGGCCCTCCCTTCGCGAGGCTTCAGGAGATGGGCGAAGTCCGCAATGTGGGCGGCCAGCTGCTGGACAACCTTGCAGGTCAGGGAACTCAGGACGCGACCGGCGCCGCCGAGGTACCGCGCTCGGCGAGCCCTTGCAAGTTCCCTGAGCCGCTCATTGAACCTTCAAGACTTGTTCGACAAGTGACTCCCAGCTGTCGGCCAGCGCGACTGCTCGGCGAGCCGAATCTGCGGCGGCGTTCTCCTCGGGCGCCAGGTACATCACGAAGGGGCCCTCGAGGGCCGCGGCGAGCTGCATTGCCAGGCTGTCGATATCGGCGGTGTGCAGGAGGCCTTCGCGCCGGGCTTGCCCGAGGAGCATCCGGATGTGGGTGGTCGACATCCCGCCCGCGGCGATGGTCACCTGCTGGTTGCGATCAAGTGCGGCGCGCTCGATCGCATGATGCTCGAGCAGGAATTCGATGCGCGCGCGGCCGTAGGCGACCAGCCTGTCGGTCACGTCGGCGCCGGGACCCAGTGGCGGCGGCCCGTAGAGCACCTGCTGTTGGAATGTGCGGTCGGCGTCGTCGAGCAACGCGGCGAAGATCCCGGCTCGGCTGCCGAAACGCCGGAAGACAGTTCCCTTGCCCAGTTGGGCCCGCTCGGCCAGTGCGTCCATGGTGAGCCGTCTCACGCCGCTTTCGGAGATCATCTCGCGGGCGACCTTCAGCAGGTGTTCGCGGTTGCGGGCGGCGTCGGCACGCTCGGCACTCGGAGGACCGATGGGCAGGCGGAAGGCGTTCACGGTCACACACCCTACCCGAGCGGAATATTATCCGGGGTGAAGTCCGTTTGGGGTAAAGTCCGCTTGTGATGGTGCGGGCGCCAAGCCCGCTTCGGGACCTGCGCCGCCCCATGCGCAGGCAAGACCGACCAAGGAGTTCAACCATGACCCTGTTCCGACTCGATGCCAGCATCCTGCCCGCGGCCTCCGCCAGCGCGGAGATCGCCGACGTGGTCGAGGCGAAGTGGACGGCAGCGCATCCCGGCGAGAAGGTGGTGCGCCGCCACCTGGGCACCGACCCGCTGCCAGCGCACATCTGGGCGAGCACCACCGTCGCCGGCTTCACGCCCGAATCGGAGCGCACCCCCGCCCAGCGTGAGGCGCTCGCGAACGCCAGGGACCTCGTCGAGGAGCTGGCGTCGGCCGATGTCGTCATCCTGGCCGTGCCGTTTTACAACTTCGGCGTCTCCCAGCACTTCAAGACGTGGGTCGACCTGGTGATCGCCGCCGCCGGACCGACCACGCCCGTCCTGAAGGGCAAGCCGACAGTGCTGGTCACCGTGCGCGGCGGCGGTTACGGCCCGGGCACCCCGCGCGAGGGCTGGGACCACTCCACCCCCTACCTCAGGCGCATCCTCGCCGACGTCTGGGAGGCCGACCTGACCGTCATCGAGCGCGAACTCACCCTCGCGGCAACCACCCCCGGAATGGAAAGCCTGCGCGATCTGGCCGACGAGCTGCGCACCAGGGCTCTCGAGGAAGCCGACAAGGTTGGCACCGGCATCGCCACCACCTGAACCGAGCCGACGGCACAGGGACCCCGCACAAGGACGGAGACCGCTCGCGTGCCTGAGGCGGATCCCTCGCCGAACTGTGGAAGCCGAGTTGACCGCGATCGAGCGCAACGCCCTCGTCGGCGTCAACCTCGCCCTTGACGGCCTCATGGACCTCGGTACCCAGCTCCACCCCGACCTTGATTGAGCTCTCGACCCGCTCGCCCTTACCAGCCGTCAAGCGTGGCGGCGATCGCGGAATCAGAAGACAAACACCCAAGCGCGGCGTGGGACTGTGGCGCCCGACCGAACGGAATCCAGATGTCCACCACCCAGATCACATCCGGCCACTACACACTCGACCCGGTACGCAGCACGGTCGGCTTCCAGCGAAGGACGTTCTGGGGCCTGACGGCCGTCAACGGCGTCTTCGGCTCGGTACAGGGCAGGGGCACCGTCGATGCGGACGGCACCGCCGGGGGCGGCCTCGTCATCGAGGTCGCCTCCCTCGACTCGAAGCACACGAAGCGGGATAACCACCTGCGCAGCAAGGAAATGCTCGACGCCGAGTCGTTCCCGAAGATCACCTTCGACACCGAACGCATCACGCCCACAGGCTCGAGTACGGCCGACGTCGAGGGCAAGCTCACCGTTCGCGGGACCAGCAGGAGGCGGAGTTACCCGGTGAGTTTCAAGAAGCAGGGCGCCGATGCGGTCGTGCTGCGCGGCGCCGTCACGATCGATCCGGCGCAGTTCGGGCTCAAAAACCCTCTCGGCATGATGAAGGGCCCGGCCGTCATCAAACTCGACCTGCACTTCACCGCGTGAACTGAACGCGGCCCATGCCCTCGACCGTGCACCTGACCCGGCGCCAGCGAGGAAAACCGAAAGATCGAGAAGAAGGAAAGCGCACACCATGAGCAGGATCAGCATCATCGGGACGGGGAACATGGCCCGCGCTCTGGGCAGCCGCGCACTCGCGGGCGGCAACGCGGTCGAGGTCCTCAGCCGTGACGCTTCCAAGGCCGACGCTCTGGCCACGGTGATCGGCGGCGCCACGGCGGGGACGATCGGCGCGGCGCCGGCCGGCGACATCGTCATCCTCGCCGTGCCCTACGCCCACGCCGCACCGGTCCTGCGCCAGTTCGGCAACGCCCTGTCGGGCAAGGTGATCGTCGACATCACCAACCCGTTCAATCCCGACCTCACGGGACTGGTCACACCAGAGGGCAGTTCCGCCGCGCAGGAGATCGCCAAGCGCGCTCCCACGGGAGCGCACGTCGTCAAGGCGTTCAACACCGTCTTCAGCCACGTCCTGGCCGCCTACACGCCCGAGGATCCCCGCCCGCTGGACGTGTTCATCGCTGGCGACGACGCCGAGGCCAAGGCGCGCGTGTCGTTGTTCGTCGAGAGCCTCGCGCTGCGCCCGCTCGACGTCGGCGACCTGAAGAGCGCTCCTTGGCTCGAAGGAACGAGCGTGCTGTTGATGCGCGCCATGTTCGGCAAGGCCGTCCACAGCAGCAGCTTCTCCATCGGCCTCACCGTCCGCGACTGACCATACGCACCTTCTCCATCCGCCGTGGCACTTTCCCCAGCGTGAACGTCCTCAAACTGGATCACGAGACACTAAGTGAACCCTGATACTGAACCGGAATTAAGTCTTTCCGCAGCCACCCGAAGCGGCTGCGGAAAGACCCGGCCAAGAAGGACAATGGTCAACTGCTCAGCCAAAACACCACCTTGCGGAGACGCAAGCAAGCGGGAGATAGTCCGTTTGCGGTGCACGTAAAGTCCGCTTCCGTTCAGAAGGGAACCTCGTGAGCTACCTGCCAAATGGGGCGATCGTCCTACCGGCCGGCGACGGCCTGCCGATCCCCGGCGACGGCCTGCTGATCCCCAACCTGGTTGGCAAGGTCACCGCCGACCAGGGCTCAGGCTCCATCGCCGTGATGGAGGGGACGGCGGAGCCCGGCTTCGGACCCCCTCTTCATATCCATCACAGCAGCGAGGAGCTTTTCTATGTCCTCCAGGGCCAGATGGACTTCCAGATCGGCGACCAGCGGGTAAGCGCCACGCCTGGGACGCTCGTCATGGTGCCGCGCGGAACGGTCCACGCGCCACGGGTGGTCGGACGCGAGCGGGCCAGGTTCCTGGTCATGTTCGCGCCCGCAGGCCCGGACGGGCTGTTCTACGAAATCGCCGCACTCGCTCAGGAAAATGGCGGGGCCATCAATGACAATGACTCGCGCATCGAGGCGCTTGCGGTCAAGTACGATACCGAGCATGTCGGGCCCCCGCTGCACTAAATCAACGAGAGCACTCACCCACAATATCGACGAGCCTCAACAATCCCTCCGCGCCTGGGATTGTGCTGGAGTCGTGACACGAGGCCGTGTTCGGCATTGGCCTCGGAGTCACAGTCGGGGTCGCTGCCACGTTTGAAGCCGGGCGCGGAGATCGTCAGCGCGATCGAACGTGTCGCCCGCCCCACAACTCTATTGGCCGGGAGCCGTCTCAACGCGGATCCCCAACTGCTCGTGGTCGGGCTCATGGCCAGCATTGGATACGGGGACGCCCTGGATGCAGCGATCACCGCGCTTCTCCAGCCAGAACGCCGGTCCCGGACGAGTCGAAGACGAAGGCGGGGCCGGTGCGGCGGGTGATCGCGGTCGGCGGCAAGGTCGTACGCGGTTCGCGGACCACGACCGCCCCGGCGATTCAGCTGCTGGCGGCGATGGACCACCACGGCGTGGTCCTGGCCCAGCGGCAGGTCGCCTCCAAGAGCAACGAGATCCCCTCCTTCGCACCCTGCGGAACGGCCTGGATCTACAGAACGCGGTGGTGACCCCGATGCCTTGCACACCCAGCACGATCACGGGGCCCATCTGACCGGCAGTGGCGCCCACTACGTGGCTGTCGTGAAGAAGAACCATCCCGGCCTGTATACCCAGGTCAGGAACCTGCCCTGGCGGGACATCCCGCTCGGGCACCGCAGCCGTGACCACGCCCGCCACCGCGACGAGATCCGCCAGCTCAAGGCCGCCGCGTTCAGCGACCTGGACTACCCCGGCGCCCGCCAGGCCGTCCAAGCGGTGTGGTGGCAGCGCGACTTGAGCACCGGGAAGCTGACCATCGAACGGGTTTACCTGATTACCAGCCTGAGCGTCTTCGACACCACCTGCACCGAACTCGCCACCTGGATCAGAGGCCACTGGGGGAATCGGGGTGCGCCATGAGGGGCTTCGTTTCCGGACGGGCGTGAGAGACTCCCGGCACCTGGCTGTCGCAGCAGCAGGGTGAAGCAGAGCGCTTCGACCAGGAAAACCACGATCCTTCAGGCTTCGGTGCGTACTCCGCCAGGCACATTGTGCTGGACCTCCGACTCCGGGCTGGGTCGGCCCGGCAGCAGGAGGCACAGCGGAACGGCGGCTGCGGTGAAGGCGGTGGACCACCAGAAGGCCTCACCGAACCCAGAGGCCAGGGCGGCGGGCGGGTACGCGCCGGCTGTCACACGTTGCAGGATCACGACCAAGACCGCCAGGCCCACGGAACCGCCGACCTGCTGGGCGACTCGGCTGATGCTGGAGGCCGCCGGGATCTCCTCGCGTTCCAGTCCGACGAAGGCTGCGCCCATGATTGCGATCATGGCCCCTCCCAGCCCGAGTCCCCGCACGAAAGGCACGCTCATCAGTGCGACGTTGCTCGTGGAGGCGGTGACGAAGCCGAACGGCACCGTGGCCGCGCAGGTGAGGGCGAAGGCGGCGATGGCGACGGAGCGCGAGCCGAAGCGGTCCATGGACCGGCCTGCCAGCGCGCGGGAGAGGAGGGCGCCCACACCCGTCGGGATGAGCAGCAGTGCGGCGCCCAGAGCGGATTGGCCGCGTACTTGCTGCCAGTACAGCGGCAGCAGGAGCATGGTCCCGTACAGGGCGGCGCCGGTCAGGAACACCAGCATCGAGGATGAGGCCAGTGCGCGGTGGCGCAGCAGCCGGATGTCGAGCAGGGCGTCCGGTCCGCGCCGCAGCGCCCAGAAGACGTATCCGGCGAGCAGCGCCACCCCGGCGGTCAGGGGCAGGAGCATCCTGAGGCCGGCCGGGCCGTTGGACCCGGAGAGCTGTGTCAGGCCGTAGATGACGGCGGCGATACCGGGTGAGAGCAGCAGCATGCCTATGGTGTCCAGGCGGGGGCGGGTGCCGGGCCGCGGTCTGTCTTCGGCAAGGTTGCGCCAGGCGAGGTAGCCGCCGACGGCGCAGAAGGGCACGTTGAAGAGGAAGATCCAGCGCCAGTCGCCCAAGTGCAGGATGGCACTGCCGATGACCGGGCCGATGATCGGGCCCAGAGCGGTCGGCACGGTGATCAGGGACATGACCTTGCCGATGTTGCGGCCCCTGGCGGCCTGCATGACCAGGGTGAACATCAGCACCATCAAGGTGCCGCCCCCAACGCCCTGGACCGCCCGGAAGGCGATCAGGCTCTGGACGTTCCACGCGCCGGCGCACAGCAGCGAGCCGATGAGGCAACATGCCCAGGCCGCCGATCCACAGGCGTTGGCCGCCCAGCACCGACTGAGCCCATCCGACGGCCGGCATCGTGGCGGACAGGGCCAGGAGGTAGGCGGTGGTCACCCACTGGGTGGTACTGAGCGATGTGTGGAGCTGCCCGGCGAGGCCGTCGATGGCGACGCTCATGATCGTGGTGTCAAAGATGACGGCGAGCGCACCGATGATCAAGGTGTAGGTCAGACCTCGCAGGGCCGGGTCGATCTGGTCGGCGTCTGCGGCGACGGACGGCGGCTTGGCGCCCTTGGCGTTCACGGACATCTCTAGGGTAGGCAGCTCTATCTTACGAGGTGAGGCTAGACCGCTACGATGGGATAGGCAAATCTATCTAACGGATGTGAGAAGCTCGGATGGCCCAGCGACGCCGCGGAGCGGCACTGGAGACGGCGCTGCTCGACGCGGCCTGGGAAGAACTCATTGACAACGGCTATGCCCGGTTCACCATGGACGCCGTCGTCAAGCGCGCAGGTACCAGCCCTCCAGTCCTCTACCGCCGATGGTCCGACCGCGACGCACTCGTCCGGGCGACCATCCCCCACGTCCTGCGCAAACACATCCACGACGTTCCCGACACCGGCTGCCTGCGGGAGGACGTCCTCACCCTCATGCGGGAGATCAGCGCCACCGGCCTCCAGCTCGTCACCGTCATGAGCGTGAATCTGGCCAGCTACTACCAGAAGACCGGAACCAGCCCCGGCGACCTGGTCGACCCCACCACGACAGGGCGCAAGGAAGCCGTCGACGTACTCTTCGGCCGAGCTGTCGACCGGGGCGAGATCAATCCGGAACTCCTCACCGAACGCATCAAGTCACTCCCCTTCGACCTGCTGCGCCACGAATTTCTCACGACCTTCGCCCCCGTGCCCGACCACGTCCTCGAAGAGATCGTCGACACGATCTTCCTCCCCCTGGTGCGCTGACCGCGCGGTCACCCGCAGCTCCCACGCGATGTCCTCGGTCCTGTCCCCGCGTGCGAACCGCCCGGCTGCGTCCAGCCGAAGCCGTTCCCGCTTCTCCCGCTCCCCGGGCGTCAGACCGCCCCCATGCGCACACCGCATGACTCCTGTCACCAGGCCCCGACATCCGCTACG
This sequence comes from Streptomyces sp. NPDC049040, assembly GCF_043197715.1. Classification (NCBI taxonomy): domain Bacteria; kingdom Bacillati; phylum Actinomycetota; class Actinomycetes; order Kitasatosporales; family Streptomycetaceae; genus Streptomyces; species Streptomyces sp. NPDC049040. The sequence continues at coordinate 74,686 of NZ_JBICTO010000020.1, forward strand.
ACGTTGGCTCGACCTGGGAAGTGCCTCCGACGGTGGCAGGAAGAAGGACTTCGACAGTCCTCATTCTTGCCGGTCAGAGGCACTTTTCGCTTGCCTGATCACCCGTCAGGCAGCCCCCTCCTTGAATGCCCGAGGTCAGGGCGTCGCCCACGCCCGCGTATGTATGCGTGTCAGGCCGCGGGTTTCGCGACCTCAGCTTCTGCGGCACGGGCGAGACGTTCGACCCAGTCCTGGTGATAGCGGTAGAGCGCACCGGGATGCTTGTGGCCGAGTTCATCGAGGAAGAAGGGGCCCTGTTGCGTTTCCTCGGTCAGCACGTGACAACCATTTTTCGTGGGCGTGATCACCCAGCCGTGGTACGCGCTTGAACCGGTTTCGTCGCCGTCGACCGTCGTCTCCCACGAGAGCCTGGTGAAGGGCTGATACTCCGTCACGTTGAGAGTCATGGGAAATCCCACCGTCACCCGGCTGTAAGTGGTTCCGAGCTCCAGTACCGTCTCATCGCCCAGGATCTTGACCTGATCTTCGGGAGGAAAGTAGCTCGACCAGTTCTCGGCATCGACGAGCAGCTTCCATACCACTTCAGGCGGCGCCTTCACGTCGATATCGTTGAGCGCGTAGAGCGCCGACGTTCTCGGGTCATACCGTTGGGGCCAGTTCACCTTGTCGTACATCCGCTGTTCCTGTCTGAACGTGTTGGAGAGAATGCTTCAATGCGCCACCTGCTGTCTGAGGTGTTTGGACGGACAATCCGTTCACCCGGCAGAGCTCAAGTCGCCTCGAGAAGTTGGCCGCTGTGGTTCGACGTGAGGCTGTGGGCGGTCCGCGGCGGGGGCGCCTCTGGAGCTGTCGCGGGAAGACCGCATCCCGCTGGTACCGCGTACTGACTCCCGCCTTCGGTAGTCCGCTGTTCCCGCGAGTCAGCCGGCGCGGTTGTCACGCTCGGCCGCTACCTCGGCGAGCGCCGCGAGAAGGTTCTCGTGTGTGCGCCAGAAGACCTCAGGATCCTGCTTCGCCAATTCGATCCAGAGCGGGCCCTGCATCGTCTCCTCGGTCCAGAGGTGGCTCCCCCTCGGCGTGGGTGTGATGATCCAAGCGTGGTAGGCCTTGGATGCCTCCGACGCCTTGGGGTAACCGCCCCAGGCGATACGCGTCACAGGTTGAAACTCCTGTACGGATGCGAAAACGTCCCGGCCGGCCAGGTTGGCTTCGAATCGGGTTCCGAGGTGCAGCGATTCATGGCCGTCAAGCAGCTGGACATGTTCGACGCCCGGGTAGAAGCTGGGCCAGGTTCGGGGGTCCACGAGCAGGGACCAGATCGTTTCAGGAGAAGCTTCGACCTCGAGCTCGTTGGTGAAGTGGATCGGGGAGCGACTGGGGGCCAGGGCCTCCGGCCAATTAATCGCTTCAAACACAGAAGTCTCCGGTTGACTCTTGACGTATGCCGGTTGAACGTGGCCGGCGCTTCACGCTCGGCTGACGGCCACCGAGTTCCTGACAGCCTCCAGACCGGTGGCGTGCGAGACAACGGGCTCGTATCCGAGTTCGGCCACGGCCCTGTCCGTCCGCAGGGTGCACTGCTGCCCGAGGAACCACCGAGCGGGAACGGGGACTTCGCGGGCGGCGGTCTCGGCGTCCAGGTCGGGGATCGGGACACCGACGCCATGGATCTCGAACTGGGTCTCCAGGAACTCGCGAAGCGTGACACGGTGCCGGTCGGTGACGAAGTACGCCTGACCTGGCCGGCCGCGCCGCCATCCGAGCATGAGCCCCTCGACGGCGTTATCGACGAACGTGACGTCAGTTGTGTGTCGGCCTCCGCCGATCCAGGCGAACTGCCCGGACCTCGCCGCCGCCACCAAGCCTTCGACGAGGAAGCTGTCGGGACCCCAGACGAACCTCGGGCGAATCGACACCGTGGCGAAGTCCGCGGTGTTCGCGTCAAGCACGATCTTCTCGGCCACGGCCTTCACCGCACAGTAAGCGGCTTCCGAGTCGGGTCGCAGCGGCGCGGTCTCGTCGACGTCCACGAGCGGGTCACCGGCGAGGAGCGCGGCTTCGCTCCCGCAGTGGACGAACCGGGGAACCTGCGCGTGGCGGGCCGCATCGACGGCTGCCTGGGTACCGCGGACCGTCACAAGCTCGTGGCGCTCACGATCAGCGGTGATGTCCGTCTCCGCAGCGAGGTGGAACACCACATCGCTGCCCGTCACACTGTCGCGCCACGTGGTCGGGTCGGTCAACTCGCCCCGCAAAGGCTCGGCGCCCAGTGCCGACACCTTCGCGGCCGATGCCTCACTACGGACCAGGACACCCACCGAGTGCCCCTCCTCGAGCAGCCTGCGTACCAGTACCTTGCCGATGAACCCCGAGCCACCCGTGACGAATGCTCGTGCCATGAAACTCTCCTCCGTCGAGACCGGCCTCCTCGCCTGCTTCGAGGCGAGAAGGACTCACGGGGTGAAGCGGTCTCAAGCCACGAGCCATTCCCTCGAAAAGATTCATAGTTGGACGGCATGCGATAAAATTTTCGTATGCCTTCTCTTCGGGCGCTGGAGTGCCTTGTCGCGGTCGCGGACTCCGGGTCGGTCACACAAGCGGCACGGCTGCTTCATTCGTCGCAGCCGGCGGTCTCTCATCAGCTCGCGGCGCTGGAACGCGAGGTAGGAACGGTGCTGCTCCGCCGCGAACCCAGGGGAGTCAAGCTCACTCCTGCTGGGCGCGCCGCCGTCGCGGATGCCAGACGAGCGGTCGAGGCGGCTGCCTCCGCGGTCCAGTCGGCCCGCGCTGTCGGCGAGGCGACCGGGGGATCGCTGCGGTTGGCCTGCGCGCAGAGCCTCGTCTCCGTGCTCGCCCCGGTCGTTCGCGAGTGGCACCGCCGTCACCCCAAGGTGACGATCACATTGCGTGAGTCCACGTCGGCAGAAGAGCTTCACGGCTTCGTCGACGCCGACGAAGCGGACGTGGTGTTGATGCCCGCTCCGGTGCCCGACCGCTTCACGGCCACCGTGGTCGCTGAGGAGGAAATTGTGCTGGCGGCGCCAACGGACCATCCCATCGCGCGGCAGCCCGTCGTCCGCGTAAAGGATCTTGACGGAGTGCGCCTTGTCCACTTCGCTCCGGACAACGGCCTCAGCACGTGGCTTGACCGGTCCCTCACCAAGGCCGGGGTCCGCCCGGAGCCTGTGATGAGGACATCGGTGACTGTCGCAGCCCCGCAACTCGCGGCCGCCGGCCTGGGGGTCGCGGTATGCCCGGTGAGCGCGATCAGCGCCGGTTTCCCGGGCGCGGTTCGATCGTTCTCACCACACTGGGTCAGGCAACTGGTGGCGGTCACCTCCACCACACTCGACCCGCTCGCCGCGCGGTTGATCGCCGACATGCGCAGGCACGGCGTGCACGTGCCCCGCGACGTGCGAACTCAACTCGGAGGGGTCAACTCGACTCCCGCGAAGGCGAGACCGTCCTCCTGAGGATCGCCCCGCCGAGGCGGTAGGCGACCAGGTCGTTCGCCGGCGGGCCGACAGCGGGGGCGGCGTCAGCGCCCATCGATTCTGCGAAGGCCGGACCTGGAAGCATCGACGCCCGCACGGGCCGGCGTTGCTGCGGCGACCGCCCGGAGGGCGCATCGGCGCCCTGCCCGACGACGCAGACGAGCCGTATGGCATCGCCGTCCCACGACTCGGCGCGACTGGGCAGCTCCGCACGGCCGGTGGCAATCAGGCGCGCACGGCGGCGGTCCGCAGGCCAGTAGCGCGGTCACGGCTTCGTCCTCAGAACTGATGCGAGATCGCCGGTTGGCGGATATGGAGACGGTGTCGAGCGCGGGGGTCAGGCACGCATTCCATCCGCAGATATGAGCAATATCTATCGCAACCCGTCTTTCTATCGATGGTAAGACGGGAAGGACGGCTTCCTGTTGGCAGTTGCACGGCAGACAGAGGGCGGCTCACCGCTCGTCCTGTGCAACTTCGAGGAGCATTCGATGGCGTATTCGCTGAAGGACAAGCACGTTCTGATCGTGGGGGGCAGCTCAGACATCGCTGCTGCCCTGGCCACCGATCTCCTGCGCGAGGGTGCGCGGGTCACCCTCGCGGGCCGGGACATCGAGAAGACGGCCGTCGCGGCGAAGGCCATCGGGGACGCGGTCCGGCCTGTCGCCCTCGACCTGTCGGACGAGGGATCGGTCCAGGCGGCCGCGGATCAGGTCAGGGCCGCCGGCGGGCTCGACCACCTTGTCAGCGTCGCCGCGGAACGGGCCAGCGGGCCTGTCGCCTCCCTCGAGCGCCGCGCGCTGCTTGCGGCCTTCGACGCCAAGGTCCTCGGACCCATCCTGCTGGCCAAGCACTTCGCCCCGATGATCGCCGAGGGGGGATCGCTGCTGTTCTTCTCCGGCCTGGGCGCGTGGCGGCCGTCACCGGGAGGCGTCGCGATGGCAGCCACCAACGGCAGCGTCAGCGCGCTCGCATCCGCCCTCGCGGTTGAACTGGCGCCCACGCGCGTCAACGCCATCTCGCCCGGAGTGATCACCACCAGCGCCTGGAACACCGCGGTACCCGACAAGAACGAACTGTTCCAGCGCGTCGCGGCCTCCGTGCCGGCGCGCCGTGTCGGGGAGCCCTCCGACGTCTCGGCCGCCACCCGCGCGCTGCTGACCAACCCTTTCATCACCGGCGAGACCCTCCACGTCGACGGCGGAGCGCGCTGGGCCTGACCCCCCGGCGCGAGCGGGACTGACGAAGGAGCGACAAGTAGGTCGCGTCCACCACATCTGTCACCACTGTGAAACGAGATACATCATGAGCAACATCAGCATCATCGGCCTGGGAAACATGGCCCGCACCATCGCCGCCCGGGCGGTCGCAGGAGGCAACGCCGTCGAGGTCATCGGCCGCGACGCGGCCAGGGCCAAGAACCTGGCCGAAGCCCTCGGCAGTGGCATCACGGCCGGGACGTTCGGCACCGCACCGGCCGGCGACATCGTCATACTCGCCGTGCCGCACGACAACGCGGCGCCGGTCGTCGCCCAGTACGGGCACGTGCTGGCCGGCAAGGTCATCATCGACATCACCAATGCCTTCAACTCCGACGCCACCGGGCTGACCACCGCTGTCGGCACCTCCATCGCGCAGGAGATCGCCAAGGTCGCCCCCGCCGGCGCGCACGTCGTGAAGGCGTTCAACACCGTCTTCGGCCACGTCCTGGCCCAGGGCCGCCCGCTGGACGTGCTCATCGCCGGCGACGACGCCCAGGCCAAGGCAACGGTGGGGGCATTCATCAAGAGCCTCGGGCTGCGGCCGCTGGACACCGGCTCCCTGGAAATGGCGCACTGGCTGGAGGGGACAGGCCTGGTGATGATGGGCCTGGGCCGCTACGGCGCAGGGAACTTCAACTTCACCCTCGGCGTCGACACGTCCGCCTGAGCACACCGGCACCCGCGATCCTGCGGGTGCCGATAAATCATCCGGCCTGGTCACGCGGCATGTTGGTACTGGTTGAGTGTCCCGCCGAGTTGGTCTCGTCGATGGACTTCGAGGCGTCTGATCTGTGCTGGTTCGTTGAGCGGGTGGGGGAGTGGTCGGAGTGGAGCGGCTTGGTTCAGGGCACGGTGGGGTCTGTGCCCGTTGTAGAAGGTGTCGAACTCCCTGAGCGCGTGGAGGAGGTGGCTCTGGTTCCAGATCAGGGTTCCGTTGAGGAGTTCGTGCCGGCAGGTCTATATCCAGCGCTCCATGATGGAGTTCATTCGCGGCATGCGGACACCGCTTTTGACGATCTGGAGTCCGGTGTCGGTGAGCAGTGCGTCGAAGGAGGCGGTGAACTTGGAGTCGCGGTCGCGGATGAGGAACCTGGCTGTGCTGCCTGCGTCTTCGAGGTCCATGAGGAGGTTGCGTCCGAGCTGTACCACCCACTGAGCGGTGGGGTGTGCGGTGGCGCCCAGGATCCGGATGCGGCGGGTGGAGTGCTCGATGACGGCGAAGACGTACAGGCGTGCCCCGGTCAGGGTGCGGGTCTCGAAGAAGTCGCAGGCGAGCAGGGCGCTGGCCTGGCCGCGCAGGAAGTCGGCCCAGGTGGTGTTCTGGCGTTCCGGAACCGGTGGGATGCCGTGGTCCTTGAGGATCTCCCAGACGGTGGACGCGGCGACCCTGATACCCAGGGCGGCGAGCTCGCCGTGTATGCGCCGATACCTCCACGAGGAGCTCTCGCGAGCCAGACGGAGGATGAGGGAGCGGATGGAGCGGACAGTGGGTGGTCGTCCGCGCCGCTTGGGTGCACAGGTCGCGGCGTGGCGCCGTTTGAGTAGGTCGCGGTGCCATCGCATGATCGTGTCGGGACGTACCAGCAGCAGGAAGTTCCGGAGCTTGTCCGTCGGGAGGTGATGGAGCAGGCCGGAGAGGATCACCCGGTCGGTGTCGGTGAAGGTGGGCTTGCCGACCTGGCGTTGGAGAACCAGCAGTTGGTGCCGGAGGGCGAGGATCTCGATGTCCTTGTCGCGATCGCACACCGGTAGCAGGCGAAGGAAGGCGAAGGCGTTGGTCGCGGCGAGATAGGCCAGGCGCAGGAGCACGATAGATCATGATGCCTCGATTGCCGTGCGCAGGTGCAGACATCGAGTGCTGGGAGCAGGCCAGTAGCAGACCAGCGATCAAGGCCGTGACCTGGGCGGATGATTTATCGGCACGCGCAGTGCCGGCGGGCTACCAGGTCACGGTGCCAGCGCAGGACCGTGTCAGGGCGCACCAGCAGCCGCATACGTCGAAGTACGTCCTTTGGGAGGCCGTGCAGGAGCGCTGCCAGGAATGCTCGATCGCCCGCTGCGAAGGCGACTCGTTGCCAGTTCAGCTGTCGCTCCAGTACCGCGATCTGATGGCGTAGGGCCAGAATCTCCGTGTCCTTGTCCCGGTCGGTCATCGGCAGCAGGCGCAGCATCGCGAAGGCGTTCGTCACGCCCAGGTAAGCGAGTTTCCACAGCACAAACGATCACCATGTCGGGATCATCGTCCCCCCTCCAGAGCCCCGAGCAACCCTCCGGACCGAGCAGCCCGGCTGCCACGCATATCAGCGCTGACCAGGGCGGATGAGGTAATCGGCAAGGACAACGCCGAACGGGGTGAGCGTCAGGTCGGGTTCGGCTGTTGCCAGCCGAACTACTCAACCGCGCTCTGCAGCGGCATCGGTCACCAGCTGCCACATCTCATAGTTCCCGCATTCCGCCGTGATCTCAGCCGTCGTCTGAGCCGCGGCGAAGAAGTCGTCGGCCAGCGGCGAGGTGCGCGACGCTGCCATCGCGATGAATACCTGGTCGGGCGCCAGGTCCGGGACGGGTACGTACCTGATGTCCGGCCGCGAGTAGAACACGGTCTCCGAGCGCCCCACGAACGAGATGCCACGGCCGGCCGCGACGTGCTCGAGCTTCTCCTCCACCCCGCGCACCCGGAGCCCGGAGTCGGGGAGCGGACGCCTCGTGGGCTGCGTGCTCGGGTCGGCATGCCAGATCAGCGGTTCACCGGCCAGATCCGCCTCGGTGACCTCCTCCTTGCCGGCCAGCGGATGGTCCGCGGGCAGCGCCACCATGAGCGGCTCGGTGTAGAGCGGGGTCAGGCGCAGGCCGGTCTCGTCGACAGGCAGCCGCACAAAGCCGACGTCGACGCGGCCGTCGAGCAGCATAGGGACCTGGTCGTCCCATTCCATGCGCTGCACGTCCACGACCACGTCCGGATGGCGGCCACCGAACTCTCGCGCCGCGGGGATGACCGGGATCCCCGCCCGAAAACCGACCACCAGCCGCCGGCCGCCACGGGCAGCCGCGGTCACCCGGCGCCTGACCGCTTGCGCGGAGGCGAGCAAGGGACCGGCGTCGTCCAGGAGTTGTCGGCCCGCGTCCGTCAGCGTGACGCCGTGTCTGTCCCTGGTGAACAGGGGGGCGCCCAGATCCTGTTCCAGTGCGCGGATCTGCCGGCTGAGCGCCGGCTGCGCGATGTGCAGGTCCTCGGCGGCGCGGCCGAAGTGCAGCCTGTCGGCGACGGCAACGAAGTAGCGCAACTTGCGCAGATCCAGATCCATGGAGCCCCTCCCGGTCCGGCAATGCCTTGAGGTTATCACCACGGCTAAAACGGGTCTTGGACACCCGCTCGGGCCAATGGCATCGTTCATGGGGCCGAGAGAATTCGGTACAAGGATTCGGGATCGGTAATTGCTACTCATCAATTCAATGGAGTGATCGTGGGAAAGCTCGACGGCAAGGTAGCGGTGATTACGGGGGGATCCACCGGATTGGCACTGGCCGGGGCCAAGCTTTTCGTCGAGGAAGGAGCGCATGTATTCATCCAGGCCCGGCGGCAGGAAGCACTGGACGAGGCCGTCGCCCTGGTCGGCCGCAACGTCACCGCGGTCCAGGGTGACGCGTCCGACCTGGACGACCTGGACCGCTTGTACGACACCGTCAAGAGGGAGAAGGGCTCGATCGACGTACTGTGGGCCAGTGCCGGGATGGGTGAGCCCGCCATGCTCGGCGAGATCACCGAGGAACAGTTCCACCGCTCCTTCTCGCTTAACGCCCGCGGCACCCTGTTCACCGTGCAGAAGGCACTGCCGCTGATCAACGACCACGGCTCGATCTTGATGACCGGATCCAACGCCTCCCTCGGCGCCTTCCCCGGCTGGAGCCTCTACGCGGGAAGCAAGGCGGTCCAGCAAGCCTTCGCCCGTGTCTGGCTCAACGAGCTGCGCGACCGCAAGATCCGGGTGAATGTCCTGACCCCCGGCCAGGTCGGCACGGCCAAGCAGGAAGAGCTGTTCGACGAGACGACCAGGACTGCCTTCGAGACCCTGATCCCCCGCGGAAAGATGGGCCGCCCCGAGGAGATCGCCACGATCGCCCTGTTCCTGGCCTCCGACGACTCCAGCTACGTCAACGGTCTGGAGCTTGTCGCCGACGGCGGCACCACCGCTATCTGAACCACACACGAACGAGACCGGGTCATGCACGAACGCGGCCGGGCCACGCGCGAACGAGACAGAGCGGCGCCCCAAGAACAGGCGTCCCCGAGAACAGGAAGAGAGCACAGCTCATGAGCAGCATCACCTTCATCGGTGCGGGGAACATGGCCCGCACGATCGGCGCACTCGCGGTAGCGGGCGGCAACCCCGTCGAGATCATGGCACGCGATCACTCCAAGGCCGAGGCCCTGGCCAAGGCTCTGGGCGGCGGTACGACGACGGGTGAGTGGGGCGCCGTCCCGGCCGGGGACATCGTCATCACGGCCATGTTGTACGACGGGGTCGTTCCGACCGTCGCCCAGTACGGGGACGCCCTCGCGGGCAAGACCATCGTCGATATCAGCAACCCCTTCAACACCACGGGCGACGGCCTGGCCCACAGCGAGGAGACCTCGATCGCGCAGGAAGTCGCCAAGGTGGCCCCGGCCGACGCCAACGTGGTCAAGGCCTTCAACACCATCTTCCGTGGCGTCCTGCAGAACGGCCAGCCCGACGTCTTCTTCGCCGGTGACGACCCGCAGGCCAAGGCGGACGTGGCGGCATTCATCAAGAGCCTCGGACTGCGCCCGCTGGACGTCGGCGGACTGAAGATGGCGCACTGGCTCGAAGGAGCGGGCGTGCTCACGGTAGGCCTCGCCGGCAACGGAATCGGCCACGTGAACTTCGCCCTGGGCGTCAACGAGTTTACGGGCTGACCCCCAGGGCTGACCAAACAGTCGACGAATAGGGCGCCGTGCGCTCCGGCTGATTGACGGAACCACCGACTCGTCGATGCCAGATGTCAGATATCAATAGTGGCGAAAGAGTTCGCCCGAGGAGGCGCAACGCAATGCAGCTCGGTTTCGTGATCCCCCTTGTTGGGCCCGCGGTCAGCGACGCCCCCGCCCTGAGCGCTTTCGTCCGCGGACTCGAGGACCTCGGCTACGACACCCTGTGGGTCGGCGATCGCCTGGTCATGCCGGTTGATCTGGGCAACGGCTATCTGGACCGGGGGCCGCAGATGGCCCGCTCCTTCGATCCGATGCTGCTGTTGACCGTCGCTGCGGCGGCGACCGACCGGGTGCGCCTGAACAAAGCAGCACCCTCAGCACGATCTACTACGAGCCGCAGCACCTGGCCCGGCAGTTGACCACGCTCGACGTGCTCAGCGGCGGCCCCTCGGCGTGGGTGTGGGGGTGGGGTGGATGAAGCAGGAGTACGACATCGCCCGCAGCGCGGACTGGGGCCGGCGCGGCAAGATGCTCGATGACACGCTGGCGTTCCTGCGGGCGTGGTGGACGACCAGTCCCGTGTCCTGGGACAGCGGGTTCTTCACCATGCCACCGGTCCATGCCGACCTCCGTCCGGTCCAGGCGGGTGGGCCGCCCATCTAGATCGGGGGTGCCAGTGAGGCCGCGATGCGCCGGGTCGGCCGCAGCGGGGTCGGCTGGCTCGGGGCCGAAGGGCCGGCGCCCGCTGCGCCGGCCAGTAGTCAGGACGAGGGCGCCGGCCGCTTGTGGTCGATCGCGCGTTGAGCGGTGGAGGAGGCCGGCCGCGATCCCGACGCACTCAAGACGGCCATGCGGATCAACCTCGAGCCGGGCACGTCCGTCGACTCGGTCGCGGACCACCTGAAGCGGTACGCCGAATCCGGTGTCGATGAGGCGTACTTCGATGCCTTCACGATGTTCGCCGGCCTTGACCAGTTGCTCGACTTCGCCGGCCAGGTGATCGAGCGTACCGGCCGGTTGTGACACCTAAGAAGCGACCACCGAGGAAACCAGAGGAAGAGAGAACTCACCATGAGCAGCATCAGTTTCATCGGTCTGGGCGGCATGACCCACGCCATCGCCTCACGTGCGGTAGCGGGCGGTAACTCCGTCGAGCTGATCGGCCGCGACGCCGCCAAGGCCAAGGGCCTGGCTGCCGAGCTCGGCGCCGGGGCCACGGTGGGGGCCTTCGGCGCCGTCCCTGTGGGCGACATCGTTGTCCTCGCCGTGCCCTACACCAGCGCCGTGCCGGTCGTCGCCCAGTACGGGGATGCCTTGGCCGGCAAGGTCATCATCGACATCTCCAACACGTTCGACGCCGACGCCACCGGGGTGGTCACTCCCGAGGGCACGTCCGGTGCGCAGGAGATCGCCAAGGCGGCTCCGGCGGGCGCGCACGTCGTGAAGGCGTTCAACACAGTGTTCGGCCATGTCCTGGTCCAGGAGCGTCGGTTGGACGTGCTTTTCGCCGGAGACGACGCACGGGCCAAGGCCGACGTGTCGGCGTTCATCGGGAGTCTCGGACTGCGTCCCCTCGACGTCGGCGGCCTGGAGATGGCCCGCTGGCTGGAAGGGATCGGGCCGCTGCTGATGGGCCTGGCCCGGAACGGCGCGGGGACCTTCGACGTCGCCCTCGGCGTCGACCTCCGCGGCTGAGCACACCCGCACCACCACCCGGCACCACCACTTCGCGCACCACATCACCGACAAGGAGCAGTACGTTGCGAGTCCTCGTCACTGGCGGGACCGGCCATTCCGGTTCGTACATCATCCCCGAACTCATCGCGGCAGGACACGAGGTCACCGGCCTCGTCCGGTCGGACAGGGCCGCCACGGCACTGTCCGCGCTCGGCGCGAAGAAGCGCCGCGGCGACCTCCAGGACCTCGACGGGCTCAAGGAGGCGGCCGTGGACTCCGACGGCGTCATCCACGTCGCGCACCGGCAGGACCTGCTTCCCTCCGGCGGGATGGCCGCCGTGGCCGCCGCAGAGCTCCCGGTCATGCTCGCGTACGGCGAGGCCCTCGCGGGGACCGGTAAGCCGCTGGTCGCGGCGGGAAGTATCGGCTCGCCCGGGACCGGGACGTACCTGGGCCGGCCGGGTACCGAGGAAGACCCGGCCCTGCCCGTCGGCGACGAGCACAAGGGCACCCTGCGTGCCCGTAATGTCGTGGAGTCCGCCGTCATCGGACTCGCCGAGCAGAACGTACGGTCCTCGGTCGTGCGGATCGCCAACATCATGCACAGCGCGACCGACCGTGGCTTTCTCCCCATGCTGATCGCGCTCGCGAAGGAGAAGGGCTTCGCCGGCTACCCCGGAGACGGCGCGAACCGGTGGAACGCCGTGCACGCCCGCGATGCCGCATCCCTGTTCCGTCTGGCGCTGGAGAAGGGCCCGGCCGGCAGCTACTGGCACGCGGTCGAGGACGGGGGCGTCCCGTTCCGCGAGATCGCCGAGGCCATCGGCAGCCGCCTGGGCCTGCCCGCCATGAGCGTTCCCCTGGACGAGCTGATCCTGCCGGCACATTTCGGGTTCCTTACGAACGTCGTCACGCAGAGCTACCCGACGTCCAACCTCATCACCCGCCGGACCCTGGGCTGGGAGCCGGCTCAGCCCCGCCTGCTCGCCGATCTGGACAACGGCCACTACCTCCCCGCCGGCTGACGGCAGGGGACCCGGATCGCGACGGAACCGGCACATGGCAAGGACGAGGCTCTGACGACGAGGCTCGTACCAGGACAAGGCTCTTCTGGAAGGACGCCGCGAACATGACGACCGTGGGACTCATCGGAAGCGGAGCCATCGGCAGCACCATCGCGCGGTTCGCCGTCGAGGCCGGCCACCAGGTCGTGCTCAGCAACTCGCGCGGTCCCGGGACGCTCGCGGACACGGTCGCGAGACTGGGGCCAGGGTGTGCCGTTCGGAAACTCGTCGCTGCTGGTCAGGCCGCGTATCCGTACTCGTTGATCACGCCACCGAGCAGTCGTGTGCGTAGGAGCCGGTGAGGGGTTGGAGCGGTCGTGGGCGCTGTGTGTTCTCGGGCGAGCGGGGAGAGTTGGCCCCTGGCCTGGTGTGGGCGATGACCGTTGTAGTGCCGGGCGTAGGTATTGAGGACTTGCCGGGCGTGGGACTCGTTCCGTATCAGCATGTGGTCGAGGGCCTCGCGGTGCAGGGTGCCGATGACAGGTTCACAGTGCGCGTTCATCCGGGGAGCCCGAGGCGCGGTCTGCATGACCTCGATGCTGTCGGCTGCGAAGACCGCGTCAAAGGGCTTGGTGTATTTCGCGTCCCGGTCGCGGAGCATGAAGCGCAGCGACTCGACCCGCGCACCGAGCAATGCTCAAGACCTGTGGATCAGCTCCGGGTGGGACGTGGATGGCGTACCTTCCCGAATGATCCTGTGATGGTCACCGAGTAGGCCCGCGTTGGCGCGCGGGTCGGGAAGGCACGCCCGTGCTCAGCGTAGTCACCGCCGACGGCACCACCGAGTCCGGCGCCCTGATCGACGAGATCGTCCGCGAAGGCGCCCGCCGGATGCTGGCCGCCGCTCTGGAGGCGGAAGTCAACCAGTACATAGCTGAGTTGACCGCCGAACGGGACGAGCGCGGGCACCGCCTGGTGGTCCGCAACGGCCACCACCAGCCGCGAACCGTTACCACGGCGGCCGGCGCGGTTGAGGTCATCGCGCCACGCGTCAACGACCGCCGCGTCGATGAGGCCACCGGCGAACGCAAGAGGTTCTCCTCCAAGATCCTGGCCCCGTGGTGCCGCAAGTCGCCGAAGGTCTCCGAGGTTCTGCCGCTGCTCTACCTGTACGGACTTTCCTCCGGTGACTTCGTTCCCGCGCTGGAGCAGTTCCTCGGCTCGGCGGCCGGACTGTCGCCGGCGACCGTGACCCGGCTGACGAAGCAGTGGCAGGACGACCACACCGCCTTCCAGGACCGCGACCTGTCTGACCGGGACTTCGTCTACGTGTGGGCCGACGGCGTGCACCCCAAGGTGAGACTCGGCCAGGCGCACTCGTGCGTACTGGTCCTGCTCGGCGTGCGATTGGACGGCACCAAGGAGCTGATCGCGCTCGCGGAGGGACTGCGGGAGTCGACCGAGTCGTGGGCCGACCTGCTGCGCGACTGTCGCCGTCGCGGTATGCGCGACCCCGAGCTGGTCGTCGGCGACGGCGCGATGGGCCTGTGGATGGCCCTGGCCGAGGTCTTCTCCGCTGCCCGGCACCAGAGGTGCTGGGTCCACAAAGCCCGAAACGTCACGAACGCCTTGCCAAAGTCCGCACAGCCAGGCGCAACGAAGGCCCTGCAGGAGATCTACAACGCCGAGGACCGCGCCCACGCAGACAAGGCGATCGAGGCGTTCGCGAGGACCTATGGCACGAAGTGGCCGAAGGCTGTCGCAAAGATCACCGATGACCGCGATGAGCTGCTGGCGTTCTACGACTTCCCGGCCGAGCACTGGATCCACCTGAGGACCACGAACCCGATCGAGTCGACATTCTCCACGGTCAAGCTCCGCACCAAGGTCACTCGCGGGGCCGGCAGCCCGGCCGCCGCCCTCGCCATGGTGTTCAAGCTCGTCGAGTCAGCCCAGGACCGCTGGCGCGCAATCACCAGAGCACACCTTGTCCCCCTGGTCCGTGCGGGCACCCGGTTCGAGAACGGCATCCTGGTCGAACGTTCGCAGGTCGCTGCCTGATCTTGTGGCGGCTGTCCAGGATAGGCAAACACTCAGACAAGAGTCTGGCTGCCACGACAGAGGTCAGCCGGATTGTGCAGCCTCGCGCTGACGGAGCAGGTCGTAGCCCACGAACTCGAACAGCCGGGTGCCGGTGCGCAGGGGTCGAGGCGTGCCGGTGAACCGGTGCACACCGACCCCGAAGCCGGCATCCGGTTCCGACAGCCACTTCAGTTCGAAACCCTGCGCAGAGAACCAATCGCAGATCATGGGCACTCGGTCCGGGGTGGCACGGTTGCGGGTCCAGATGACGGTGCCACCGGTCTTGCACAACTGGCTGCAAGCGCCGATGGTGTGCTCGATGTCGCTGTCGGTGATGTTTCCGAAGACCCCGCAGATCAGAACGAGGTCCGCGGGGGTCATGTCCCGGTACTGGTCGATGAGGGAGGCGTCACCCGTCACCACCTCGACCTGGTCCAGCTTTGCCAGGCGGGCCGTCTCCGAAGCCGCGGCAGTGTTGCGGGCGTCCAACTCGACAAGCCTCGTCCGCACCTCGTGGCGGCGCGGATGATCGGACAGGACTTGGAGGAGGTCACGACCGTCCCCGGCGCACAGGCTGATCACTTTCAGCGGCCCGGCCGGGGCATCGTCCAGGGCAGCCCGGGTCTGCGATTGAACGGTCCGCAGCCTCCGTGCCATCCAGGAGTCCGCTACGTCGTACTTGTCATGCCAGCCATTCCAGTCCATTGCCGCACCCTACGGCTGACTACGAGCCGCAGACGATCCAATTTCGATCACCGCAGCGCAACCGCTGAAGCGGCCGCAAAGAGTCACAACCCGTCAGGTCGCGGAGGTCACGTCCGCAGTCATCGGGACAACCATCGAGCGGGCCATCCACAGGTCTTGACAATTACTCCCGCGCACCCAGTTCGACGGCAAGATTTCTTGCCTGCTGTGTCGTCCACGCCCCCGTGGGGTGGGCGGTTACGCCGGCGATGTGCAGCTTGCGTGTCCCGTGCTCGAGGAACACCAGCGCGTACACCTGGCGCAGGTCGACCAGGCCGATGTGTAGGAAGTCGCAGGCGACGATGCCTTTGGCCTGCGCGGTCAGGAACTCACGCCACGTCGGCCCGCTGCGTCTGGGGGTCGGATCTTTGCCGGCCGCCGTCAGGATCTCCCAGACCGTCGTCGAGCCGACCGGATGCCCGGGCCGAGCCGGTTCGCCCTGGATCCGACGGCAGCCCCACCTCGGATTCTCCTTGGCCAGCCGCACCACCAGAGCCTTTACCGCCCCCGCCATCATGGGTCTGCCGGACCTGGTCCGGCGCTTGCTGCAGTCCCACTCCCGAGTGGTCAGTCTGCGGTGCCACGCCAACAGCGTCGCGGGCGTCACCGGGAACACCTGCGCCCACCGACGCCGCGGGATCAGCGAGGACAGTGCCGCGAGCCATAGCCGATCCGCCGGCTTGTACCGCACAGGACCGGTGAGTTGCCTGCGCAGCACCGAGTTCTCGTGGCGCAACACCAGCAATTCCGCGTCCTTGGCCATGTCACGACGCATCAGCACCGCCGGGACCGTGAGGAGCTTGCGTACCACCCGATACATCAGTGAGACGATCACCCGGACAGGGTTCCAGCAGACCCTGATGCCGCGCCAGACGCCTACCATCAGCAGCGATGAGTTTCCGAACCGGACAGGATCGCGGCCACGTCCATCGCCTCGACCGCCCGCCGACTCCACCGTCCCGGGGAGGCGTCCGGCGCCAGCACCAGCCCGGCGTGGTGTGCCCAGGGGGTGGCTGCGACCGGGACCTTGAGAGGTCCGGCGGCCTTGCCCGTGTCGTACTCACTACGTCGTGCCAAGGGCTTCCTCTCCGGGTGGCGGTGCACGCCTCAAGGGCAGGTGCAGATTGCGGGCCGTCGCGCAGGCCCGCCCGGCCCGCTGGCGGCATCCCGCTTCGACTGCGGGCGTGGGCGGCTGTGAGGACGGTGTCGACGTATCGGGGTGGCCAGTGCGGCGAGGTCGTCACTGACATCAAGCAGACGTGGCCAAACCTCAGAATTCACGGTTGTCACGCGGCTCGACGTACGGCTCCTCCTTGGAGGGGTGGCCGCCCGCGATAGCCCGCGCACGTTCGGTCTCCGCATTGAATTCAAGTCCCAGGAGAAGGGCGATATTGGAGATCCAGAGCCAGATGAGGAAGATGATGATGGCCGCGAAGGTGCCGTAGGTCTTGTTGTAACTGCTGAAGTGGGCGACGTAGACCGCGAAGGCGGCGGAGGCGACGAGCCAGAGGCCGACGCTCAGCAGGCTGCCGCGCGTCACCCATCTGAAGCCGTGCCGGACGTTCGGCGCTGCCCAGTGCAGGACCGCGACCACGAGTGCGAACAGGACAACCATCACGGGCCACTTGGCGTAGTTCCAGACGGTGACCGCGGTGTCGCCCAGGCCCAGGACGCTTCCGGTCCTGCTGGCTAGCTTTCCGGTGAAGACGATGCCCACCGAGATGGCGGCCAGCATGACGACGATGAAGACGGTGATGGCCAGGCGGGTCGGGAGGGTCTTCCAGACCGGGCGGCCCTCGCCGATGTCGTAGACCGCGTTGCCGGCTCGCATGAAGGCCGCCACGTAGCCGGAAGCGGACCACAGGGCGACGACGATGCCGACGACCAGGGCGATCACCGCCGACCCCTGGTTGTTCTGCACCTGTTTCACGATGCTGGTCAGTACGGTGCGTACCGGCCCCGGCGCGAGGGTGGTGATGTTGTCGGTCAGCGACCTGACCGCGGATGGGCCCAGCAGGCCCACGATCGACACCAGCGCCAGTATCGCCGGAAAGATCGCCAGCACTGCGTAGTAGGTGAGTGCCGCGGCCAAGTCGGCCAGGTTGTCAGCCTTGTATTCCTTGACCGTGCGACGCAGGATCCCGCGCGAGGCCCCCTGCGGCAGATTCGACGGCTTCGCGGGGGCAGTCTCCGCACGATGCGCGGCTTCGTGAGCGGCGTCGCCGCGCTCCGGACCGTCCTCCGCCATCGTTCACCCTCCTGGCGCACCCGCATTCCGAGTCCACCTGAGTCGTTCGGTGGCCGACGATTCACCCTGCGCGTCGACCCCTTGCGCGAGAGCGGGCGACGCCGATCCTTCTCATCAGATAGCGGCGGGTTGAACCCTGCAACCGCGGATCGGCCACCGGAGCACCCCGGGGCTGCGCCTGCCGCTCGCGCAGTCGGCAGGGGATCAGGCGCCGGTTGGTGAGTGCCGGGCCAGGAGGCGTTGAGCGGCGCTGATAGTGGTTCGGGTGACGCGGCCGCCCAAGGCGGACCGGGCGGCGTTGGTGCGGGCCCCCTGCGGCCCGCGGGTGCGCAGCAGCCGTTCGTAGATCAGGCCGTGTTGGGCCGTCAGTTTCGCCGTGGTGTATCCGCTGACGCCGGCGGCGATCCGGTCGGCCTCCACGACGGCGACCGAGCGCCCCGACTCTGCCGCCTCCCACGCCGCGCTCAGGCCTGCGATACCGCCACCGACCACCGCCACGTCCACGGTGACGTCGGCGGTCAGTGGCGCGAAACGCGTGGAGTCGGTGCTGCTCATCCAGTACGACTCGGCGGCCCCGGGCAGTGCTCCGTTGTTCGGCATGCCCTGCGCGTTCCCTTTCCCGCGGGCGCCACCCGCGCCCCGCCGCGGATTCCCCCGCACAGCCGTACGCCGCTGCCGGGCGGGTGGTGTGGCGTTCGCGGGGCACGCGGACAGCCAGATGCCGCCGAGACGATCGCGAGGATCTGCTCCATGTCCACCGAATACATGACGACGCCACGCGGGGGTCGGGAATGAAGGCCGCGGCGCTCGCGTACAAGCCGGTCGGGCTGCTGCTCGGCGCGGTCAACGGGGCCGTGGCAGGGGCGGTGTTCCGGCAGTCCTGGAAGCTGGTGACCCACCAGGAGGACGCGCCGGACGCCACCGACAAGGACCGCGGCTGGCAGGAGATCCTGCTCGCGGCCGCTGTCCAGGGCGCCATCTTCGCCGTGGTGAAGGCGACGGTGGAACGCGTCGGTGCGCACGCCGTGCAACGCGTGACGGGGAACTGGCCGCAGTGACGCTGCCCGCGGCCCCTGGCGGCGACCTGTCAGAAGCACTTGGACCCGTTCGGCCCTGGCGGGGCGCGACCCCCCGGAAGCGCGGAGAGGATGAGGCATGACCATGCCCGAGTCACCCGGCGACGACGCGGCCGGACCGGCGTCATCCGACGCCGTCGGAGCGGTGCTCTTCGACGTCGACGGTACGCTGATGGACACCGTCTACCTGCATACGGTTGCCTGGTCCGAGGCGCTGAGACAGCAGGGCGCGCAGGTCGCCATGGCGCGTATCCACCGGAGCATCGGCATGGGCAGCGACCACCTGCTCGACGCGCTCCTGGGTGAGGAGCGTGACCACGGCGGGGACGCGGCGCTCAGCGCCGCCCACGACACCCTTTACGCGCAGTACTGGTCCCGGCTGGCCCCGCTGCCCGGGGCGCACGACCTGCTGCGGGCTTGTGCCGCCCGCGGCTGGCGGGTCGTGCTGGCCTCGTCCGCCAAGAAGAACGAGGCCGAGGTGATGATCCGCGCGCTCGACGCCGGCGACGCGATCGCCGCGGTCACCACCGCCTCCGACGTCTCGTCCAGCAAGCCGGCCCCCGACCTGGTCGAGCAGGCGCTGGACAAGGCCGGTGTTCCGGCCGAGCACGCGGTCTTCGTCGGGGATGCCGCCTGGGACGGGCAGGCCGCGCGCAGGGCAGGGGTCCGCTGCCTGGGCGTGCTCACCGGCGGCTGGACCCGGCAGGAGCTTCACGAGTCCGGGATGGAAACCGTCTACGACTCCCCGGCCGAACTGCTCACCCGCCTCGACGACAGTGTCCTCGCCGCCCCTCCGGACAGGGCCTGAACGCCTTCAGCGCAAGGAAAGGTACCGCCGTGACCCGCTACGGATATTTTCTCTCCTCCGAGGAGTTCACCCCGGGTGAGCTTCTCGACCAGGCCCGCATGGCGCAGGAGGCCGGTTTTCAGGGGCTCGCCATCTCGGACCATTTCCACCCGTGGAACGACGAACAGGGGGAGAGCGCCTTCGTCTGGTCGATGATCGGCGCCCTGTCCCAGGTGACGTCGCTGCCGATCACCACGCTGGTGACCTGCCCCACGATCCGCATCCACCCGGCGGTCAACGCGCAGGCCGCGGCCACCGCCGCCGTGCTCACCGGTGGAGGCTTCCGCTTCGGGCTGGGCAGCGGCGAGGCGCTGAACGAACACATCCTCGATGACGACTGGCCCGACGCCGACGTGCGTCTGGAGATGCTGGAGGAAGCGGTGGAGGTGATCAGGAAGCTGTCCACCGGTGAGCGGGTCACGCACCGCGGCACCCACTACGCGGTGCGGAACGCGCGCCTCTACACCCTCCCCGACCAGCCGGCGCCGCTGTACATCTCCGGATTCGGCCCGCGCGCGGCGGAACTGGCCGGGCGGATCGGCGACGGGTTCGTGACGATGCAGCCCGACGCCTCCCTGGTGGAAACCTTCCGAAAAGCGGGTGGCGCCGGGAAACCGGTCGTCGGCGGCCTCAAGGTCTGCTGGGACACCGACCGGCACCGCGCGGTCACGACCGTGCACCGGCTCTGGCCGAACGAGCAGCTCCCCGGCGAACTGCCGCAGATCCTGCCGACGCCGGAACACTTCCAGCAGGCGAACGCCCTCGTCACCGAGGACATGATCGCCGAGGCGGTCGTCTGCGGTGACAACGCCGACGAACACATCGAGGCGGTCACCGCCTACACCCGGGCCGGATTCGACGAGGTGTACGTCGGCCAGATCGGCCCGGACCAGCGGCAGTTCTTCGACTTCTACAGGAACGACATCCTGCCCCGGCTCACCGCCACGGCGCCCGCCGACCCTCAGCCATCACGGTAGCGGTATACCACGTCGACCCCCACGCCTCACCTGGCCCGCAAACGCTGTCCGGCCGGCGAGGAGACCGCCAGATCCCTTGCGTTGCCACTGCCTGCCCGGTACCCGGCTCCTCGCGCCGTCGTCAGGAGCGGGCGAACCGGGCCGCGCGATAGGGCGCGGCGGCGCTGCGGCAGCCCTTCGCCACCTTGGCCGGCGGGCCCGCCGCGACGACGCGCCCGCCCGCGTTGCCGCCGCCCGGCCCGAGGCCGATGCCCCAATCGGAGGTGGCGGCCTCGGCAAGGTCGTGCTCGCGGGTGCCCAGCCCAAGGAGTGAGCGGCGGGGGCGCGGACGTCAGTGCCGCTTTGCGTGAGGTTCGGCGGCCAGATTGACCCCGTCGTCACCAGGCGTCTTCCGACAGGAGTGGGCCGAGGGGACCGAGGTGCAGTCGGAGGTCCTCGCGGCGCAGGCCGTGCGCGGCGCAGAGCTCGTCCATGCGGCTGTCGAGCAGCATGAGGGCGGTACCGATGCGCTCCTCCTGATCGTCCGTGAGGGTGCCCTGGTCGATCCGGCGGATCGCCTGGCGTTCCATGAGCTGACGCAGGAGCTCGACCACGGTCAGGACCAGGGACGCCAGGTCCTGGGCGGCACGCCGGGGTTCGAGGTCGATGCGGGCTTCGGTCACAGCGGCCCTCCGTCGCCCCAGGGGGTGGGAACGCGCTCGTTCGCCGTGGATGCGCTGGTGGCCCCATCCTGGGTTGTCGGCAGCCATGCGCAGGATCAGGGTTTTGACGGCGGTGGCCGTGGGCGAGCGTCCGGGTGGGCGTTGCCGGCTGTAGCCCCATTTCTTGGCTACGAGTTTGCGGTGCCAGGCGAGCAGTGTGGAGGGGGTGATCGGGAAGGCCTGGGCCCAGCGGCGGCGCGATATCAGGTGCGCGAGCGCGGCGAACCACAGTCGATCGGCTGGTTTGTAGCGCACGCGCGGGATTTGTCGGCGCAGGACCGCGTTCTCGTGCCGCAGCACCAGTAGCTCCGCCTCTTTGGAGATGTCACGCCGCAGCAGCAACGCGGGCAGGGAGAGCAGACGACGGGTTACGGCGTACACCGTTGACGTGATCACGAAGCATGGTCCCAGGCGAGCAAGAGTCGCAGCTGAGGGACCTGGGCTCCGGGTTCTTCACGGTGGCGGGCTACAGAACCAGGCGCGATTCGTGCTTTTGAGCCCCACAGGTTCGCAAGGGACTGGCTGATTGTGGTGTGCGGTCGAGATAGGACGATGTCTCAGTTGGCGATGGAGCCCTGCCTACAACTCGTACCAATCGCTCAGTTCACCAGGCATCCTTGTCTGGATGAAGTCGTGAACGATGTCCCGCTCAAGCCGTCCTCGCTCTACATCTGGCCAGCTCGGCGTGAAGTTGGGAAAGGGCTCACTGCGCCGGGAACGGGGCGCCCCAGGGCTCTTCCTCCAGGAGGAGCCCGTTGGCCAGGTAGCTGATGGTTCGGTACCAGCCGGCCAGCACGAGGAACTCCAGGAGTTGGGCGTCTTCGTAGTGGGCGCTCAGGGAATCCCAGGCCGGTTGTGAGAGTTGTGCTGTGTCGTGCAGTTCGTCGACGGCGTTGAACAGTGCCGCATGACGAGGCAGCCACGCGGTGTGGGCTGCGCCGTCGATGTCGGTGGTGGCCTGGAGCTGTTCCTGGCTCAGTCCGGCCTGCTGGGCGAGGGTCGCGGCGTGTGCCCCCCATTCGTAGGCGCAGCCGGTGCGTGCGGTTACTCGGGCGATGATGATCTCGCGGTCGGTGGCGGGAAGAAGACCGCGGCTCAGTAGGCCAGCCCCCAGGGCGAACATGCGTGAGGCCAGTTCCGGGTTGTGGTGCAGTACCCGGAACAGCGTGAGCGGCTCGTGTGTCACGCCGGGAGGCATCCATCGGCGCAGTGCCTGGTCGATGGGCGTGGGATATGGCGGGGTGAGCGGTTCGATGCGCGGCATGGGCACCTCCTGCTTCGGTTTTCGAATCACTATGGTGCTTCGAAACCCGAAGCGCAAGGAGTGGGCGTGGAAGCCAGAACGCCTCGGCCGGGTTCACCGGCACGAGGTCCGATTCAGGGCGCCCGGTCATGGCTGCACTCGAGCCGCTCGGGCGGCGCTGGGCGCTGCGCATCCTGTGGGAACCAAGCCCCGGCAGGTTTCGAAAAGTTGCAGCGCCGTTGTGAACGCACGTCATCGAGCGTGCTCAGTACCCGGCTGGGCGAGCGGACTGGCGCCCGCGTGCTCACTCTGCACGGCGACGCCCATCACCTTGCCCAGCTCGGCGAGGACCTACTGCCGGCGGAGGTTCCGAGTGTGCCGTCAACCCAGACCGCCTGGGCGTCACCCGGCGGAACCCCTCTCGGGCGTCCCGTCGCCCACGGCGTCGGGACGCGAGGTGCCGTCGGCAGGCCGCTCGCTGTTGCGGTGCGCCGGTTGCGGGTCGAGCATCTCCGCCCAGCGCTCCGACCACTGGGCGAGGGGGCCGAGTGCGAGGCAGGCATCCCGCCCCAGTGGAGTGAGCTCGTACCGGCTGTCGGGTAGTTGGTGAATTACGTGGGCATCCAGCAGTTCGGTCAGGCGCTGCCGCATCACGCTGGAGGACATGTCGTCGCACTGCTTCTGCAGTGGGCGGAACCCAAGGGGGCCCCCGCGCAGCTCCCAAAGGATGCGCAGGCTCCACCGCCGTCCGAACAGGTCGAGTGCGGCCATGAGGGGGCGACCGGTGGTCGAACCGCGAACTGGCCTGCGGGGTTTTGGGGTTGGCATGGCGTGGAGTCCAGCCTCCAAGGTTGATGCTTCGGATTCCGAAACGCTACCATCGGCGATCGCTTCGGAAAACGAAACGAAGGGGGCCGTCGTGGCAACCGCCCACCCGTGTCGCACCGCACCGTGCGCTGCGTAACCCCACGATCACCGCCTGGGAGCACTACCTGCGCTGCAACTGCGTCAGTGGTGGTGACCGCCAGGCTCAACGCCCACTCGGAGTTGGAGACCAGATGACTACGACACAGTTTCCCTCGGCTGGGGGACGAACCGCCGTCGCCGCTGCCCTGGCCGAGGACGCCTCGGGGAACGACATCACCACCGCGTGGAGCGTTCCCGAAGACCTGGCGGCCACGGCCGAAGTCCGCACCCGGCAGAGCGGCATTGCCGCCGGCCTCCCCACGGTCGCCGAGGTCTTCGCGCAGGTCGATCCCGAGGTCGAGATCGAGGCGAGCGTCGCCGATGGCGCCCGGCTGACCGGCGGCGACGTCCTGTTGCGCCTGTCCGGTCCGGCGCGCAGCCTGATCACCGGCGAGCGCACGGCGCTGAACTTCCTGCAGCGCCTGTGCGGCATCGCGACACTGACCGACCGCTACGTCAAGGCCGTGGCCGCGACCAGGACCCGCATTCTGGACACCCGCAAGACGGCACCGGGCCTGCGTGCCCTCGACAAGTACGCGGTGACCGTCGGCGGTGGCCGCAGCGAGAAAGGCATCCGCTGGGGCGGACGCCCCCTCGGCGCTGTTGCCTGATGCGCGGCATGCCACCCCAGCGCGTCCGTCGGCAGTCGGTGCAGCAGGGCTGCCATGAGGCGTGCGGCGTATTCTGGTGGGAGGCTTGGGTGATCAGGCGCAGGCGGGCGTCGTGGGTGGATCCGGGGGCGCGACGTCGGCCTGCCGGTCGGCTCCACCACGGGTGCGCTCACCGAACAGCGCAGGGACGCTCTGGAGGCCATCGACCCGTCGTGGTGTCCCGCCTGGCCCGTCGCCTGGCAGCGCTGCTACTGCCGGTGCCGCGCTCTGATCACCGTCGGCGCACCCGTCCCCACCCGGCCAGGCCACCCTCCAAGGCGAAGGCCTCGGCGCATGGGTCCAAGCACAACGGCTCGGCTGGGACCAGCTCCTGCCCGCACAGGCCTGGATGCTGGAGAATCAGACGGGGTTGGACGAAGCGTTCTCGGCGAAGACGGACAAGGCGACCTGGTATGTCTCGAAGGCGCGGGCCGCTCCTGCGTAGACGCCGAGGTGGATGAAGAGGTCGACGATCTCGTCTTGAGTGACGTTGTTGTTGAGCGCGATGCGCAGCTGCCCGCGCAGCGGTTCGAAGGCGCCCAGCGTCGCGGCGATGGCGACGGAGACCAGGGATCGGTCGTGCGTCGACAGTGCGGTACGGGTCCATGAGTCCCCGAACGTGTGCACCGTCGCGACCTTGCGGAAGTCGGCTCCGGAGGCCGGTTCACCGGGGCTCATCGGGAGTTCCAGGCGCTGTCCCAGGAGTTCGCTTGCGGTGTCCAGCGCCTGCTCGTAGACGTCGTCGGTACTCATCTCTGCTCCTTGTCGGTCGGTGGTGCGGGGTGGTGGGCCGGCGGTCCTGGCCACCACGCGCCGTTCAGGGTTCGGCTGCGGGTCAGGGTGGTTCCCCACTCGCTGGGGTTGCTGCTCGCCGGGGCGGCGGGACGGCTGTTCGTCGCACGAGGCTGATTTCCATGCTCGCACCGTGTGCAATCGGTCTGCTCGGTCGGGTGAACCGTCCGGGCTACAGGGCGTGGATCGAATGTCCAGTCCGGACTGCGACGGCGGGGATCCCCCCATGGTCTTCGAGCGGCCCCTGGATCGTGGGCGGATCGGGAGCCGTGCGGGACGGGCCCTTCGTTCTCCGGCAGTCCGTCCCGCTGGGGTGTGACTACCGGGTGCGGGTGATGGACTTGTGCTCGACGTAGCCGGTCAGACCGGCCTTGCCGTACTCACGGCCGAGGCCGCTGGCCTTGTAGCCGCCGAAGGGGCCGTCGAAGCTGATCGGCGATCCGTTCAGCGTGACTGTGCCGGTGCGCAGCCGTCGGGCGGTGGCCAGGGCACGGTCGGGATCAGAGGTCCAGATACCGCCGGACAGGCCGTACTGGGAGTCGTTGGCGATGCGGACGGCGTCGTCATCGTCGTCGTAGGCGATGACGACCAGGACCGGGCCGAAGATCTCCTCCTGCGCGATGCGCATGCTGTTGTCGACGTCGGCGAACACGGTGGGGGTGACGTAGTTGCCCTTCTCCAGGCCTTCGGGGACGTGCCGGCCGCCGGTCACCAGGCGCGCGCCGTCCTCGATACCGATGTTGATGTAGTCGATGACGCGCTGCTGCTGGTCGCGGCGGATCATCGGGCCGATGAAGGTGTCGGGAGCGGAGGGGTCGCCGACCTTCAGTGACTCGACCATCTCCTTCACCGCGGCCACGA
This sequence comes from Streptomyces sp. NPDC049040, assembly GCF_043197715.1. Taxonomy (NCBI): domain Bacteria; kingdom Bacillati; phylum Actinomycetota; class Actinomycetes; order Kitasatosporales; family Streptomycetaceae; genus Streptomyces; species Streptomyces sp. NPDC049040. The sequence goes on from NZ_JBICTO010000020.1 coordinate 100,261, forward strand.
CCTCCTCGTAACGGCTGCGGGGTGCCAGGATGCGGGTCTGCAGGATGCACGCCTCGCCGTTGTTGCCCAGGGAGCCGAACCGCAGACCTTGCATCGCGGCCGTAAGGTCCGCGTCGTCCAGGATGAGTGCGGCGGACTTGCCGCCCAGCTCCAGGCCCACCCGCTTCAGCTGCTCGCCGGCGATGGAGGCGATACGGCGGCCGGCCCGCGTCGAACCGGTGAAGGAGATCTTGTCCACCCCGGCATGCGAGACGAGGTACTCGCTGGTCCGACGGTCCGCCGGAATGACGCTGAGCACGCCCTCGGGCAGGCCGGCCTCGTGCCAGAGCTCCGCCAGCAGGGCCATGCTCAGCGAGTTCTCCGGGGAGACCTTCAGCACGACGGTGTTACCGGCCAGCAGGGCCGGGACCAGCTTGGCGGTGGCGGCGGAAAACGGCGAGTTCCAGGGTATGACCGCGGCGACCACACCGATCGCCTCACGGCGCACGATGGTGTCGAAGGCCACCGACGGGTCGGACGGCGCGACGACCTCTTCCCAGCCGAACTCCTCGGCCGCTTTGAGGTAGGCGTTCACCTGGCGGGTCAGGAAGGGCTGGCCGACCTTGGTGAACCAGCCGGCTGAACCGTTCTCCGCGGAGATCGCCGCGGCGATCTCGTCGGCGCGGGCGGTACGCAGCGCGTCGTAACGGCGCACGACTTCCTGACGTTCTGCCGGCGTGGTGTGTGGCCACGGACCGTGGTCGAAGGCGGCGCGGGCCGCGGCGACGGCCTTGTCCACGTCGGTCGGCGCGGCCTGCGCCACGCGGCCGAGCACCGACTGGTCATGCGGGGAGAAGATGTCGAGCGTCAGCTCCGGGGCGCTGGGAGCAACCCAGGAACCGCCGATATACAGACGGTCACGCACAGTCATGTCTGTCATTCCTTCAAGTTCAGTGTCGGGTGAGGAAGGGGGAGGGAGATGGGGAGGCGCGCAACCGCAGGTGCGCGCCCCGATCGGTGCTGCGCCGGCAGACGAGCTGCGGGTGCGGCCGGGGAATACGCTGCCGTCGGCCGTGGCCGCACGCTCTGGGGCGTGCGCCCGGCAGCTCGCGGAAGTTCGTCGTGGTGATGTCGCTGGCAGCCGGGCAGGGGCTGACGCGGCCCAGAATCGGGCTGGCAGGCGGATCGCTCCCGGTCAGCCCTTCTTGGGCGGGCGGACCATCTGGGCGACCGCGGAGTCGGCGAAATCACCGAGTCCGTCGCGGTCGGTGGACACGCTGAGCTCATGCCACTCCGCGTCCTCCACAGCGCGTGCCCGGGCGATCTGCGGGGCGAGCCAGGCCGCGTCGGAGCCAGAAGAAGCCGCGTCGGCGGGGCCGGCTCCTCGGTGAGACGCAGGATCACGGCGGCCATCTTGGTCGGGTCACCACGCTGCACGTCGGGGTTGTTGTTGTAGGTTCGAGCGAAGGCCCCGACTGTTTCCTCGTACTCGTCGTGGATGTCCGGTACCGGCATCGGGGCGGCTGCCCAGGGGGTGCGGATGCCGCCCGGCTCCACCAGCGTGACGCGGATCCCGATGGGGCCGACCTCACGCGCGAGGATCTCGGTGAACCCGCCCAGCGCCCACTTCGACGACTGGTAGGCGCCCAGACCGGGCTGGTTGCGCCGGCCTCCGATGGTGGAGAGGTTGATGATGCTGCCCGAACGACGCGGGCGCATCACCGGAAGCACGGCGCGGACCGTGTTGACCGCGCCGAAAAAATTGACGTTCACATCGCGGTGGAACTCGTCCTCGGGCATGTCCTCGATCGAGCCGACACTTCGGGCGCCGGCGCTGTTCACGAGCACGTCGACGGCTCCGAACTCGGCGACCGCGTGGGCGACCGCGTCACGCGCGGAGGCCGGGTCGGTCACGTCCAAGGCGCGTACGCGCAGCCGGTCACGGTGCTCCTGGGGGACGGGCACCGCGTCGGGCACCAGGTCGGTCGCCACCACGTTGTGGCCGGCGGCGAGCGCCACCGTGACGACACGGCCGCCCAGGCCCCCAGCGGCACCGGCTATCAGAAAGGTCTTGGTCATTGTTTCTCGCTCCTCCTGGAATCGGTGGCCGGCGGGGCGGGGCGGTCGGTCGGCGCGGGCGGCCCGGGGATCCGGTGCTTCGACCGGCTCGCTGCCGCGCCCGCACACTGCCGTCAGGTGGTGGGGTAGTCCGTGGAACGGCTGACCTCGGCCCACTTGTTGGCCTCGGCCAGACGGCCTTCCTCCGAGCTGATCGCGATCCCCAGGGCGTCGCTGCCGAGCAGCAGCCGACGCGGGGGCTCCTCGGCATCCACGGCGCCGATGATCGCGCGGGCCATGCGGTCCGGGTCGCCGGGCTCGTTGCCGGCGTAGTCCGCGAACCGGGCCAGCCACAGGCCCACAGTCTCCTCGTAGTCGGGGGTTATGGGACCGGAAGGCTCCGCCGCACCCGCAGCCCAGCCGGTGCGGATGCCGCCCGGCTCGACGATGGTGACGTGGACACCGAACGGTGCCACCTCGTTCGCCAATGCCTCGGAGAACCCCTCGACGGCGAACTTCGCGGTCTGGTAGGCGCTCAGGCCAGGCGTACCACCCACACGTCCGCCGATTGAGGAGATCTGCACGATGTGCCCGGACCGCTGGCGGCGCATGACGGGAAGGACCGCCCGGGTCATGTTGACCACGCCGTACAGGTTGGTATCGACCTGCGCGCGGAACTCGTCCTCGGGGAAGTCCTCGATCGAGCCGCTGGTGGCGTAGCCGGCGTTGTTGACGACGACGTCAACCGATCCGAACCGCTCCACCGCCGCGGCCACCACGCCCCGGGACTGGAACGCCGAGGTGACGTCCAGCGCAACCGCCTCCAGCTGGTCCGGGTGCTCGGCCCTCAGGGAAGCCAGCGCCTCAGGCTTGCGGGAGGTCACCACAACGTTGTCGCCGGCCCCCAGGGCCGCGAGCACCAGGGCCCTGCCCAGGCCCTGCGAGCCCCCCGTGATCAGCCAGGTCCGTGCCATGACGCGTGCCTCGTTTCGTCACCTGCTTCACCGCCCCGAACGGGACAGCAACTCCACTGTAGACAAAATCTGCCTAATTGCAACATCGATGATGCATTAAATTCTGGTGCCACATCTCATGTGAGGATGTTAGTCAGCTAAGTGGAGCCCATGCGTAGAATGGCGGCATCATGAGAGCTGACGCCGCGCGTAACCTGACTGCCGTCCTCCATGCCGGAGCTCGACTCCTGGCGGAGGATCCGGGCACCTCCATGGCGGCCATCGCCGGCGCCGCCGGAGTGGACCGGACGACCATCCACCGCCGCTTCGCAAACCGTGAAGCCCTGCTCAGCGCCGTTTTCCAGGCCAAGCTCGACTCCGCCGAACGCGTTCTGGACGAAGCCCGCCTGCTCGAGTCCCCCCTGCCGGTCGCCCTCCACCGCTACCTGGAGGGGATCATCCCCGTCAGTCGCGAATGGCCGGTCGACATGCGCCTGATGATGCAGAAAGACCCCGCCGCCCGGGGCCGCCGGGAGGAGCAGAGTGCGCGCCTCGACGCCTTCATCCGCCGCGCGCTGGACGAGGGCTACCTGCGAGCCGGCGTCGACGCGGCCTGGGCACGGACAATCCTGGACGAACTCGTCGACACCGTCGCCCACCGGTTCCCCGACCTGGAACCCCCGCAGGCCGCCGATCTTGTCGCCGCCACCCTCCTGAACGGCCTCGGCGCGACCTGACACCATCACCCACCGCGGAACAGGGCAGGCCCGACGACCGCGACAGCAGCATGCGGCTCCCCTTGCAGTTCGGGCTTCTCGGGGGAATCTTGGTCACGGTGATGTTTTCGCTGGCGAAGACAGCATCGAACGCGGCGGTGAACTTGGTGTCGCGGTCACGGATGAGGTGGGTGAAATCGGCAGCCCTGTCGCCGAGGTGCCACAGGAGTTGCCGGGCTTGCTGGGTCGCCCAGGCGGCACTGGGGTGGGCGGTCACGCCGAGGATGTGAACGGTGCGGGTGCGGACCTCCATGACGAACAAGGCGTACAGACGCTGCACTGCGATGGTGTCCGCGTGAAAGAAGTCCGTGGCGAGCAGGCCGCTGGCCTGGGCTTTCAGGAACACCGCCCACTCGCCTCGGGCCGGCTGGTGTCGTGGTGCGGGTCCGAGGCCGGCTTGACGCAGGATGCGGCGGACGGTGGATGCGCTGACCTTGTGGCCGAGGCGGTGCAGTTCGCCGTGGACGCGGCGGGCGCCCCAGCGGGGATTCTCGACGCCGAGCCGGATGATCAGGTTGTGCAGCTCGTCGGATACCGGTGGCCGTCCTGGCGATCGGGGCTGGGTCCACTTCTGTTTGACCAGGTGCTGGTGCCAGGCCAGCAGGGTACGCGGAGAGACGATCCGGTGGCCGCGCAGGATCCGCGGCAGTAGCCGGGACAGAGCGGCGATCAGTGCGCGGTCGGGCCAGGTCGGCTTCGGGGCGTCGACTTGCCGGCGCAGCACTGCAACCTCGTGTCGAAGGACCAGTATCTCGGCGTTCTTGGCGGCGGAGGATCGGCACAGCAGGACAAGACAGGCGAAGATCCGGGTGGCGAGTAGGTAGACCATCTGTACGAGCACGTTGCGATGATGCCGGATGGTCGTCCGGTTGGGAGCATCAGACCAGGTCAGCAGTTGTGAAGGGATTTTGAAGCAGTACGGGTGGTCTGCCGGCGCACGGTCCAGATCCAGTTGGTCAGGTCGACGTCTTTCACGCTGCTCCCGCCGAAAATGTCATCCGTCAGGTCAGGCGGCATGTTGGTATTCGTGGAGGATGCCGCCGAGTCGGTTGCGTCGTCGGATGTCGAGGTGGTTGATCTGCCTCGTATTCGCGGCCGGTATCGGCGATGGTTGGTGGGGACGGGCGTTCGCGATGCCCTGGTGCGGTCGGTGGGCGTTGTAGTGGTCCTCGAACTCCCGCAGGGTGTGGAGCAGGTGGTGCTGGTTCCAGACCAGGGTGCGGTCGAGGAGTTCGCGTCGGCAGGTCTGCACCCACCGCTCCATGAGCGCGTTCATGCGCGGCATCCGGACGCCGCTGAGTACGACCTGGATCCCCGCGTCGTTCAGGATGGTGTCGAAAAGAGCGGGGAACTTCCCGTCCCGGTCGCGGATCAGGAACCTCGCCTGGCAGTCGGCGTCCTGGAGGTCCATGGCGAGGTTCTTCGCTGCTTGTGTCACCCATACCGCGGTGGGGTGGGCGGTGGTGCCGAGGATCCGGATCCGGCGGCTGGCGTGCTCGATCACCGCGAAGACATATAGTCGCGCCCCGGACAAGGTGACAGTCTCGAAGAAGTCGCAGGCCAGTAGGGCGTCGGCCTGGGAGCGCAGAGGGTCTGCCCATGTGCTGGAGGGCCGTTCGGGTGCGGGGTCGATGCCGGCGTCCTTGAGGATCTCCCAGACGGTGGATGCGGCGACTTTCACGTCCAGACGAGGAGTTCGCCGTGGATGCGACGGTATCCCCAGTTGGGGTTCTCTCGGGCGAGCCGCAGCACCAGGATCCGGATGGAGCGCACGGTTCGTGGTCGTCCGGGACGCTTCGGCCGGGACATGGCAGCGTGGCGGCGTGCGACAAGGTCGCGGTGCCAGCGCAGGAGCGTGTCCGGGCGTATCAGCAGCCGCAGTCCGCGCAGCACGTCCCGTGGCAACCGGTGCAGCAGGGCTGCCAGGAACGCGCGGTCGCTCGGTGTGAACCGGACTCGCTCGTCTCCGAGTTGGCGCTCAAGCGCCATGATCTGATGTCGCAGCACGACGATCTCCGTATCCCGTTCACGATCGCTCATGGGGAGCAGACGCAGCATCGCGAATGCGTTCGTCACGGTCAGGTAGGCCAGTCGAAGCAGCACAGTTGATCATCATTCCCTGTCATCACCGTGCGGGCCAGGGCCTTCGAGCGGCCGCCCTACCCGGACATGCCGCATCTCTCACACACCCTCCCACCAGGGCGGATGGGGTTATCGACAGGAGCAAGTCCGGCCAGGACGAAGTCGTCCTGGGACAGATTCGCCTGGAGCCTGCGCTCAGCGACGGCGACGTTGCCGTCAACTACTGCCGTCAGGACGCCAGAAGCCCCGCTGATGTCCCTTCAGCGGGGCTTCTGGCATGGATCCTGATTCTGACTGGGCTTCTTTAGTACGACACCCTACCAAAGTAGGTCGTCGCGGACCAGAGCCGCGACTGAGCTACGACTCCGTTCGAGGTACGAGTTCCTCGAAATCGCTTCGAGACATTCGCTCTACGGCTTGAGCGATATCAACACGAGTTACTCGAGGAACGACTAGCAGATTGGCTACAGCAAAGAATCCAGACTGCACTTCCTCGACAACCTCTTGCGCCAAGCGTGCAACGTCATAGACGGTCAGTTCGTAGGTAGCCCCAGGCAGTACCACCTTCACACCTACAAGGTACCCTTTCGCTTCCGACTCAGCTTCATACCCCGAAAGATAAGCGGGAAACTGCAGGTCATACACGCCACATCACCCACCCCTCTTTACCTCACCGTGTTTCTATTTTCGCCAGTTCCTTCGCATATTCTCCAGGAGTGAGATTCGCCCCTGGAGCTGGAACGATTTCGAAATGTCGAGGGGTCTTTCCCGCGCTGAATCACGCGGAGCGTACTCGGGAAACTCGACTCATCGATCTGATGCGGAATGAACCCCTTCGATGACACGCTCTCAGAGTTATCAAATACTGAAACTCCATGCGTTTCACGCACGAACCCAGTTTCAGCGTCAGTCTTATAGTCGTTGGGCCTCGGAACGAAAGTCGGCGGCACCCCCGGCCTGGCCGCCACGGAAGCACTCACCAGCAGCGGCGTTGTGGACGAGTATTGGCGTCTCGCCTGCCAGTACATAGTACGTGTGGAGCTGGTCGACGGTGAGGTTGTACATGTCCGCTTCGCCCGGGGCGATTCGGACTGCGGTGACGCGCACGTGGGTGTTGTGCACGGTTTCGAGGGCATGGCCGGGGATCAGTTGGCCGGCGAGCACCCATGCGTGGGACGTATCGTCCCAGAAGGGATGTTGTGCCGTGGTGTGCAAGATCGTGGCGTGGCCGGGTGCTGTTTCGACGGTGAGGTCGATGAGGTCCAGGTCGTGGTTGTAGGTGCCGAGAATACTGTCCGTGCAGGTCAAGCGGCGTGATGGTACTCGTGGATGATGCCGTTGAGGCGGTCGTGTCTGCGGACGTCGAGGTGGTTGATCCGGTCGGATGTGAGGAGTTCCGGGAGAGGGCGTAGGGGGGCGGCCCCCGCGAGGGTCCGGTGGGGTCTGTGTTCGTTGTGGAACTGCTCGTACTCGCGCAGGGCGTGCGTGAGGTGGGTTTGGCCCCAGATGAGGGTGCGGTCGAGCAGTTCGACTCGGCAGGAGCGGATCCAGCGTTCCATGAGCGCGTTCACTCGGGGCATTCTCACCCCGGTCTTGACGACCTCGACACCCTGATCGGCGACCACGGTGTCGAAGAGGGCCGGGTAGCGCACGTCGCGGTCGCGGACCAGGTAGGTGATCCGCGCTCCGGAGTCTTGGATGTCCATGGCCAGGTTGCGTGCAAGCTGAGTGACCCAGGCGGCGGTCGACTGCGTAGTGACGCCAAGGATGCGGACGCGTCGGGTGGCGTGTTCGATCACCGCAAGGACGGTCAGGGTCGCGCCGGTGAGGGTCTTGGTCTCGAAGAAGTCGGCCGCGAGGACGGCTTCGGTTTGGGAGCGGAGGAAGGCTGCCCAGGTGGTGTGCTGCCGGTCGGGTGCGGGTGGGATGCCGTGTTCTTTGAGGATGGTCCACACGGTGGAGGCGGCTACCTTGATGCCGAGTGCGCCGAGCTCGCCGTGTATGCGCCTGTAGCCCCAGCTGGGGTTCTCTCGCACGAGGCGCAGGACCAGGACGCGGATGGATCGCACAGTGCGGGGCCGGCCCGGGTGCTTGGGGCGGGAGGCTTTCGCGTGGCGGCGTCGGAGCAACTCGCGGTGTCAGCGAGGCAGGGTGTCCGGGGAGACGATCAGATGTAGGCGACGAAGCCGCTCCCTGGAAAGGCGGTGGAGCAGGGCCGCGAGGAGTGCCCTGTCGGACCAGGTGAGTTGGGGCTTGCCTATCTGGCGCTGCAGTACCACCAGTTGGTGGCGCAGGACCAGGATCTCGAGGTCTTTCTCGCGGCTGCTCATTGGCAGCAGTCGTATGAAGCTGACGGCGGTCGACAGGGTGACGTACGGCAGTCGCAGCACCACAGTCGAGCATCCTCGCAGCCGGCTGAGTCGGCTCCACGGGCAGCCTTCCCTGCATCGGACACTCAACTGCCACCGGGCACCGCTGACCCCGGACACCAGGGCTGTGCCAGCACGGATGCAATATCCGGCACCTACACCGCTATCGCTCCGCCGGGCGCGCGTCCGGCGCTCGGCCGCGCCGTCGCTCCTGTCTCCGCCCCGCTCGGCACGGCCCGCGCCGCGCGCGCCCGCGAGGGGGAGGCCGGCGGCACGAGGTGATCCCGCACAGCCGAGGCCAAGACGATGCCTCCGGCGGGGGCGCTCCGGCTCCGAGGTGGCCCCAACTCGCCGGCGTCTGCAGGTTCATCGTGGTGAGTGGGGGTGCTCCCATCCCACCTGCCATCGACCTGGGCAAGCCGAGCAGTCGCGGCCCAGGGCGTCAAGGTCGTTCGTCCAGCAGGGCGCTCCACCTTGACGCCCTGAGCCACGCCCGCTCCACATACGTGCGGGCCGACGGCAGACGGGATGGGAGAAAGGCCAGGCTAGGGCCGGTGCAGCGCATCGCACTGCGTCCTGTCAGTCTCTCCGCATGAACGATGTGTGGGAGACAGTTACCCCGGTAGAGCATGCGCTGTTGATCTGCGCGCAAGAGGCGTCCGGCATTCTCGCTTACGTCGAGGCCGACATAGATGATGGCGAGGACTACGAGCCAGTCGACCTAGTGAGCGGTGTACTCAGCCTGGTCGATCGCGGGTGGGTGCATGTGCACCGCATCGAACCCTGGACTGCACCGGACGGGCGCAGAGGAGCCGACTACGGCCCACCGATCCCTCGCGCCGAGATTCCCTCAGTTCTTGAGGATCCAGCGACCTGGGACGAGCCCCACGACTCAAGCTGGCTCGGTGCGATCACGCTCTCTTTCACCGACGCCTGGCGGGAACTTCACCGCCGGCGCTGATCCTCCCCAGGTGGACGGCTGGCAACGTGGGCTCAATCTCGCCCTATTACTCTCCGCTCACGGGCACACACACTCGAACGTATGGGGAGAGACCGCACCAACCAGGACCTTGTGTGCGAGGAGTGCCGCGACCCAGACCGGCCGGCATGCGGGCGGGGGACCATGCCGCTCGACGTCGTTCTATGCCAGCGGTGTTGGAACCGGTTGGCCAACGAGCTGGCGGAGATAGACGACGCCACAGCGGCCCCGTCGCCCGAACCGGATCCGGACGACGTCGAGTGGATCGAGCCCGAGGGATGCCCAAAGTGCGGCATGGAGGTGCGCACGATGCGCACCAACTACGACCGATGGGTGAACCTCTCGACAGCCCCCGTGCGGGCCAAGGAAGTACCGCGGCGCTACCGGTGGCGATTGGTGACACTGCCCGCTCGACACTCGGTCCACCCCGTCGCCCTGATCGCAGTTCGGGTCAGCGGACTCGAACCCATGCCGGACGACATGGTGATCCCCGCACACACACCTGAGTGCGAGCACCCAGCAGCCAAGGCCAAAGTGGAGGAGGCGTGGCGGGCGGACCGCGCCTGCCAGGCATGGTTGCCGCCCACCGTCGTGGAGTTCAAGGACTACGAGGACAAGGAGGAAACCCTGACGTGCCGGTCATCGCACGGATACGCTGCCGGCATGGACCCGAGCCAGGAACCCACTGGCCGCCTGTCGGACGAGGAGTTCCGTCAGTTCCTCAGCATGCTCCGGCGCTACCTGTGCCACGACTTGGACCAGTGGGAACTCCTCGTGACCCAGAGCGAGTACGGCCCGCTCTACGCGGTCTTCGCGAACAAGCTCCCGGAGGGCTGGCCCGAGGACATGTTCAGGCCCTTCTAGTCTTCTGAGTCAGGAGTTTTGTTCATATCTGTAGACTTGGCTTGTGGCGCGGACGGGTCGGCCGAAGGCCGAGTTGGTGTTGTCGGATGAT